>NZ_CP193898.1:1370000-2055000 GCF_050858885.1 Sporosarcina sp. A2 | reverse complement strand
TAGCCTCAAACGTTAAGAATCTCGGAGGTAGAGCACTGTTTGGACTAGGGGCCCATCCCGGGTTACCGAATTCAGACAAACTCCGAATGCCGATGATTTATGTTTGGGAGTCAGACTATGGGTGATAAGGTCCATAGTCGAGAGGGAAACAGCCCAGACCGCCAGTTAAGGTCCCAAAGTATTCGTTAAGTGGAAAAGGATGTGGCGCTGCCCAGACAACCAGGATGTTGGCTCAGAAGCAGCCATCATTTAAAGAGTGCGTAATAGCTCACTGGTCGAGTGGCGCTGCGCCGAAAATGTATCGGGGCTAAACGAATCACCGAAACTGCGGATTGACACCTTTGGTGTCAGTGGTAGGAGAGCGTTCCAAGGGCGTTGAAGCTAGACCGGAAGGACTGGTGGAGCGCTTGGAAGTGAGAATGCCGGTATGAGTAGCGAAAGAAGGGTGAGAATCCCTTCCACCGAATGCCCAAGGTTTCCTGAGGAAGGCTCGTCCACTCAGGGTCAGTCGGGACCTAAGTCGAGGCCGATAGGCGTAGACGATGGACAACAGGTTGATATTCCTGTACTACCTCCCCACCGTTTGAGTGATGGGGTGACGCAGAAGGATAGGGTGAGCGCGCTGTTGGTTATGCGCGTCTAAGCAGTGAGGTGTGAAACGAGGCAAATCCCGTTTCTAATACATTGAGCTGTGATGGCAAGGGGTGTATACCCTGGAGTCCCTGATTTCACACTGCCAAGAAAAGCCTCTAACGAGGTGGGAGGTACCCGTACCGCAAACCAACACAGGTAGGCGAGGAGAGAATCCTAAGGTGATCGAGAGAACTCTCGTTAAGGAACTCGGCAAAATGACCCCGTAACTTCGGGAGAAGGGGTGCTCTGGTAGGGTGAATAGCCCGAGAGAGCCGCAGTGAATAGGCCCAGGCGACTGTTTAGCAAAAACACAGGTCTCTGCAAAACCGTAAGGTGACGTATAGGGGCTGACGCCTGCCCGGTGCTGGAAGGTTAAGAGGAGAGGTTAGCGCAAGCGAAGCTTTGAATTGAAGCCCCAGTAAACGGCGGCCGTAACTATAACGGTCCTAAGGTAGCGAAATTCCTTGTCGGGTAAGTTCCGACCCGCACGAAAGGCGTAACGATCTGGGCACTGTCTCAACGAGAGACTCGGTGAAATTATAATATGCGTGAAGATGCGCATTACCCGCGACAGGACGGAAAGACCCCGTGGAGCTTTACTGTAGCCTGATATTGAATTCCGGTGCAGCCTGTACAGGATAGGTAGGAGCCTAAGAGACCGGAGCGCTAGCTTCGGAGGAGGCAATGGTGGGATACTACCCTGGCTGTATTGGACTTCTAACCCTTGCCCGTGATCCGGGCAGGAGACAGTGTCAGGCGGACAGTTTGACTGGGGCGGTCGCCTCCTAAAGAGTAACGGAGGCGCCCAAAGGTTCCCTCAGAATGGTCGGACATCATTCGTAGAGTGCAAAGGCATAAGGGAGCTTGACTGCGAGACCTACAAGTCGAGCAGGGTCGAAAGACGGGCTTAGTGATCCGGTGGTTCCGCATGGAAGGGCCATCGCTCAACGGATAAAAGCTACCCCGGGGATAACAGGCTTATCTCCCCCAAGAGTCCACATCGACGGGGAGGTTTGGCACCTCGATGTCGGCTCATCGCATCCTGGGGCTGTAGTCGGTCCCAAGGGTTGGGCTGTTCGCCCATTAAAGCGGTACGCGAGCTGGGTTCAGAACGTCGTGAGACAGTTCGGTCCCTATCCGTCGCGGGCGCAGGAAATTTGAGAGGAGCTGTCCTTAGTACGAGAGGACCGGGATGGACACACCTCTGGTGTACCAGTTGTCTTGCCAAAGGCATCGCTGGGTAGCTATGTGTGGACGGGATAAATGCTGAAAGCATCTAAGCATGAAGCCCCCCTCGAGATGAGATTTCCCATTACGCAAGTAAGTAAGATCCCTCAAAGATGATGAGGTGGATAGGTCTGGTGTGGAAGCATGGCGACATGTGGAGCTGACAGATACTAATAGATCGAGGACTTTCCCAAATATAAGTTAGAGAGCCGTAAGGCTGTCTTGAATTCAATGTTGATTTTATCCAGTTTTGAATGAACAAAAGTTCTTTCAAAAAAAACACTTGCGTATTGCATACAATATAGTGTATAATAGTAAATGTCCTTGAAAAGGGACAAGCACATTTGTCTGGTAATGATGGCGAAGAGGTCACACCCGTTCCCATACCGAACACGGAAGTTAAGTTCTTCAGCGCCGATGGTAGTAGGGGGCTTCCCCCTGTGAGAGTAGGACGTTGCCAGGCAAACGCAGCAATGCGTGATATATGGAGGATTAGCTCAGCTGGGAGAGCATCTGCCTTACAAGCAGAGGGTCGGCGGTTCGAGCCCGTCATCCTCCACCATACTTTGTGCCGGTGTAGCTCAACTGGTAGAGCAACTGACTTGTAATCAGTAGGTTGAGGGTTCAAGTCCTTTCGCCGGCACCACTTAGTACGAGCCATTAGCTCAGTTGGTAGAGCATCTGACTTTTAATCAGAGGGTCGCAGGTTCGAATCCTGCATGGCTCACCATTTCTTTGAATTTTGAAGGACTACAATATATGCGGGTGTGGCGGAATTGGCAGACGCGCTAGACTTAGGATCTAGTGCCTTCGGGCGTGGGGGTTCAAGTCCCTTCACCCGCATCTCCTTTGCGGAAGTAGTTCAGTGGTAGAATACGACCTTGCCAAGGTCGGGGTCGCGGGTTCGAATCCCGTCTTCCGCTCCACTAAAATTTATTAAACACAATCCGTTTAGTGTTTTCATATGCGCCCGTAGCTCAATTGGATAGAGCGTCTGACTACGGATCAGAAGGTTGTGGATTCGACTTCTGCCGGGCGCGCCATTTTTTATAACTATTATTTAATAATCGGGAAGTAGCTCAGCTTGGTAGAGCACTTGGTTTGGGTCCAAGGGGTCGCAGGTTCGAATCCTGTCTTCCCGACCATCTTTTAAAGAGGGGCCTTAGCTCAGCTGGGAGAGCGCCTGCCTTGCACGCAGGAGGTCAGCGGTTCGATCCCGCTAGGCTCCACCAATTTCAATAATCCATTTCATGGCGGCGTAGCTCAGCTGGCTAGAGCGTACGGTTCATACCCGTGAGGTCGGGGGTTCGATCCCCTCTGCCGCCATCCAAAGGACCTTTAGCTCAGTTGGTTAGAGCAGACGGCTCATAACCGTCCGGTCGCAGGTTCGAGTCCTGCAAGGTCCACCAGTATTACTTTTATTGCATGGAGGTATACCCAAGTTCGGCTGAAGGGATCGGTCTTGAAAACCGACAGGGGTGTCAAAACCCGCGGGGGTTCGAATCCCTCTACCTCCTCCATTTTTCACTAAGTACACGTTAACAACATTTTTCACTAACATTATCGCGGGGTGGAGCAGTGGTAGCTCGTCGGGCTCATAACCCGAAGGTCACAGGTTCAAATCCTGTCCCCGCAACCAAATGGTCCCGTGGTGTAGCGGTTAACATGCCTGCCTGTCACGCAGGAGATCGCCGGTTCGATCCCGGTCGGGACCGCCATTTCTTTTTAATACATAGTTCTATGTAAAACTATGTGGCTCAGTAGCTCAGTTGGTAGAGCAAAGGACTGAAAATCCTTGTGTCGGCGGTTCGATTCCGTCCTGAGCCACCATTTATGCGGGTGTAGTTTAGTGGTAAAACCTCAGCCTTCCAAGCTGATGATGAGGGTTCGATTCCCTTCACCCGCTCCATTTGGGCCTATAGCTCAGCTGGTTAGAGCGCACGCCTGATAAGCGTGAGGTCGGTGGTTCGAGTCCACTTAGGCCCACTATTCCGCAGTAGCTCAGTGGTAGAGCAATCGGCTGTTAACCGATCGGTCGTAGGTTCGAGTCCTACCTGCGGAGCCATATTTCGGGGAAGTACTCAAGTGGCTCAAGAGGCGCCCCTGCTAAGGGTGTAGGTCGCGAGAGCGGCGCGAGGGTTCGAATCCCTCCTTCTCCGCCATATTTGTTTGGCCCCTTGGTCAAGCGGTTAAGACACCGCCCTTTCACGGCGGTAACACGGGTTCGAATCCCGTAGGGGTCATACTTAAAAGTTCCTAGTTGCAAATTGCAACTAGGAACTTTTTTTGTTCTTATTTATCTGTATAACTGTCTTTTTTGTGATACGGAATATCACCGAGTTCCGATTCCAATCCGATTTCATCGAGTTCTTCTTCATAGGCAATCGTAGTATCACCACGAACAATCCCTGAAGGTTCCCCCTCCAAATTACTAGTTGCAATGACATCGATGTCCTCTGTACTTTCATCATTTACAGATGTGTCATACAACGAATCGTAATCTGCATGATCACCGCTGAAGTCTGAAGGTGTTTCAGATGTGCCAGACTTTGCAATCTCTTCGAAACTGTCTATTGGGTCGCTGTAAACGCCTTTACGTCGTTCTGCAAATGTATCTGTGTTAGCCATCTTCAATAGTTCATCCTCAACAGGACGATCTTCTGGTATGTCTTGAACAGCATCGTCCACGCAGAAGGTTGTATAGGGAACAGCTTCTAAGCGTTCAAAAGGAATCTCTTTCCCACATTCTTCACATACTCCATAGGAGCCGTCTTTCATATTTTCTAACGCCTGTTGTACTTTCTCCAGCTCGTCACTTGCATGTACATGTAAGGCACGATCTTTTTCACGGTCATACAACTCAGTCCCCATATCAGCGGGGTGGTTGTCATAGGATGAAAGTTCACCGACTTCATCAAGAGCGCTCTCTTCTACAGCTGTTCTGCTTTCAGTTACGGTTAGGTCGTTTTGTAAGCGAATCAGTTCTTTTTTCAACGTTGCTAATTGTTCTTTTGATAACATGTTGGTCACGTCCTTTATGGATTTACGTACTAGTATGTTTCAGAACGGTTTAATTACAATTGAAATCTGCCGTTAGTTCAGTGAATTCCTTTTTAGTGCTTTTGTTAAACCTCTTGAATCGAAATTCGAACGATTTTAAAAAGGAAGTATATGTTTATTGTGCTATTTATTCCGATTTTGTTAATAAAAAAGAGACTGCAGCAGAAATCAGTTTTCACTGACGTTCTGAACAGCCTCTTTTATGATTAATTTGTCGTCAAATGACCAATAAGTAACCCGATTGCAAGCAACAGGCAAAAGAACGTGTTGGTTTGAGCAGTATATTTCATAGCAGGCATTACTTGTAGCGGAAGTTCGAACTTCTTAAAAATCTTAATTGCGGTGATTGGCTTTTTCACACAAAGGATCACAAGTAGACTCCATGGTGTGAGACCTCCAAATAGCACAAGAGCAATAATCCAAGCAAATGCGAGAATAAAGAATCCACTTTGGATACGAATTGCAGTTGTCCGTCCTAAAAGAATCGCTAGCGTCTTCCTACCGCCTAACTTATCGCCTTCCAAATCACGAATGTTATTTGCCATCATGATAGCAGCAACAAGCAGGACGCTTGGAATCGACAGTAACACAGCGCGTTCCGTTACAGTACCTGTCTGGATGTAAAATGCGATCAGGACTAGCAGCATCCCCATAACGACGCCAGAGAATAGTTCACCGAGCGGCGTATATGCAATTGGATAAGGTCCTCCTGTATAGATGTAGCCAATAGCCATTGAAATCAGGCCGATTACTGCAAGCCACCAAGAAGTCTGCATGCAGATATAGACACCGAGTAACACGGAGACACCATATAACAATAGTGCTAAGTTTAATATCGTTTTGGGATTCACTTTATTGCGTACAATTGTACCACCTATGCCGACAGAGTCTGCCGTATCGAGACCACGTTTAAAATCGTAGTATTCGTTAAACATATTCGTCGCCATTTGAATGAAGACACTTGCGAGTAACATTGCAGCGAATAAAAGGAAGTCCAATCTCCCAAATGGCAATGCAAGCATTGTGCCAAGGAATACAGGAGCAAAAGCCGCAGTCAATGTATGTGGACGTGTTAGTTGCCACCACATTCTCCAGCCAGTTTCAATTTTAATGGTATCTTGCATTTCTTTCTCTCCTTCGTTTAAACATGCAAGTCTCATTGTACTCTATTTGGCACAATTACGGAATCCTTCAGGTTCTTATAAATGCGTAGTAGCCTGATTTCCGCTATAATGGAAGGAGAATTGGCACAAAAGTTATTGCCACAAGAGGAGAGAATACTATGAATCGGAAGCTTACGGACTTACCTAGCCGAGAACGAACGGTAGCTATGCCGCATGTCCGTTTCTTTACAGAAACAATTGAGGCGGGCGGTATATCACCACTGTCTTTTTTTGAGGCAGGGGCATTCATCGATGAATCTCAACGTTTTTATTGGGAAAACGCATCAAAAACAATGACATTGGTTGGAATTGGACATGCATTGACGCTGACTGACGAACCTGGAAAAGATCGCTACGATACGATTGAAGCTAATTGGAAGCATTACTGCGATGCACTCATTAAAGAAGAGAAAGATATGGATCCTGTATTATTCGGAGGGTTTTCTTTTGATGAAAAGCGTTCATCAACACCTTCCGAGTGGGAGAACTTTCCGAATGCATTATTTGCAGTGCCTACATTCCAATTGAAAATAGAAAATGGACAAACTCTAGTTGCAATCAACTTCATTTCTGATGAATCGGAAACAGCTATTCAATTTGAAGCACTTCGTAAGCAAAGAGATCAACTTATCCATATGGCACAAGTGCAAGAATCTATATCTGCTGAAAAACCAGCTATTTTAGCGATGCAAGAACTTCGTAAAGATCATTATCTGGAAGCGGTAAAACAGATTACCGAGAAGATCCAAACTGGTGAAGCTGAAAAAGTTGTCATTGCTCGTAAATTGGCCATTCAATTTGAGCAATCGGTCCGACCTGCATCTGTGCTTCAGTCAATTGCTAATGAACAACGGGATAGTTATAATTTTGGTCTTGAGAATGGCTCACAATTCTTTTTTGGAGCAACTCCAGAACGTTTAATAGAAATAAAAGATGGACAAGCTTTTTCTGCATGTGTCGCTGGATCCATTAAACGAGGGACAAGCGCCGAACAGGATCAGCAATTTGGAGACGAACTTCTTGGGGACAAAAAGAACCGGGAAGAGCACCAATACGTAGTCGAAATGATTACAGGTGTATTCGATTCGCTTTGTGCTTCGTACACGGCTGCAACCCGTCCGAAGTTATTGAAAGTACGCGACATTCAACACTTGCATACGCCTGTACAGGGGAAATTGGGTGCTGAAAGTAGTATTTTTCAATTTGTTAAGTCACTTCATCCGACCCCTGCGCTTGGTGGAGTTCCTGCACCTGTTGCGATGGAACTTATTCGTCAGGAAGAGGATCTGGATCGTGGATACTATGCCGCTCCTATTGGGTGGACAGATGCTTCAGGGAATGGTGAATTCGCAGTTGCGATACGATCAGCATTGTTAGAGACTGACAATGCTTGGCTTTACGCGGGAGGGGGAATTGTTGCAGACTCAGACCCTATCGAGGAATACGAAGAAACATGGGTGAAATTCCGACCGATGTTACGGGCACTTGGAGGTTCTTTAAATGGATAATCGTAAAACGCTCACGAATCACGTGAGGAGAATGGCAGAAAGCCTCGTCCGAATGGGTGTGGAACATGCTGTGATTAGTCCGGGATCGCGATCGACTCCACTTGCTTACGCATTAGCTTCAACTGAACAGGTCGATGTACATTTACATGTAGATGAACGCTCAGCCGGCTTTTTTGCATTAGGTATTGCAAAAGCGACACAGCTTCCTGTCATCTTGTTATGCACTTCGGGTACCGCCGCGTCCAATTATCATCCTGCCGTGACGGAGGCGTACTATGCACGTGTCCCGCTAATTGTTATTACAGCTGACCGACCGCATGAATTACGTGATGTCGGAGCGCCTCAAGCGATACGTCAAATGGGAATGTTCGGGGAACATGTTAAATATGACGTGGATCTCCCAATTCCTGAGGATTCTACTGCAGTAGATGATTACTTAGAGCGGCAAATTGCACGATCTGTCGGTATGGCTCTCACAGAACCTAAAGGTCCAGTTCATTTGAATGCACCGTTTCGTGAGCCACTCCTCATTGACTTCGAGCAACCGGTGCCGTCAATTACATTTATGGAACGGATTGCAGGTCATATGTCGATGTCAGCAGACCAAGAGGGTCAGTTAAGCAACTTGGTTGGTTCGGCAACGCGCGGTGTTTTAATTATGGGCGAATGGATTCCTGGGTTTGATAAATCGAAGGTTTGGGCGTTTGCAGAACGCATGAATTGGCCAGTCCTCTGTGATCCGCTTTCCAATCTACGGACAGAAGTTCCGGAATCTTGTAAGCACCTGTGTATCGACACGTATGATGCACTTCTTAAAAATAAGGGATTCGCTGCTGAAGCAGGACCTGACACGGTCATTCAAATCGGACCTCAACCTGTTTCCAAGCCGTTAACATTATTTTTGAAAAACGTCCGTCCACAAACTTTTGTCGTTGTGGATGAAGCACCTATATTCCGAGATCCGCTCGGTATTGCTACGCATCATGTGCAAGTGAATCCGATGGAAGTATTGTCTATGGATTTTGAATCCCGCCAAGAGAGTTCATTCACTAAGAAGTGGACTGCGGCAAACGACTTGGCGTCCACTTTGACAGAGTCGTTCCGCAGTGAGGGGATTCAAGAAGGGGATTACATCCGTACTTTCCTGGCATCATTACCTGAAGGAAGCGACCTGATTAGTGGGAGCAGTATGCCGATTCGTGATTTGGATACGTATTTCAGAAAGACGGAACGAGACATCGCACTGTTTTCAAATCGTGGAGCGAATGGAATTGACGGGGTCGTTTCGACAGCACTCGGAATTCAAATTGCGCGTAGGCGTCCGGCTTGGCTCTTAATTGGAGATTTGTCATTCATGCATGATGTAAACGGGCTACTAATATCACGGATGGAAACGATGGATTTAACGATTATGGTGAGCAACAACGATGGTGGCGGTATTTTCTCTTACTTGCCACAAGCGTCAGTTCAGAATCATTTCGAACAACTCTTCGGAACACCGACCGGACTGTCCTTTGCACCAATAGCGGATATGTATGGTATTCAATATGAGTTGGTTTCATCGATTGAACAGTTGGAAACACAACTGACAAAAGAGAAGACAGCGCCACTTCGGATAATCGAAATGATTTCTGAACGTGAGCAAAATGTTCAGGCACACCGAGAATTATGGCGTTATATCGGAGAGGAGCTCGAGCGAAATGAGTTCTGAGTGGATTGACGTAAATGGTCATTCGATTCATGTGCAACGTACGGGGAATGCATCTCTTCCAACTGTTGTGTTCCTCCATGGATTTACAGGAAGTACGGCTACGTGGAACACAGTCATTTCACTCCTAGACGGTAAGATTCATGCCGTTGCCGTGGATTTGTGGGGACATGGTCGTTCAGATTGCCCTGAAAACAGTTCAGCGTATGCAATGGATCATCAGACCGCAGATCTAGAACAATTGTTTACCGAGTTAGCTCTTGAGAAGTTCACACTCGTCGGCTATTCTATGGGGGGGAGAACGGCTCTCGGGTATGCCATTACGTATCCTGAGCGTATTGAAAAGTTAGTATTAGAAAGTGCTTCCCCAGGGCTCAAAACGGAATCTGAGCGAAAGGATCGGAAACAACGGGACGCAAATTTGGCGTACCGTCTTCTAGGGGAACCGTTAAGTGACTTCATGGACTATTGGGAGAACCTGGCGCTATTCGACTCTCAGAAATCACTACCTCTTTTTCAACAGGAAGAGGTACGTAAAGAACGAATGAGTCAAAATCCAAAGGGTCTTGCAAACAGCTTAGTCGGCATCGGTACAGGTAGCCAACCGTCTTATTGGGATGTACTAAAAATTCAAACGTACCCGGTCGTTCTCATCACGGGTTCACTCGATTTGAAGTTCGAAACGATTGCTTTAGAGATGAAAAGTGTGCTTCCAAATGTAGCCTATTACAGTGTTGAAAATGCAGGCCATGCAATCCACGTGGAAAAACCCGAGAAATTTGCTACAATACTAGATGAGATGAAAAACTAAAATTATTACTAGGAGGAAAACCATGACACGACAATGGGAAACACTTCATACATACGAAGATATTAAGTATGAAAAGTACAAAGGTATTGCGAAAGTAACAATCAATCGTCCGGAAGTACGTAATGCGTTCCGTCCGAAAACAGTAATGGAAATGATTGATGCATTCTCACGTGCACGTGACGACGAGAGTATCGGAGTTATTGTATTAACTGGTGAAGGTGAAAAGGCATTCTGTTCTGGAGGCGACCAGAAAGTTCGCGGCCATGGCGGTTACGTTGGAGAAGACGAAATTCCACGTTTGAATGTACTTGATCTCCAGAGACTAATTCGTGTCATTCCGAAACCAGTAGTTGCTATGGTTGCAGGATATGCAATTGGTGGCGGACACGTACTTCACGTAGTATGTGACTTGACGATTGCTGCTGACAATGCAATCTTTGGTCAGACCGGGCCTAAAGTCGGTTCGTTTGATGCTGGATACGGTTCAGGATACCTTGCCCGTATTATCGGACATAAGAAAGCCCGCGAAATTTGGTACTTGTGCCGCCAATACTCAGCACAAGATGCTTTGGACATGGGATTAGTTAACACAGTCGTTCCTTATGAGCAACTTGAAGACGAAACGGTTCAATGGTGTGAAGAGATGCTATCTATGAGTCCAACTGCACTTCGTTTCTTGAAAGCTGCAATGAATGCAGATACAGACGGTCTTGCAGGTCTTCAGCAATTAGCAGGAGACGCTACATTGTTGTACTACACATCAGACGAAGCAAAAGAAGGCCGCGATGCGTTCAAAGAGAAACGCAAACCAGACTTCGGTCAATTCCCACGATTCCCTTAATGATTACGAAACGAAAAGACTGCCTATTGGGCAGTTTTTTCTTTATGGAGAGGTGGTACAAAAATGATTCCCAATTGGTTATTAAAACGGGCAGCGTTGACGCCTCATGCTTCTGCATTGAGCTTTCAAGGACAGACATGGACGTATCTTGATTTAAAAGAGGAAGCCTTGGATAGAGCGGGGAAACTCCGTACACTTGGACTCGAACGTGGAAGCCGTATAGCCTTGCTTGGTGGAACTTCTGCCGAGATGGCGCTGTTAATCCATGGCTGTTTGCTTGCAGGTGTAGAAATGGTCTTGCTGAATGCACGACTCACTGTTGAAGAGATTGAGTACCAATTGAACGATTCACAATCCGAAATGCTCGTATATGATGCTTCTTTCTGCGACAAGGCAGGCGAAGTAGACTGGCGTGCTATTGGATATGACGAACTAGTGCAGTCCCAAGCAACCCCTTTTCAACTTGAGCAAGAGTGGGCAGAGGATCGTTCATTGACAGTAATGTATACATCCGGAACAACCGGATTTCCGAAAGGTGTTCGTCAGTCTGCAGAAAATCATACATCGAGCGCACTATCTGCTGTATTGAATAGTGGATTACATGATGGAGATTCATGGCTTCATATGATGCCGTTATTTCATATAAGTGGGTTCTCCATTTTAGCAAGAGCAGTCCTATATGGCTCCGAAGTACGTTTGTTCGAAAAGTTTGACGCTGCAGTTGCGGCTGAAGAAATAAGCAGCGGGCAAGTATCAGGTATGTCTGTTGTTGCTGTCACGTTGGAACGATTACTAACAGTCATTGAAAATGATGAGTTCACTGTACATCCGAAATTTCGTACATTGTTAGCAGGTGGCGGTCCTGTACCTGTCAGCTATTTGAAACGCGCAGAGCAATGCGGACTTCCTGTCTTGCAAACGTATGGAATGACAGAAACTAGCTCCCAAACTGCCACGTTATCGGTTGAAGACGCATTACGCAAATCAGGGTCAGCGGGAAAACCATTATTCTTTACAGATATTCAAATTGAAGGTGTTGATGAGCCGTTTATTAAAGGGGAAATCCTTATTAAGGGGCCTCACGTTACTAAAGGGTATATAGGTAACCACGCAGATACTCAAGCCTTACAAAACGGCTGGCTGCATTCAGGAGATATTGGTTACTTCGATGATGAAGGCTTTTTGTTTGTTGCGGATCGTCGTTCTGACCTGATTATCTCTGGTGGTGAAAACATCTATCCTGCCGAAGTCGAGGCGGTGTTAATTGAACATCCAGAAATTTTAGAAGCAGGTGTGTGTGCAATGCCTAGTAAGGAATGGGGAGCTATTCCTGTAGCTTTTGTTGTTGCCCAATCTACGGTAAGCGAAGGAGATCTTCGTACGTTCTGTGCAACCCGTTTAGCTTCCTATAAAATTCCAAAAGCAATTCACTTTGTAAGCGAATTACCTCGGAATGCTTCGAACAAACTAATGAGAAAGAAACTTCGTGAGTGCGTGAATGGAGAAGAGTAAACAAAAAGTCGAAGGACGAGAAAGGAAATCCCTTTCGTCCTTCGACTTTTTAACGAAGTGCTTCAGATAATACTTGTATGTTACGTTTCATCAGTGTGAAATAATCTTCTTTGTTAGCAAGATCCTCTTTTGTCAGCACGGACAAGTTGTGAAGAATGGCGGAGTCGGCTCCGATTTCTTTTTGAACAACTTTAGTTAGCTTTGAGCTGACGTTTTGTTCGAATAAGATTGTCTTCACATGCTTTTCTTTAGCTTCTGCCACTATATGTGCAAGTTCTTTTTGAGAGGGTTCACTTTGCGTATTAAGCCCCGCAACTGAAATTTGCTCTAATCCATATTGGTCGGCTAGGTAGCCAAAAGCTGCATGAGAGACAAAGAACGTTTTGGATGAAGCATTTTTCGTCATCTCTGCAAATTCGGAATCCAGAGATTGTAAATCAGTTTTTAGTGATTCATAGTTTGTTTCATACAATTCTTTGTTATTAGGAGCCTTCTCTATAAGCCCATCACGCACTGCAGCAGCTAAATCCAGACTTAGAACAGGTGAAATCCAAACGTGTGGATCTACATGTTCTGCTCCATGTGCATGCTCTTCTTCGTCGGCATCATGATGATGACCTTCCATCAACTTAGAAGGATCGATGTTGTCTCCAGTTGGTAATAACGTAACGTGTTGGTTCTTCAATGTCTTTTCTGCATTATCCACAAATCCTTCAAGGCCAAGACCTACATAGAAAAACAAATCTGCATCTGCCAGTTTCATCATTTCTTTTTGAGTAGGATCGAACGTGTGCTCATCTGCTCCAGCAGGGTAGATCGATTGAACAGAAACGGTGTCTCCCCCAATACGTTCTGCGAAATACTGTAACGGATACACAGTTGTATAAACATCCAGTTTTCCATTAGCAACTGTGTCATCAGCTGTAGTATCCTTATTACCGCACGCGGCGAGTGATAGTGCCAGAGTGAGGAGTAGTAGTCCTAGTAATTTTCGTTTCATCTTCCTGAATCCTCCAATACGTAATCATTACGATTTAAAAAGTACTTACCCATCATACTAAAAGGGGGAGCACTTGACAACTGAAAGAGTTATTAGTTTTTTTCCTTCTTAGCAGGAACAGGATCGAATCCACCTTTATGGAAAGGATGACATTTTGAAATACGTACTATTGTTAGCCAGAGTCCTTTCAGAACACCGTGCGTTTCCACGGCTTCTACACCGTAATGAGAACACGTAGGATAGAATCTACACGAGGGTGGAGTCAGCGGGGAAATCATTTTTTGGTAAAATCGGATGAACAGTAAAACGAGCTTCTTCATAAATAAACCGCTCCTAAAGTATGGTACGTTTAGTTTATACCGTTAGGTGGTAAAATAACAGAGAGACGTGTTATATAAAATTCATGAAAAGAGGTCGTTTGTTTATGTCAGCAGAATTAATCAAAGAATTGAACACACAAGTATCCACATGGTCAGTTATGTATACGAAGTTACATAATTATCATTGGTATGTAAAAGGAAAACAGTTCTTTACGCTACATGCAAAATTCGAAGAACTATACGATGAAGCAACACAGCATATGGATGACATCGCTGAACGTATTCTAACATTGGGTGGAAAGCCGACGGCTACACTGGCTGAGCATTTGTCAGAGTCTGTTATTAAAGAAGCAAATGGCAGTGAAAAAGCTGAACAAATGGTCGCATCTATTGTAGATGACTTTGATGAAATTATGAAATCCCTGAAAAACGGCATGAAATTAGCTGGCGAAGCTGGAGATGTCATGACTGAGGATCTTTTGAATGCGATTTATCAAGGAATTGAAAAGCATCAGTGGATGCTAAATGCATTTCTTGGTGAAGACAACAATTAAGGAATAATCCTTTAAGACCTCCTTGGCATGCCGATAAATAGGTGGAGAGGAGCTGTTTGATATGGACATTTCATCCATTATGGCAAGTCAATTGCGAAGTCTACAATCTACCGTGCAAATGACGATTATGGACAAGGCAATGACGTCGAGTGCTTCCGCAGCAATTGAAATGCTGCAATCTTTGCCAGAAGCCTCACATCCTTTTAAAGGTTCGGCAATCGATATAAAAGCATAACGAACAATGCATCTTTCCAATAGGAGAGATGCATTGTTTTTCAATTTTATATCAAATGCAGTATGATGGAGAATACATACTCAGCTCGAATTCGTCCATACTAGTCAAAAAGGATGCGATTACTGTGGTAGAAGGAACGTATACAATGTATGTATCAGTCGCTCATCAGCAAATCAATATTCACAAATTTGATTCACCTTACGAATATGTTGTGAATGTCCCAAGGGAGTACATTCAAGTTTTTCATCACTTATTTGATCAGACGCATGAATTAGAGTTTTTTAACTTTCTGAGATCCCATTTACCGTATGTTCCTTATCACTATGACCGTGACAATCACAGAGTGGACCGACGTATGTACAAAGTGTATGCGTTAATTCATGAATTTACGGATGATGAATCCAAGAAGTTCATTGAACAGCTACCATTCTTTAGACCAGGAGTTGCGGCACAAACGGGTTCAGGAACGATGTAAATGGATGGATCAGCTAGATAGGATGTGCACGTAATGTTAACATTTGACGACCTAAAAGGAAGCCGTGTCGAGCTTGTTTTTGGTGAACAGGAACTTGATGCACGTCACGTCCTTGTTGTTTTAAAACACAATGGTAAGTGGTTGTTGACCACACACAAAATCCGTGGTGTGGAGTTTCCGGGTGGAAAAGCAGAACTAGGAGAAACAATCGAAGATGCAGCGATACGAGAAGTAATGGAGGAAACAGGTGCTACTGTTACAAATCTCGTGAAATTTGCTGAGTACGTCGTGTACACGGAACCTCCATTTTGCAAAGCCGTATTTACTGCAGATGTTATCGATATCGATGAAAACGCAGAACGGTTTGAAACAGAAGGTGCTCTTTGTTTAACGGATGAACAATTAGACCAATGTGAGACATTAAGTTTTCATATGAAGGACAAAGGGATGAAAGAATTGAGGAATTGGGTGGAGCAGCATGTACACTGATTCCCAAATTATTTCGAAACGCCCTTATCCATCACCCACACCTTTAGTAGAACTTACCGAAATCACTTATAGTTCTGGCAGGTTAAAAGTGAAAGGGATGCTTGCTGAACCGAAAGAAGCTGGGAGTTACGAAGGACTTGTCTATATGAGAGGTGGCATCCAGCATATTGGGATGGCCCGTCCTGCGCGGATTGCACAATTTGCAAGTCAAGGTTTTGTCGTGTTTGCTCCTTATTATCGCGGAAACCGCGGAGGAGAAGGGCGTGACGAGTTTGCAGGCGCTGATCTTCAAGACGCAGTGAATGCAGTAGATGTGTTAAAACAAAGTCCGAAATGGAAAGATGGACGGGTTCATTTGTTTTCCTTTTCTAGGGGAGGCATTATGGCTCTCTGGACGGCCATTTTACGAGATGATATTGCGTCAACGGTCCATTGGGCAGGTGTGTCAGATGTCGTCTTTACGTATAAAGAGCGAGAGGATATGCGGCGCATGATGAAGCGTGTGATTGGTGGTTCTCCTAATAATGCACCAGATGCATATCGGGAACGGACTGCGTTGTTCAGAATTGAAGAGATTGCTGCTCCAGTTCTCATCATCCACGGTATGAAAGATGAAAACGTCTCATTTGAACAAGCTATTTTACTCGAAGATGCACTTCGAGAACATAAGAAAACTTATGAAACGTGGTATTTCCAAGATTATACGCATCACTTTCCATCTTGGCATAACGCACAAATTGTCAGAGACTTGACTAAGTGGATGAGAGCGCAAACGTAAAAAAGAACCTTCCGAAAGTCGGAAGGTTCTTTTCTTATTGCTATTAAATAATTGGACCGCCTTTTTGAAGGATCTCTTCAGAAACTTGACCAAACTTCTTGAAGTTGTCTTTGAATAGTTGTGAAAGCTCTTTCGCTTTTGCATCATATTCGGAAGCATCGCTCCAAGCATGACGTGGGTTCAATACTTCTGTTGGAACGCCTTCGATATGCTTAGGAATCTGAAGACCAAATGTTGCAGAAGTTTCTGTTTCTACGTTATCCAATTCGCCGGATAATGCTGCACGTACCATCGTACGAGTGTGTTTCAAGTCCATACGTTTCCCAACTCCATAAACGCCGCCAGTCCAGCCAGTGTTTACTAAGAATACGCGTGATCCGTGCTCGTCGATTTTCTTACCAAGCATATCTGCATAGACAGTTGCAGGAAGTGGAAGGAATGGAGAACCGAAGCATGTAGAGAATGTCGCTTCAGGTGATGTAATTCCTCGTTCTGTACCTGCAAGTTTCGATGTGAATCCGCTTAAGAAGTGATACATCGCTTGTTCTTTCGTTAACTTCGAGATTGGAGGCAATACACCGAATGCATCTGCTGTTAAGAAGATGATTGTTTCTGGGTGACCCGCAACCGATGGTAGAACGATATTGTCGATGTTGTCAATTGGATAAGCTGCACGTGTGTTCTCAGTTAATGTAGTATCATCATAATCAGGAATACGTGACTCCGTATTGAGAACAACATTTTCTAGAACTGTCCCAAATTGAATAGCACCGAAGATTTCAGGTTCTTTTTCAGGAGATAAGTTGATACACTTCGCGTAACATCCGCCTTCGATGTTGAAGATTCCGTGATCTGACCAACCATGCTCATCATCACCGATTAGTTTGCGGTTTGCATCAGCAGAAAGTGTTGTTTTACCTGTACCTGATAATCCGAAGAACAAAGCAGCATCTCCGTCTTCACCAACATTTGCAGAACAGTGCATGGAAAGAATACCATTCTCGGGGAGTAGGTAGTTCATGACAGAGAAAATCGATTTCTTCATTTCTCCTGCATATTCAGTTCCACCAATAAGTACGATACGCTTTTCGAGAGAAATGATGACAAACGTCTCGGTATCTGTACCGTCGACAGCTGGATCTGCTTTAAAAGAAGGAGCAGCTAGAATTGTGAATTGTGCTTCATGCATCTTCAATTCTTCTGCAGTTGGGCGGATGAAGAGCTGATGAACAAATAGATTCTGCCAAGCATACTCATTAACGACTTGGATTGACAGTTGTGAAGCTTTATCAGCTCCTGCAAATCCTTTGAAGACGAATAGTTCTTCTTTCGCCTGTAGATGAGTTAACACTTTTTTGTATAGGGAGTCGAAGTTTTCCTCAGAAATCGGTCGGTTTACAGAACCCCAGTCGATCTTATCTTTAGAAGTCGCTTCTTCTGTTATGTAACGGTCTTTAGGGGAACGGCCGGTATACTTCCCGGTTTGCGCTGTAACGGCTCCATCTGCTGAAAGCTTCGCCTCACCGCGAGAAACTGCTTTTTCGACTAATACAGGTACAGAAGGCTGTAGTGTAATATTAGATCCAGAAAGAAGTTCTTTGAGTCCATTATCTTTTTTAGCTGAAATCATAGGTAGATACCGTCCTTTTCATTACTGCCCGTTCATCGGGCTGTCTTATTTTGAATTAGTATAACACATTAAGAATAATAAACTATACTAATTCAAAACTCAAGTAAGAACCACGAAAAAATTTGACAAGATTCGTGTTTTCTCGTAGCATAGATAACTGAACGGATACTCTTATCCCGAGTCGGCGGAGGGACAGGCCCTATGATGCCCGGCAACCTGCATGGACGTCCTTGTCTATGAAAAGGTGCCAAACCTGAAGCAGGGGGAAACCCTGGACGATAAGAGTGAAAGGTGCCTATGAAACTCATGCCTTTCCTCATGTATGCAATACGTGAGTGGAGGGCTTTTTCTATTGTTTGCCTTTATCCTTGTGAACGTTGAACGTCGCTTCTCTTCAGGCGCGGGACGAAAACTGGGAAAACGAGAGTACCGTATCACGAGTTCGCTGTAAGGAAACTTGCGGCTGAAGGAGGAAATCATATGACAAATCGACGACTGTTTACATCTGAGTCGGTAACAGAAGGACATCCGGATAAGATGTGTGACCAAATTTCAGATGCGATTCTGGATGCGATTATGGAAGAAGATCCAAATGCACGCGTTGCGTGTGAAACAACAATAACTACTGGATTGGTTCTCGTAATCGGTGAAATTACAACGACTACCTATGTCGATATTCCGAAAGTGGTTCGAGAAACCGTAAAGGAAATTGGCTATACGCGTGCGAAATACGGATTCGATTACGAAACGTCTTCCGTACTTACTTCTATTGATGAACAATCACCTGACATCGCAGCAAGTGTCGATTGTGCCCTCGAAGCACGTGAAGGATTAATGGACGATGAAGAACTAGAAGCAATTGGTGCTGGAGATCAGGGTCTGATGTTTGGGTATGCATGTAACGAAACAGAAGAATTAATGCCTTTACCTATCAGTTTGGCTCACAAACTTGCCCGTCAACTTACGAAAGTCCGTAAAGAAGAAACACTCGACTACTTACGTCCAGATGGAAAAACACAAGTAACGATTGAATATAATGAACTAAACGAACCAATCCGTGTAGATACAATTGTCATTTCTACACAGCACCATCCCGAAATCGCACTGGAGCAATTGCAGCGTGAAGTGAAACAACATGTAATTGACACAGTGGTTCCAAAAGAATTGTTAGATGATGAAACTAAGTATTTCATCAATCCATCGGGTCGCTTTGTAATTGGTGGTCCTCAAGGGGATGCTGGTCTTACAGGCCGCAAAATCATCGTCGACACGTATGGTGGATATGCGCGTCATGGTGGTGGAGCGTTTTCCGGTAAGGATGCAACGAAAGTTGACCGATCCGCATCATATGCAGCTCGTTATGTAGCAAAGAATATTGTCGCTGCGGGTCTTGCTGACCGTTGTGAAGTTCAACTAGCATATGCAATCGGTGTCGCAAAACCTGTTTCTATTTCAGTCGATACGTTTGGCACAAGTGACATTCCGGAGAGTCGTCTAGTCGAACTTGTCCGAAATCACTTCGATCTTCGTCCAGCAGGAATTATTAAAATGCTGGACTTACGTCGGCCGATTTACAAGCAGACAGCTGCTTACGGTCACTTCGGTAGAACGGATATCGATTTACCTTGGGAGCGCACAGACAGGGCTTTGGCACTGAAAGAAGATATCACTCAACTAAAAGGGTAAGCATAAAAAAAGCAAGGGAGCGGATTTACAGCGCCCTTGCTTTTCTTATTTCTGATGCTGTTTGTACGATTTACCTTTTTCCACGTAGCTTAAGACAATTCGCTCCATATCAGCTCGGTCCTCTTCTGTAAGGGGACGGACTACTTTTGCTGGAGAACCGAGTGCTAACATGCCGGGAGGAATAACTTTGCCTGGAGGTACGAGGCTACCTGCACCTATAAACGCACCTTCGCCTACGATCGCTCCATCTAGAACGATAGCGCCCATTCCGACAAGCGCGCCTTTTTTTATTGTACAACTATGTAACGTAACCTTATGACCGATTGTGACGTCATCTTCTATGACTAATGGCGTGTTAGGACTTTGATGGAGACAAGACAAATCTTGAATGCTTACTCGTTTACCAATCCGAGTAGGAGCAACGTCGCCACGGATTACAGTACTGAACCAAACAGAAGATTCAGCGCCAATTGTAACATCTCCGCTAATTACAGCGAAATCAGCGACAAAAGCAGTATCATCAATGTCCGGACATACATCTTTGTATGGAATAATCATGAAAAATGTCCTCCTTGTTGTGCAATGTTGTATACTAATCCTATCAAAGTTTTAAGACTTGTACAAAGAGGGGAATAGTCATTGGAATAAATGGAGGGAAGCGCTATGTGGAAATGGGAAGCAGATGGACAAGCAAAAGCAGTCATTGTCATTGTACATAACGCATATGAAGACCATCAGCGATATGCATGGCTAATTCAGCAATTACGAATGTCAGGATTTGATGTGATCACAGGTGATTTACCTGGTCATGGTCCTGACGATAAGAGTAGACCTTACGACGAGTCCTTCGAATCGTATGTGGAGTATAGTAAGAAGATGATCGATGCAGGGTTGAAAGAAAGTGTACCAGTCATTGTGTTAGCACATGGTCTTGGCGCAACAGTAATAATCCATTTGCTGCAACGCCAAAAAATCGAATGTGCTGGGCTTATAATCAGTTCACCTTGGTTATCGTTGATTCATCATCCACCTAAGTTTTCATCGATGCTAACACGCTTGTCGTCTTCCATGAAGCTCGATCATGGCGTTTCGTATGAATTACTTACGAAAAACCCAGAAGAGCGTCCGAAGACACGGCATTCATCTGATGTCCGGTCAGTTGTAACGGGTGGTTGGTATAAGGAGCTCACATCATTCATGAAAAACAGTCTTCAAGCAGAACAGTCCATCCAAGACTTACCTTTGCTCGTTCACACGGGTGGAGAGGATCGGATGACTGATATAAAAGAGACGAAGAAATGGATGAAACGTCAAAATTTAAGTGAGTTTCAGTATAAAGAATGGCGCCATTTGTATCATGATGTCTATCACGAGCCTGAGCGTGAAGAGGTCTTTTTATATACGAAATCATTCATTGATAATGTATTACGTTCACTTGGATATGTAATTGAAAATTGATAAATGGAGGGTTTACTATGGAAGCTGAGTCAAAGAAAGAATTTTGGTCATGGGGTAAATCCTTAATCGTCGCAGTACTTGTCGCATTTATCGTGAGACAGTTTCTCTTTACACCAGTTATTGTTTCAGGTGAATCGATGGAGCCGACCTATCACAATAATAATCGCGTGGTCATCTCAAAGATATCGTCACTCGAACACTTCGATAAAATCGTCTTCCATGCGCCGAATGCAGATGAAGATTTCATCAAGCGAGTAATTGGTTTACCTGGAGATACAGTGGAAATGGAAAATGATAAACTATCCATTAATGGAAAAGAGTATCCGGAACACTACCTAGATCCCAACAAGGATGCTCTTCTAGAGGGAGAGCGGTTGACGCAGGACTTTGAATTCATCGTGCCCGAAGGTCAACTGTTCGTCATGGGAGATAACCGTGCAAACAGTATGGATAGTCGGATATTTGGTAGCATCCAAGAAGATTCTGTCGTCGGAAAAGTAAAGTTTCGTTTCTATCCATTTAATGAGATTGGGAATCCTAAGTGACCGATTTAAGTAACAGGTAAATTTCACCTGACTGATTAACGTACTTTTGAGACATGCTAGCTATAGAGCCTTCAGAAAAGGAGTGGTGAGTGTGTCACAAAAGCAAACAGATCAAGACAAGCAGACGAAACGTCAAACGGGTAGCGCAGCTGGAACAGAGTATACAGATGATCAGCGAAGAACGAATGAAGTCGCTTCCACTGCACTTACGGGAAGTGCTACCAAAAAAGTCGATCTGCAAAATGACCGACTTGAAACAGGTGGCTTTTAAATTACCACCCGTTACACGGAACAAACCTCTGCAGAAATAGTTGCGGAGGTTTTTTTATTGTGTTCGACAATTGGTGATCTACTAATTCTCTTAGCTAGATGAGGTAATTGTTTAGAGCAGAAAGTAACGGTAAACCATATATTCATATATCGAACTTATATTGTCTTCATACCCTCTGATTTGTGATAAATTTAAAGGAACGTAATCTTAAGGGAGATTTGATGTAGATGGAAGATTTTTTTGAACGTAAAAAAAGACAACTGAATATCCAACTGAATGATGTGCAAAAGCAAGCAGTACTAACAACAGAAGGGCCATTGCTTCTTCTTGCTTGTCCAGGATCCGGAAAGACCACGACGATCATCATGCGGATTGGATATCTTATAGAAGAACATGGAGTACAACCAAGACGCATTAAAGCAATTACGTTTAGTAAAGCGTCGGCGAAAGATATGAAAAAACGCTTTTCGATGTTATTTCCTGATTTACCTTCAGCGGATTTTTCAACTATTCATAGTTTGGCATTTACGATTTCTAGAAAGTGGTTGGCATCTCAAGGTCGCCAATTCACATTGCTCGAAGGGTTCCAAAAACAAAATGCGTTAAAAGCAGCTTGCCGCCATGTGCTAAAAGAAAATGCGACAGAAGACCAGTTGAATTCACTTTCAACGTATATCAGTCTCATGAAAAACCAAATAATCGCGAGTGAAAAGTGGACAGATAAGGACGAACCTTTTGAGCATGCGGCGAAAATTGCACGTCATTATGAAGCAACCAAAAATGCGTCTATTGAGGAAACGTTTCTCGACTTTGATGATTTATTGCTTGCTGCTGAGCAAGCGATGCGAACAGATGACCATCTCGCCTCAGAATTTCAATCTAAGTTTGACTATATTTTAACGGATGAAAGTCAGGACACATCTCTAGTTCAGCACAAAATCGTTGAACACTTAACGGCGATGCATGGAAATCTTTGTGTCGTCGCTGATGATGATCAATCGATCTACGCATGGAGAGGCGCGGATCCGGATTATTTAATGGATTTCAAGCTTGTCTATCCGGAAGCGAAACTATTATATATGGAACAGAACTATCGATCTTCATCTGAAATCGTGACGACTTCCGCAACATTTATCAAGCGTAACAAAAAGCGATGGGATAAGAAGATGCATACAGAAAACGGTTCGAGAGGCGCAATCGTATTAAGGCGTTTAACGAATCCGAAACACCAGTTGGAATATGTGACGTATGAGCTTCTTGCAGAGGAAGAACTGAGTGAAGTGGCAATCTTATTCCGAAATAATGCGTCCTCTACTGCTTTTGTTAATGAACTCCATCGTAGAGGAATCCCTTTCTATATGAAAGACGCGGATGATAAGTTCTTCTCCCATTGGGTCGTTCAAGATGTGCTGAATTTTATGCGTCTCAGTTTTAACTTGGAACGAAAAGACATCTTTGCAAAGGTCGCTGGAAAAATGCAATTGTTCCTATCAAAATCAACGTTACAGCAGTTTGAACGGAGCACATTAGATGGGAATGTTTTTGATGCATTCCAGCAGATGGCTGTTCTAAAAGACAGTCAAGTGAGGAAGCTCGATGCTTATCAGGCTGTCTACAAAAAAATGTCGGATAGGAGACCGGCTCAAATCATCCGTATGATTCGTTACGAACTTGGCTACGAAGAGAGTCTGGTGAGTATGTCCACAAAGTTCGGGTACCGGGCAGACAGCTTGAAAGGCATTTTGGATACGTTAGAGGGGATTGCTGAACAGACAAGGACAATGATTGAGTTTGCTGAGCAATTGAAAACACTGGAAGAAGCAGTGCAGCAAGCGAAGCAAGAGCCGGTTGGACAAGCAGTCACACTTTCGACGTTCCATAGCGCAAAAGGATTAGAGTTCAAAAGGGTGTTTATGATCGATCTTGTTAAAGGCACCATACCTTCTGAAGAAGATCTCCTAGATCCGCAATTATTGGAAGAGGCCCGTCGTCTATTTTACGTAGGCATGACCCGAGCGAAAAATAGACTTGAGTTACTGTCCTATGCATCGGAAGACGGTAAATCGAAAGAAGACTCCAAGTTTGTTGATGAAGTAAGAGGGATTTTATTGCCAAAGAACACAGGTGTTGCAAAACAGACTAGTAGCCTCGCAAAACAAGCACCAAAGTCGATCCCTGTGAATCCGAATGGCATTGGGGATTTAAAGTTGTTGGCGGCAGGTTCTCTCGTAAAACACCGAGTTTTTGGTAAAGGGGAAATTCTAGAAGTGAATTCCGAATCTATTGAAATTCGATTTGCCACAGTTACAAAGCGCTTAGCACTACAACCTGTACTCGAAAAGCGAATGTTGGAGGGTGCTGAGCTATGAAAGTTCTGATTTGGGTTGGGGTGGCAGGAGCTCTTGGTGCTCTTGCAAGAACATTAATAGGCATTCTTATTCCCGCGGCAAATGGATTTCCTGTGGGTACATTCGTTGCCAATATGGCAGGTACATTCATTCTTTGCTTTCTCGTCGAACGAACCCTCCGCGAAACACTTGTGAACAAAACAACCTATGACGCGATAACAGTAGGCTTTCTCGGTTCATTTACGACGTTCTCTGCGCTCAGTATGGAAACAATGACATTACTTCAATCTAACGTAGGAATGGCAATGCTCTATGTGGGCGTAAGTTTGCTGATCGGTTTGTTCGTCGGAGCACTTGGATTTCAACTTGGTGGAAAGGGGCAAGAAGGATGACGATCTTGGATGTTATTGCAGTTGCTGCAGGTGGTTTTTTAGGTGCGGTCATTCGCTATGTCGTTTCTAAAAAGTTGAATTCGAATGTTTCTATACCCGTAGGGACATTTATTGTGAATATGATAGGGTGTCTTCTAATTGGATTTGTAGCAAGTCTTGGCCTTTCAATTCCACTAACTTTCTTTCTAATATCAGGATTGACAGGAGCCTTGACGACATTTTCCACATGGATAAAAGAAGTGCTAGGTATGTCACGCCTTCACGAGTGGGGAAAGGCAAGTACATATATGCTGGGCTCAATTCTTTTAGGCATCTTATTCGTTTATGTAGGGTATATAAGCGGTTCTTTTTTCAGTGTCTAGCAGTTTAGTAAGTTCTCGTTCAGGAATAGACTTGTGACTGATATTCTTGAATGGAGGCGGACAAGCTTGCAAAATGAATATGAAGAACAGAACAAAAAACACCGACAACTTGAAACGTTTCGAACTGAGGACAAAAATAAATCGATGACGACCAACCAAGATCTGAAAGTGTCAGAGGATGAGCATTCATTAAAAGCGGGAGTACGTGGACCGACACTATTAGAAGATTTTCATCTCCGTGAGAAAATGACGCATTTTGACCATGAGCGGATACCAGAACGGGTCGTGCACGCTAGAGGGTATGCAGCTCACGGAGAATTTGAATTGTATGAATCGATGAGTGACTATACGAAAGCGGATTTCTTGCAGGAGCCAGGCAAGAAAACGCCTGTTTTCACACGTTTTTCAACAGTGGCAGGTAGTAAAGGTTCCGCTGAAACCGTTCGGGATGTCCGTGGTTTTGCTGTGAAATTTTATACGGATGAAGGGAATTACGACCTGGTTGGAAATAACATGCCTGTGTTCTTTATTCAAGACGCCATAAAGTTCCCTGATTTGGTTCACGCGGTCAAGCCAGAGCCTCACAATGAGATGCCTCAGGCTGCATCCGCTCATGATACGTTTTGGGATTTTGTCACAAACAACCAAGAATCTGCACACATGATTATGTGGCATATGTCGGACCGCGCTATTCCTTGCAGTTTGCGCATGATGGGAGGATTTGGTGTCCATACGTATCGTTTCGTGAATGCAGCAGGCAAATCACATTTTGTGAAATTCCACTGGAAACCGAAACTTGGCGTGAATTCTTTAGTGTGGGACGAAGCCCAGAAAATTAATGGGAAAGATCCTGACTTCCATAGAAGAGATTTATGGGAAGCAATTGAAAATGGGGACTATGCTGAATGGGAACTAGGTGTTCAGCTGATTGAGGACTCACAAGAATTCGATTTCGATTTTGATATTTTAGATCCAACTAAACTATGGCCAGAAGAAGATATCCCCGTCAAAATTATCGGGAAAATGACGTTGAACCGCAATGTGGATAATGTATTCGCAGAAACCGAGCAAGTGGCGTTCCATCCAGGTCACGTTGTCCCAGGTATCGACTTCTCAAATGATCCATTATTGCAAGGACGATTGTTCTCCTATACAGATACACAACTGATTCGTCTTGGCGGACCGAACTTCCATTAATTTCCTATCAATCGGCCAGTTTGTCCTTTCCACAATAATCAGCGCGATGGCTTCGGCCGACAGACCATTAACACAGGTCAAGTGACGTATCATAAAAACTCATTAGCAGACAACACGCCATCGACCTCTACAGAAGAAGAGGGCGGATACGTTCACTATCAGGAAAAAGTGGATGGACGTAAAATCGCGGCGCGAAGTGATTCGTTCAAAGACCATTTCTCTCAAGCAAAACTGTTTTGGAACAGCATGACGATTGTAGAAAAGAAGCATATTATCGATGCATTCAGCTTTGAAGTCGGTAAAGTGAAAAACAAAGACATTCGTCAGCAAGTCGTAGACATGTTTGGTCATGTAGATAATGGTCTCGCTTCTGCCGTTGCACATGCAGTCGGAGTACATGCACCAAGTGCGAGTGAGGAAAGCACAGTTACGAAAAGGTCACCAGCTTTAAGTCAAGAGAATAAAGTAAAATTGCCGGAAACTCGACACATCGGGATATTGATTGGCAATCAATTTGATGATGCTGAAGTGGAAACGATTGTAGAAGCTTGTTTAGAAGCGGGCATGAATGTGGACTTAGTGAGTGAACGTTACGGTACTGTAACTGGCTCTAATGGTTTGGCAGCAGAAGTGGATGAAACATTTTTAACAATGCATTCTGTTTTGTATGATGCCATTGTCGTTGCAGGTGGCGATGCTGAAAATCCTCAGAAGTTTAAGACGGATACAATCGACTTCCTAAACGAAGCTTATAAGCATTTTAAGCCGATTGGTATTTTATCAAAAGGTCAAGTATTTGTAGAAGATTCTAACGTAGAAATGACGGCAGGAATTATCCTATCTACAAGCAATGATTTTGCTCAACAGTTTGTAGATACAGTGGCTCAACACCGTCATTGGGATCGATAAATGGAGTAACCGCAGCTGCCTTACGGGGGAGCTGCTTTTCTTTCGACTTGTTACCTGGTAAACTATTATCACTGAAGAAACGAGTGAGGACTGAATAATTATGGCACAAAGAACGAGTAAAAAAAGCAAAGGAAAAGGGAGTCTATCTGCACTGATTGTTGCGGTGTTACTCGCAGGTGCTTATTACTTTTTCTTTCAAGAAGAAGACGCAACTCCTTCAAGAGATGGACTGATTCCCGTTGAACTCGTTAAAACGATTGATGGGGATACAATTAAGATCATGTACGAAGGAAAAGAAACGAATGTCCGCTATTTACTAATCGATACGCCAGAGACGAACCATCCGAGATTAGGGAAACAACCATTCGGGGAAGAAGCAAAGCGACGTAACCAAGAATTGATGAATAGTGGTAAACTCGAAATTGAGTTCGATGTCGGACAGAAGTATGATAAATACGATCGATTGCTTGCCTATATTTACATAGACGGAGAAAGCGTTCAGGAGAAATTGATTGCTGAAGGGCTTGCTCGAGTTGGTTATGTCTATCCACCGAACACACGACATTTGGATGCCTATGAAAAAGCTCAGAACGAAGCGAAGAAAAAAGGAATCGGGATTTGGACGTTGGAAGATTATGCAACCGATCGCGGATTCGACAATGAAACGTACCCTTTCAAAGGAAATTCTAGTTCGAAGCCTGACAAGAAAAAGCCTGTAACAAACACAACTGAGCAGTTCGCAAACTGTACAGAACTCCGTAAAGTGTACCAAAATGGTGTGAAACGGGGCCATCCAGCCTACAGTAATCGGTTGGATGGTGACAAAGACGGCGTCGCTTGTGAACCAAGTTAAGTGTGTTGAATGACTTGACAAACTTTCATGTCATGGTAAGATTTCAATAATCATTCAAACCGAATAGTAACTATACATTCAAAGCGATGATGCAGTAGTGACCGAATTAGCAGCAAGCAGAGACTGGACAGGCGGTGCAAGTCCAGGCGATTCGTGTTCATGAATTACGTCAACGAGCTTTCTTTGAATCCAATGAAGTGGATAAGCATAATAGCTTATCAACATGGGTGGTACCGCGGAGAACTCCTTCGTCCCTGTTTTAGGGATCGAATGGAGTTTTTTTGTACGCAAAAGCCGAGGAGGACGTCGCCATGTTTCACATTCAGTCATTACTTAAGCCAACATTCAAAGAATCAATTGCTTTGATCATCTTAATCATTGGAATGATCAGTGTAAGTATCATCTTTTTCGGGTCCATTCCACATTTACCGATTTTAGCTTCCATTTTGCTATTAATTGGGTATGGATTACTCAAAAAGGTTCCATATTCTAAACTCCAAGACGGAATGACAGAAGGATCCGGTGCCGGTATGGGCGCGGTGTTTTTGTTCTTCTTCATCGGCATGCTAATCAGTAGCTGGATGATGAGCGGAACAATCCCAAGTTTAATCAATGCCGGGTTCCTACTGATCACACCTTCTTATTTTTACGCGATTGCATTCACTGTAACTGCAATTATCGGCATATCCATCGGAAGTTCGTTAACAACCGTTGCAACGGTGGGTGTAGCGTTGCTTAGTATGTCAGGCGTACTTGGACTATCTCCAGCAATTGCTGCAGGCGCAATTGTTTCAGGTGCTTTCTTCGGTGACAAGATGTCTCCATTATCTGATACTACGAACTTGGCTTCATCCATCGTGGGTGTCGATTTGTTTGAACATATTCGTAATATGATGTGGACGACGGTTCCAGCATTTGCCTTGTCGTTCGGGATTTTCGCGATATTATCTCCTGCAGCAGGGGATGCGAAATTGGATACCATCCAATCGTTCCGTGAAGCGCTTGCTGAAACGGGTCTTGTTCACTGGATTTCATTTTTACCATTAGTCATACTTATTGTCTTGACGTTGATGAAAGTCCCAGCACTGCTAACTTTGGCGGCAAGTACAGTTTCAGCAGTAGCGATTGGGTGTGCGTTACATGCATACAGCGCTTCACAAGTTTTCGCTATCCTTTTTGAAGGATTCAAATCCGAGACAGGTGTTGAAGCGGTAGATAGTCTACTAACTCGTGGTGGCATCAGTAGCATGTTCTTCACAATTACACTCGTGATCCTAGCACTTACTATGGGTGGGCTATTGTTCAAGTTAGGGATTGTTCAAACGTTACTTGCAAAAGTGGAACAATCCCTACGCTCTGCAGGTTCAGTCATCGGGGCGTCTGCGTTAACGGCAATCAGCATAAATGTATTGATTGGAGAACAATATCTATCTATACTGCTGACAGGGCAAGCATTCCAAGGTCAATTCAAAAAACTAGGGCTTGCGAGCAAGAACTTGAGCCGTGTTATGGAAGATGCAGGAACAGTGGTCAATCCACTGGTTCCATGGAGTGTGTGCGGGATATTCATTGCGGATGTATTAGGCGTACCTGTAGTCGAATACTTCGGTTTTGCATTCTTCTGCTTGTTCTCACCCGTGTTAACGGTGTTGTTCAGTTTGTTTGGCAAAACATTGACGTATGAAGACTCAGCGGAAGAATCACATTCATAAACAACAAAAAAGCAGCGTCTCACATTGAGTCGCTGCTTTTGCTTATTCTAATGAAAACTTCTCTTTATAATTGGTTGCATCTTTTAGCGCTTGTTCTTCTTGAGGGATGCGTACGGACATCATCCAAGCATTCAACAAAGTAAATAGAATGGCCGTTATATAAGCGCCATATATCATAGGCAAGACGAGTATTTCAGTCGCAACGATTACATAGTTAGGATGTCGGATGAATTTGTAAGGACCTTTCATGACAACGTCTGCACCTGGAAGAATGATGATCTTGGTATTCCAATACTTCCCAAGAGATGTAAGACACCAGACCCGAAGCACTTGAGTGAGTAGGAAGATGGTCAATAACACACCCCAGATTGGAGACAAATCAGGTTTACGAACTAACACCTCTAATAGTAGAGATACAAAAAAAGCAGTATGAAGGAGTACAATTGCAGGGTAATGTCGCGCACCGACTTCGTAGGCGCCTTGAGCTAGCATTCGTTTCTCGTTTCTTTTCGCAATGACTAGTTCAACGAGTCGTTGAAGGATAACAATTGAAATTACAATCCAGAAGAACAATGTGTCCACCTCATTCCCATTTCAACAGTTGAAGTTCTCCGCAAAATCCTGGACCAAGTGCAGCGAGAACTCCGTAATCACCTTTTGTAGGGGTTGATTCCATGAATTCTTTCAATACGTAAAGAACTGTAGGGGATGACATATTTCCGTTCATTCGCAATACATTCCTTGAGATTTCAGTCATTGAATTATCGAAGTGTAATGCTTCTTCATAGGCTTCTAATACTTTTTTTCCTCCAGGATGTGCGACGAAATGGGAAATGTTTTTATCGGTGAGGTCATACTTGTCTAAGAATTGATGGACAAAAGGTCCTAGCCAATCACTGATGATGACGGGGATGCTTTTGGAGAAGACGACATACAATCCGCTGTTCCTCACGTCCCATCCCATGACATCTTCGGAATCAGGCATCAGCTTTGATGTTGTGCCAACGATGGTTGGTCGTACTTGCTGCGTACGCAAATTGGATTGGTCACCAGCAATTAATGCACAAGCGACTCCGTCTGAAAACAACGAAACGCCTACAAGATTACTCTTAGAATAATCGTCTTTCTGGAATGTAAGACTGCACAATTCAATCGCTAGAACGAGCACATTAGCTTCAGGATACGCCAAACAAAACTCGTTCGCCCGACTAAGCCCTGAAGCACCGCCTGCACACCCTAGCCCCCAGAGGGGAATACGTTTCACATCGTCACGGAAGGGTAGCTTATTCATAATACGTGCATCGATACTAGGGGTTGCAATTCCTGTACTCGATACAAAAATTATGGCATCAATGTCTTTGTAGTCAACTTTTTGGTCCAACATACTGGATTCAAGACAATCGGTGACAGCAGCTGTTCCATATTCGATTGCACGGGATATGTACAATTCGTTACGCTCTTCGAAGTCGTGAGCTTGACCATACCAATCGAGTGGCATGCAGACATTTCGCTGTTCAATATCACCATTTTGGAAGACTGTTAAAAGCCGTTCGATATCTTTGAAACGTCCACTGAAAACAGAACGTGATAGTTCAACGGCTTCTTCCTGCTTGATAACGTGAGGTGGTAAATGGGTGCTTACTGATAGAATTTGGGGCATGTGTGGACCTCCTATTTGTCTTTACTTAGATAATCTCCTGAATTTGGATGGTTCAAACGTCATCAAACGGTAAATAAGTAAAATATACTGAAGTCTTGTACACTTATATCGAAGAAGCAAAACTCTATTAATAGGAGAAGGGGGAGATAGTTTTGAAACTTATAGAAACACCTAGTCAACTAGACAGTAAAGCGAAGTCGGTGGAACAAGTATGTGCAATTCCAAATGCAAAAGCACTAAACATTCAGTTGCGTGCAGGTGAAGAAGTAGCAGAGCATGATTCAGACAGAGAAGTTCTGATCATCGTTAGAAAAGGAAACGTCCGATTTACTGTGGAAGGCACTCCAGTTACCGTTTCAGGGGAGAACATCCTGCACATGGCCCCATACGAAAAACATAGTCTGTTCGCAGAGACCGATGCGGATATTTGTGTGCTTCAAATAACTCCATAACGCAATTAGAATATGTACATCATTTATGAAATATGCGTCATAGGTAGATGTAAATCATACTAATTAATGTGAAATGAGTTTTGAGAGACTTGTCAGGAACGCTTCGTTTTGTTCAGCGGAGCGTTTTTTTGGTCCTTTTAAACGTCCGCCTGCTTGTCTAACTTTTTGAGCAAAGTGGCGGGAGTATAGCAACTGGTCAATGTTTTCATCTGTATACCATCTTCCATTTTGATCAATTGGTCGACCTCCTTTAGCAAGTGCCATCGCTGCTAGTCCGTAATCTTGAGTGACGACAATGTCCTCGGATTTTATGCGATTTACTAAGACGAAGTCTACAGCATCTGCTCCCTTTGAAACAACGATTGTTTCAGCCCCTTCACGTACCATTTCGTGAGCTGTGTCACAAATGAGTAAACAAGGAATTTGATGAGCCTTTGCGGTGCTGATCGTAATGTCTACAACAGGGCACCCATCGGCATCGACTAATATTTTCATCTTTCTTTCACCCCACTTAAGTAAAGCGTATCACAGCTGGCGATTAAAAATCATTTTTTCAGTCTTTCGAGTAGGTTGAGCACGTGAACTTGGTAATACTGTTAGAAAACACGTAACTTAAGAATATGGAATTGTTGTGGATAAACTTGAAATTGGTTAGATAAAAGTGGATGAAGCAAAAGTATAAAAAGGGATTAAATAACGAGTGGATACCGGTGATTTGGTAACATCCATGTGGGATAGTTTTATGTGTGCGATCAACTATTAGAATCCTCTGTTTTCACATGGTACACTAGTATAGGTTTAGTAGATACATAATAAGCGATATAAGAATGGGGAGAATTAGAATGACAGAAGTAAAGATACTTTTTTCAACGGAACCTACAGTTCAACAGAACGAGGATCTAACAACATTTGTGGGACAATTACAGGGTGGATCAGGAAGCACCGTCTTCTCTAACGGTCAGCAATGGTTTGTTATGAAAGTGAAAGACGGCAAAGAAGGATGTCTTGAAACAGTTCGAGCAATGGCGGGAACTGCAGCAGGAGAGCTGAGCCGTGCGAAAGTATCTTCGGCAGCTGTTGCAGTAGATGCACTCTACACTCAATTTTCTGCTGCAGCAAAAGACGAAACAGTCACTGCATTTGTGGAAGGATGGCACCTCGGCGCTTATCAGTTCTTAACATATAAATCGAATGCAGAACCATTCAGTACAAAGTTAACGATAGAAGGCGCATCTGAAAAAGCCATTCAAACAGGTGAACAACGAGCTGAAGCCGTTTCTTTTTCACGTGATTTAATGAATGAATTGTCAGATGTACTAAATCCAGAATCTTACCCTGAGCGTCTAAAGGAAGTATTCGATGGAACAAGTGCGAACGTTGTTGTTCATAACAGAGCGAAACTTGAAGAGATGAAGATGAATGGCGTTTTAACTGTTGGCAGAGGAAGTCGTTACGCACCATCATTTGTAGAAATCGCTTATTGCAACAACCCATCGAAGCCTCTAGTTGCACTAGTAGGTAAAGGTGTGACGTTCGATACTGGTGGTATTAGTTTGAAGAGTGGCAAAGATTTGAGTGACATGCGTATGGATATGGGCGGATCAGCTGCAGTTGCAGGAGCTATGAAATTACTTGTAGACAGTGGAGCCGACGTTAACGTTGTGGCACTGATTCCTATGGTTGAGAATACGCCAGATAATACGGCGGTACTTCCGGGTGAAGTTATTCAGTACAAAAACGGTCATACAGTCCAAGTCGGCAATACAGATGCCGAAGGTCGTCTGATTTTAGCAGATGGACTGATACGCGCGGGTGAATTGAACGCGGCTTTCGTGGTAGATATCGCTACATTAACGGGATCGATCGAGAGTGCACTTGGTTCCGATATTGCAGGCGTATTTGGAGACGAAGAACTTGCACGTAAGATGAAAGAAATTGGAGAGAAGAATGGGGATGCGGTTTGGCCAATGCCGTTAATTGAAGCCTATGATGAAACTTTGCAAAGTGATTATGCAGACTTCAATAACATCAGCTCACTCAGCTTTGCCGGTTCAATTACAGCAGCTCTTTTCTTACGACGTTTTGTCTCTAAAGAAACGCGGTGGTTGCACGTAGACATGGCAGGAATGATGCAAAAGACATCAAACTCAGGCTATTATCCAAAGACTGCTACGGGCTATGGTGCGCGTTTGCTTGCAGATTATGTAACAGGGATTTCTGAATAAGAATATTGAAATATATGGTAGAAACGCATTGCTCTCAGCAATGCGTTTTTTGCTGCATTGAGGATTTTACTAATAGAGTGTAGTAAGAGATAGGTATCCAATTCATTAATGAAAAAATAAACCAAATACATAACGGAATATGATAGTGTTTAAATATATGGAAAATTATAGAGGTGTTTGCGTCTTCTATTGGATCCTCAGTTAGTGCTGGTGAAAAAATAAAGGCTAGGAGTGTCATAATATGTTATTAACAGAAGCACGGCACAAGTATCAGGCAGATAAAAAAATCGAAGGGTTTTCACCATTGACGCTAAAAATGTACGGTTTTCAATTCAATTTGTTAACCCGATATTTTGGTGATGTCAGAATGAGTGAACTCACTTAAGATGATCTAAAAAATACTTAATCGATGCAGGGAGTCATTTAAAACCATCAAGCTTAGGACATCGCATCAGATTCATTCGATCTTTGTATAAATGGACTCATGAAGAAGGGCATATCCAAAAGAATCCTGCTTCAAAATTGAAAGAGCCCAAGGTAGGCAAGCGAATTTCGAAGTTTTTAACAAAGCACGAGATCGAACATTTGCGTGCAGCATGTAGTTCGACAATGGAAAAAGCGCTCATTGAGTTCTTTTACCCTACTGGGTGCAGAATTGGTGGGATCGCAAAACGAAATAGGGAAGACATTTACTTTGCGGGGAACTCAGTGATTGTGCTTGGTAAAGGTGACAAGGAAAGGGAAGTCTATTTCAATATCCGATGTTCCATTTTGCTAAAGAGATATATAGATGAAAGAGAAGATATGGATCCTTGTCTATTCATAACAGGACGTAATTCGAAAAAGAGGATGAGCATAGATACCTTGCGCTATGTCATTAATCGAATTTCCAAGCTTGCTGGCATTAATAAAACGATTCATCCTCATCAATTACGTCATAGTTACGCAACGTATATGGTAGATAATGGAGCGACCCTTGAGGTGATTCAGAACCTGATCGGCAATGAGAAAAGCGAAACAACACGGATTTATGCTCATTTGAGTGGAAAGTTAAGATATGACTTATATAGTAAGTATTTTTAATAAACACTAATAAAATGGGAATATTATCTAAACAAAAAATCGGAATAGTGTTATAATACCTTGGATACATGATAGTTATGAGGCAAATAAACCATAAAAATTATTTGAAATGATTGAGAGTTAAAGTCAGTGATGAGTTCCTTTTCAATCTATCAAATTATTACAACTGTTGAAATGGGGATTTTAATGTACCGTGATCAGGAAGTATGTATCCGACCAATCGAGGAACAAGATTTAGTAAGGCTCTGGGAGCTAATCTATAAAGAAAATGCGCCAGAATGGAAAAAGTGGGACGCTCCATACTTCCCACACCAAGCGATATCCTTTGAAGAGTTCAATGAGAAACTCGCACCTACTTGGATTGGAATAGATGATTTTTGGGCTATTGTTATTGACGATCAAGTATGTGGAGTCGTCAGCTATTATTATGAAGATGCCCAAAAGAGATGGCTAGAGGTGGGGATTGTTCTTCATGAATCAACGTGTTGGAACAAAGGACTCGGAACCCGCGTACTAAAGCTATGGATCCCTCATATTTTTTGCGAGTTATCTCTACAAAGAGTAGGTCTCACAACGTGGTCAGGAAATGAACGGATGATTCGAGTAGGCGAAAAAGTAGGAATGCAACTGGAAGGCCGTATGCGAAAAGTTAGATACTATCGAGGTCAATACTATGATTCAATTCGGATGGGAATCTTACGTGAAGAATGGGAAGACTCCTTGTTGTATAACAAACTCTGAGATAGATTGTAACCTCATAAGTTCGACCAGGGTTATTTAGGAACTCACATGTATGTGTAGCCTTAAAAAAGACGGAAGTAGAAGTGAAAAAATTGGTTATAGGGGGAATAAGATTGGGCAAACACGGATATTATTTGATTGAAGAAAAAGAGGGAATGAGTGCAGAGTTTGGCAAGTTGGTATCCATGATGGAATATACAAGAGTAACAACAATAGCTGAAGTGAAAGACTTAACCATTCCAGAGCTGGATTTTCTAATTCATGAGGATGCCAACTCAATTGGTATGTTACTAGCCCATATGGTGTCTGTTGAAAAGGCATATCAAATTGATACATTTGAGAAGCGAGAGTATACAGAACAAGATCTCGAAGAGTTGAATCCTGCCCTAGATCTTGGAGAGGCAGGGCGCGAACAAATTAAAGGCAATCCAATTGAATTTTATTTAGAACAAATGGAGAAAACACGAGCTAAGACAATTGAAACATTCCGAACACTACCAGATTCATGGTTATTCGAAAGATTTCCATTTTGGGATGAAGAGCTCACGAACAATTATTTCAAATGGTTTCATGTCATGGAAGATGAATTGAATCATCGTGGCCAAATTAGAGTAATTAAGAAGATCATGAGAACACTAGAAAAATAATCGCTTGTTCTTCCGAAAGTCACTAATTTTACTTTTTAGTAGATATAACCGTGAAAGAACGATAGATAAAAGGTATGAATGAAAATCTATGTGGACTTATCGAAATGAGATGTTTTTTAAGAATCACTCAACAATAGGGTCAAACTTAACGAAACGATTACTTTGCGCTGCAGATGGCACGCTTTCCGGGGGGGAGACTTGAACCTCGGGGTCTCAAGACGTACGCTAATCCCTATGAAGTCGGCCATCTTTCGCTCCAAGCAATTGATCATATTATATGAAATTATAACTTTTCATTTGATAGCTGGAATGAGGAAAACATGGTTTACAAAACATTTACATTGAGACTCCTGCATTAAACGCTGTGCAAGAAGTAAACCTGGATGTTTAAAAAAACGTGAAAATTTATTGTACATGTACTTTTTAACGAAACCTCATAAAAGCTGTTTCAACACTAATCCTAGTGTCGAAACAGCTTTTATGATTGAAGAATAAATTCCAATGAACCTGCCCTTTAAATTTCGTTTTTCCAATAAATGCATACGTACAAGAATTACGTTTAGCACTAGCATAACGATCAGTGCATATAAAGCCAGTGTAAAGCTCTTTGGAATATCAAAAATGTATCCATGCGCAGGCAATGTAACAATTCCTGCGACATTTAGTGAGTTCGAGAGAGGCAGTCCAGTAAATCTAGATATACTCACGACTACCGAATATGCTTGTTGTGAGTGCGTGAGAAAGTGTTCCGACTGAGGTTGATACAGCGAAGCCAAACAATCCAGTTGAAAGAATAATGACAAGTGGACTAGCTGATCCGAATATTAATTCGAACACAGAAAGAATTACTAAAGCCATATCCATGTAAATCGTATAACGTGAACCAATCTCAGATTTAAGGTGCCAGGTTCCGAATCTGAATTGTTTCGGGAACTGGTTCTTTAATACTTCATCAAATGGATGCAATCCCGATTTATACGAAACTGTATGGAGCAACTAGAAATACGAAGGCTAGATGAATGAAACTATTCATTTAACTCCGCCGAAATTGGGTAGGGCACATTCCCTTCGGGCGTGGGGATAGCGATTATCCCGATAAGGAATACTACCCTAAATACTATGTAGATTTAAAGAAGTAAACGGAAGATGACGCTGAATCAGACAGATGATTGTCTCGCTACCCCCGTCATGATCAATATGGAATGTAAGAAGCAAGTAAAGAATGTTCCTTCGTCTACAATAGAGGGAAAGCTGCTGTCAGACAATAAACCATTTAAATGATGTAATTCATTAGGTCCTTTTATAAGAAATCGAAAAAGGGAATGTCTCCCTTTTTCAATTATTCAGGCATGAGCCAAACGATTTGAGCAATCCTAACATAGAAATCCTTACTGCGTCCCTTAATTACTACATGGTCAGGTTTCACCGTTTTGATGATACCTTCGACCGGGCCTTGGGTAGTTTCAATGACAATGAACTTCCCCACTATGGACGATAATGTCTCATAGACGTACGGATCATAATTATAAAATGGTTGTATTTCTATTTTGCTCACTCCTCATTTAGTAACGTCCAGTGATTATATGAGAAGGGTAGATTGTTTATGATAGGCAGTTTCCTGATGAAACAAATAGTGTGAAAAAAACTTGGGAGCTATTGATTGAGCTGAAATAAGAAAGACACGAAATATTGAAGAATTAATTCTAATGACCTTAATCTTTAAGTTTTGTTTTCCCAATAAACTCATATTTTTAGTGGAATTTAGTGACAGGGAGAGCTATAGAGGTGAACAGTGAGTGGTGTATGCTGGAATTGGCCAATTAATGCATAACGGCTAAGTTACAATCGGGCCTTTTTAAAGCACCTTAAATATGATTTAAGGAGTGATAAAATGAGTAGAGTTAACGAAACTCCTGAAAAAGACGAGGGAATTTAATTTAGATAATACTTAATAAATGGCTTACCGTGGTACCTCTGTAAATAAGTTTCCAATTTATTTTATAACCAAAACATTGGAAATTGAACCTACAAATACTTATAAAAAGGGTGATGTCATTGCTAGACCCTTTAATCGAAAATATGTTACTTTAACGCAAATCCTTTCTATACTAGAAATAGCTTGGGAATTAAGTACAGGCTATCAAGAGTCCTATGAAATTAAAGAGCAATTGGACCAAACCTTAAGATAGTTAAAAGTTAAACATTTTTAATAAATTAGTTAAAAGGGAAGTGTGAATTGGAATGCTATTACTCAATTTTTATAGTAAAAGAAAATGGACGTACACCTGGTTTACATATTGATAACAAAAAAAGAGATTTTTATTACAGTAATAGGGGAATTCAGGAAGAAGAATTGCATCCTTTTTTCAGTAATAGGGCCAAATAGATTCTCTTTAAAGATAAGAAAAGGAGTCGAATAAAGAGGGGGAATATCAATTGGATTAAAAAGTATGAAGGCTGTGTCAAAATATCATGAAAAACTCAAGCCTGCCAAGATGATAAAAAGCAGCAACTTGAAAAAATACGTACGTAGTATTTGGAAAAAAGCAAAAACAAACAGATAAATAGTCTGAATGAAAAAAGGATTATATGTGAACATTCTGTTTTCAAGTTATATTTTAACTTTGAGGATAAGAATAGTAGGGATTTTATCGGTTTGGGTATTATAAAAAAGAAAAAATGAAAGCCCTCACCTACAAACGGTTCTAGAAAGGGGGAGGCATCATTTCACCAACCAGCAAACCACGCAAAAAGAAAAACAAAAGCAAACCAACTATTATCAAGGCACCAGTAATATACGAATGTCTATAGTGTGATGCGGAAGAGAAAATCCCTTACCAAGTTTTAAGAGACTTCAATCGAATGGATGATGGAGATCCAACTGTTCCACCAATGTTTGAATGTGATCAGTGTGGAGCACAAATGTTTCCTAAGGTATACAAAGGAATACATGGAATGGTGTATAAAATATCGGATGTAAAATAAACAAAAAAGGACCGGGCCTCTTTTTGCCCGGTTATTCTTATGCCTCCTAAATGGACAAACATGGTACCATGATATAGATAGCTCTTCAACAAACGGGACATTAGCTGGAGGTAAACAGATTAAAGAATATAACAAAATAGGTGAAATAGAGGGGGAGGAATAAAATTGAAGAAGTTTAAAATAGCTGTAGATGGCAATACTTTTCACGGATGTGAATTTGGTGATAACAGCCTTCCTTCACTTGTTTGTCTTCACGGAATGACTGGTGATTTAAAAAGTTTTTCAGGGCTTATTGAATACCTAAGAAATGATTTTCATCTTATTCTTTTAGATAACCCGGGACATGGCGAAACTGAATCACTAAAACTGGAGGAGGATTATAAGTTTTCCTCCTTAGCAAAGAGTATTTATAAAGTAATACAAGAGATTACTAATAAACCTTTTTACATGTTGGGACATTCTTGGGGAGCTGACCTTTGCCTAAATGTAGCAAAAATATCTCCGGCTAAGGTTAGGGGCGTTATTTTATTAGACGGAGGATATGCATTTCCCGAACATGTTGATGGACTGACAGAGGAAAAAGCCTTGATAGATTGGAAGGAATATGTTGAATCCAGTATATATAGTTCTTGGGACGAAGTGGTCAAGGAATATCAAAGTTACACAACAAAGCTATGGGATACAAATCTTAATTCATTAATAGCATCTAGCTTTAAAAAGGTTAAAGATAACTATGTATTTAAGGCTGATGTTTTCAGTATTTTAGCGATTATTAAGGCATTCTATAAAGAGCCTTGTTCGACCACTTTTGTTAGTATTCAGTGTCCTGTTTTATTACTTCATGCAACAATTGAACCGACAGATTCAGCCCGGAAAAAGGGAATACAGGAAATTAAAAAAGGTATTAAAGTATTAAAGGTAATAGGTATAGAAAACACTAAACACCACCTTCATTGGGATTGTCCTGAAAAAGTTGCTAATGAAATTCTGTTGTGGAAACAAGAAAGCACTCACGAAGTTTATTAATAACATTTTCTTCTTCAACAAATTGCTTTCGTAGAAGGAGATAGTTAAAGTAGCCTTGTTAAATTGAATTTAACAAGGCTACTTTTATATCCCGTCAATTTTCTATAGCCGTATATACCTCTTTTGGGTGATGTATACATCCCATTCAAATAAAGACCCTTTGTCAAATATAGAGGGCGTTATAGGCTTTCTATGCGTGATTGTTAATTTATACATTCTGCTATGCTTTTGAGAATCAGAATGGAGTTCCTCATTACGTTAAATCGGATTTTGATGGATACCTTTTCATTTAGCTCAAACAAGCAATTCCTCAACTTCAAACTTATAGAACGATCGATATTTCTCCAAAATGTTCTCTATGCCGGATATTGTGAGCGAGCGGACGATAGAAATGGGGAATTTATCTTACCTTGCTATTGACAAGAATTTAAAAGGAGACTATGATTTTGAGTGGGAATGATTATCATTATCATTACCGCGTTGGAACGATAGAGATGTTAACAAATATAAAGGGGGATCTTAGATTGAAAAAATTTTTAATACCTTTCATTTTAATGTGTGTGCTTATTATTAGTGCCTGTGGCAATAGCACAAAGAATCAGGCAGCAGGAGATGCAAATAAAGAGGTTGAAAGTGGAACAATTACATATCAATCTGAAAATGGACCTATTGAAGTACCCGCTCATCCGAAAAGAGTAGTAGTTTTGACTGGTAATGCAGGTGACTTAATCTCATTTGGCATCAATATCGTAGGGGTGGACGAATGGTCTAAGGGAAGTCCATTATTTAAAGATCAATTAAAAGATGTTACAACTGTTTCAGATGAGGATTTAGAGAAAATTATTGAATTAAAACCAGATTTAATTATTGGAGGCAGTGATAATAATAACCTAGATAGGTTGAAAAAAATTGCCCCAACTGTTACCTATACGTATAATAAAGTCGATTATTTAACACAGCATTTAGAAATTGGTAAATTGGTAAACAAAGAAAAAGAAGCTCAAGACTGGATTGATGACTTCAAAAAACGTGCAACTACTGTAGGAGATAAAATTAAAGCAAAAATTGGGGAAAATTCAACAGTGACTGTAATGGAAAGTTACGATAAAAGTATAGGTATTCTTGGCAATAGTTGGGGAAGAGGCACAGAGGTTCTTTACCAAGCAATGGGTCTGAAAATGCCTGGAAAAGTAGAGGAAATGACCAGTAAAGAAGGATACTACATGATTTCAAATGAAGTATTACCTGACTATGTTGGGGACTATTTGGTTGTAAGTAAATACAATGACCAAGATAATTCCTTTAAAGAGACTGAACTATATAAAGAAATGCCAGCTGTGAAGAACGACCATGTAATTGAAGTGGATGGAAATGCCTTTATGTTTAATGATTCTGAAACTTTAGATTACCAACTGAAATATTTTGAAGAACAATTTTTAAAATAGGCTGTTTTTTAAGAGATTGTTGCTTTAAATAATATTGAAAACACAGAGTGGTTGGAGCGGTTCATTGTTTATTCCCAAAAACAATAAACAATAAACTTTAACAAAAAATCTTTAAAATAAAACAGGGAACGCAGAATGTGATAATTTAGCATTCTGTGTTCTTTTTTTGTGATTTTAAAAAATTACATGTGATGTATGGTTATTAGCAGAAGCGAAGGAGGTAGATTGTTATTTAATTACCAGAAATTGCATCTGTTTAAACAAGTGTTGAATATTACTCGTGTGGAAATCGATGCAAATGTACCAGATGCTAAAAGTACAGGCGTATTAACATTGTTGTATAGGAAACAAATGAGCTATATAATATGATTAGCGTGGCAACAAGTTTGGAGGGCAGGCCATGAACAAACAAGAACAACTTATAACAAACTTCAGAGACTTATTTGATAAAATGGGTTGGCTTAATAAGTCTAAAATGGAAGACATCCTTAAGGGGTATAAGCCTTCTGAAGTTCATTGTATTGAATCCATTGAAAAAAATGTAGATGCCAATGTTACAAAACTTGCGAAGTGTCTTTATATGACTAGAGGTGCCATAAGTAAATTAACTAAAAAGCTTATAGATAAAGGCCTTATTGAAACTTACCAAAAGCCGGATAATAAAAAAGAAGTTTATTTTAGGCTTAGTTACCAAGGGAAAGTTATTTATAATACCCATGAGGAGCTACATAAAGAGTTTCAAGAACGAGACAATGTCATATTTGAACAAGTAACTGAGGAACAGTTTTCCAGTATACTTAACTTCATAGAAAAGTATAGTCAGCATTTGGATGCTGAGATTAAAAAACAAGATATAACTATTAAATAGATTGGGAAATTAAAAATAATAACATCAAAGGCAGCCTATCTCTATTGAGAATAGGATGCCTTTTTCTTTGTCGTCTTATTGTTGACAAGGAAACATAATAATGGTACTTTTGTTGACGGGGAAACAAATAATGTCTAAAAGGAGATAAATATGTCGAGAGATAAAATACAGCAACCAAGATTACCAAAAGGAATTCTTGTTGCTGCTTGGGCGATTGCACTTGGGGGAATAGCTCCAATGCTTGATTCCACTATGGTGAACATCGCAGTTAATACACTAATAAAAGATTTCAACACGACATTGAAAATTGTTCAATGGTCTATTACGGGTTATGTTTTAGCCCTTGCCATTGCAGTACCAGTATCTGGTTGGCTTATGAATAAATTTAACGGGAAGAAAGTTTTTGTGGGTGCAGTAATTGCATTTGGCATTATTTCTGTTTTTATTGGCTTCAGTTGGGACATTTTGAGTTTCATTTTCTTGCGTTTTCTTCAAGGATTTAGTGCTGGAATTATTACCACGCTTATGATGACACTCTTGGTTAAAACAGCCGGACAAGAAAACCTTGGGAGAGTCATGGCAATCGTTAGCACGCCCATGATCTTCGGACCTATCTTCGGGCCTGTCATCGGAGGATTCATCATTCAAGGTGCTTCCTGGCATTGGATTTTCTTCATCAACGTGTTCATCGTTTTAATTGCTGTCCCACTTATGATGAAGTATATTCCAGACTTTGAACCATTCAACAAAGAAAGTAAACTAGATAGTTTCGGGATTATCAATTTGGCATTAATGAGTGTGGCATTGATTTACGGAGTTACAAGTGCAGCAGATCATGCATCATTTAGTAATAGTCAAACAATCCAATGGATAGGGATTGGCATTGTTTTAGCAGTAATTTATCTCATATATAATCGAATCAGAAAGAATCCAACTGTTCTTCCGATGAATTTGTTTAGACGCAAAACTTTCTTAGCATCAAGCATCGGTTTGTTTTTAGCGAACATTGCCATCATGGGACCAATGTTAATACTTCCATTATTCTTTATAAACGTACTTGATTTCACGCCAATCGGAGCATCGCTTGCACTAATTCCTCAAGGGATTGGAATGCTTGTTACTCGACCATTGATGGGTAAAATGATTGATAAGATCGGTGCAAAATACGTGGTTATAGTCAGTCTTGTTATTTCACTTATTGGCTCTATTCCACTTGTCTTTATCACTGATGAAACAAGTATGATTTGGATTTCCATCATATTGTTTATCCGTGGTACTAGTTTTGGAGGCATTAATCTTCCGTTGATGAGTGACGCTTATACAGGACTTGACAGCAAACAAATTCCAGAAGCAGGTGTCGGTATTAATATTATTGAAAACCTTGGTTCAAGCTTTGGTACAGCTGTTATCGCAACCGTTGTGGCAACTGTCACACACGAATTGCAACCATCGATTGTCAATGATTTAAAAGGTTACCATGCCGGATTCTTAGTATCCACAATTGTCCTGCTGGTAATTTTTATCCCAAGTCTATTTCTTACAGATAAAAGGATAGAATAATAATAGGCGAAGTTAGAATTTAAGGATAACGTTAAAGATCAGTTTCAGTATTCGGGGAGTTTAATGAATTAGTACTGTGCAAGAATGGGGCCAAATAGAAGAAGATTTACACCTGAAAAAGGGGCAATGTTATGAAGTGCAGAACTGCTAGTGAATGGTGAAGAGATAAAGGACTATCTAATACAGATATTGATTTTATAGAGACAATACTTACGTATACATCTACTGCTAAAGAGTTTGAAAATAAATTGACTGAAATTAATCAAACAGTTCGTAAGTCGTTCCCTAACAAAAGAGCGAAAATTGATCCGAACTTAACATTTTTGCAATTCGAACGATTACGACGTGATATTGGAATATTTATTCACATAAATGACGTGTTGATTAGATATAAAACACAAGGTCTTTGTGTGGAGTTATGCATTCAATTATTAGACAGTCAAGTTAAATAAGCAGTAATCAATTAATGGGTGCGATAACGTGATAACGATAAAAAAGAGGCTATATGATTGATCGTCGTTTCTTAAAATTAAAAGTTTTGCTCTATCCGATTGTTTGTACGCTAATATTTTTCATACCAATATTAGTAATAGCAATGTTGTTTGGAAGTTTAAATCCGTTTTCTCCTGAGGCGATGTTATTTAACTCATTCTTCATAGGCTCGGGTCTGTTTTTTGGGCTATGTAGTCGGATTTTTAAAAGAAATAAAGCAAGATCTGTTGTTTAATTAATGAGGTTTATTTGTTAGAAAGCAGCCACTATTTAAGATTCTGTAGATACAACAAAGGGGACCGCTTACACGGTAATGACAGCAAAACGTGTTATGATCTTAACTAACTTGTAGATGAGATAAAACTCCTTAAGTGTGTATTGATACCAAGTGATTGGACATTTGATCAATCATTTAAAGATAGGCTTGCAGTTCGGGCTTTTGCTGGTGTATGCAACTCAATGACGCTAACAGTAAATACTGAGAGTACTATGATTTCATCCATTTTACGCTATTGAGTTAACGAGGCATTAGATACTAATAATAACGCAACACAGCATTGATACGGTAGCGTTACGGTATGAAGATTCTACCTATTTAGCCCTGCTATTTCCTCCTTAGTCAAGTAGCGCCATTGACCACGTTCTAATGATCCTAGCTGAATATGTTTTATTCGAACCCTTTGTAAGTGCGTAACTGTGTATTGAAAATTTCTGCACATTCTTCGGATTTGTCGATTCAATCCTTGAGAAAGTGTCATGCGGAAAGTATAATCATCCAACTGAATTACTGGGCAAGGATTTGTTCTTGTGTAGCTCTTTTTTCTTGGATTATAAATATCTACACCACTTGATAAATTAACTATAAAAGTATCTGTGATTTTTTTATCTACAACTACAATGTATTCTTTTGTATGGTTGTTTTCCTCACTCATCAACTCATTTACAACGCCACCGACATTTGTTAATAAAATAAGACCTTCTGTTTCCTTATCGAGACGACCTACTGGAAATATTCGTTCAGGATAGGATACAAAGTCAATAATATTATCAGCTATATAAGGAGAGGCTGTACAAATGATTCCGCTGGGTTTATTGAGCATAATATAAATTTCTTGAGCAGTGTGCTTAATTGTATGACCATCTACTTCAACCTCATCATTATCTTCAATAAAACAAACATGAGGCGCAATTTCGCCATTCACTAGAACTTTTTCAGCAGTAATATACCGCTCCGCTTGTCTTCTGGAACAGAATCCCGAAGAACTAATATATTGATTCAATCTCAAAGTTTCCGCCTCGCTTTATGTGACTATCTGCGTCGAACCCTGTTTAGTTGAGCGATAGCATATTTGAAATAACAAACAAATCAACTTCCAGTTAGATCAAGGTACAGCAACAAATAAGAACGGGCCGAAACCATTTCTGATTCGTACTTCTTCTTAATAGTTTTAAGGTTTTGCACGTTGTGAGAAAACCCGTGCACGTAATACATTTGCACGCGTATTTGAAGTTTATAAAGAGAGTTAATAAGTAATCCAACTTAACCCTGTCGTTCCTTCACCTGCGTGTGCACCTACGCAAACACTTAGCGAAACAACTTGTACTTTTAACGTTGGAAACTCTTGCATTAGCTTAGTCTTCCATATTTCTGCGTCAGGTGCATTATTGCAATGGATAACAGCCACTTCTGGAACAGAACCATTTTCCATATCTTCATGAAGCAAAGAAGTCACATTCATTTTTGCTTTTTTAGTTGAACGGACTTTTTCTGTTGTGACAGGTTTTCCATTCTGAAAACTTATGACTAGTTTAATGTTCAGTAAATTACTGATGAAGGTTTTGGTTCCGGAAACACGACCACTTTTATGTAACTGGTTGAGGTTCTCGGGAATGAAAGACAATTTTGATTTAGATGTCAGTTCATTAATGGTTTCAATAACTTCTTCTACAGTTTTTCCGCTTGCAAACAGTTCATTGCCAATTTCAATCATTTTACCCATCGGAAAAGATCCGATTTTTGAATCAATAGGATACACGCTGAAGTCTGACATGTTTGAAGCAGCTTGTGCGCAATCAAAGGTCCCTGAAAGTCCACTTGATAAATGTAGAGCAATTGCGAAATCGTATCCTTCTACCTGCAGTTGTTCATATAAAGCAAGCATCTCTCCGATTGAGGGTTGTGAGGTTTTAGGTGAAGCTGGAGTTGTGTTTAATTTTTCGTAAAACTCTTCTTGTGTAAGATCGATGGACTCTCTATATGATCCTTCTGGAAAAACAACACCAAGGGGCAAGATATGTACATTGTTTTTTTTGATGAAAGCATCGTCTAGTTGTGCAGCAGTATCCGTAATCCATGCTATTTTCTTCACTAAAAGTTTCTCCTCTAAATTCGGATTTTAAATCGCAATCAGCTATCTACTAACGATAACGTACACTATGACTTAGTAGTGTACTAGTGATAGTTGTGATTTAAAGAAGAATTTTCGATTTTGCTGTCATAATTTGAACATATATTGCTTCTTGCCCTTTTATTCATGCGTAATAGAAGACAAATAATTTAACGTAAATCCATTTAAATGGATCACACATTTTCATCCGTAGTAAATAATTTCCGAATAAATCAGTGCGTATGAAAATTTGAAAACGTTCATTCTACGATAACCGAATAGCCCTTGTCAAGCATAAATTTGAGAAATTTCAGTTTATGTGGTATTCTATAGATATACCAGTAAATGAGACTGCAATTTACAAATGTGCACAACTTCTTTTCGAGGGGAATTGAGTGCGTTTTTTTATTTGAGAAATTTTTATGCTCGATTGGATTTTAATTTTTTTACTAGCAACTCATTTGAAAATAATTACTATGTGAAAATGTTTACTATTAACAGAAGGAGAGTGGAGTAGTGAATTTAGTTAACGAAGAGATTACTCATAAAGTATTTGGTGAAGGAAATATCGTGGGACATGAGGAATCGATCATCACTATTGAATTTAGTACGGACACTAAAAAGTTCGTTTATCCGGACGCTTTTGAAAATTTCATTACACTGAACGATAGTAGTATTGCAAAAACTCTGAAGGAAGTCTTTTTGAAAAGGAAAATAGAAGAAGAACTACTTGAGAAGCAACTTGAAGAAGAAAAAAAGAGTCTGATGCTTGAACAGCAACTAAGAGATAAACTAAAAAACAATAAAATTCATGAGAGCTCGCAAATTGCTTTTTGGCTTGATGAAGAAAACCAAGAAGGTATATTTAGCGATTGGCAAGTTTCTACCGGTACTGTTCAAAGCGGGAAAAATGAAGGTCAACCTAACCGAGTAGCTCGTTTACGCCCGAACAGCGCTGGTCTTCTAACTGTTAGAGAATCGGATCAGCCTGAAATTGAAAGACGGATTCTTGGTCTCTATATGGTAAATGAAATGTTTTCCGGCAATTTAGGTGAAGACGGAATGGTCCCTTCACACGAAGAATTCAGAATAGAGCTTACAGAACAAGAAGCAGAAAAAATGCTTTTCTGGAATTATTACATCAATAAGAACTATCCTGAACGAACTTCATGGAACTCTGGTAAGTTCCGTTACTTCGATAATGTATGGACTGCTCAAATTTTAAAAGATATTATTGCTTTAAAAACAGACGAACAACAAATTGTAGAAGTTGAAAAGTTCCTAGAATACTTCTGTAAAATGAATGCCCTTGATGTAGATAATATCCCAGAGGCAAGTGGACCGTTAAAATAACGTTCACAGCAACTCAGCAACAGGGGAGATCAGTTGGTGCTACATTGATTCTAGGGAGATGCGTTTTCCTGACTCGGTTTTAGATACTAATCAACTATAAACTGCTTGTGAGTATACATTATAAGTTAACCAAGGGCGCGCTTACATTCTGTGAGCGTGCCTTCTGTCATTTTTAGTTGTTCTCCTATCCTAGATTATGACTGGACAGGGAGATTTGCAAATGATTGTTCAAATATTAATTTTACGCCCTTTCCAATTGACTGAGCGTAAAATATAGACACGAAATAACGAATATAAATAGATGCCTGTAAAAAATGTGAATAGAACAGGATAAAAAATGAAAATCCATCTCTTGAAATCACCACATCTACGTGCAAACCATCCTGTTTGAAACGCATACAGTACATATAATAGCCCACTGAGGATGATGTTGACAGGTTCTGCTGCGAATAGTGAGGAGATTATTTCTCCAACGCTGATAAAGCTGCCGGAGATCCATATGATGACCATCAGCATTACGATGGGGTGTGTGGATTTAGATCCAATAGCAAAGCTTTTGCACCAGCCATCCACCATACTTTTGAATCCTTCAGGATACATTCGAAAGGAAATGGTATCTTTCCCACCCAAGCAATAGACAGGAAGATTGTTGTCAAGGAAAGCCTGACCCAGTGCTAAATCATCCATAAGCGCACTTTCAATTTTCTTATGGCCACCTGACAAAAAATAATCGTCTCTGTCACATACTATGCAAGGGCCAAATGAGCCAGCCGTTGTAAACGGTCGTTTTCCAATTGTAAATAGATTCATGCCTACAATAACAATGATATTGAATACGGCAGAGAGGTTCTCATACAATCGATAAACTGTATGAAAGGGCTGCAACGAAAGAATTCCTTTAGATCCTTTTTGCTGGTAGAGATGTAACAGGTTTTCAAGGCTATTCTCGTTCGTGAAATAGGTATCTGCATCAAGAAACAACAACCATTTCCCTTTTGACTGTTTTGCACCACGCCAGCAAGCTAATGATTTGCCGGAACCAGCATGTTCAGTTCGATTACGAATCACTTCTGCTCCATATCCGGTTGCAATAGAAGCTGTATCGTCTGATGAATCATCATCGACCACCAATAGCTCAAAGGACTGAAACCTTTGCTGCTGAAGTGAACGTAATAATGGTTTAATACGTTCGGCTTCATTTCGTGCAGGGATAATAATGGATACTAACGGTAGACGTACATGATTACGTTCACGAGATAAAGGTGTAGGCAAGGACCAAAACATGACCATGCCGAACAAAACTGCCAACAAACCAATAATAAGATTAATTCCGTCTGAAATCATCATTTCGTCACCCCACACTTGAAGACATACAAAAAGTATGAATGGTTTTTAATCAGTCTGAATCTTAGCTGGGTAGCCTATCACTTCCTAATAACCAAACAGGATTCCTTTATCATCACTTAACAATTCTTGTGCAGTGATCTTAGCGGACATTAAAACAATCGGAACGCCAGCACCTGGATGGGTACTGCTACCAGTAAAATACAGGTTGGAACAATCTTTCGCCTTGCTTTGCGGCCGTAAATGACTACTCTGAGTCATAGTCGGTAGCAAACCAAAAGCAGCACCGTTATATGCATTGAATTTCGACTCGAAATCTAGTGGGGTAAAACACCTTTCAGTGACAATCTCATTTTCGATATGTTCAAATCCCTTTATCGATTTCAGCGTATTTAAAATGTATGTGCGATAATCTTTTATTGTATCGTTGTTCCATTCATAGTTTGCAGTGGCTACATTGGAAACTGGCATCATGATATACAGTCCATCTTTACCTTCTGGAGCAAGGGTTGGATCCAGCTTTGAAGCGATATACACATAAAAGGATGCTTTTGTGAGTTTGTTGCCTTCAAAGATATCATTCATATTTTTTTCTAAGTTTTCATCGAATACAAAGTTGTGGATGTGCTCGATGTCGTCATACTTGCGATTCATGCCTAAGTACATGACCATGCAAGAGCAGGAGTATTTCATATTGTCGATTTTACGGTCCGTGTAGTTACCTTTTGCTTGTTTGTTTTGAACTAGGTGTTTCATAGCATATGGAAAATCGGCATTGCAAACAACATAGTCCGCATGGATAGCTCCGGTATGAGTTCGTACCCCAATTGCTTTCTTATTTTCTATTAGAATCTCATCAATAGGGGAGTTGTAGTGAATTGTTCCACCAAGTTCTTTAAATAATCGTTCCATGGATGTAGCCATCGTATACATACCGCCTTTGATGAACCAAATCCCATATAGAAATTGAATCATAGGAATCATCGTATAGAAAGAAGGGCTTTTAATTGGCGAAATACCTATGTATAGTGTTTGAAAGCTAATGATTTGTTTTAATCGTTTATCTTTTATATAGCTGCTTAAAAACTGGGTAGCGCTTCCACTAATCTTCATACCCATTCCTTTTTTTAGCATAGAGAGATTGTAGAAATCACTCTTTTTACGAAAAGGTCTTTGTATGATATTGTCCATTGCAACTGTATAGCCTTTGTAAATATCACTCAGGTAGTTAAAAAAGCCTGCAGCGTCTTCATGGCTAAAGGATTCAAGAGTCTTTGTCCAGTCAACGAGGTTGCTAGAAACATTAATAGGGTGTAATGGATCACTACTAAAGTAAACGCGATACATAGGATCCAGCTTCTCCATCGGAATGTAATCATCTGGGTTGCGTCCGCAAAGATGAAATACTTCTCGATATATATCGGGCATCATAACAATGCTAGGCCCTAGGTCAAATCGATAGCCATCCAGTTCGATTTGATTCATTTTACCTCCTGGAGTCGACTCTTTTTCATACAATTCCACCTGATATCCTGCATGTTGTAACCTAATTGCACTGGCAAGGCCTGCAACCCCTGCACCGACTACAATAACCTTTTTCCCCAATGAGTATCTCCTCTTTTCATAAATACAATAGTTTTCTTTGAGAAAAGTCATCATACAATACCTCATTAGCCTTCAAGAATTTTATCGTTTGCCATCTAAAGTTAATCAGGCGTTCGATCTCTTTCAACAATCTTGTCGCGGACTTGCTGACCACTCAATGTAACCATAGGCATGCCACCCCCAGGATTGACTGTCCCCCCAACAAAATACAAATTATCGTACCGTTCACTATGTTTAGGATGTTTAAAACCTTTATTCATTTTACGATCGGATAGGGTCCCATAAATTGCTCCTCGGTCGGACCAATAGGTTTGCTTAATATCCTCTGGAGTCCAAATATCTTGAGTCACGATATTCTTACGCAAATCTTTCAAGCCCATCTTTTCTAGTTTAATCAACACACGCTCCGCAAACTTATCATATTCTCGCTGTGTAAATGGTTTATCTTGGATGTGGGGGATGTGAGGTAAAACTTTTATGTTTTCATATCCTTCAGGTGCCTGTGCCGGATCTGTTTTATTGACGTTAACTAGATAAATGACTGGGTCATCTGGGAGTTTGTGCTGATGAAATATTTTTTTCATTTGACGCTTCTGATTTTTTGCGAAAAAGAAATTGTGATGACTTAGCTGTGGATAACTACCTTTAACTCCTAAATGCATGACTAGACCAGAACTAGAGGGTTCAAATTTCTTTTTTAATTTATTTACATATTTTTTGTCTTCATGGAGCAGTTTTTCATAAACTGGAATCACTTCCATATTGGCGATGTAATAGTCAGCCGTTAATGTCGTCCGATCTTCTAGAATAGCTCCCGTAATCTCTCCGTCTTTTTTATTTAATCGGATAATAGCCTGTCCAGTATGGAAAGTAACTCCGATTTCTTTAGCAAGCTGCACCAATCCATTAGCTAAATGATGCATACCACCGGGCACATACCAGGCACCTTGGTCTTGCTGCATGTGTATCATCATATTTAATAATGCAGGTGCATCGTAAGGGGAGGAACCAACATACTTACTGAAGTAAGAGAGCATATCTCGGAACTGCTTGTTGCTAATTCTTTTATCAATAGCTTGATGCACAGTTGAAAATAGGTCAAAGTTTTTAAACGTACTGGCTACTCCGTGAAATTCCCCAATTTCTTTCGTGCTATCAAGCCCTTTGTTAAAGTAACCTTTCTCGATCGTGTTATAGAGGTTTTCTGAATAGCTTAGCAACTGCTTAAACTGACGTATGTCCTTCTTTTTTAAGGTAGGATTTTTATTCTCCATGTCCTTCAGGTCTTCATATAAATCAATGACATTACCGTCAGGGAAGAAGGAGCGCCACTGATGATTTAGTTTAATGGTCTTTACATAATCGCTCATGTGTTTCCCGCTACCTTCGAACAATCTTTCAAATACTTTCGGCATTGTCAAGATTGAGGGACCAAGGTCAAATCCAAATCCGTCTTGTTCTAGACGATTTAATTTACCACCAATGTGTTGGTTTTTTTCATATAATGAAACCTTATATCCGCTTTGTGCTAGTGAGATAGCGGCAGACAAACCACCAAGTCCGCCTCCAATGATAAGAACTGTTTTCTGATTAGACAATTGGACCATCACCTTTCCGCTTATTAATATCATCTGCAACTAATGAATTTAGAAACCAGCCATAACTACTATAAAACATGTAAATTCCATTGTTTGATATGTACATTACTAACTTAAAAGCCGTGGCTCTATTCTATCTCTTTTATAAGTTATTGTATGATAACGTAAAAACAGATAAGATATCTCAGTAGGCTGAAAATTTAGTATATCATGATGAATCTTGAATGTCGGTTATTTAGGTAGTTGTTTAGGACAATGGAAAAACTATTTTAGTGATTTTTAATAAGAGAATGAAGGAGTTTCAAACAGAATTTTTATACACCAAAAAAGTCAGCCTGATCTTCCTCAGGCTGACCTTCACTTTGTTGCTTTTCTATTGGAGTTGGTCCGTATAGTGAGAAATATCTTTGGAATTCCGAAAAGCTGAATGGAGTTATTTCGTTCTTCATACACAATCATTTTTCTGACTTGATAGGTTCTACTACTTCTTTCTCTTCTACTGTTAAATTCGTTTTCCCTTTATACACCCATTGTTGAAGCGGCTGTTGAAAACGGGGCATCAGTTGTCCTAGAATTTTTCCGATGAAATACGCAGCAAGTAGTGTACCAACCCCAATGGACCCCAGTGAGTGAATGAAGACTAAGCAGACAGCAGCGGCAACTGCTACATTCAGTAGGTCACTTGTGATTTTCGCGTTACTAAATTTCATATTGAATCGATCGCTGATAACGTAAGTCAATGCATCGTATGGCATTAGCGGCAATTTGGCTGTGAAATAGGCCAATAATCCAGCTGAAATAATATAAAAACTGATTACTAAGAAAATTAGTTTGCCTATTAGGGTTTCCGGTGCTGGAAGCAACTGAACTATAACTAACGTGGCATCCATGAACAATCCGAATAAAAATACGATAACTAGTTGTACAGCAAATTCGCGTAGTTCAATCCGTTTATTTAAAAGTACTTGAACGATAATGAATAAAATATTTGCGAGTATAGTTGTGATTCCAATTGATAATCCGGATGTTAGTGAAAAGGCATATGCCAGTGAAGACACGGGGGAAACGCCAAGACTTGCTTGAATAGAGAAGCTAACTCCTAGGGATAATAAAAATAACCCTACCACGTATAGGGTAAGACGTTTAGTAATGATTTTCATAAATGAACTGAAACCTCTGCTTTCGTTAACTGTTTAACTTATCATATCATGACAAAGGGGATAGGAATAATATATAATAGTGGTGCGAAACATATGAAAAATGTATGATGGAGAGATGCATATGGATATTAGACAGTTGAACTATTTTCATGAAATCGTAAAGCAAGGTAGTATTTCAAAAGCTGCAGAAGTTCTTCATATTGCTCAGCCCCCTCTTAGTCAGCAGCTTAAGAAGTTGGAAATAGAACTTGGAACGGTATTAATTCATAGATATCGTCAAAAGTGGGAGTTGACTGAAACTGGTGAAGTCTTGTATCAGTATGCAGAGAAATCTATATCTACAATGAAGGATATTAAACAGCAGATTGCAGAGATTGAACAAGGACGAGCAGGTTTACTTCGTATTGGTGTATCGTCTGCTTGTTTAAGTTTACTTGTGGACTATGTAAGCATGTATCGGGAAAGGTTTCCAAATGTTAAGGTTAGCGTTGAGATAGGCAACTCTGAGGAGCTGTTAAAAAAGTTGGACCGAAAAGAAATTGAAGTAGCCTTGTTGTTACGTTTGGATCAGAGTGAACGGTATTTTGTAAAGACATTAGGGAAACGAGAATATGTCATTGTCAGTCCACGTAGTTGGGGCAACGTGTTTTCATCAACAAAAGTATCATTTAAAGAGGTTGCAGACCATCCATTCATCATGCTAGGCGCAATGGGTGGCCATTCATTTTATGAAAATATTCTTAGGGCATTTGACGAAGAGAACGTTACGCCTAACGTTGTGTTAGAGAGCAAAGATCTGACAACTGTCATTGCGATGGTGAGTAAAGGATTAGGACTATCTATAATCCCTCGAGTGGCTTATGCAGTGCCAATGGAACAATTGCTGGTCCATGAACTAAAAAAGTTTGACTTCTACGTAGAGCCTGTCATGATCAAAACCAAGGATGAGAGGGTATCAAAAGCTGCTTCTCAATTTTGGGAGCTAGTAGAGTTAAGTGAATAATCCAAGGAAGGAAGTGGGACCACTATGAAGCATAAGATTTATACAATGAGCTTCGCTAAGGTTTATCCTCTATATTGTACGAAAGCAGAGAAAAAAGGACGCCTACAAGCAGAAGTAGATGAAATTATCCGTTGGTTGACTGGCTATAGTCAGCAAGAGATAGAAGAGTGTCTTGTTAATCAGACAGACTTTGAGACTTTCTTTACGGAAGCGCCACAACTTAATCCTTCGCGAACTTTAATCAAAGGTGTGATTTGTGGCGTCCGTGTGGAGGACATTGAAGAACCAATTATGAGGGAAATCCGCTATTTGGATAAAATGATTGATGAATTGGCGAAAGGAAAATCTATGGAGAAGATTTTTCGGACATAATTCTATCTACACTATATTTACGATACTTGTCTTTATAAAGAATCCACTTTGATATGTACGTCAAAGTGGATTCTTTCTTTGCGAGATGAAAAGACTTTAATTAGCTTAGGTGGATGTTAACAGATTCATATCGATATCTAACTTACCTTAGAAAAAGAGAACTAAGTGTGTAAACTTGAAAAAAACAGGGAAACTCTTTACTAAGCAAAACGTTCACCTTGGAGTAATTGCAAGGGTATTTTCTATGTTACAAGTATATAAAAAATACATATAAGCAAGGAGGAGTAGTACGTGTCAAAAACAAAAGATGAAATTTTATTAAGAGGAATGAGAGAAAATAATTTAAAAAATGTAGATTTAAACATACCTAAAGAAAAAATCACGGTGTTTACAGGTCTTTCAGGTTCGGGAAAAAGTTCAGTTGTCTTTGATACATTAGCGACTGAAAGTAGAAGGCAAATGACGATGAACTACCCACTCTATGTGAGAAACCAAATGCCAAGATACGAAAGACCCCGAGCTGATCTCATGCAACACTTAAGTCCGGTTGTTGTAGTTGAGCAGAAACCTATCGGAGGAAATACGCGTTCGACAGTGGGGACTTATATGGATATTCATCCGTTAATCCGTTTGCTGTTCTCCCGAATTGGTAGTCCCCCTGTAGGTTCTGCAACAGACTTTTCAAGTCAAAGCTCATTCGGTAAATGTCCTGAATGTAATGGCTATGGTGAAGTCATTGCACCGAGTGTAGACAAGATGATTGATGAAGAAAAGTCACTTCGAGAGCATGCCGTTCGATTCAAACCATTGTCTCCTTCAGGATGGCAAGGCAACTGGATGATGACTTGTGGGTTATTCGATCCGGACATACCAGTTAAGGACTTTTCAAAAGAAATGTATGACTTAATGGTTTATGGGCCACCCGAAGGGGAACGAATTTATGCACCGTTCCATACGAAAGACGGTCCCCATGATAGTGAGTGGGATGGATTACTCCCTCGATTCACACGACTTTATATCAATCGGGATGTATCGAAGTTAAAGAGAACATCTCAAGAGGATGTTTTGGCAGTATCTACCCACACACTTTGTCCGACCTGTGAAGGTTCGGGACTGAATCCTAAAGTACTTGTGTGCAAAATTAATGGATATAATATCGCAGAATATGATCAGCTTGAACTAACCGAATTACTTGATGAGTTATCGAAGATTAATGATCCAGTAGGAACATCAATTGCGCAACAAGCCATTCCAAATGTTAAACAACTTATTGACTTAGGATTAGGATACTTGAGTTTATCTAGAAAAATGGGTACCCTCTCTGGTGGAGAAGCACAACGCGTGAAAATTGCTCGTCATTTAGGGGGTAGTTTAAATAATATCACCTACATTTTCGATGAGCCGAGTGCAGGACTCCATTCTGAAGAAATCGAGATGTTGGTTCATATGCTCGAAAGTTTGAAAGATAATCATAATACTGTGGTCGTCATCGAACACAATCTAGCCGTTATTAAAGTAGCAGACGAAATTATTGAGATGGGTCCAGGCGCAGGTACGAGTGGTGGAGAAGTAGTCTATCAAGGGGAACCGGATGGGCTAAAAAAAGTCTCGACTTTAACTTGTTTAGATCATCGACTGACGTTAAATAACAACCCGAGAACTACAGATAGTTATTTCACATTAACGAACGCAGCAACTAATAATCTTAAAAAAGTAAGTGTTGAGATTCCGAAGAATGTTTTGGTCTCTGTATGCGGTGTATCAGGTTCTGGTAAAAGCTCCTTATTATTTGGTACCTTCACAGAAAAGTATCCAGAAACCATTGCGGTTGGCCAGGGTAGCATTGGAACATCTAGTCGTTCCACGCTCGCAACTTATATGGGAATCATGGATGATATTCGTAAAATTTTCGCGAAAACTTCAGGACAACCAGCAGGATTATTCAGTTTCAACTCACTGGGGGCATGTCCGGTATGTGAAGGGAAAGGAGTAACAACTCCGGATGTAGCATTTGCGGATCCCGTGACAGTGACTTGTGAAGCATGTGGCGGAACTCGATATTCTGATGAGGCACTCTCTTACAAATATGAAGGTAAGAATATTGTAGAGATTTTAGAACTCACAATCGCTGAGACGAATAACTATTTCGAACTGCCGAAAATAGTGAAAAAAGTTAATACGCTGAACGATGTTGGATTGGAGTACTTAACTTTAGGTCAGACGACCAGTTCGTTAAGTGGCGGAGAAGTGCAACGGCTAAAGCTTGCAAGCCATTTAAAAAAGGAAGGACAGATTTACTTGCTAGATGAGCCTTCACTAGGATTGCATATGAGAGACAACGACAAGCTATTAGATGTTTTCCAAAACCTTGTAAACAAAGGGAATTCGGTTATTATCATTGAACATAATCTAGACTTTATCGCTGCTAGTGACTGGGTTATTGAAATGGGACCTGAAGGAGGTAAGAAGGGAGGATATGTGCTGTTTGAAGGGACACCTGAAGAGATGTTGCATACAGATACACTGACAGCTAAATGGCTGAAAGATGGAGCTGCTGAATAATGCCCAGCTACCATGTTGGAATGAAAAAACGAGCTAACCTAAAACTAGGTTAGCTCGTTTTGCTTTAAATGTGATCGCTCTATTAGCGACACACAACAACTTCACGTTCAAAATGTGCTTTTTTAGCAATGCATCGATCTTGAATTTCAAAACCTGCATCAATGAGTAAATCATCCATAGACTCAATCGTGACGATGACGAGCCTGTCTGTCAACGTGCGTGCTGCTTGTAAAATAGACGCTTGCTGTTCACGAGTTACATGCGTGTACAAGTTATAAGGCATATCGATAACTGCAGCATCGTAATGTCCGGGTGCTTCTTCAATCGGTCCAGGTGTTACGGTTCCCTTTAGACCGAAGTGTTCTAGGTTTTTTCGTGAACCGAGAACAGCGAGTGGGTTGATGTCACGACCATCCATATCGATTCCCATGGATAAGGCTTCGACCAGAACGTTGCCAATGCCGCAACATGGGTCGATGGCTTTTACACCTTCTGGATGAGGCACAGCGATATTAGAAACTGCTCGAGCAACTCGTGTGCTAAGTGCAGTAGAATACATTTCAGGCTTTTTCACGTGTTGTCTCCATACTGATATGCTCTCTGTTAAATAGCCAAATTGATATTTCTGGCCAATCTGAACAATCCCGTACAAAATATCAGGTTGTGATAAATCAGCATAACCTGGCATGACCAGACCGATTTCTCGTTCAATCTTTCGGCGATCTGGATGTGCAATTTTAGCAGTTTCACCAAGTGACATCGTATTCAGACAACGAATTAGAAAACTACGTCCATCCTCTTCAAACGTAGAAACGAAAGTTGACACTTCTTCTATTGAATCGCATTCTATTAACACATCAAGCCGCTCTTTCATGAATGCACTTCTACTAGGATCTATTAACACATTGCTACTAATGTAATTCGCATCCGTATCCGTTTTAAAAAAAGAACGCATTTCAAGTCGGCATAACTCGTACTCATCATCATGCCGACTAAACGTATATAAATGTTTCGATTGAGTCATAGTCACGCTTCATCCTCTAAAGCGACGAGCATTTTGAACACAAATTTGTAAACAAGCTCAATAGTTTCATCGAATGTGTTGGTCTCATGAAAACCATCTACATAATCGAGAGCGATATTTACGTCCCACAGACCATCATCCGCAGAAAACATCAGGCTACGTGTACCAGGTGCCGTTCCGAGTTGTGCATCGATATATTTCTTAAGCCATTCTCCATGCTTTTTTTGTACCTGGAGTCCGAATAATGCAGTGATGGTTCCAAAGACATCATCCATTTCCAGAACAACGCCATCGATTCCGATAGTCGCAAATGATGGTTCCTCGGCAAATAGATAAGCAGTAGGTTGTGTCTTTACACTAGAGACAGCGAGATTACCTGTGTTTGCAGGTGTTTCTAGCGGCTCATCCGTTTCTTTGTTCGATAGACTATATGTTGGTGCAAAAGCTGGCGCTTCAAGAACGGTAATATCTGATGTAAGCAACTCTTTCTTCTCTAGAAATTCTTTTTGCTGAGGGTTCAGGGAAAGTCCTTCTTGTGACTCGTGTTCTGCCATATAATTTTTCATCCATTTAGTAATCATTTAATCCAACTCCTTCAATACTCTTCAGTATACCTTAAATGAACACCCACAGTCACTCGTTCTCATCGTACCATGGATTTACATGGATCAAGACTTCACCGACATCGGGATTTGCTTGCTTGATAGCGTTTCTTAGAGCGCTAGTTACGTCGTGTCCTTGTTGGATCGTGAGTTGTGCAGGAATACTAATACGAATATCTACGAGAACGTAATGTCCGTGCTCACGTGCACGTATCCGGTCAACACGTTTAACTTCTGGAATTTCTTCGATTAACTGTTTGAATGCTAACAGTCGTTCTTCACTTACGGTCTTTTCCATCAGAATATCCAGCGCTTCTTTACCAATATGAATCGCTAGTCGTAGCACAAGAACTGCAACGATTAGTCCTGCAAGGGGATCCCCATAGGAAAGAATAGGAATGTCATAATAGGAGCCGATTAACCCTAAACCAATTCCGATAACGGCTGCTAGCGAAGCATAGACATCCGCAAGATGGTCGTAAGCTGTAGCAATGAGCCCTTTACTATTTTCTTGCTTTCCGATTCGCATCGTATAGAAATAGAGGGCTTGCTTCCAGATCATTGAAATGAATGCGGTTAACAACGCAAGAACGCTGGCTTTAGCAGGTTCTTCAAAGAATGCGAAAACTGCTTCAATCGCAATGTAAATGGCAGCTGCTCCTAAAATCAGACCAACGAGTGCAGAACTGATGACTTCTGCTTTTCCGTGACCGTAGGGATGGTCCTCATCAGGTGGACGTTTAGAAAAACGCATGGAGGTCAGTGCTGCAGCCGACGCGACTACGTCTCCTGCGTTGTGAAAGCCATCTGCTAACAAAACTGGACTATGGAATAAATAGCCCACTATAATTTTTAAGATGGTTAGGAAGATGTTACTTATTAGACTTACCCATATTGCAATGAGAGATGACAATGAATGTGTAGTAGTTGTCATGAATAGATAACCTCCAAGTTATAAAGTTGCAGTAAGGAAACAAAAACCCCTGACGTAATTCCGTCAAGGGTTCGGTTGTGTAATTTATAGGATTGCTCATAAGTTGGCTTATTAAACATAGAGAATCACTCGCTTCTTGTTTAGTTGCGTATCAATAAGTATACCTCTTTGACAAACACTTTACAAGCTGAGAAGCTATGAAAGAGAAGATTGCAAAAAGTTTTCAAATGAATTATAATTCATTTACATTAATAAATATACATAAGGTTGGAGGGTAAGCTACATGAAACTATGGGGTGGAAGATTTTCATCTGAAGAACACGAGCGTATGGAACAATTTAATACATCTTTGCCTGTAGATTATCGACTAATTGAACAAGACATTGCAGGTAGCCTTGCTCATGTCACAATGCTCGTTCATTGCGATTTGTTAACGCCTGATGAAGGGGAACTGCTCATTAATGGATTAGAAGCGATTCTACACGATGTCCTATCTGGCAAGCTTCTTGTAGAAGGGGATTATGAAGATGTCCACTCGTTCGTTGAGGTACAACTGACGGATCGAATCGGTGAAACAGGGAAGAAGCTGCACACGGCTCGTAGTCGAAATGACCAAGTTGCAGTCGATATGAGACTATACGCAAAAGCAAAAGCGAAGGAAGTCTCGGACCTGTTGCAAAACTTGATGGATTCATTAGCGGCAAAGGGACAAGCTAATGAGGTGATTATGCCAGGTTATACACATTTGCAACGAGCGCAAGTTATCACATTCAGCCACCACGTTGGGGCATATGTTCAAATGTTTTCTCGGGATAAGAAAAGAATTGAAAACGCTGCGGAGCTTATGGATGAAAACCCATTAGGATGTGGAGCGTTAGCTGGTACTACACATGAAATAGATCGTGATGTTACGACAGCTTTGCTACGTTTTGCGAAGCCTGTTGATAATTATATTGATGGTGTGAGCGACAGAGACTATCTATTGGAACTGATGTCAGATTTCTCCATCATTATGATGCATTTAAGTCGTTTAAGTGAAGAACTAATACTATGGAGCAGTCAAGAATTCAAATTTGTCACGATGTCCGATGCATTTTCAACAGGCAGTAGCATCATGCCGCAGAAAAAGAATCCCGATGCTGCGGAATTGATTCGCGGAAAAACAGGTCGCGTCTATGGATCGCTATTTGCATTACTAACAACGCTTAAAGGATTGCCACTTGCGTACAACAAAGATATGCAAGAAGACAAGGAACAATTTTTCGACGCAGTGGACACCGTCATCGATTGTATTGACATCATGTCTAGCATAATAGACACGATGCAAGTGAATGCGGACCAAATGCGAAACGCGGTTAAAGCCGGATTCCTAAATGCAACAGAAGTCGCCGACTATCTCGTTAGTAAAGGCACACCATTCCGAGACGCTCACAGCATCGTCGGCCGTCTCATCATCTATTGCGAACAAGAGCAAAAAGGCATAGAAGAACTAACAATCGCAGAACTCAAAAACTTCAGCGATTTACTTGGCGAAGACGTCTTCGCATACATCGACTACGACGAGATCCTTAACAAAGGCACGAAGAAATTTATGAAAGTCAGTGAGTGATTCTGTTTTTAGGCGATTTTAATAATGACAATGAAAAATTATAAAAGGCTGTTCAGAAATCAGTTCACACTGACATTCTGAACAGCCTATTTATATTGTTAACAAACAATTACCCCATTATGTTATAGCCGGCGTCTACATAGACGACTTCGCCAGTCACACCACTCGACAAGTCACTCAACATGACCATGCTCATCTTCGCAACTTCTTCCAGTGTAATGTTTCTACGCAACGGTGCTTTTTCTTCAATCTGATGAAGAATCGTATTAAACGAAGGAACACCCTTCGCAGACAACGTACGGACTGCTCCAGCCGATACCGCATTCACGCGAATATTCTCTTTACCAAGATCATGTGCTAAATAACGCATCGATGACTCTAATGCCGCTTTTGCAACTCCCATTACATTATAGCCATCTAAGACACGCTCAGCTCCAAGATAGCTCATCGTAATAATCGAACCACCCTCAGTCATATAGCGACGCGCTTCACGAGCTGTCGCTATTAAAGAATAGGCACTCGTATCTTGCGCGAATGCATAGCCATCCCGTGATGTTTCTACAAAGTCGTTATGCAAATCTTCCGCGTGCGCAAAAGCAACAGAGTGAACAATACCATGAATAATGCCTACTTCAGTTCCGATTTTTTCAAATGCAGCACGAATACTTTCATCTTCGTTTACGTCGCACTCTGCAACTAAACGAGCCGTCAATTCATTCTTTTCAAGTGCCTTTTCCAGTTTTGCTAGGGAACGCTCCTTACGATAGGTGAAAATGACATTTGCCCCTACATCAAAAAGTGTTTTCGCAATTCCCCACGCAAGACTGCGTTCGTTTGCGACACCCATTACAACTATATTTTTTCCTTTTAGTTTCAACAGATCTTCCATAATTCAGTGGCCCCCTTGAAATCGTTTTATTATATTTTTTTAGTTAGCAGTCACTATCAATACCTGGTCACAAAATGATTATAGCACAGTTTGTTTTTACAGTTCCATTGTAAGTATGAAACGAAGTTAGAAGGTGACACTAAGAATAACTTGTGAAAAAGGAGTGTTCATCTTGATACAGTTAAAAACAGGTTTAGAAGGAAGAAAAACACTATACGGAATCATGAAAAACCGCCTCGAAGAAAGCGGCTATCACTTAGGTGGGAACTGGGATTATCATACGGGATACTTTGATAGAGTCCTAAACCGTGAAGAAGGTGAAACTATATACATTCGAGCTCCGTTTGACGTAATCGCAGGAATGTTGGACGAAGATAATGCTTCCATTCAATTTAAAACTCCCTTCATCATTAAACACGTAGTAAATATCGGTTTTGAGTCTGAAGATAGTTCACTTTTAACATCCACGTTCAATCAGTTTCAGGAGCCTGTCGACAAAGACGGACGAATTCCAGATAAATCTAAATGGCAGGAAATAGGAGTCAGGGAAGTGAACCGACTCATTGCAATTTTAGAGTGAATAAACAAGAAGTAGTTTTCTGAAAAATGTATATGCAGAAGCCTCTGATTCGTGTACGGTATATGTACGTAACCTATCAGGAGGCTTCTAATGATCAAGAAAATCATCTTACCGTTTCTTATCGTTGCTCTTATATTCTCAATGGCTAACCCCGCTTCAGCAGGCAAGGTATTTAGCGACGTCGGTGATCAGTATTCTGCGAAAGCATAGCTTGAATTTCTCGCTGGACGAGGAATTATCAAATCAGGCTCACATGTTGCATATGGCATTAATCGTTCCATTACACGACTTGAAGCTTCTAAAATGCTTGTTCGTGCATTGAAATTGGACACGATGAATCGTCCTGCAACACCAGTAGTAGACGTCAAACAGGGGTCTCTTAGTTACGACATCATTGCAACTGTAGTTGACGAAAACATCATGGTCGGAAACTTGAAAAAACAATTCAATCCAAATGCTATTTTAACACGTGCTGAAATGGCGACAGTCTTAGTCCGTGCATTCGACTTAGCACCAACTAGCACAGCTAAAAAGTTTCAGTTTATAGATGTGAACGTTAAAAGTTTTGCAACTCCTTCTATTGAAATTCTATTCGCCAACAATATTACATTTGGTTATCAGGATCATACATTTAAACCCGCTCTGACATTAACACGCGCTCATTTCGGGATTTTCCTTGCGCAACTCCTTAAACCCGAATCCTAGGAAGCGTTAACGTGTTTCAGTCCAGTAGCAAATAAGACATACCATGTAGATGTTGCAGTTACGACATTATGGAAGACTCCGGATGCTGCGAGACTCATTGACCGCCCGGCGGTTTCTGCACAATCGGACATTCGTAAATGGACGAAAACGATGACGATTCCACAAAAACAATGGCTAGTTGGTAAGACAGAAACGCAGGCACTATACGGCCAAGAAGTAGTTGTACTTAAGACTTCAGGAAGTTGGATGCAAGTCGTGGTAAAAGACCAGTACTCTCCTAAAAATAAAGCAGGGTACCCAGGTTGGGTCCCATCATCGCATATTAAGGCGTCATTTGCAGACTACGGCCAGTGCGCGACAACCATGGTGAAAGCGCCAATTGCAAACTTGTATCATAGTGAAACAACGGCCCGCCCATTCATGGAAATCAGCTTCAATACGATTCTCCCAGTTCTCGACGTACAAGGGAATTGTGTTAAAGTTCAAACAGCAACAGATGGTGCAAAATACGTTCGAAAACAAGAGGTTCGAGTTCTTGAAAAAGGTAGTAAGATACCAGTTCCAACAAACCGGGACATTTTAGCAACGGCAAAAATGTTTAATGGATTGCCTTACTTATGGGCCGGAACTTCTGGATTCGGTTTGGATTGCTCCGGATTCACATATTCTGTGTACAAACAGCATAGCATCGATATTCCGCGAGACGCTAGTGTTCAAGCTACTCATGGGATAGCTGTTAAGAAAAGTAACCTTCAGCCTGGTGACTTATTGTTCTTTGCTTATAACAATGGCAAAGGAAATGTCCATCATGTTGGCATGTTTATTGGCAACGGAAAAATGATCCATTCTCCAAAACCTAAGAAAACGGTTGAAATCCTCTCGATTGATGCAGAACCATATCGCTCCGAGTTCTCAGGAGCACGTAGCTATTTGAAGTGATTCACAACAAAGCCCATTCGCAGTATAGCGAATGGGCTTTGTTTGTGGATTATTTAAGTATCTCGTTATACAACATGCCGTCGTTATCCAGAGAAATCACTTTTAGACGATTTTCGTTTTTAATAAAGATACTCTTTACTGTTTTCTTGCCGGTTTCATCTTCGAAGAGAATAACACGAGTTCCAGGGTTGTCTGTTTCAACGACGCCTTTAAGACCATTCACGTCTGCAACATCCACGATTGTGCTGTATTCTTCGTAAGAGTCAAGTTCGTTATCTTGAGATGCTGGATCAGATGCTTCCTCTTCAGCTTCGTTATTATCCTCTGGTGCTATATTCTCGGAGTTCTCTTCTAAAGAGCTTGTAGTGTTATCAGGGGCTTCTTGTTCTTGGGCCGATTCATTATTCGCACATCCGGCCAACAAAATCGACAATGCTCCAACTAGTACTAATTTATTCATATAAAACGACCTCCATAATTGTTTTCCCAATAAAGTATTTTAAAGAGCCTGGTTGAAGAAGGCAACTAATTGGTTCTACTTTACTATACCCAACTAAATATCAACAAAATCCTTTATAATTCTGCAAATGTTTGTTAGGCTTTGAAGTGAGAAAAGAAACGCAAATGCATATATTTAAAGATTGTTGAGGAGTTGTGAAGGTATTGACGTTTAAAAAGAATTTTGTCATTGGACTCATGTTATTTGCCTTGTTCCTTGGTGCAGGAAATATTATTTTTCCGCCTAAACTTGGACAATTAGCTGGAAGTGACCTTGCTATTGCTATGTTCGGCTTCCTAATTACGGGAGTGGGGTTGCCCCTTTTAGCAATTTTAGCAATTGCACATGCAGGTGGAGATTTGCGCTCTATAGCGGATCGAGTGCATCCTGTTTTCGGACTTGTATTTTCAATGATTGTCTATTTAGCAATAGGACCATTTTTTGGAATACCGAGAACTGCGACTGTTTCCTATGAAATTGGCATTGGCCCATTTTTGTCAGAAGAGCTAGCAAGTGCGCAATGGCCTTTAATTGTTTTCAGTATTCTGTTTTTTGTGATTACGATGGTACTTGCATTGAATCCTGCCAAACTCGTAGATCGTATTGGAAAGTTCTTAACTCCCATTTTGTTCCTAGTCATTGCGTTACTAGCAATCAAAAGTTTTGTGAATCCAATTGGTCCAATTAGTAACCCGGATGAAAAATTTGGTGCACATCCGTTCTTTAAAAGTTTTGTTGAAGGCTATTTAACAATGGACGTTATCGCAGCTTTAATATTCGGAAGTGTTATTACTACGGCCATTCATTCTGAAGGCGTTAAGACGTCAAAAGGTCTCATGAAATCCATGATTCTAGCAGGAAGTATCGCTGCAATCGGATTAAGCTTTGTCTACATATCATTAGGTTATATAGGTGCAACAAGCATTGAGACGATTGGACTCCAAGAAAATGGAGGGATTGTCTTATCCCTAGCATCTAAATTGTTATATGGATCATTTGGGCCGATTATATTAGCGATAACTATACTTTTTGCATGTTTGACTACATCGGTCGGACTCGTATCTGCTTGTGCTCAGTTTTTCTCACAAGTGTTCAAAAAGTTATCGTATAAAACTTTTGTCTTAATATTTGCCGTGTTTAGTGCAATCGTTGCTAACGTTGGTTTGACTCAGTTGATTTCACTCTCTATCCCGGTGTTACTGATGATTTATCCATTAGCAATTGTGTTAATGCTGTTATCGTTTGTGGATAATGCATTTGGAAGACGGCCTATTGTTTATGCATTAGCATTGTTCGGAACGGCATTAGTTAGTATTTTTGATGGACTGGCCGGTGGCGGTATTGTAGTTGAGCCTGTTGTGAATGTGTTGGAGCATTTACCACTGCATGAACAACAGATTGGCTGGTTGCTCCCTGCCCTTGTAGGGGCTGCGATTGGTTGGCTAATTACACTTGCAACGCCTAAATCATCTATTAATCGATAATCATCATGAACTTCTTTATGTTTAGGTTTAGTGGTTTGAAGGAACACTAAAGCTAACTGAACAAAAAGGAGAGGCTCACATGAACGCAAAAGAAATCGCAAAAAAAATTATGGATAGTAGTCATGTCGGAACAATGGCAACAGTGGAAGCGAACAAACCTTTTAGTAGATATATGACGTTTTACCATGAAGACTTTACTTTGTACACAGCTACTTCAAAGAAAACTGAAAAAGTTGATGAACTCGAGAAGAATCCCAATACACACATTCTTTTAGGCTACAATGATGAAGGGTATGGGGATGCTTATCTTGAAATAGCAGGGACGGTAACGATTTCAGACGAAGTAAGATTGAAGAAAAAGATATGGAACGAACATATGAAACCTTGGTTCGACGGTCCAGAGGATCCTAATTTAGTGATTTTAAAAGTCAGCCCTGATGCGATTCGTGTTATGAACAAAAAAGGCGAATCTCCTGAAACAATTACATTCTAATTTTAAAAGGATGAGCGATGAGCTCATCCTTTTTTTACATAGTTTTTTCGTAGTCATGTCGTGCATGTTTTACGATATCTTTTAAGTCTTTTTCATCTGCGTCACGCAAGAAGTAAGCGATGGCGGCTTTTCCGATTGCATACGTTCCGCCACTTGCGATACTTGCACTTAGTGCAGAACCTGCTCCAGGGACAACTAAGTTCGCAAATTTACTCCCTTGCTGGGCAATCATGCGCAAAGTGAAACCAGTAGCACCGATGCCACCTAAAGAAACCAGAACTTCACGCGCTGTTTTAAAGTCAAGTTCACGGCCCGATAGATAAGCGATGATCATAAGTAAAATCGACTGCAAAGCAAGGAGTACTGCAATGTCCGTTGCAATTATCGGACTTAACGCTACGGTACCCGCCAATGCGGTAAACACTTTTATAAAGCGATGTGCAATCCGTTCAGAGATGGTGTTGAGTCGGATCGATAACCCTAGATGGATCGCTGCCCGGACGTCCAGGCTGTCTTCCAAAAAATCGATCAGTTCCTCGATTCCAAAGCGTCCGTCGAATTCTATTGCCCGATTAGCCTCTTCAACATCCGACCATTCTATGTACGAAGAGACGGGTAGCAAAGCTGCAGCTTCTAAATTGTTTTGTTCAAAAATCCGTTTTAACTGTTCTACTTTTTCATCGATCAGTTGAAGTTTTGTTGTAGGATAGCGTTCTGGTTCTTTCTCACGGGAAGGATTTAAATCATCCACTTGAGTAATGACGGCAATCAGAGGAAGGCCATCAGCTGCTTTTTTCATAATTTTTTTCGTTATTGCTACATCTTTATCGATATGAGCACGTTCTGTTGCTTTCTGTAAAAAGAGAACGGCATCCGGCTCGAACGACAGTAGGACGTCTTTTAACGTGTCATCAGCTTTGGTATTGAACAACTCAGATTCCCCGATACCACGCGTATCAATCACTTCAAAGAAGACATGTCCATCTGCTTCATAGGCATAGCGCTTAGCTTCACTTGTTCCAATTTCGACGTCACTCACTTCAGCTAAATAACGACCACTTAACGCATTGATGAGACTACTTTTCCCCACACCAGTTCTCCCGACTAGTACAAAGCGCGGAGGTCGTGGATTTTTCAAACCCTCCAACAAATTTTGTAGGACATCATCATCCATCATGATGTCCATCATCTTTTTTCGTTGTTTGTCTGAAATTAAATTACCGGGTAGTTTTGTGAATAACTCTTCGATGTAGTTGGACAGATTTCCTATATGTTGAAGTCGTTGCCGCATTTCGTCAAATTGGGATCCCATAAAAACACTTCCTCTCTCGATTGTTCTATACCTATCTTGTACCCCGAACCGCTTTCATTCAAGCGATAATGTGCATTTCAAATTCAAAGACGAGCCCACTTACTAATAAATTGCATGGTATACTGAAAGACGGAAATTTGAGTGGAATTATTGGAGGAATTGCTTATGAAACAACTTGCAGGTGGCATACAATGGGCTGTATTTTTAATGGCTTCATCGATTGCTGCACCAATTGCAATTGCACATGTATTTGGAATGGATTCAGGCGACACTGCACTATTTTTACAACGGACAATTTTTGTGTTAGGTATTGCATGTCTATTGCAAGCATTTTTTGGTCATAAATTACCAATCAATGAAGGCCCAGCAGGATTGTGGTGGGGGATTTTTGTTGTGTACGCCGGAATGGTTGGTGTCTTCTACAGCACACCACACGATGCACTACAGGCGCTTCAAAGTGGCATGCTATACAGTGGAGTTCTGTTTATAATACTCGCTGCAGCAGGCGTCATTACGAAGATGAAAAAACTATTTACACCTGCTATCACATTCACCTATTTAATGTTGCTCATTTTACAATTGAGCGGTACTTTTTTGAAAGGGATGGTAGGCGTGGAGTCCGCAGATGATGTCATCGATCTGCGAATCGTTGCCGGGAGTTTCCTTGTATTGCTCATCACTTTTGTTGCGATGGGGAACAAGAGGGAGTGGGTATCGAAATACGCTGTATTGCTATCGATTATTATTGGATGGGTAATCTTCGCAGTTATCGGACGTGCTCCACGTATTGAGGTCGGTACGGAGCATGTTATCCAACTGCCGCAACTGTTTGTGTATGGACCACCAGTTTGGGATGGTGGTGTTGCTGTAACTGCTGTTTTCATCACCTTTTTATTAATTGCTAATATGCTTGCTTCTATACGAGTAATGGAAAATTTGATGAAGCAGAAATTCGCCATGCAAGTCGAGGATCGTGTTCGTCAAGGGTCATTCATCTCAGGAGTGAATCATTTGCTATCTGGCGTATTTTCTGCGATTGGACCAGTTCCGATTTCAGGGGCAGCGGGATTCGTTGGGACTACAGGGATGGTATCGATTGTACCATTTATTGTAGGAAGTGGTCTCATTGTCGCGATTACGTTTTTCCCGGCAATTATGGCTGTCTTTGCAGCGTTACCTGCACCAGTTGCATATGCTGTAACGTTTGCAATCTTTACGAAGATGGTATCCATGGCTTTTTCAGAGCTGGATGAAGATCCTGCAAAAGAGCGTGCAAGAAAGGCCGTGGCGATTGGTCTCATGACGGGTGTTGGTATTATGTTTGTCCCTTCCACCAGTTTTGCGCAGTTACCAGCTGTTCTAGCATCTGTTTTGTCGAACGGGCTGATCACCGGAACGATTGTAGCGATTGCCGTGGAACAAGTTTCAATTAGAAGCAGTGTCAATGAATAAATTCTTTTTCTAATCAGGTTTGCGTTCACTCAATTCGCGGGAATGAATGTAGGAGTTGAACGTATAACGAGAGGAAGATACATATGAAATTGACAACGGGACAAACGTATTGGAATAAGACGGCAACGCCAGCCGGTAAATTTCCTTCGCTTCAAGAAGACCATCATGCTACTCATGTAATCATTGGCGGTGGTATGTCAGGAACGTTAGCTGCATATAAGTTGGCTTCTGCAGGTAAGCAAGTGACTGTCATCGACCGTGCTGAAATTGGAAAAGGGAGCAGTTCTGCAAATACAGGGCTTCTTCAATATGCGAGCGATACGATGCTCTCTGAATTTGTAGATCGAATTGGAGAAGAAGATGCTGTTTTATTTTACAAAATGTGTCTCGAGGCTATGAATCAGTTGACGGAGATTGCATCGGAATTGCCTGAAATCACAGGATACCGATTGCGCGATAGTATTTACTATGCTTCCACTCCTGATGATGCGGATAAGTTGAAAAGGGAATACAGCTATTTGAAAAAACATGGCTTTCCGGCAGAATTTTTGGATCATGAGTCACTGGTCGAACAGTATGGCATCGACAAACCAGCAGCATTACGAACGTGGTATGATGCCGAAGTGAATCCATATCAGTTCATACAAGCATTGACGGAAGAAAACATAAAGATGGGCGTGACCTATTATGAGCACACATCGGTCGATATGGATTCTATGACGGAAGACTCGATCCGAACAGAGTCAGGCTCTACGATTTCATTTGACGCGATCATTATCGCAACGGGCTATAGTAAGTTGTATAGCGAGCTGAATGGAAAAGCGCAAATCAATCAGACGTTTGCAATTGCGACGAAACCGATAGAAGGTGAGTTCTGGAAGGATAATGTGATGGTGTGGGAAACTAAAAAGCCATACCTATACTTCCGCACAGCTCCGGGTGGTCGAATGATTGCAGGCGGACTCGATGAAAAGTCGAGTGATCTGTATGATGATCCTGAAATCATCCAACGAAAAGGTCAGGAAATCCTGGATGAAATCAAAGAAATGTTTCCGAAGTTGGATGTTGAAATTGACGATGCGTGGAATTCGTTATTCGGCATTTCAAAAGATGGGTTGCCTTTCATGGGGGTTGCCCCTCATCAAGACAATGTCTATTATTTACTAGGTTTTGAAGGGAATGGTACGTGCTATTCCATGGCAGGAGCATCCATTATTCAAGATTTACTAGATGGAAAGTCGAATCCATATGCTCATGTTGTAAAACCAAGCCGATAAAAACGTTGGGATCTGTCTTAAACTGACAGATCCCAACGTTTTTTCTTGTGAATTTAAAACTCTAGGCCAGCAAATGTATTGCCGCCTTCAATTGTTCCGGTTTCAAAACCTTTGTAGAACCAATCTTGACGTTGTTTGGATGTACCATGCGTAAAGCTTTCAGGGACTACATAACCTTGAGAACGCTTTTGAATCGTATCATCTCCAACAGCGCTTGCTGCAGTTAAGGCTTCTTGTAAATCACCTTTTTCAAGCAAGTTCTGTTGTTTTGCTCGTCCTGCCCAAACTCCAGCATAATAGTCAGCTTGTAATTCGAGCCTTACTGAATACTGATTATATTCTTCTTTGCTTAACCGATTTCTAAGTGCATTCATCTTATCGCTCGTACCCAGTTGCTTCTGAACGTGATGTCCCACTTCATGAGCAATAACATAAGCCATCGCGAAGTCACCGGGTGCTTGGAACTTAGACTTTAGTTCATCGTAAAAACTTAAATCAATGTAGAGCTTTTCGTCACCTGGACAGTAAAAGGGACCTACTGCTGAACTTGCCGTTCCGCAAGCGGACTGGACGCTTCCAGTATACATGACAAGTGTAGGATCCTTGTACGTCATCCCTTGTTCAGTAAACACTTCGCCCCAGACATCTTCTGTGTCTGCTAAGACGACCGAAACGAAGTCAGCGAGTTCGCGTTCTTCAGCTGTTTCTTCGTATGGTTGAGACTGATTTGTGTCACTATCAGAAATTGCACCGAGCAATTCTGATGGATCTCCGCCAAGGAAAAGAACAACGAGTGCAATGACGACTGTACCAATACCGCCTCCTACAATCGCTGTTCCACCTCGACCACGCCGATCTTCTACATTTGAACTTTCTCTTCGTCCGCGCCATTTCATAAGCATAACCCCTTATCGCCAACTATGAGTGCAATAGTCCTTATGCGTTCTATACCCAAAATTGAAAGGAACGTATCCTGCAAGATGAAAAAGGTTAGAAATCAGTATTTGTTCAAGTTCCAAATTGAATAATTTAATGCCCACGCGAACGAAATCCATTCTAGGTAAGGAACGAGTAACTTACCAGCAAGCTTGTCTACTTTGTTGAATTCATAAGCAGTCAATGACACCATCGCAAACAACATTGTCATTTCTATGAGAGCAGTACCTCTTAGATTCCATTTGAAGAAAAGGAAAGACCGAATGTAATTTAATCCCAATTGAAGTTCGTAGGGAGTTAGTACTTTACGGACGTCCTCCGGATTGGAGTGCTGTTCTGCTCGATATTTTGCGTACCCCAGCAATCCATATAATGCAGTCCAAGCAATTGGAAAGACGTGAGGAGGTGGACTGAACGATGGTTTTTCCAGCTTAGCATACTGCTTCTGAGTACTACGGTTCGCAAGCCAACCTGTAATGGAGCCACCGATTATGGGGACCAACACTGAGCGAGCTAATTTGCTCTAATTCGTAGAAGAATTTGAAACTATAGGTTTCATCAATAACGACTCCTTTCAAGTGTTTTAAGTATTCCCTGTAATTCGTCTGCAAAACGAAATGCGTGAGTGATGAATAGGATAAGTGAGCAAGGGGAACAAAAACGTAACGAATAGAAAGGGTGAATGTGAATGAGTGACTCATGCAACCAAACAATGGTCGTCACAGGACTGGGGAAGGTAACCGGAAAACCAGATCTCGTCACAATACAACTTGGAATTACAACTCATGCTGAACAGTTAACAGATGCACAATCCGAGAATACGAAGCGCTCGCAATCGGTGATTGATAGGTTACTATCTCAAGGAATAGAACGCGATGATATTCAGACCACTGCTTACACAGTGTCACCACAATATGATTATATCGATGGGCAGCAACGATTCAGGGAATATGAAGTTCATCATCAGCTGCAAGTGACTGTGAGAACAATTTCAATTATTGGAGAGGTCATTGATGCAGCGATCCAGGCTGGAGCAACTGAAGTATCTTCCATTCAATTCGGAATCGCCAATGCTTCAGACCTGTATGAGCTTGCCCTGCATAAAGCTGTCGAGCAAGCACATAATCACGCAAAAGCGCTGGCATCTGCTGCAGAAGTAGTACTGAACCGAGTTCCTGTCCACATTGAAGAAAATTCAAGAAACGTGAGTGTGCCTATTGCAATCCATCAGTTAAAAATGAGTGCCGCTCCCCTAATTGAGTCTGGAACGCTTGAAATAGAAGCGACTGTCACCGTGACGTATACGTATCACTGATTTAGCACTTTTTGAATTTTTAAGCGTTCAATTGTGTTCACCTTAGGAAAATGTCACATTTTCTTCATTTCAGGTCTTTCTGTTTTTGCATCAAAGATGATATAGTAGAATGAAGGAAATATGTCTTCACACTATATATCATTCTTTAAAGGATGCGAACTTATGCAAAAAACAATGGAACGAACACTTGAAAAGGAACGGCATGCATCTACAACGCTTGCTAGTGACTTGAAATATTTATTCAAAGGACCCGTGCTGATTGCAAATGTTCTTCCTGTTTTTGCGGGATTCTGGCTTGCTATCTATTTCTATGGAGGCACATTTGCAGAATACATTTCACTATTTTTCTTAACAATGGCAGGCAGCTTGCTACTGATGGCAGGTGCACTTACATTAAATAACTGGTATGAAGTCGACCTGGACAGAATGATGGCGCGAACACAAAAACGACCAACTGTAACCGGTAATATTTCGATGAAGACGATTCTTAAAATCGGAATTGGATTATCGATTGTTGGTGTTCTTTTATTGTACGCAGCTGCTCCGAGCGCGGCAATTTATGGGTTCGTTGGATGGTTCACCTATGTTGTCCTATATACGATGTGGTCGAAGCGTAAGTATACGCTGAATACGGTTATCGGTAGTGTTTCAGGTGCCGTCACACCGCTAATCGGATGGGCTGCGGTTGGACCGTCTTATCACATGGTGCCAATTGTCTTAGCAATCGTCCTCTTCATCTGGCAGATGCCACATACGTTTGCAATCGCAATTAAGAAAGTGGATGAATACCGAGCAGCAGGTGTTGCTATGTTACCTGTTGTTAAGGGAATTCCAATGACCAAGCGTCAGTCGATCGTCTATACCGCATGTTTGTTACCACTTCCTTTCTTCTTAGCTGCATTTGGTACAGGATTCATCGTACTCACTACGTTGTTGAATATCGGTTTCTTCGTGTTAGCGATTGCTGGATTGTTCATGAAAGATGATTACAAATGGGCTCACTGGATGTTCTTATACTCCGTGAACTACATGACGATTTTCTTCATGTCCATGATTCTAATGACTACTTCAATTCTTTAATCCATACACAAAAGGCAGCGTGCATTGGCACGCTGCCTTTTGTGTATGGACAATTGGTCAGATTCTGATTAAAAATCTATGAAAGAGTCTTGTTCCGCACGTTGAATGTCTTCCGCAATCAGTTGTAAATCATCTGCAGAAATCGTCAACACTTCGTAAGGTTGCTTCTCTGCAAATTTTTCAGCCATTCGTTTCATGAACTTCGGAGAGCCATCGTTTTCTTCATCGTATACGACTAGAAGTCCATCTGAATTTCTTAGAAGAAATTTGTCACGCTCTATAAATTGCCAAGGGGCATCATACGGACGTTTTGTTAAACTCACTTGATAATCTGCAAGTAGTTGCAGCTCCTCGTAATCCAACTTTTTCGCTTCGTTCCAATTTTTATCTTGTTCCAGAAAAGGAGTGATGAGCGCAAGTTGAAGGTTAGGATAGGTGTCCTTCAAATCTCCAACGACTTGACCTGCCCATGTCTCACAACCAGGTTGGCCGCTGATGATCACCCATTCCAGTCCATTATCGACTAGACCTTGAATTCTATCAGCGAGTGCCCGTTTTATGATATTCACACCCGGATGATTTGCATCGAAAATTCCGAGCTCATGAGGTTTGTATCCTGTAATGATCATTCGTTTCATGAAATCACTCCTTTCCTACTCCACGTCACAATGCATCGCAGCTTTAGCCTCTGTCCATGGAACGGTGTATCCTTTCCCTTTCGCACAAAAGACCGAAGAAGAGGAGTACTCTGGATCCGCTGATTTGTCATAGGCAATCTGTTCCATTACTTCGATGGGGTTGTGACAAGTACCATAGCCATCCAACGTCAGAATGAGGACGCCTTTTCCACCTGTATAGGAAGCGAATTCGGTACTGTAATTCATGAATGTTGCAACAGGTACTCTTCCTGTAACAATGGTTTGGTTGCCTGAAGTCTCAGGGGCTAGGAATGTACCATGTGCCGTTTGCACATCTGTCAATGCTCTTCCGATATAATCGCTGTCGACTTTCATTTTAAACGCATAATACGGTTCGAGTAGTAGGTTTTCTGCTTGTTCCAACCCTTGACGAAGTGCGCGAAACAGCGATTCTCTAAAATCACCGCCAGATGTATGCTCGTTATGAGAGCGTCCAGTAAGTAGAGTAACTGCAACGTCAGTAAGTGGGGATCCCGTTAAGATTCCATGATGGTCGCGCTCGAAAAGGTGTTTTTCAATGACACGCTGATGACCAGGGGAGAGCGCATCTGTATGACAAATGGATGTGAATAAGATGCCTGAACCTCGCGCAGCAGGTTCCATTTTTACGTGCACTTCAGCATAATGCTTGAGCGGTTCGAAATGACCGTAACCAATAAGTGGGGAAGAAATCGTTTCTTTGTAAAGAATTGTAGGGGATCCAAATGTGACGTTCAGCCCGAATCGTTCATTTACAATGTACTTAAGCACTTCGAGCTGGATCACACCCATCACACGGATTTCAATTTCCTGGCTATGCTCATTCCAACTCGCGTGTAATGTCGGGTCTTCTGCATTGAGCATGTTAAAGACGTTCCAGACGTCTTTACTGGAATACATTGTATCGTACTCAACCGAAGCCTTAAGTGCGGGAGTTGAACTGAATGCAATCTGCTCGATACCAGTGCCGATTGTTTCTCCAGCAGAGGCATTTGTTAGACCTGTAACCGCAACTAAATCACCCGCTATAGCTTGAGGAATTGCAACGAATTTCGTTCCATTATAAAGTCGGATCTGCGTGATTTTTTCAGCGAGTCCTCCGACAGTCACTTCATCTCGTACTTGCAATGTGCCACTACGTAGTTTGAGAAACGTAATTCGTTGTCCATTTTCTTCATGACGGATTTTATATACCGAAGCTTTTAATGGCTGATTGGTTTTTGGGTGATCACAAGAATTCAAAAGTGCTACAAAGGATGAAAAGAAGGATTCAACACCGATATCCTTCAAAGCGGAACCTTTCCCGCAAGGAAAGACTTTTCCTTTACGCACAAGAACTTTTAACGTATCCATCCAGTAATCAACGTCATATCCTGATTCCAAATAGTGTTCAAGTAGGGGTTCATCCCGTTCTGCAAGCCATTCTATTAGCATTTCGGACATCATTCCATCACTTGCGATATGGCTCAAGTCGAAACAATCTGGGGATAGGGACTTTTGGAGTTCGCCTAAAATAGCAGCGGCATCTGCGATTTCCCGGTCCGTTTTGTTGATAAAAAGAAAAGTGGGGACATTCGCTTCCCTCAACAGATGCCAGACCCGTTCGGTATGGCCTTGTACGCCATCCACTGCACTGACCAATACAATCGCCGCATCCATCACTTGCACCGCTCGTTCCATTTCAGGGGAGAAGTCAGCATGTCCGGGTGTATCAATGAGTGTAAAGGAGCTGCCATCATAGTCAATCTCCGCTTGTTCAGCAAATACGGTAATTCCCCGAGACCGTTCGATTGAATGATTATCCAAAAAGGCATCTTGATGATCCACTCGTCCACGTTCACGGATTTGCTTGGTCAAAAAGAGAAGTTGTTCTGAAAATGTTGTTTTCCCGGCATCGACATGCGCGAGAATTCCTATAGTTTGTTTCATATATGTACCCGCCATTTCACAAAGTTGTGGTATGGACAGTATAGCACCAACAGGATTTCAGGTGAAACCAGGGACGTTCAAGTTGAAAAGTGAATGAGTAACCAATATCCATGCATACATGTTATTCCTATATAGAGAAGAACCGAAACTTGTAGGAATCTGTATACGAGAGAAGACTGAGATACAAATGGTTGAAGCACAAATAGACTAATCGGCAATCCTAATTTGATGAAGTAAAAACCGACTCTGTTCAATTCATAGACAACAGCCATTAAAGGATTTGCTTCCTGAATCAATCCTTGATGAAGCCCGAAATCTGTCACTCCTGCATCTATAAGCGACAAAATAAGAAGCAACCAAAGGGACCGCGCATAATCCCTTCGAATGGAACATCCTTTCTGTGTAACCATCTGCATCGTAACCCTCCGTTCACTTAATACTAATCAGGATGCTTAGTCAGGAGGGGGTCTATACAGTAAAAACACAATAAGTGAAACGACAAAAAACCTTTCCCGGGTGAAAGGGAAAGGTCATGCCATTAATGGATTGCAGACTTGAAACGGGAACCGTGTGTTTCTTGCGTATCCATGATCGTCGTAAACGCAGAGGGATCGATATCATGGACAATCTCTTTTAACTTCGTCAATTCAAGACGCGTAACAACTACATAGATCACATCTTTTTCGTTGTCGCTATACCCGCCTTTACCATGTAACTTCGTGACGGAACGACCCAAACGCTTTGCAATCGCCGCCGCCATCTCTTCGAATTCATCCGAAACGATAATTGCTGCTTTCGTCTCGTCAAATCCTTGAATTACGGCATCAATGGCTTTCGCTGCTATGTAATAGGTTAAAATGGAATACATGGCTTTTTCAGGACCTAGGACAAAACCAGCCCATCCAAAGATGAAGATATTCAGAAACATGACAAACTCCCCGACGGAATAGGGAATTTTCTTCGTCAACAAGATCCCTAATATTTCAGTACCATCGAGGGCACCACCATTTCGGATGACGATTCCGACACCTGCACCAAGAAGGATGCCTCCGAAAGCCGTTGCAAGCAGTGGATCAGTCACGAATGGACCTACTGCTTTTAATGGAAATTCAATGACCGCTAAAAACACAATAGCGAAAGTGGATGACAGGAAAAAGTTTTTCCCAATATGCTTGTACCCGAAAAAGACGAACGGAAGGTTGATGATCAGTATCAGAATTCCGAAGGGGACATCGGTTAAGTAATTGATGATCAGTGAGATTCCAATAATCCCACCATCAATGACGGAGTTGGGTATTAGAAACAACTCAAGAGCAACTGCTGCTAAGCCGGCACCAAACGCGATGAACAGATACCGGAGGATGAAGTGCCAGAATGTCTCCTTTTTATGCTCCTTTTTCATAGGGAGTAACCACCTTTATTCTATAGAATTGTACCCAGATCGTTATCAATATCTGGGAAGGGGAGTTTGAACATATGAAAGATGACTGTACTTTAATCAGTATACCATTGTAACCGTTTACAGAAAAACTATTGACAATGCAGAAAAGCGCGTTTATTATTCCATTAACGACTATTAAGCGACATTTGGTTCTAGTCTGACATTTTTATGGGGGTGCACGCTATGAAACAAAGAAAAATACGTGAAAAAAGAGAAATTAGTTTTTGGATGGCAATTCTACCGTTGGTCATAATGATTGGTGTCATGCTAGTCACGGTAGTTTGGCTAAAACAAGGCCCTCATATGCCGCTCATTGTAGGCACTTCAATTGCATCACTTGTCGCTTGGAAATATGGCTTCACTTGGATAGAAATCGAGGAAATGATGTACAAAGGAATTCGTCTTGCACTACCGGCTGTTGTTATTATTATGCTCGTCGGACTCACAATTGGTGCTTGGATGGGTGGCGGAATTGTTGCCACTATGATTTTCTACGGGCTTAAGCTAATAACACCAGCTTGGTTCTTAGTTGCAATCATGATCATCTGTTCAATTGTTTCACTTGCGATCGGTAGCTCGTGGTCTACGATGGCTACGATTGGTGTTGCAGGAATGGGAATTGGACTAAGTATGGGAATTCCAGCGGGAATGGTAGCAGGAGCTGTCATCTCTGGTGCTTATTTTGGGGATAAAATGTCACCGCTTTCAGACACAACGAACTTAGCTTCCGGTTTAACGGGAACTGATCTATTTGATCATATTAAACACATGTTATATACAACGATTCCTGCACTCGTCATCGCTTTTGGTGTATTCACTGTGCTAGGTAGACGTTTTGCAGATGGAAATCTAGATATGGACAAAATTACACAAACGTCTAAGGTTATGCAAGAAAGTTTTCTGATTTCTCCTTGGCTTTTGCTTGTACCACTTGCAGTTATTTTAATGGTTGCACTTAAAGTTCCCGCTGTTCCTGCATTGATTGTAGGAATTATTATGGGCTTCTTATGTCAAATCTTCATTCAAGGTGGTTCAGTAACAGGTGCCCTTACGGCGCTGCAAGAAGGCTTCTCTATTAAAACAGGTAATGCGTTAGTCGATAACTTGTTCGATGGTGGTGGCTTGGATTCGATGATGTATACGGTATCGATGACGATAGTTGCGATGACGTTCGGTGGGATTTTGGAGTACTCAGGTATGTTGACAGCTATTATGACCCAGCTCATGAAAGTTGTAAAATCGACATCTTCATTGATCATTTCAACGATCGGTGCATGTGTCATGACGAATGCTACATGTGCTGAGCAATATATTTCAATCGTTGTTCCAGCAAGAATGTTTAGTAAAGCGTACAAAGAAAAAGGCCTTAGCTCGAAAAACTTGTCTCGCGCGCTTGAAGATGGCGGCACACTAACTTCCGTATTTATCCCTTGGAATACATGTGGTGTTTTCATCCTCGGTACATTAGGTGTTGGGGTAACAGAGTACGGTCCGTATGCGATTATCAACTTCGTCGTACCAATCCTGTCCATCATCTATGCGTTGACTGGCTTCTCTATTGTGAAAATGTCAGCAGAAGAAAAACTGCGTGTCGATGAAGAAGAAAAGAAATTGCTTAGTGGTACGTCCTTAGAAGAAGAGCAAATGCCCGTTCATTCATAAAAAAAGCTGTCCAGAACATCAGGTACTAACTGATTTCCTGGGCAGCCTTTTTTTTCATTAATACACCGGAAAGTTCAATTCATAGACGGCTCTGGGTCTTCCTTGTCGATAAGTCATTTCCTCGCCAACCGTATTTGCATAAGCACCCGTAAGCAACTTTTTAATAGTTCGTTCTGCTGTACGCCGAGAAACACCGAGGTGGCTGGCTAAGTCATTGGCAGTGAATTGCGTGGATTGTTGACTCTGACCGAACAGTGCAAGTTTAGAAAGTACAGCAGGGCTTAGGGCAGTTTTTTCCGCGATTTCACTTAATAAGGGCTCAATCACGCGTAATTCTATCGGATTCACATTGGCTGATAAAAGATTTTGTAACTCTTTTTTATCATCAAGCAAGTAAAGGCCAGGCTGCTCTTCCGTTTGCATATACCGAAGTGCGCTCTCCGCGTTTTCCTTTGCAGCTGTTAAAGTTCCACCACTGCCGAAAGCAATTTCACCACTTAGTTTTCCAGCAAGATCTTGAAACTCTGACAACATCAGTGCATTCTGGATGGCTCCTTGAGTGGTATACAAAAGAATACTGTCATCTGCTTGGATGTAGTGAGCGTGTAAAATTTTCGCTAAGCGTTCGAAGCTTTCATTCATTTCAGGTGTTTCACTGAAATTAACGATGATCCCTGCTGTGATTTTTGACGTTTCACTTTTTTGAAGAAGAACTTCCTGACAAAGTCGATCAATCGTTTCCAAAAATGAACTTTTCACGCTAATCATTTTGAAAACAGGGATGCCAAGAATTTCTAAACGGTCAAATGCAGCATGGACACTTGTAACAGCGATATTAGATGGATTCGCAGAATAAACAGATGTGTGAAAGGCAACGAGCTCATCCAGTTTTCCACCGTCTTCTAGCTCATAGATGATAGGACGCTGATTACCTGACTTTATATCCGATAAAACGTTTTCTAAAATCGTAACGTCTCGTACGTCAATGGATAGGTCGTCCAAAGCGAGTGGTTGTTGAATTGAAATGGAGAGCAATGTCGTCGTAATCTCTGCCTCGTCTTGTTTTAAATAAGTAACTGGCATAGGAATTGACTCCAACACTTCTTTGGAAGCAGCATAGGGAAGAGATCCTGAAAAGAGAATGGCATCACAAGGAAGTAACTTTTTTAGAAGATTAGGTGCTTCACTGTAAATAGTGTAAGGATATAGATCCAAAATAATTTCACTGCGGTGCTCCGTAAATTGCTTAGCACGTTGACAAAATTCTGCAGAACCGAATAGAGCGACTTTAGTTCTCATCATTTCTCCACCTTTTTAATTAGCGACCATTTAACGACAATGATACAATGAAATAGTTAACTTGCCAAGTAGGAAGGGGAAATTTAAATGAAAATTAAGGAAATAGAGATTTTTGCGATTCGTCTACCACTACACGAGCCATTTGTTATCAGCTATGCAACCTATGACGATATGCCTTCAATTATTGTAAAACTTACCACGGATACTGGAATCATAGGATATGGGGAAGCTGTAGCAGATGACCACGTAACAGGTGAGAGCTGGGAAGGTACCTTTGCTGTCTTACGTCATACACTAGCTAAAGCCGTCATCGGACTAGATCCAAGCGAGTTCGAACGTCTTCATGAAGCGATGGATAAAGAAATCTATGGCGTTCCTACAGCAAAAGCAGCAATCGATATTGCGTGTTTTGACGCTGTAGGAAAGAGTCTTGGAATTCCAGCCTATCAATTGCTAGGTGGACGGTATCATAGTGAATTCCCGATTACGCACGTTTTAAGTATCGGGGAACCGGAAGCGATGGCGGATGAAGCTGCACGTAGAATGGAAGCTGGCTATACATCGTTCAAAATGAAAGTCGGTACAAATGCAGCGGAAGACGTTAAACGTATACAAGCGGTTCGAAATCGCGTCGGAGAGACGGTCGCAATTCGTGTGGATGTCAACCAAGGTTGGGTCAACAGTTCGACGACATTACAGGCCATGAAAAAATTAGAAGCGTGTAACCTGGATTGGCTAGAGCAGCCTGTTAAAGCAGACGACATCGATGGATTGGTCGAGGTGAAGTCGAAGAGTGCAACGCCTTTAATGGCGGATGAAGGAATACGCGGTGTTCGTGAAATGCGGGAAATTATCGCAAAACGTGCTGCGGATAAAGTAAATATTAAATTGATGAAGTGCGGAGGGATGTATCCTGCTATGAAACTCGCACATATGGCTGAGATGGCAGGAATCGATTGCCAAATAGGGTCAATGGTAGAATCATCGATCGGATCTGCAGCAGGATTCCACGTTGCATTTTCTCAAAAAGCTATGACAAGCGTAGAACTGACAGGTCCTCTTAAATTCAGTAAAGACGTTGGTAATTTGAAATATGATGTTCCTTTTATTCGCCTAAACGAAAAACCTGGACTCGGTGTTGAAATTGACGAAGCGGTACTGGCGGAACTAACTGTGTTCAGCGAGAAAGTGGTCTCTATATGAAAGATGTTTTCCTGAAAAACGGAACGGTACTTCCGGTCGTACAACTAACGATGAATGATTTACCCGAAATTAAACAACTGCAGACGAAAGTTATCGATCATTTATCCGAAAAGTCCTTTCTGCAACCGTTAACCGACGAAGAATTTGTTTATATACTTGAAGGAAACGGCATGCTTGTTGGCGTGCATTTCGGAGGACGTCTGATTGCGTTTCGAGCGTTACTTGACCCGGGAGACGATCCTGAACACCTAGGTGAAGATGCTGGGATACCTCCTGACCAATGGGGGGCTGTGCTCTACTCTGAAATAACGAATGTAGATCCGGAGTTTCAAGGGAATGGTCTTCAGCGTCAACTCGGTAAAATTGTGATGGATGAAGTAGATACGGATCGTTACAAGTTCGTTTGTACGACAGTCGCGCCTTTTAATATTGCGAGTATCAAAGACAAGTTTGAGCTTGGAATGCACATTGCTGCACTGAATGTTAAGTATGAAACGTTAACCCGCTATATTATGATGAAAAACCTAGTGCATGAAACGTGTGTTGAAGATGCCTCAACTTTTGAAGTCGATATGGGGGATACGCACCAACAGCAGGAATTATTGAAACAAGGTTGGATTGGTATTTCCATTCAGCCATGTGAAGAAGGATTTACTGTAACTTATAGAAAACAGATATAATAAGCACTAAGTCAATTGTTTTATATTTTCCTAACTAGCCCTATACGCCTATCGATTCATCCGGTATACTAAAGCTATTCGACTATAGTTAGGTGGGTACATATTGTGAGAATGACCGTTGGGAGAAGGCTGTGGTTTGGTTTTCTAGCTGTATTAATTATAATGGTATTAATGGGATCTGCTAGTTTTTGGGCGCTATCTACTTTAGATCGTGAGTACAAAGCACTTATTAATGATCGAATCCAAAAAGTTATGTTGTTGGAACAACTCAATGCTTTACAAACTCAAAAATCCAATGAAATTCGAGGCTATATGATTTTTGACCAAGCATCTTATTTAGAAAGCCGAGAAACGCTAATTAAAGAATTTAAAAAGAAGACGACGGCTTTGGAAACAGTGCTTCACAAAAAGAAGAACCAAGAACTATTAGCGGATATCATTAGTTCTTCAACAAGCTATGACGAACTCACGGATAAAGCGATTAAAAGTTACCAAATCGAGTCAAAAGAACGGGGAATTGAAGTATCTTCACAAGCCTCACTCTATCAAGACGTGATGACAAACCAAATCTTAGATATGATAGCTGTGCAAGAAAAATCACGTGTTCAGGCTGAAAAAGAACTTCAGCAATTGATTCAAACCGTGAAATTCATCATTATTGGAATGGTCATAATAGCGCTTATTGCGGGGATTGTGATTGCGCGATACATCAGCAGGAAGATTGCTCGACCTGTACGTAAAATGACTGAAGCGCTCCAGCAGATTGCTTCTGGCGATTTAGCTACGGAATCAGTACTAGTTAAAAATAAGGACGAAATCGGTGACATGGCAACGGCTTTCAATGGAATGTCGAGTAATCTACGTATAGTCATTACCCATGTGCGGGATTCTGCACATCAGCTAGCAGCTCAAGCTGAACAACTGTCTGCAGGTGCAGAAGAAAGTCTTGCGGCTTCAGAAACAGTTGCTGCTATTTCAAAACAAAGTCTACAAGCGAGTACGGATCAGCAATCACTCGTCACAGAATCGAATGTGGCAATTAGTGAAGTGCTTCAAACCGTTGATACGATTTCTTTAGATAATGAAGAAATGCAACGATCTTCCGATAAAGTGACCAAGTTAGTTCAAGAAGGTTCCGCTTCACTGACAACTTTTTCAACGAAGATGTCTGCAATCAGTACATTGATGAAAAACTCTTCAGTTACGATAACAGAAATGGCAGATCACTCGGAAAATATTCGTGGAGTTACATCCATGATCACCGGGTTAGCCGATCAAACGAATCTTCTAGCATTGAACGCTGCAATAGAAGCAGCACGTGCCGGTGAGCATGGTAAAGGGTTCGCTGTCGTAGCGGAAGAAGTACGAAATCTCGCAGAACAGTCAAAACGTTCTTCAGCAGAAATTGATAAGCTCATAACTGTCATGATTGGGAACGTGAAAAAAGCTGTTGACCAAACCGAAGTAAGTGCGAGTCAGATGCAAGAGGGGCTCGTCGTTACGAATCGAACGAGTGAAGTGTTTGAAGAAATCCAACGTGCTGCAGCAGATGTGGACGGACGCGTGAGTATGGTGACAAGCTCAATTGAGACGATGAAAGCCGTGATTCAAAATGTGGTGGACCATGCCAACTCCATTGAAGCACTTGCTGAACAAGCTGCGGGTGAAGCAGAGTCAGGTCGGGTGTCTTCAGAAGAACAACTTGCCGTCAATGAGGAAATTTCAACGAGTGCTCAGCTCCTCGCAGAACTTGCAGAGAAGTTGCAGCAAAATATGAATCAGTTTACAGTATGAAAAAATCGGTCTCCCGAGTAATCAGGAGGCCGATTTTTTCATTTTCGTTTCTTATGCGGTTTGCTCAGTTTTAAGAACGACTCGATACTCTCTTGTTCACGTGCCATTTCTGCTCTCATATCTGAAGCCGAGAGTTTTTGATTCTTAGGCGTTTGGGGAAGAGAAGCCGCATTTTTTCCACCTTTTGTGTGTTCATCGCGTCCCATTTTCATTCACCTCTCATTTGGTTTGATCCAAATCAGTATGTGTAGAACTTAGGCAACGATACGAGTGATCATTCGATAAATGGAAATGTGGTTTCAGGGGAATACTTAGGTGACGTAGTTGGATCTATCGAATAGAGTACTATCTTAGATATTTCCAAAACAATCGGTTTGAAGGTTTCTTTCTCAATTACTATAGAAGGAGTATCTTTTCTCTTTTTAGCAAGGGTGACATGAGGTGTAAACGTTTTTGGGAATGATCTGTGTAATGAGGGTTCTAATCGATTGCTAAGTTGTCTGTTGAGATAATTCAGGTCAGATTGCACATCAACGGATAAGTAAACGACGCGTGGACCTGAGGGATTCCCGAAAAAAGAAATACCGTTTATGGAAAGCTGGAATTTTTGAGTACCGGATGCCAAATCGGACATTGTCTGCTTTACACCTCTCAGTTCACAAGACGTAAGCGCACCGAAAAAGAGCAAAGTGACATGCAGGTCTGCAGGATGTGGAATAACTTTGTAATTGGCGGATAAGTGATAACGTTTATCCGTCTTATCAAGTTGTTCAGCGACGCGTTCAAAAGGGACAGGAATGGCTGCAAAATAATGGGTCATTGAAAACGCTCCTTTGTAATTGTTAGTATACCAAGAAATGAAGCGATTCATGAGTTGGGGAACCCGCCCTATAGTTGTTGCATACACTAATCAGGAGCGAGAGATAAATGGACGAAAGGGGATTGCGTGAATCATTCAAAAGGGAATAACCCTAATGGACCAAACAAAAATGCGAAGCAACAACAATTGGATGCTTATCGTGTAAATAACTTTGGGACGCGTATGACGACAAATCAAAGCGTAAAGATTTCTGGAGATGAAAACTCGCTAAAAGCGGGTCTACGTGGACCTACCTTATTGGAGGACTTTCACTTAAGAGAAAAGATCACCCACTTCGACCATGAACGAATCCCAGAACGAGTTGTTCACGCGCGAGGCTATGCAGCTCACGGTGAATTTGTGCTGCATAAATGTATGAAGGCCTATACGACCGCTAAATTTTTGCAAGGTGTCGGGAAGACAACACCATTATTCACCAGGTTTTCAAATGTTGCTGGAAGTAAGGGTTCCATTGACACCGCACGAGATGTTAGAGGGTTCGCCGTGAAATTCTACACAGAAGATGGCAATTACGATTTAGTTGGGAATAATATCCCCGTATTTTTCATACAGGACGCTATTAAGTTTCCGGATCTGATTCACGCAACAAAACCTGAGCCACATAACGAGATACCACAAGCGTCGACTGCACACGATACGTTTTGGGATTTTGTTGCAAACAACCAAGAGTCTGCTCATATGATTATGTGGCTTATGTCCGACCGTGCTATCCCAACAAATTTCCGCAAAATGGAAGGATTCGGTGTCCATACATTCAGACTTATAAATGCGGAAGGGAAAGCCCATTTTGTTAAATTTCATTGGAAACCGAAACTAGGTGTTCACTCCCTGGTCTGGGATGAAGCACAAAAAATTGGTGGTAAAGATGCAGACTTCCAGCGACGGGACCTTTGGAATACTATTGAAGCGGGAAGCTATCCTGAGTATGAATTAGGCGTTCAACTCATTAAAGAAGAAGATGAATTCATGTTTGACTTTGATATATTAGATGCAACAAAATTGTGGCCTGAAGAAATTGTACCAGTCGAAAGGATTGGGACGATGACGTTGAATCGGAATGTGGATAATGTTTTTGCAGAATCCGAACAAGTGGCTTACCATCCGGGGAATGTCGTTCCTGGAATCGATTTTTCAAATGATCCCCTATTGCAAGGTAGATTATTTTCATACTTGGACACACAATTGCTTCGCCTAGGTGGACCGAACTTCGCTGAAATTCCGATTAACCGACCGGTTTGTCCATTCCATAATAATCAACGGGATGGATTTAGCAGACAGCGAATCGATGTCGGCCAAGTCAGTTACCATAAAAACTCACTAGCAGATAACACTCCATCTCCAACCCCTGTTGAGGAAGGTGGATATGAACATTATCAAGAAAGAGTGGAAGGGCATGTCATCCGTGCGGGAAGTCCGTCGTTTGACGATCATTTCTCCCAAGGACGCCTATTTTGGAATAGTATGGCACCTTACGAAAAGCAGCACATTATAGACGCGTTCAGTTTCGAAGTAGGGAAAGTACAAAGCAAATCTGTGCGACAACAAGTAGTGGATATGTTTTGCAACGTAGATAGCGGTCTCGCGGCGAATATCGCAACTGCGGTGGGCGTGAAGCGACCTGAATGTACCCCTTCTTCAGTTACGGAATCTTCTCCTGCACTCAGTATGAAAGACACCGTTTATGTACCTGAAACATTGAAAGTGGCAATTTTAATTGGTGATGGGTTCGATAGCTCAGTAATCGGAAAAATGGTTAAATCCCTTCGGAACGCAGGAGTGACAGTTGATATTGTTAGCAATACAATCGGCACAGTTCGCGGTTCTCATGGTAAAACGGCAATGGCCAATCAAACATTTTTGACGGCTTCACCCGTATTGTATGACAGTGTGCTAGCAGGTGGAGGTACGTCGAGCAATCCCGCGGAATTTGACAGCAATATGAAAAATTATATTGAAGAGACGTGGAAACATTATAAACCGATCGGATTTACAAAAGAGAGCGCATACTTCATAAAGAACACTTCCGTCCATGAAGGTCCTGGTGTGATCGTTGAAAAAGCGGGATCTGACTTTGAAAGCAGTTATGTCAATGCACTTGCAAAACAACGATTTTGGGAGCGGAATATTTACTGAGGCGCCAAAGCGCGTAGATCAAATTGAGCATGAATAATATTACGATTTCTCCTCATCCTAGGAATGAAACATGAATTTCCAAGAAATGAGGAGAAACGAATGGGTATTTTAAGCGGGAATCCAAAAGATGAACCGATGCATTATGGAGAAGTAATTGGGTGTTGGGCTTATGTAGGGGCTAATAAAGGATTAATCAGTGGGTATCAGACATTCATTAACCATGCTGGAGACGAGGGTCTTAAAAAGTTGCTACAACAGGCTGTGGATATTATGAGAGATCATAACAAGCAGATTGAAGAGGTGTTGAAAGAAAATGGCATCATGCCACCGCCGACCCTTCCTGACCGTCCTACATGCTCTGCAGATGATATTCCACCAGGAGCGAGATTTATGGACCCGGAAATCAGTGGTGCGATATCGATTAACGTAGGTCAGGCGCTGGTATCTTGTAGTCAGGTGATGGGTCAATGCCTACGGGAAGATATCGCAGCGATGTTCGCGAAATTCCATGCTGACAAAGTGATGTTCGGTGCAAAATTATTGAAATTTAATAAGGAAAAAGGCTGGATCATACCACCACCTCTGCATTTGAATGGACAGCAAAGCAAGGAATAAGATTGTGAATAGGTGACCAATCATAGTTTGGAAATTAAACGCAGAGAACTGCACTCAGTGCTTGTTTCTCTGTTTTTTTATAGGGACGTACATGTCCGGAAAATAATATTCCCTACATAGAAAATGGTATACTTATTCTGATGAGGAGGAGATTAGAATGGAAAAATTACAGTCAGAAAAACAATTTGAAGTATTGAAACAAGAGGAACGTACAGTGTTTATGTTTTCGGCAGATTGGTGTCCAGATTGCCGTGTGATCGATCCATTGTTACCAGGTATCGAAGCGGACTATCCAGAAAACGAATTTGTTTATGTAGATCGTGATCAATTCATCGATATTTGTGCAGAAAACGACATTTTTGGAATTCCAAGTTTCCTAGTTTATAGCAATGGAAAAGAGCTAGGGCGATTTGTTAGTAAAGACCGTAAAACTCGTGAAGATATCACTGCATTCCTCGATAATCCACAAGCTAAATAAAACATGGAATGGTTGCTGTTATGGACTGAGATACATTCCATAACAGCAACCATTAAAACGTTAAAATGCTTGTTTTACTTCATCTAAAATAATTTCGGCACCTCTTGGACTGATAAACATACCGTTAGATAATTGGAAATTATCGGAAGTTATTTCTCCGGTAATTATGCAGGCTTCACGAATTTTATAACTTCTGAGAACAATATGATCCTCTTCCGTAAAGAATTCAAGTGGTTGTCCTTCAGGGAGATGCATCGTTTCACGCAATTCTTTCGGGATGACAATTCTCCCTAAATGATCAACTTTCCTAACTACGCCGATATTCCTCATACAAGTTCCTCCTTCAATGGTACCTGAATTCTTCTATAATCATACATATTTGATTCTCGAAATGCAAAATAATGGTCGAATTTTTGTCGAATGCTCCGGAATACAGAACATTCCGAATGAAAGAACTTTTATCCTGTTCATATACAACAACCACAATGCGCTTATTATTTGATAGAATAGTACAGTTGACATGAACGGAGGAACACGATGACTATTAAAGAGTTTAAGAAATCAGCGCTATTTGACTATTTGCAAATTATTGTTGGTTCGGCATTTGTCGGACTTGCATTTACTATTTTTCTTTTACCTTCTCGTATTGCAGCTGGTGGTGTTTCTGGAATAAGTACAATTGTCTATGAATTGTATGGATTCAACCCAGCTTACGTGCAATGGTTAATCAACTTACCGTTGCTTATTCTTGGCCTCCTTCTCGTTGGAAAAGAATTCAGCTGGCGAACTATTGTTGGAACATTTTTTGTGCCGTTTTTCATTTTTATATCGGCGGATATTAATGTACCTATCCACAATCCTTTGTTAAGTTCTATTTACGGGGGAATTATGCTAGGGATTGGTCTAGGCATTGTATACCGTGGGAATGGTTCTACAGGTGGAACTGCGCTTGTGGCTCAGATTCTTAAAAAATATACGAACTTTTCGAGCGGATTTGCTCAACTAATTGTCGATGGAGTAGTCGTCGTCATTTCAGCGGTTGTCTTTGACTTGGAACTCGCCCTTTATGCGATGATGGCAATCTATGTGACGAGCAAAGTGATCGATTTCGTACAACTTCAAACGTCACCGACCAAACTTATTCTCATCATCACTGACCATGAAGAAAAAGTTCAATCACTCATTAACAGCGAGCTTAATCGAGGTCTAACTAAAGTGAAATCTCTCGGTGGATACTCAAATCAGGAGAAGACCATGATCTTATGTGTTGTTGAGCAATCCGAAGCGATCTACTTTAAAAAGATTGTACAAGAACAAGAACCGACGTCGTTCGTAATTTTCTTGAATGCATCCGAAATTCTTGGCAGAGGTTTCTCCAGAGCTCAATTTGACGACTGACTCTACTTATAAAAGAATTTAAGTTGAAGTCTCACTATACAAATAACTTAGAAATGGTATACTGTTCAGTAATTAAATATACTTATCAAGAGAAGTTGAGGGAAATGGCCCGATGAGACTTCAGCAACCCCTGAACCAATCAGGAAGGTGCTACTTCCACAAGACTTTGTCTTGAGAGATAAGAGGAACAGAACGACTAACTTCCACTTTCTCTTTCGGAGAAAGCGGAAGTTTTTTGATGGGCTGAATAGGAGTGGAAACCATTGCCGATAACAATACCGAAAGCATTACCCGCAGGAGAACTATTAAAGAAAGAAAAAATATTTGTAATGGATGAAGAACGTGCAACCTCACAGGACATACGTCCGCTACGCATTCTTGTCGTCAATTTGATGCCACAAAAAGAGAAGACAGAATTACAACTTCTTCGATTGCTTGGAAATACTCCTTTACAAGTAGATGTGACTTTTCTTCATACTGAAACGTATGTATCAAAGAATGTCAGTAAAAATCATCTGGATACATTTTATAAGACGTTTCCACAAGTGAAGAGCGAACGATTCGATGGAATGATTGTAACGGGAGCGCCTGTTGAACAAATGGAATTCGAACAGGTAGAATACTGGGAAGAGATGCAAGAAATATTGGACTGGGCAACAAAACACGTCACGTCCTCAATGCATATTTGTTGGGGAGCACAAGCAGCACTCTATCATTACTATGGCGTAAATAAGCATTCTCTGTCATCGAAATGCTTTGGCATTTTCGACCACATCGTGACGGATCCGACTGTGAATCTCGCACGCGGATTCAATGACCTATTTCCAGCCCCGCACTCACGGCATACTGGCGTGTCTGGTGAAGAGATTGAAGCCCATAATGCGTTAACAACACTCGCTTATTCAGATGAAGTCGGTCCTTTCATCGTTCTATCTAACGACGCCAAAAATATTATGATCACTGGCCATTTGGAATACGATGCAGGCACGTTGGGAGAAGAATATGATAGAGACGTAGCAAAAGGACTCGAAATTGAAGTTCCTCAAAACTATTTTCCAAACGATGATAGTTCATCGAATCCACCGAATACGTGGCGCTCTCACACTCATCTGTTGTTTTCGAATTGGTTAAATTATTATGTTTACCAACAGACTCCATTTGTGTGGAAATAAAGTATTAGTATCAGAAATAAACGATCCAGCTGGAAACCTTGCAGTTTTCAGTGGAGTAGCCTATAATGAATGACAGTCAGTCATTTGGAGGGATCTGTTATGAACAAGAAAGAAAAAATTGTTCAATCTGCGATTCAAGTATTTACTGAAAATGGCGTGGAAAAAACTACAGTCTCTCATATTGTTAAATCTGCTGGGATTGCTCAAGGCACGTTTTATTTATACTTTCCCTCTAAACTCTCATTGATGCCTGCTATTGCTGAAGTGATGGTACAGCTTACATTGAAATCAGTAATTGAGGCGGTAGAAGAAACAGCATCCTTCGAAGAACAAATGGAGCAATTTGTAGATGCGATTTTCGCGGTCAACAAAGAACATCATGAAATTCAAGCGATGATTTACTCAGGACTTGCGTCAACTGAGCACTTAAAAGAGTGGGAAAGTGTCTATGCACCGATGTATCAGTGGGTAAGCACAATTGTGGAGAAGGGACAGAAAACAGGAGCAATCCGCACGGACAGTCATCCTGATCAGCTAGCAAAACTTATAATCGGATTGACGGAATCAGCTGCTGAACAAATTTATCTATACGATGAAGAAGTGGATCAAGAAATTCGTGCAACCGAGCAAAAGCGAGAAACACTAGTATTCTTAACGTATGCGTTAGGTTATTCAAACTAAGAGAACGGTACATCGACGAGCACAGCTGCTCTGTCGATGCCTTTACTGAACGGAATGAATGACAGTCAGTCATATCAGAAGGAGTAATAATATGAAAAAAGAATGGCTATATGTAGCAGCAACCAGTTTTTTTGAACTTGTATGGATCTTCGGATTTAATGTGGCGTCTGTTTGGTGGCATTGGATTCCAATTGTTCTCTTTATATTTGTGGATTTCCATTTCCTATCTAAAGCATGTGAAACATTACCAACCGGTACTGTATATGCGGTATTTGCAGCAATTGGAACTATCGGGACAGCGTTAATGGATGTATTCTTCTTTGGTCAAACGTTGAGTGGCGGTAAGATTTTCTTCATTGCGGTGTTAGTGATTGGTGTTGTCGGACTAAAACTCGCAGATGGTCATGATGAAAAACAGGCAACAGCAGAAGGGAATCGTTAATATGGGCTGGTTATTTGTAGCATTAGCAGCATCATTTGAATTTGCAGGGGTAGTCGGACTCAACAAATATAGCAAAAAGAAGACCATTCCTACAGGCATTTTGTTCTTAGGAGGCTTTGGTTTATCGTTCGTATTCTTATATACATCGTTCAAATATCTCCAAGTGAGCACGGCCTACGCTGTCTGGATAGGAATTGGGACTGCTGGTGCAGTTCTCTTGAATATGATCTTTTTCGGTGAATCCAAAAGTTTAGCAAGGATTGGTAGTTTAGCGCTAATCATCATTGGAGTCATCGGACTGAAAGCATTGTCTTAAATCAGGTTGATATTTCGAGGAATGTTGCGCATAATGAAGAAATAAGGAGACGTGACTATGCGAACTAACTCAAAACAAACTACACCACTAGCGTCAGAATATAAGGTACAAGAAGAACAACCATTACTTCCTTTTTTGTTACAGGCTGTGCCTAAAAGTCGAAATGCTGTAAAAGGGATTCTCTCTCGTGGGCAAGTTTCTGTTAACGGAGAACCCACAACAAAACACGATCGTGTGTTGAAAGCGGGAGACCGCGTTGAAATTATGACAAATCAAGCAGCAAAAAATGATAGTGAACTGACAGGACTTTCAATTATGTATGAAGATGATTCAATCATCGTTATCGACAAAGAAGCAGGTCTGCTATCGATGGCTGCTAAGGACAAAAAGGAAACGACTGCATTCAGTGAGTTATCCACATATGTAAAGAAAGCGAACCGCAGCAATCGGGTATACATCGTCCACCGGCTAGATCGCGAAACGTCGGGTGTCATGTTATTTGCCAAGACGGAAGAAGTGAAAAAGTTACTTCAGGACAATTGGGAAGAATCTGTTCAAGAACGTGGTTATGTTGCGTTAGTTGAAGGTAAGGTGAGAGCAGAGACTGGCGAAATCGTTTCTTGGTTGAGAGAAACGAGAACATTTAAAGTCTATTCAAACCCGACAGATAATGGGGGTCAAAAGGCGATTACTCGATACAAACGCCTTCAAGCGAGTGCACAGTTTTCATTGCTTGAACTCAGCTTGGAAACGGGACGTAAAAACCAAATTCGTGTGCATATGGAAGAAATCGGACACCCTGTCGTTGGGGATAAGAAATACGGCGCTACAACCAATCCGATTAAACGATTGGGGCTTCATGCCGTTAAGCTCATTATTATTCATCCGATAACAAAAGAACAACATACTTTCATTTCAGATGCTCCATCGGCTTTTTATAACAAATCGAAATAACCGAAAGCGCCCAATAAGCGCTTCCGGTTATTTTATTATTAGAAAACCTTTATGTTATTGCAAGGGTGGCATTCCTGGTTGCCCTTGTGCAGGAGCGAAGGCATTTAACAGCTCAGTCATATCTTGAGACGCGAGCTGAGGAACTTGGTAATAATGATGTTTGTTCTGATAAATGGCTAACTCATACGCCATTTCGATGCAATTCGGGACAGAATCCGCGAGTACTCTGCGAACTACAGGATTACAGACTTCACATGCGGCCATTGATTTCATGGAAGCGCCGGCCTTTGTTGATCCCAACAAAAACCCTGATATGATTTCATCGGTGATTTCAGATGCGTTCATCATCGGTTTTTTCGGTTGTCCAGGTTTCATTCCATAAATGAAATCATTGCCTTCCTTCATTTGATAACTCTTTGTGGCATGGGAAGGATCGTGTCCTGATTTAAAACATTCAACAGTGATGTTGTATTCGTCCAAGGTGAATCGGTATTGACGATCTAAGATATCAAGTAACTCAGGATCTTTTACGTGAGGGCGAAGTAAAATCGCTTGGTTAAGAGAACCTATCGTACTGGACAAGACTTCATGGACATCGAAAAGTTCGTGGCCGCCATGATTCATGTTAGGGGGGACAGTGCCTGTGTGCATATTTTGATGTGTAGCTTCGTTTGGATTGGATGTCAAAAGAGTTCCTCCTAATGGGGATAGTGGTCATTCCCTTTTAGTATGGACACAAAGTGTTGTTCTATCCTAAGTAAATCCTAACAGGAATAGTCACTCAACACCGGTCATACAATGATGTACGAATCCGTTTGGAAAGGTGTGCATCGTTATGCAAATACATGTCGTTGAACCAGGACAAAGCTTATTTTCAATTGGTAACTTGTACGGAATTAAGTGGCAGGAAATTGCTACTGCCAATGAGTTGTTGGAGTCGGGTAAATTAGCGGTGGGTCAGGCGCTTGTCATTCCGATAACGGGAAGTTATTATTGGGTGAAGTCAGGGGATACTCTTTACAAAATCGCTCGCGATGAAGGAATCACGATTTCAGAACTTGCCACCACGAACAACATTCCGTTGTCCGCGCCTTTAACGGTTGGACAGAGACTGTATATCCCACCAGGTCCGAAAAAAAATATTCAAAGTATGTTGTATGTGGAACCGAGAACTCCTGTCAGTCAGGTGATGATCCAAGAGACAAAGAAGCGTGTAGATGCGTTGACGTATTTAGCGATGTTCAGTTATGAAGTCAAAAGAGATGGAACACTTAAAGCTCCCACTACAGCTAATTTGACGACGATTGCAACCGAAGCCGGTGCTTTGAATGCAATGGTTGTGAGTAACTTAGAGAACTTCGGGTTCAGTGCGGAGTTGGCGCATGACATTTTTGTGAGTACAGGGGTACAGGATTTACTATTTAAAGCCATATTAGATGTTGCTCAGCAGAAAGGGTACAGGGATATCCATTTCGATTTCGAGTTGTTATTCCCTGATGATCGGGACCTATATAATGCTTTCTTGCGAAGAGCGAGAGATAAGTTCCATCCAGCGGGTCTAACATTATCAACCGCACTTGCTCCTAAAGTGAGTGATGTGAAAACTGGAATATATGGAGCCCATGATTATAGGGCTCATGGAGAAATCGTGGATTTTGTCGCGCTCATGACATATGAGTGGGGGTATACGTACAGCGAACCCCAAGCGGTCAGTCCGTTGCCACAGGTAGAAAAGGTAGTTCAATATGCAGTACAGGAAATCCCACGTTCAAAGATTTTCTTAGGGCAAAACTTATACGGGTATAACTGGCAGAAGCCATTTCCAACTCAAGGTGGCCCTCCGGCAAAAGCATTAAGTCCAAAACAAGCAACAGAGCTAGCGATTCGCGAAAATGTAGCAATCTCATACGATCCCATTTCACAAGCACCACATTTCTCTTATTTTGATGAAAAACGGATTCAACATGAAGTATGGTTCGAAGACGCCAGAAGCATTCAAGCTAAGTTCGATTTGCTGAAAAAGTATGGATTACGAGGCATTATGTATTGGAAGTTAGGGTTGGCATTTCCTCAAAACTGGCTACTGCTTGAAGACAATTTCACTATTTTAAAAAAGTAAAACAACATGCGAATATAGACAGTAAAAACAGAGGGAATACCACCCTCTGTTTTTGTTTTTGAATTTAAACATATTTTCAAAATTATAAAAAATAGCGTATACTAGTTTGATACAACGTTTTGTAGTCGGCATGGAGGGGGAATTATATGACGAAATTAAATGTAGAGCATATTGATGTACAGCAACGTTCTAATGATTATGTGCATCAAGTGTATGATCAAGTGAAGAAAAGAAATGCCAACGAAACGGAATTTCTCCAAGCAACACGTGAGATATTTGATTCACTGCGTCCAGTGTTTGCCCAGCATCCTGAATATATAACAAGCGGTATTTTAGAGCGATTGACGGAACCAGAGCGAATTGTTACGTTCAGAGTGGCGTGGGAAGATGATACTGGGAGAGTGCATGTGAACAGAGGGTATCGAGTTCAGTTCAGTAGTGAACTCGGACCGTATAAAGGTGGACTTCGGTTTCATCCTTCCGTAAACAGCAGTATTATGAAGTTCCTTGCATTTGAACAGATATTTAAAAATGCATTAACGGGCCAGCCGATTGGAGCTGGTAAAGGTGGCGCAGATTTTGATCCTAAGGGAAAGTCGGATCGGGAAATCATGCGCTTTTGTCAAAGTTTCATGACAGAGTTGAGTCGACACATCGGCCCGGATATTGACGTTCCAGCAGGGGATATCGGTGTTGGGAAGCGTGAAATTGGATACCTTTTTGGTCAGTATAAGCGACTTAAAGGTGGATACGAAGCAGGTGTTCTCACGGGTAAAGACCCGAGTCATGGGGGAAGTCTTGGCCGTAAAGAAGCTACAGGATACGGAACGGTATATTTTACAGAGGAGATGCTTAAGGAATATGACATGTCACTAAAAGATAAAACGGTGATTGTTTCCGGTTCAGGAAATGTTTCCATCTATGCGATGGAAAAAGCCCAGCAATTAGGTGCAAAAGTAATTGCATGCAGTGACTCATCAGGGTACATTGTCGATGAATCAGGTATCGACTTAGACTGTGTGAAACGATTGAAGGAAGTCGAAAATAAAAGAATCCAGGAATACATTAAAACCAATCCAGAAGCTCGTTATGTCGAGGATTGTTCTGGCGTTTGGAGTATTCCGTGCGACATTGCACTTCCTTGTGCAACGCAAAATGAGATAGATGAAGCGAGTGCGCATCTTCTTATAAAGAACGGTGTGACTGCTGTTGGAGAAGGTGCCAACATGCCGTGTACCAACGAAGCATTGACTATTTTCCAAGAGCATGGGATTCTATTTGCGCCTGCCAAAGCGGCAAATGCAGGTGGTGTAGCCGTTTCAGCAATGGAAATGTCGCAAAATAGTATGCGAATGAAATGGACAGCAGAAGAAGTAGATGAGCGACTCAAAGTAGTGATGCGCTCCATTTACGAAAGCTGTATAGATGCGGCGGAACGTTTCGGGAAACCTGGTAATCTCATTATGGGTGCTAACGTTGCGGGTTTTTTGAAAGTTGCAGATGCTATGGCAGCACACGGATTAAGTTAATGCGTTACTTGAAGCACATCCTTGGTGGTGTGCTTTTTACTATGGAAAAACTGATGATGATAAATTTTAGGTATGATTAAATACACTATCTTTTAAATAATTTAATATTTCACTTGCATTTACTTTTCAACATGTTATTATAAATATACTTTATAATGCATAAAGATACACAAACGGTGAGAGGGGTTTTTATAATGACGAAGAAAAAAGTAGTGCTAGCCTATTCAGGAGGACTCGATACATCAGTTGCGGTTCAATGGTTGACAGAGCAAGGATATGCAGTGGTTGCATGCTGTCTGGATGTAGGGGAAGGAAAAGATCTCGATTTCATTCAACAGAAAGCTCTACAAGTTGGTGCAATTGAAAGCTATGTTATTGACGCAAAAGCTGAGTTTGCACAAGATTATGCACTTCTTGCCCTTCAAGCCCGTACGCTCTATGAAGAAAAGTATCCACTGATTTCTGCGTTATCCCGCCCACTTATTGCAAAAAAACTTGTAGAAGTCGCACATAAAGAAAATGCAATTGCCGTAGCCCATGGTTGCACAGGTAAAGGGAACGACCAGGTTCGTTTTGAAGTAGGTATCAAAGCGTTAGATCCGACATTGGAAGTGATCGCTCCTGTACGTGAGTGGAGTTGGTCACGTGAAGAAGAAATCGCTTATGCGAAAGAGCATAATATTCCAGTTCCTATCGTGTTAGATAGTCCGTATTCAATTGACCAGAACCTATGGGGCCGTAGTAATGAATGCGGGATTTTAGAAGATCCTTGGGCAGCGCCACCTGAAGATGCTTATGGACTCACGGCTTCGATAGAAGATGCTCCAGACCAAGCGGATGTTGTTGAGATCACGTTTAAGAAAGGTGTTCCAGTTAGTCTAGACGGAAAAGCATTCGAGCTGGATGAGTTGATTTTACATTTGAATGAACTTGCTGGAAAGCATGGTGTCGGTCGTATTGACCACGTTGAAAATCGCCTCGTCGGCATCAAATCACGCGAAGTTTACGAATGCCCAGGTGCAATAACACTGATAAAAGCGCATAAAGAGCTTGAAGACATCACGCTTGTTAAAGAAACAGCGCATTTCAAACCAATTGTTTCCCAAAAATTGAGCGAGCTAATCTACAACGGTCTGTGGTTCTCACCACTACGAAATGCATTGGAATCATTCATCAAAGAAACACAGCAAGTTGTGAACGGAACAGTACGTGTGAAGCTATTTAAAGGGCATGCGATTGTAGAAGGCCGTAAATCCGACAACTCACTTTACGATGAAAAGCTTGCGACTTATACATCGGATGACGAATTCGATCAGGCAGCAGCCGTTGGATTCATCAAGCTATGGGGATTGCCAACCGAAGTGCATGCAGCTGTAAATAAGCAACTTGTAACGACTAAAGCGTAATAGAAGGACCTTCCCACTGACGGGAAGGTCCTTTTCTGTATGGTAACTAGAAACACATAATAAAATTTCTGTCTGACCAATAACTAGAGCTACTGATCCTAGCAAGGCTATTCGATTGTTTTTAACGCAGCAACTGATCAATTGAGTGGAATTGCGGTTTCCTTTTGTCGTATGTTGCAACAAATCTGAAACCCATATCTGACGCGAGTTTCAGGCTTTCACGTATATCAAAACCGACATCAGTCGGTCGGTGTGCATCTGAACCAATTGTTAGGATTTCTCCTCCGCATGCTTTATACAACTCTAAAATATCTGTACTAGGCATCGCTGTAGGTAAACCGTATCGGACACCGGATGTATTAATTTCGATTCCTTTCCCGCGTGGAATGATCTCTGAAAAAATTTCCTTAAGGCAGTCATGAGAATTACTTGAAGGTACTTCTTTAGAATACCGTTTAATGAGATCTACGTGCCCTAATACACTGAACGCATCGAACTTGCGCACACAACGTAGCAACTCCTGATAATAAGCATCTACAGCTTCGTCGATTGTTCGATCTTCAAAGATAGCACCGAAGTGGAGATCTCTTTTTTCTACAGTATGCATAGAACAAATGATGAAATCGAACGCTTCTTCTTGTATTAACGTCGTGCAGGTACTCAGTACTTGTGGTTGAATGCCAACTTCCACTCCGCGCTTCACTCGAATTTCACTTCCATAACGATCATTCAATCCCTCAATTGTATTTCTGTAAGCGTGTTGGTCGAATTCAAAAATGAAGTTTTTATCTGGATACTCATAATCGATATGATCTGTAATACAAATTTCAGTAAGCCCAGTTTGAATCGCAGCGCGAACCATTTCTTCGGGTGCAGCTTCGCAGTCTGCAGAATAGGCTGTATGCATATGATAGTCGAACAAATCTATTCATCTCCTTATTGGTTGACATTTCTTAATTATCTATTTATAGTACTAGATAACTTCATCATAGTAAAGCGATAAAGCGGAAGAGGTGCTTGTTTGATCAATCTATTTCTATCAGCAAAACAAGATCAGGAAATACGAGACGTCTTTAATAGATGTTATTCCACTAAAGGGTATCAGGAAGTTAACTTACCTACATTAGAGTCCTATGAAACGTATACGTCTTTACAATCAGAACGGGACCGGAAAAACTTAGTGAAACTCATCGACTCTTCTGGGGACATTCTTGTATTACGGCCTGATGTCACAATTCCCCTGATGCGGGAACTATCAAAAACATACGAGAAGCTAGATGAAGAAATACGGTGCTTTTATGTACAGTCCGTCTACAGGAAAACATCCGACTATGTAATGCCGACAGAACGGAGACAAGCCGGCATCGAATTGTTCGGTACAGAATCGGTAGAGCATGATGCAGAAGTCATTGGTCTTGCGTGTCTAGCCCTCACTGAATTAGGAGTCACTGAATTTAAAGTTGAACTGGGTCACGCAGGAATCCTTCAGGAAATGAATCAAATTCTAAAGTTAACTGTAATAGAACAACTGCAAGTGAGAGCTCTTATTCAAATGAAGAACTTTAGTGAGTTTGAACAGTTCTTACTTGAAAAAGGAGTACGGGAAGATCTGAAAGATAAACTACGTCAAATTGTTTTCTCCTATGGGGGGTGTGAATCTGTATTGAAACGAGTTCAAGACAATCCGTTGAATGAACGCATTACAGCGATTCTCCAGCATATACAAGCTGTCTATGAACGAGTGGTCGCATTCGGGTATGGAGAGCAAGTCACAGTAGACCTAGGAATGGTCAATGACATGGATTACTATTCTGGCATCCAGTTTCAAGGATTCAGTACAGCGATTGGCAAGCCGTTACTAATGGGAGGACGCTACGATGATGTTAGTAAAAACTTCGGTGTGCATCTCCCAGCAGTTGGGTTTGCATGTGACGTTGAAGCGATTTTTACAACGAAAAATTCAAAGCCGAGTTGAAGGAAGGGAATGACAGACAATGGAGCCCATAAAAATCGCAGTTGCAAAAGGAAGGATTGCCGAAAAAGCGAGAGATCTATTATCCCAAGGCGGCATTGCATTTCCTGATACGCTTTTTGATGAACGGAAATTGATGATTAGTAGCATGGATAATTCGTACCAACTGTTATTTGTCAAAGCCGCAGACGTTCCTACATATGTAGAAAAAGGAGCAGCGGATATCGGAATCGTTGGAAAAGATACGATTATGGAAAACGGAAAAGATGTCTATGAGCTGCAAGACTTAGAGTTTGGGAGTTGTCAGCTTGTCGTTGCTGGTTTTCCTGAAAGCTTTCCAGTGGACACAAAATCACTGAGTGTCGCTACAAAATATCCTGCTATTGCAAAAGCCTATTTCGAAAAGTTAGGCATTCGGACAGATATTAGTCGATTAAATGGATCGATTGAACTTGCTCCGATAGTAGGATTGTCTGATGTTATTGTCGATATTGTTGAAACTGGTTCGACACTTCGGGATAACGGATTAGTGATCTTACGAGAAATCGCAAAAGTGAGTACTCGAGTTATTGTTAATAAAGCTAGTTATGCAACGAGAACGGAAGTGGTTCAAAGTTGTATCGACCTGTTGAAAAAAGGAGTGGAGGAACGCCGTGCAAATTATTACAAATCGTAAAGAAATTGAGAAAAGACTTGCGCGGCAATCTACCGTCTCATCCGTTGAGCCAGCTGTCAAAACGATTATTGATCGGGTGCAACAGTTCAAAGATGCAGAACTTTTAGCGCTCACTGAACAATTCGATGGCGTGAAGCTGACAGAACTCCGCGTTGCTAAACAAGAGATTAACGATGCGTACGAAAAGATTCCGTCTTCGTTGCTACGAGCACTTAAGGAAGCGAAAGAACGAATACACCGATTCCATCAATACCAAAAAGAAGAGAGTTGGCAAATCGAGCCTGAACCGGGTGTTCTGCTTGGCCAACACGTACGCCCGCTCGCATCCGCTGGGATTTACATTCCGGGTGGAAAGGCTTCGTATCCATCGACTGTGTTAATGAATGCAATTCCAGCAAAGATTGCAGGTGTGAAGCGGCTTGTCTTGACGACTCCTCCTGAAAAGAACGGTTCCATACATGCAGCGGTTCTTGTCGCAGCGGATTTATGTGGGGTCGATGAAATCTACAAAGTAGGAGGGGCACAAGCGATTGCTGCGCTTGCGTACGGGACGGAATCTATCCAACCTGTCTACAAAATTACGGGTCCAGGGAATGCCTATGTTGCATGTGCAAAGAAACTCGTATTCGGGAAAGTCTCTATCGATATGATTGCTGGACCTAGTGAGGTTTGTATTTGGGCGGATGCTCAAACGAATCTAGCTTATGCAGCGGCTGATTTACTCGCTCAGGCAGAGCATGACGAAGATGCTTCTGCTTGCTGCATTGCACCATCTCTCCAATATGCACAAGCGTTGTCAGAGGAAGTATGGAGACAACTTGAGCAATTAGACCGCAGAGATATCGCTCAGAAGTCGATTGAAGAAAATGGATGGATTGCTGTAGTGGAATCTGATGAAGAAGCGGTAGCGCTTATCAATGAACTGGCTCCGGAGCACTTAGAAATTATGACTGAAGATCCCGAACGAATGCTGGAAGACATTCATAACGCTGGTGCAATATTCCTCGGTCCCTACTCACCCGAAGCCCTCGGAGATTACATGGCGGGTCCGAACCATACATTACCGACGAGCGGTACAGCCAAGTTTTCATCGCCACTCGGTGTTTATGATTTCATAAAGAAAACAAGTGTTATCCGCTATAACGAAAGTGCGTTAAAGAGCGTAGCCGATTCGATTATTGAACTTGCACAAACAGAGCAATTGACGGGACACGCTCAGGCAATACGAGTTAGAAAATAGGAGGTATATCGATTGAGGACTTCGACAATTGAACGTAAGACGGCCGAAACGGAAATCGCGCTGACGTTAAATCTAGATGGCGTAGGAACAAGCACAATCCAATCCGGTGTAGGGTTTCTCGACCATATGCTCGTATTGACGACGATGCATGGAGGACTCGATTTAGAGGTGGCGTGTAATGGGGATCTTGAAACAGACCAACATCACAGTGTAGAAGACATCGGTATTGCACTAGGTACTGCGTTCAAGGAAGCTTTAGGCACAAAAGAAAGCATTGAACGGTATGCATCTGTCACAGTTCCAATGGATGAAGCCTTGGCAACTGTATCAATGGATATAAGCGGGAGGTCGTTTCTTGTGTACAACGTCGCAGGGTTAAAAGAAAAGATCGGTGCATTCGATACGGAGCTCGTTGAAGAGTTCTTTCTAGCCTTTACCCGACATGCGGGTGTAACGCTACATATAAATTTACAGTATGGGAAAAATAGTCACCATATGGTGGAATCAATCTATAAAGCGTTTGGACGCGCTATTCGAATTGCAGTTACTAAAAATGATCGACAAGGAATACCATCGACAAAAGGGATTCTATAGAAGATGAAGGAGGAGGGATAGAATGATTTTGTTTCCAGCAATCGATATTCAAAACGGGAAATGTGTCCGTTTAGTACAGGGGGATTTCAATCAGGAAACCATCTATCATGATTCACCGCTTGAAGTCGGCAAGCGCTGGAAAGCACAAGGTGCAGATTGGCTACACGTAGTCGATCTGGATGGTGCAAAAACTGGTAGCTCCAGCAATCAGGAAGCGATCATCGAGTTAGCTTCAGCGCTACAACTACCGATTCAAGTAGGTGGCGGAATCCGCTCCATAGAAACGATTGAAACGTATTTAACGTGTGGTATTGAACGGATCATTCTTGGTACTGCTGCCATCAATGATCCAGATTTACTTCAACAAGCGCTTTCCACATACGGTGATAGAATTGCCGTATCCGTAGATGCTAAAAACGGGAAACCAACTATAGCTGGATGGACAGAAGATTCTTTAACCGATGTCTCTTCACTCGTAAAGAAACTCGTATCAGCAGGTGTTCAAACAATCATCTATACAGATATCGCAAAAGACGGGATGCTCGCAGGTCCGAACTTTGAAGAACTTCAAACGGTACAGAGCGAAACCGGTATAAATATTATCGCTTCAGGGGGAGTAACATCTGTTGATGATGTGCAGAAACTTCAAAAACAGGCCTATTATGGAGCGATAGTCGGTAAAGCAATCTATGAAAATGAAACAAAATTCGAGGAAATGATGGAGGGACTAAAATGGCAAACCGAAAAATTATAGCGTGTCTGGATATTGATAATCGTCGTGTGGTAAAAGGCAAGAAGTTTCAAGATGTAAAAGAACTCGCGGATCCGATGGAGCTTGCGAAGAAATATGAATCCGAAGGTGCGGATGAATTAGTATTTTACGATATCTCTGCGTCTGTACAACAGCGCGGCATGTTTCTAGATTTAATTCGCCAGATTGGAGAAAGCGTTGAAATCCCTTTCATCGTAGGTGGAGGAATACAAACGTTATCTGATGTCCAACTTGCTATCGAAGCAGGTGCTGATAAAGTATCGATCAATAGTGGGGCATTAAAAAATTCCGATTTACTGCGTGAAGCCTCGGAACGATATGGCTCTAGTAGGATCATGTTGTCCATGGATGTCAGTCAGTCTGAATCTAGGCAGTGGACAGTGTTTGCAAAAGCAGGTATGGAAGATACAGGTCTGGATGCGCTGGAATGGGCAAAAAAGGGTGAGCAACTTGGTGCAGGCGAAATCGTTTTGAATTGTATCGACGAAGATGGGATGAGGAATGGATACAATCTTGAGCTTACTAAATTAGTAGCAGATGCTGTCACAATTCCAGTTGTTGCAAGTGGAGGTGCAGGAAGTGCTGCGGATATAACAGAGGTGTTTGAAAAAACAAATGCACAATCTGCACTCGTTGCATCCGTCTTACACTTTGGGATCGTCTCGTTATTGGATTTACGACAAGCAGCAAGGGGTGCGCTGAATGAAAAGTGATGACGTTCGATTTAACAGCGATGGATTAGTGCCTACGATTATCCAAGATGCGAAAACCGGTGACGTTTTAATGCTTGCTTACATGAACACGGAATCTCTTCAAAAAACGGTGGAAACAGGGGAAACGTGGTTTTACAGCCGCTCCCGTAACGAACTATGGAACAAAGGAGCAACGTCAGGAAACAAACAGCTCGTTAAGCAGTTAGATGTCGATTGCGATCGAGACACACTGCTTATCCAGGTTGAGCCCGCAGGACCTTCTTGTCATTTAGGAACGGAAACTTGTTTCGCTCGGACAGATTTGAGTGATATCAGAAACGAACGGACCATCATCCAACAAGTTGCTGAGCAGATCCAACAACGAAAACAGAATCCTAAAGAAGGGTCCTATACAACCTATCTTTTCCGCGAAGGAATCGATAAAATTCTGAAAAAAGTCGGTGAAGAAACGACAGAAGTGGTTATTGGAGCAAAGAATAACGATCTTGAAGAAATAGCGAATGAGCTAGCGGACCTCACGTATCACGTTCTTGTACTAATGGAAGAACTCGGTCTATCCATTGATGATGTAAAAGCTGTGCTGAAGTCACGAAGTCTAGTTAGGAGTGAGGGTAGTGAATGAGTTATGGAGTGAAATGGCCAATCGGACAGAGCCCTACCAACCCGGTGAGCAAGCGACTGGCTTGGATTGCATAAAATTGAACACGAATGAAAATCCTTATCCTCCTAGTCCTCGTGTATTTGAAGCATTGCAACAAGCGCTATCATCAGATTTGCGTAAATATCCAGAAGCGGACCCTCAAGAACTTAGACAAACGCTTGCGGATTTTCATGAAGTCACAGCAGAGCAGATTTTTATTGGAAATGGTTCGGATGAAGTCTTGGCTTTTGCGTTCATGGCTTTCTTTTCAACTAGCAAGCCGATTCTGTTCCCGAAAATCACATATTCGTTTTATCCGACGTATGCTGCACTCTTTAATATTCCTTATACATGTGTTCCACTGTGTAAAAACTTTACATTGGACGTAGAAGCATTATCTAAATCGGAGGGGGGAGTCATCTTTCCGAATCCAAACGCACCGACGGGGATTGTATCACCACTTCAATCGGTTGAACGAATCGTAAAAGAAAACCAAGGTCGTGTCGTCATTATAGATGAAGCATATATCGATTTTGGAGGACAATCGGCAATTTCCTTACTATCGAGTTTTGAAAATGTGCTGATTACACGGACAATGTCTAAATCGCGCTCGTTAGCTGGACTCCGTATCGGCTATGCAATCGGATCGGTATCTATGATTGATGCGTTGAATCGCATTAAGAACTCATTCAATTCTTATACGATTGATCAGTTAGCGTTAACCGCTGGAATCGCTTCTGTAAAGGATGAAGAGTATTTCAAAGACACTGTCCAAGCAATCATCAGAACCCGAGAACAGTCTAAAAAAGTGTTCAAATCTATTGGATTCACTGTCTTGCCCTCTGCTGCGAACTTCTTATTCGTTCATCACCCCGAAATCCCAGCTAGACAATTGCATAAAATCTTAAGGAATAAACAGATTCTAGTGCGACATTTCCAGAAGCCGGAGACTGAAGAATGGCTCCGCGTGACGATTGGGACCGATAAAGAGATGGAACTGTTCTTTCAGCAATTATTTGTTGCGGTCGATGCATGGACTAACAAGAGTACGGCATACTGACAACTTAATTTAGTTCTCTCCATCACGTTTTCTTTGGTATAGTGGAATCATATAGAGAATGGGGGAATAATGATGACAGAACAATTACCGAATTGTCCTCAATGTGGATCAACGTATACGTATGAAGACGGGTTACAGCTAGTATGTCCAGAGTGCGCTTATGAGTGGACAGCAGGTGAGGAAGTCACTAAAACCGAAGAGTTGGAAGTTAAAGATGCAAATGGCAATCTTCTTCAAGATGGAGATACCATTACGGTCATTAAAGACTTGAAAGTGAAAGGCAGTTCTTCTGTCCTTAAAATCGGGACAAAAGTTAAAGGCATTCGCCTAGTAGAAGGCGATCATAACATTGATTGTAAAATTACAGGATTCGGTGCTATGAAATTGAAATCCGAATTCGTTAAGAAGGGTTAATCGATGATGAATTTATTTAACTCTAAAACAGTAGATATCATTTTTGCTATACTTCTTGGATATTTTGCATGGAACCGATATGCAGAAGGGCATACGGGCGTTGCTATTCTATTGGTTGTTGTAGCCATGCTTAATCTTGTAGCTTTTGTCACGAAGCTGAATATCGAGAAAAAAGTAAAAAAAAATAAATGAAAAACGCCCACTCTATCTTAGAGTGGGCGTTTTTTAAATGCACTCCTGTTGTTTCTACTCGAAATATCCTGTACAATGGACGGATGAAATGTATTATCTGAAATGAGGATGTCTAATGAAAAAATCAATATATGGTCTAACATTTGAACAACTATCGGCTTGGCTCATAGAAAATGGACAAAAGAAATTCCGTGCTGCTCAAATATGGGATTGGTTGTATAAAAAGCGGGTAACACAGTTTTCTGAGATGAAAAACATCAACAGCGACTGCGTTAACTTACTTGAAGAGCAGTTTGTTATTCAATCTTTAGAGCAAGAAGTGAAACAAGAGTCTGAAGACGGTACAATTAAATTCCTTTTCAAAATGCAAGACGGGAACTTGATTGAAACGGTATTAATGAAATTTCCGTACGGTCATTCTGTTTGCGTAACTACTCAAGTCGGTTGTAATATCGGATGTAGTTTCTGTGCAAGTGGACTATTGAAGAAAAACCGAGATTTGAACGCTGGGGAAATCGTCGAGCAAATCATGAACGTCCAACATCACTTGGATATGAAGGGCAACGAAGAACGTGTAAGCCATATCGTTGTAATGGGAATCGGAGAGCCGTTCGATAACTATGATAACTTGATGGACTTCTTGCGTGTCGTCAATGATCAAAAAGGATTAATGATCGGTGCACGCCACATTACAGTTTCAACTAGTGGGTTAACACCAAAAATACGTGACTTCGCAGATGAAAATATCCAAATCAATTTGGCGGTTTCGTTGCATGCACCGAATAACGAGTTGCGTACACGTATTATGAAAATCAACCGAGCCTATCCAATTGAAAAATTGATGGATGCGATTGACTATTACTTAGAAACAACAAATCGTCGGATCACATTCGAGTACATTCTGTTGAATGATGTGAATGATCACGTGGCTGAAGCAGAGCAACTTGCTAAATTACTCTACAACAAACGCCACTTGGCTTATGTTAACTTAATTCCTTATAATCCGGTCGATGAACATGACCAGTACACGAGAAGTGAGACTGCGAATATTAAGAAGTTCTATGAGACACTTAAGAAAAAGGGCATTAATTGTGGAGTACGCATGGAGCAAGGTACTGATATCGATGCGGCTTGCGGACAGTTACGTAGTAAGCAAATCAAAAAAGAAAAAGCGGTATAAGTTTATTAATAATTGAAAAGCAGAACGAGGAAGAATATTCTTCCTCGTTCTGCTTTTTGTTTCGATTATTTATTTTTCCGTAAAAGGATGACGATGAATTGGACAATTAAGCCTACTCCTAAACTAAAGGAGGAGAAGATGTAAATTGAAAGTACTGCGATGGATTGGCCAAGTTCTCCATCTATCGTGAGAATACTCCTGAAAAACTCTTCGAAACTAATGACCATGCCGACCATGAAGAACCAAAATGCGATGCGTAGCTTGTAGAATAACAACAATAATGCAATTAAGCCAACGGTCAATCCAAATACCGAAAAGGCTAAATAATTTTTCCATCCTAATTCAACTCCACCTATCGTCCGCACACCAACGATAAACAGTACGAGTGTAGTCAGTCCTGTAAACAATCCAATTTTCCCTAAGTGACGTTCCAAAGACAGCACCTGCTTTCCATCCACCATCATACCGAAAAAACGATTTCTCTGCACAACAAAAAAGCACAACCTCGTGAACGAGGTTGTGCTGACTACTAGCTAATTATTATTTGTTAGCGATAACTACAAGCTTGCCTTTGTCAAGTTCGCTCTCTGCAGCTGCTGCGTCTTCTTCAGAAAGACCGGCACCGTGCATTTTGCTGCGAAGTTCATCTCCACGAGAGCTGAACATGTTTTTCATTGAATCGAGGAAGCCTTGTTCTTTCATACCAGCTTTTTCTGTATCCAATGCATCTGTAATATGGTCTCCGCGTTTCTTGTCATGTGCGAAAACATAAATTTCGTCATGAGTATAACCTTTTGCTTCGAGCTCATCTACTTTTGCCTTTGCTTGTACCGCGTTTTCTACATAAAATTTTTCTACCATTGTGAATCCCTCCAATTAGTAATTGCTATTACATATTAATAATTGTTTCTTTATCGCTCTAATGTTTGTATACCATCATTCCAACTAAGTTAAACAATCAATTGAAAATCCGCATTGAAACAACTATTAAACACTAAAGAGGAGGGAGAGTATTAAAGATATAAATCGCCACGTAGACGACGGAATGACTTCAAGAAAAAGGTCGGGTCTACATTTACATGGAACGAGCGAACGCCTTGGTTCGTATGAAGATAGAATAAGCATGTTCCATCTGAAAAAGGCCTATAAGAACAGTCGTGGACAGCACTAATTGGAAATGAACTTTGCTTGGAAACAATTTTATTCTCGTGCAACGCAAGTGTGCAGTTTGCCGTCGTCACCGTCTGTTCAATCCAGCCGACAGATTTATGGGACATTGTATAGGACAAGGTAGCAATTGCTTCTGAGTCCAAAAAAACCCTCCTAAATTGTTAGTTGGTATAGTCTTTCACCGTTTCAAGTAAATCATGTACATAATCTTCATCCACGTAATTAAATTCACTCACAAGCTTACCATTTTTAGCCACTAGGTAAAAGTTTGTTCCATGTATAACTTGGTCGGAAGTCTTTGGCTTTTGTATGATTGACTGGAAATTCTCACGGGCAAACTCTGTGATTTCCTGAGCAGAATAACCGGATAAGAAGTGCCAATTGGTTTGGTCATCTGTGTACTGAGTCGCATACGTTTTTAGTATTTCAGGCGTATCTACATCTGGATCTGCTGTAAACGATACAAATTCCACATCCAACTTGTTTTTCTTGAACTCTTCTTGCAAAGACGCCATTTCTGAAGTCATGGGTGGACAAACTGTTTCACAATTCGTAAATATAAAATCCGCAATCCACACGGTATCCTCCAATTGCTTGTAACCGAACGGTTCACCTTGCTGATCCTTGAAGGTGAAGGTGGAAATGTCGCGACCAGGTGGCGGACTGGATGAACAGGAGGAGAGTAGGACAAGCAAGAGAATCATTATAGAAACGAATGGAATACCTTTCATGTTGTCTCCTCCTCATCAGTGAACAAAGGTAAATCAATGGTGACAATGGTACCTGTTGTAGGGTTGCTATCCATCGCAAATGTACCGTGATGCAACCGAACGATTTCTTTTACAATTGAGAGACCAAGGCCTGTACCACCTGTCGTCCTCGTCCGTGCTTTGTCAGTTCGGAAGAATCGTTCTCCCATACGGCTTAAATCCTCTTCGGAAATCGTGAGTCCGTCGTTTTGCACTACATAACGAACTACTCTTGTTTTCACATGCAAACGAATTTGGATGGTTCCGCCTTCAGATACATACTTCACTGCATTGTCAATTGTATTATAAAAAACTTGTTGGATACGATCAGGGTCCCCAAGGATAATTAAATCCTCTTCCAGCTCAAGTTTTAACTGGATTGAACGGGATGAAAAGCGAATCCGGAATAAGTCGATGGTATCAACAAGTAATTGAGCAACAACGATCGGCTGTTCATCGACAGTGAATAATCCTTCTTGCAGATGGTTCAAGTCGGTTAAGTCATTAATCAATTTACTCAATCTCGCCGTTTCTTTCTCAATCGTATTTAGATAGTTTTTGGCTTCTGGATTTGGACTCGTGGAGTCGGTGTTTTGTTGCAACGCATGGGTATACCCACTGATATAGGTGAGTGGGGTTCGCATTTCATGGGCTAAATTACTTGTGAATTCACGTTTTCGCTCTTCTTGAGCCTCGAGGGACGAACTCATTGTATTGAAGGCTCGTGCTAACTGTCCGATTTCGTCTGAGCGATTGGTGTCTACGCGACCTGAATAGTCTCCGTGAGAAATGTTTGATGCCAGTCCTTCTAACTTTCTGAGAGGGCTGAAGAGTGACCTCCAGACCTGATTAATGAGCAAGAAAAGAATTACAAAGAATCCTGACCCTGCAGCGATAAGTAAAGGAATACTTTCTTTAAACACATCTTGGATAGCAGCAAGAGGTACATAAATGTAAATGAACCCGATTAAAGAGTCTTTACCACGAATTGGAAAAATCGCGCCAAGAATTTCTCGATTCAACTCTTCCACGTAACCTTTTTTTAATACATATGAACCTTTTTCTAGCGTTTTACGGTCCGTACTATCGACTAACTTTTCATAGTTCACTTGATAAGGGAAGTATGAAGATAAGTCATCGAGTCGATCCACAACAATAATTTCGTATTCAGAAACAACGTTGTACCATTGAATCTTTTCTATAATATCATCACTTAGTTCTCCGAAATGATAGTGGGCAGCTGTGCGCTTTCCTTGATAGACAATAGATTCTTCAATACTCTCCAAATACAATTTCGAATAAAGAAAATGAATGAAAAAAAATGAAAATAGTATGGTGAACGCAAGGCTCAAGAAAAACAGCGATAGGATTTTTTTACTTAATGTCAGTTTCAATCATTCACACCTCGAATTTATAGCCAATACCCCAAACAGTTTCAATTTTTTGTCCCTCATCACCAAGCTTTAAACGAAGTGTTTTAATATGTGTGTCAACCGTTCGAACACTGCTCTCATGATCGTCTCCCCAAACAATTTGTAAAAGCTCATCTCGTGAATAGACTCGTCCTGAATGTTTAGCAAGAACATATAATATTCCAAACTCTTTTAAGGTTAGCGACAATGCTTTGCCATTGACCGTTGCACGATGTGCGTCTTTATCGATTTCAAGCGCACCAAATGTCAGTGCACTGTGCATATCTTTACGTTGATAGGATCTACGCAGGACGGAAGCGACCCTCGCAAGGAGTTCACCTGGTAAAAACGGCTTCACAATATAGTCATCGCCATGCTTAAGTCCTTTGATTTTATCCAATTCGTCGCCTTTTGCAGACAAGAAGATAATCGGTAAGTCGATTGTGCGCTTCACTTCTTGTGCAAATAGGAAACCGTCCATATAAGGCATCATGACATCTGCTAAGCAAAGATCTACTCGTACGTCATGGAGTAATGACAGTGCGTGTACACCATCTGTTGCTTCCACAACACGATAACCATCTTTTTCTAGAAAAGTCCGGATCATCTTTCTCATTTCTTCCTCATCATCGATTACCATTATTGTGTAGGGAATCATTTAGCTTCCTCATTTCATAAGTCGATTATCTATCCAGTTTCTCAAAAAGCAGTGAACATTCCATGAAGTGTTCAGACTTCATAGTTCCTTCGAATTTACCTAGTACAATAGGTCTCATACCGTAATCATACTTGAAACAAACGAAATCGTTAAGTAAAAAGGAGTGGACTACATTGAAGAAAAGACAGTTAGTGGTAAGTACAGCACTCATCGCATTATTAGCTACTGGTTGTGGACAGAATGATGAAGCAAATAAGAATGCATCTACTGAGGACGAAATGGTAGTACCAATTGCAGTAGAGGTGACTGTTCCTGAAACGGGAGAGGCAGGCGAATTGGTACACTTAGCTGCAGCTGTTACGCAAGGTGATGAGAAAGTTACGGATGCCAATGATGTTGAATATGAAATATGGCAAGAAGGCAAGAAAGAAGAGAGTTGGATGGTCAAGTCCAATCAGAAGACGGATGGTTTGTATGAAGCAGATGCAACATTCGAAAACGACGGTGTATACCACGTACAAGTACACGTTACAGCGCGAGATATGCACACAATGCCGATGAAGCAAATTACAATCGGAAAAGGAGAGACCCAAACAGCTGTGAGCGAGGAAAGTACAGAAGCTCATGAGCATCACGGTCATCACGGTCAAACAGTAGGGTTCTCGATGCACTTCATGGAACCTGAAAACATCAAGATGAATGAACCTGCTATGATGATGGTGCACTTACAGCAAGATGAGAAAGCCCTTGAACAAGCACGTGTCCGCCTTGAAGTAGTTATCAATGACCAAGCGGATAAAGCGCAATGGGTGACGCTTACAGAAGACAAAGCGGGCGAATATATGGGGGAAGTACCGTTCGATGAGAGTGGCACTGCAAGTGTTACCGTTCATGTCGAAAATGATACAGGCTTGCACGAACACGAGACGCATACACTAACGATTTCAGAATAAGAGGGTGTATCCATCGAAATTTCATCATAATACGTATATAATGAAAGTACTTGATGAAATGGGGGAGTTAGAATGGATTATCCAGAAAAAACATGCTCAGTTGAGCGACTAGTTACAGTACCAGAAGATGTAGAAAAAGTGTTAGAAGGCAAAAAAACAGCGACTCGCAGAAATGGCGTCTATGCCTACCCTGGCGAAGTCATGGAATTACAAGGTCAACAATTTAAAGTAGAATCTTTGTACCAACAAACTTTAGGTGAAGTGACTGAAGACCATGCCAAGCAAGAAGGATTTGAAAACTTGGATGCATATAAGCAATCCATTCTCGATATGCACGCAGGTATGAAATGGGTTCCAACAATGAAAGTATGGGTGCATGAGTTTACTCCCGTAAAGAATTGATGGCTGTACTATGCAATGGTTCTATACAGGTATCGTATTCCTTCATGTGCTGTCAGCAGTTGGTTCAGTAGGTCCGCTATTTCTGTTATTTCCTATTATTTCACGTATACAAAAAGGTTCTTCAGTGGAACAAACGACGTTGTTGTCTCTATTCAAATGGACTACACGTTTTGTGATGCATGCGGGACACGTTCTAGTGGTTTCTGGTGTGATTCTGATTTTGATAGGACCATGGCCTTGGTATACTTCTTGGGTCATCGTGACACTAGGGTTGATGATGTTATCGATCGTCTTCTTAGCAAGTGGGTTTTCAACCGTACTTAATCGTTTTCCGAAGGAACCGGAGAATCGGGACATTCTATTAAAAAAGTTGAAAAACACGTCATGGCGCTACATAGGACTACTTGTTATTATGCTCTATCTGATGGTTGTGAAACCTTCATTTTGGTGAAAAGAAAACCATATAAAAAGCAGAGACTCAAAAACGAGTCTCTGCTTTTTTATATTTAATGTAACAACTTATTTACTTGTTTGTACTTCAGCTTCTGCATTGATTTCTTCTGTGAGTTGAACAAGCTGGTCGATAAGATCCCCGATATATGCAATTGTATTACGCAACGGTTCGTCCGTTGTAATATCAACGCCAGCCATTTTAGAGAGTTCTGCAGGTGTTTTCGTACCGCCTGCTTGCAAGACTTTAATCCAATCGTCGACTGCAGGTTGCCCTTCGTTCAACACGCGCTTAGCAACTTCCGTCGAGATCGTAAGTCCAGCACTATAAGTGTACGGGTATAGACCCATATAGTAATGAGGTTGACGCATCCAAGTAAGTTCAGCACCTTCATTGATTTCTACGGACTCTCCCCAGAACTCTTCAAGTACACCGCGTTTCAGTTCATTTAAAACGGATGCGTTGACACTGCCGCCAGCATCGATTTTCTCATAAACTTTTCGTTGATACGCTGCTTCTAACAGATGAGTTACAAAGTTATGGTAATACGTCCGTGAAATAATGGAAGAAATGACCCAACGCTTGAACTTTAAGTCCTCAGAGTTAGAAAGCAAATGATTGGCAACGAGCATTTCATTCATAGTAGATGGAGCTTCGACGAAATACGTCGATGGACGGGAATTGAATGCATTTTGATGTTTGTGTGCGTTATAGAAGTGCCCCGCATGTCCAAGTTCATGAGCAAGGACAAAAACGTCTTCCATGCTACCTGTCCAAGAAATTAAGATATACGGGTGTGTTCCATAAGGACTTGAGCAAAAAGCTCCGGTCGATTTACCTTTGTTTTGTGCAAAATCCGTCCAGCGCTCATCATATGAACGTTTCACCATATCCAAATAATCAGGTCCCATAATAGATAAGGCATCGTTAATATATTTCTTGGATTCTTCAACAGTGATTTTTGGTTCATAACTAGCATCTAACGGAATTTTTAAGTCTGCAAACGTCATACGATCGAGTCCATGCACGTCTTGTAGAAGTTTTGCGTATTTTCTCATATGAGGAGCCAGTTCTTTTGTGATCAGGTCAATCTGACGGTGGTACATGGACTGATCGACTTCTTGATCGAATAACAAATAGTCGATTACGCTATCATACCCGCGTAAATCAGCAGTGATTTTTTCTAGCTGTAGATGAGAATCATACGTTTTAGCCGTTGTATGCTGGTAATCGCGAAGCTTTGAAGAAAAGGCTTCGAATGCTGCGCGACGCTTTTTAGTATCGGGTTCAGCCTCCCAGCCTCCTTCAAATGATACATAACTAAGTGGGAAGGCATTTCCGTCAACAATGAAATCAGGGAAATCCATGTCCACCATTTTTGTCGTATTGTACAAACCGTATGGAGCATCGAAAGCTGATGAATACGCAGCTAGCGCTTTTTCGGCTTCGGGATGAAGACGATACTGCTTTTCACGAATCAATTCTTTCAAGTAATGACTATACTCATCGGATTTTTCCATTGCTTCCTGCAATACTACTTCAGGACGTTCCAACAATTCACTCGTTACAAAGGATAGTTGGCTGCCGACTTTGGCGGAAACTGATCCGAAATGGCTATCGAGCATTTGTGCCTCATCGTTTGTTTGGTCCACACTCACTGCGAGACTAGTGTAAGTTCCAAGAGGAATGAGTTGTAGGTAGATTGCTTCGTAGTCTTTAAGAACAGCTACGATATCGTCTGCGGTTTCGATTTTACCTTGAAACTTCTGTTCAAATTCGGATACTTCTGTTTGTAGTGTTTCTAATGCGTTTTGATAGGCTTCTTTTGAAGGGAACAAATCGTCCAAATTCCATGTTTCTTCTTGATCGACTTGTGACCGTTGTGGTAGTTGTTTAACCAATAAACTCTCTCCTTTATTTCGTGATGCGAACTGTTTTCAGTATAAAACAAATAGAGTGAAATGTACAAACATTAGAAGGGGTAAAATGACTTAAGAAGGAGAATAGCTTGTTAGGATAAATTCTATCATCCAATCCGTATCTAACGGTCCATCAAGTAGTTTATATTGTTCACCTGTTTGTGTAACAATTAAATTATCTTCAACCATAATAGTGACTAGATTTTCTTCATTATCCTCAAGGCTTATCGTGAACTGATTGAAATTCAGTTCATCTAGTACTTCTTGTGATTCTTTTTTTTGTAATTCATAACTGCTTAAAAACTCTAAAAGGCTTGCTATTTGGTTCTTGTCAGATGACACCCAGGCAGGTGGGGTCAATCCAGTGGACGAAGGTTTCGTGAAAATTAGTTGCACGACATGCTCTTCGGACACCTGTAGCACTTCAGAGAATTTTTTTGTTGAGTATTCATTCATGGACTGTATCATGGCGAAAGCCCCACCGATGAGTAGCAAAGTTAGTAGAAATCCGCGTATTTTCATAGAAGCGACCTCCTTACTTATTCGTTAGTGTAGTATACGCAAGTTTATGATCAGATGGTATTCTATATCGAGGTTAGTCTATGCAAAGAGTTAAAAAATAAGTCTCAAAAAGTTATGCTATACTGATATGCAAATGGAAAAGGGGGAATAGAAATGAGTCAAAAGATTGAGTATGCAATACAAGATCGATATCCAGAAGATTTTTCTTGGTGTTATGGGTGCGGACGGTTAAACAAGGATGGTCACCAATTTAGAACTGGATGGGATGGCGATCAAACGGCTACATACTATCAACCTGAGTCTGCACATACGGCGATTCCCGGGTTTGTTTACGGGGGAATCATCGCGTCGCTAATCGATTGCCATGGAACAGGTTCTGCATCATTAGCACTTCATCGTAAGAATGGATTTGAGCCTGAAGATACGGAACTCCCACCTCGTTTTGTAACCGCTTCCTTGGCAGTCAAATACGTGAAACCGACTCCTGAACAAAAACAATTGAAGGCGGTTGGAACAATAGAAGAAATACACCCTAAAAAGTTTAAGGTAATCGTAGAAGTATTTGCTGAAGGTGAGCTTTGTGCAACTGGAGAAGTAGTAGCAGTCGTTATGCCAGCCTCATTTGGCGCGAAATAAATGAATCTTTTTTGGATTTCCCCCGTATTATGTAGTAGTTGAAATGAGAGGGTGGAAACCTATGGAAACTAAAGGATTAAAGATTCTTATACATGCAAGTGCATTTTTCGCACCATTCTTGGTACCGGTTGTTATTTTCATCCTGACACTTTTTGTAGAGTTAGATGATCAAATTAAACGGTTATCGATTCAAGCGTTACTCTTCCAGATAACTATGTTAATACTAATCACAATTTCAGTCATATTGTCGTTCATAATAGTTGGCATACCATTCTTACTTGCTTTTATTATAATGACACTCATCATTCCAATTATCGCGATTATTAAAACGATAAATGATGAGTCATACAATTATCCGATAGTAGGAAGATGGTTCTAAGTAAAATATCAGTTGCATTTCTATACTAGAAAAGTTATTATGTATAGAAATGCACACGTAAAAACCTTTCAAGGTGCAGTGGCGCGCCTTGAAAGGTTTTTTATTATTCTGTGAAAGCGGTTGCATGTATACATATTCAGTAGAATATACAAAAACCATAATTATGAGACGGAGGGAATAGAATTGAAAATACGTTTTAACCTAGTCACACAAATCTTTGTTGCATTTGTTTTGGCTATTATACTAGGAAGTGTTTTTGGAAGTAAAATCGACTTCTTACAGCCTCTAGGTGATTTGTTCTTGCGACTCATTAAATTTGTTATAGCACCTCTTATTCTTTCGACACTCGTTGTCGGTGTAGCGAGTATGTCTGATCCTAAGCAGCTAGGCCGAATCGGATTCAAAACGATTGCCTACTATTTATGCACTACAGCGATTGCGATTGTTATCGGTTTGTCAGTTGCTTTTCTCATTAACCCAGGCACTGGAGTTAATATCTCAACCGATGAAGGTACTATTCCTGAAGCTGCCGTTGCAGAACCACAAAGTGCTATCGATACATTTTTGAATATTGTTCCAACGAATCCATTTGAAGCACTCGCTTCAGGGAATATCCTACAAATCATTTTCTTTGCTTTGTTCATCGGAATCGCGATTACGATGGTAGGAGAGAAAGCTTCTCCTGTACTCGCTTTCTTCGAAGGATTTGCAGAAATCATGTACAAAATCACGGGCATCATTATGCGTGTTGCACCGTTTGGTATTCTTGGTTTAATGGCTCCAGTTGTCGGAGAGTATGGGGTATCAGTGTTGTTACCCTTACTAAAAGTCGTGTTAGCTGTGTACATCGCATGTATTGTCCATGCACTCGTCGTGTACTCGATTGCAGTTAAAACAATGGGCAAACTAAGCCCAATCACATTCTTTAAAGGGATTTTCCCGGCTGCCTTAGTCGCATTCAGTACTGCGAGTAGTGCGGGTACACTTCCGATTACTATTAAAAACACAACAGAAAATCTTGGTGTCCCAAAACGGATTGCAAGTTTTGTACTGCCGCTTGGTGCAACTATTAATATGGACGGAACAGCAATCTATCAAGGTGTTGCTGTTGTGTTCATCGCTCAATTCTTCGACCTTCAACTTACGTTCATGCAACTCCTAACAGTTGTCTTGACGACAGTGCTCGCATCGATTGGAACAGCGGGGGTTCCAGGTGCTGGCATGATTATGCTTGCGATGGTCTTGAATTCGGTAAATATGCCGCTTGAAGGGATTGCTCTTATTGCGGGAATTGACCGTGTTCTCGATATGATGCGCACATCAGTTAACATTGTGGGCGATGCATCTGCAGCAGTTATTGTAGCAGGATCGGAACGGGAAATTAAGCCGATTGAGACTTCTGTTCATTCATAAATACACAAAAAAACGCGTCTTCCAATATATATGGGAGGCGCGTTTTTCATTATTTTCTTTCTTCACGAAAGTCTGCCACTTGCTAATCATATAGTTGTAGAAGAATGCAATTAGGTGGTGAACTCATTTGGAAAGTGTGCGAAAAATTGTAGCCCTGTTAATTGGCAGTGTGATACTTGCTGTTGGCCTGAATGTTTTTCTCATTCCGCATGGCTTGATGGAAGGAGGCGCGCTTGGTATTAGCTTGATTGTCCACTATGTAACGGAGACTCGGGTAGGTTTGACGTTTTTAATAATCAGTATACCTATATTCTTGTTAACATGGTTTGTCTACCGACCATTCTTTTACAATGGCATTCACGGAATGCTTATCTCCGCCGTTGTTATTGATACATTAGCACCGTTAAGGGGAGTTGCAGCGTTGTTACCTGGTGGTGCAATTTCAAGTGCTGCTACCGGTGGAGTCCTGATTGGAATAGGTACAGGTCTCATGTTGCGGCGAGGAATTAGTATTGGCGGAACAGATTTGCTGGCTCAGCTTGTAGCGAAAGGATTGAAAACCAACTCAGGTCTCATTATCCTTGTTTTTGACGTAATTATTGTGACTGTAGGTAGTTTGTTAGTTCCCGCTGTCTCATTAGTTCTCTCGTTAATAACGGTGTGTTGTGTGGGCATTACCATTAGTTTTATTGTTTCTAGGGAAATTAGTAGATTCCCTTCTGGAAGCATTTCAAAACTCGCTTAGTTCAGTTACGTTTCCTTTTCCGTTTCCATTTCGTTGTTCGCGGCTAGTTGATAACTTTGGTAGATATCCAATGTATTGACTAAAATGAGTAGAAAAACTATGGCAGCGGAAAACCAAAAGTATCCATCACCACTAATGGGAGAACCTGTTTTAGGTCGTCCTTCATACAATGAATCGACCATTCGGGTTAGTAATGGAATGTTTAAGAATAATGGGACTAACGTGCATGTCCAGCTCATGTTAAGAAGTAACTTTGCTGCTGCACGTTTTTTGCTCCACACGCCTGCATACGCGCCAAGTGTGATTTCGATAACGCCTAATAGAAGGATGAGCGGTATGTAGAGACTGAGCGCAAATACATCTTCACTGTTCATGGAATCACGTCCTTTTCATACAAATTGTATCCGGAAAGCTGAAGTTTTAGTCATATCCAGTGAAATTTGAGTAAGTATGTGGACTTATATGTTATGCGTCTCCATTTCAGGGTATTAGAATACCATCTGATCTATTTAGGAGTCGTTGCCCTTGGAGAAAGAGTTTTGGAAGAATCCAGTATTTATCATCTCTGCATCTGTTATTTTTGTCATAGTTTTACTTGGTGCGGTCATGAATGAAAAATTCAGTTTGGTAGCAAATAAGCTATATGAATTCACGACGAGAAGTTTTGGCTGGTTCTACTTGCTCGTTGTATTTGCGTTAATTGTTTTCCTGATTGGACTAGCGCTTAGTAAATTTGGAGCAATTCGATTAGGCGGAGATGAGGAACGACCAGATTTTCCGTTCTTCACGTGGATCGGTATGCTATTTTCTGCAGGTTTTGGTGTCGGTCTAGTATTTTATGGTGTAGCAGAACCGATGAGTCACTATATTAATGCACCAGTTTCAGGGGTCAAGCCAGGAACGGAAGAAGCGGCCAGACTTGCAATGGGCTATTCGTTTTTCCATTGGGGTATTTCTCAATGGGCAATTTTTGGTTTAGTAGGACTTGTTATTGCATTTTTACAGTTTAGGAAAAAGAAAGACGGACTTATTTCAACAGCTTTGGAGCCAGTAGTAGGTTCCAATAAGTATTTAAAAGGCGGCATAGATTCGTTAGCCGTCATTGCAACTGTAATGGGAATTGCGACTTCTCTCGGCCTTGGTGTGTTGCAGATGAGTGGCGGGTTAGAGTATGCATTCGGTATTAGCGATACATTCCTTGTACAGTTTTCAATTATTGCCGTCGTATTCATAGCGTATATGATTTCGGCATCCACAGGTTTAGAAAAAGGAATTCGCTATTTAGGGAATTTTAACTTAGGTCTTGCAATAACCTTACTCGTATTTTTCTTCATCGTCGGTCCAAAAGTATTTATCCTGGATACCTTTACGTTGGCAATCGGAGATTACATTTCGAATTTCATTCAATATAGTTTACGGTTACAGCCTTATGGTGAAGGAACATGGGTACAAAAATGGACGATCTTTTACTGGGCTTGGACAATTGCATGGTCGCCATTTGTCGGTGCCTTTGTCGCTCGCGTATCTAAAGGACGGACAATCCGTGAATTCATAATCGGTGTTATGGTTATCCCTCCAGTATTCGCATGTATGTGGGTTGCGACTCTAGGTGGAACTGCGTTATACAGTGATTTGAAAAACGGTACAAATATTGCGGAAGTGGTCAATCAAGACGTCACATCAGCGCTGTTTGAAACGTTCCAACATATGCCGTTTACAGGGTTGTTAACGTTTTTAGCAATCATTCTAATCTTTACATTCCTTATCACATCTGCAGACTCTGCAACTTATATTTTAGCGAGTATGACAACACGGGGAAGCTTAGTACCTCCAATGGCGGTTAAATTGACTTGGGGTGTACTTATGGCAGCCATTGCAGCAGTACTGCTCTATGCGGGTGGGTTAGAAGCACTGCAATCAGCATCTTTAGTTTCGGCATTGCCGTTTGGTGTATTTTTGATTATTATGCTCTTTTCTATGGTGAAGATGTTGAAAAAAGAACCTATAACAGTACGTCCACGAGATGTGCGACGTTTTGAGCGTGTAGAAGCTGAGTACAATAAGAAAAAGGAACGAAGTAAAACGAAACACAAGAAAAAAGATGGAATGGACAAATAATATGGATTAAAAAAACAAGCAATCGAGTCAGTTAACTCGGTTGCTTGTTTTATTTTTTGCAGTAATAGAGATTTCTTTATTATCTGGTAGGACTAAGCAATTTAACTGTCCTCCAAATACGGCTCCTCCATCGATACCGATGATTGAATTCGTTCCATAATAGATACTATTATTGCTCTCGTCATTATGTAAGCTTTTTGTTGGGGTGTGTCCGAAAACTACCGTTTTCGGCCCAGCGTAATTATTATGAAATTCATCTCGAATCCAAATCAGCTCATAAGGATCTGTTTCTTCTAGTGGTACACCAGGTTTCACTCCAGCATGGATATAAATAGTATCATCTTCTTCTATGTAATAAGGAAGGTCCTCGATGAATGCTATGTGGCGGTTGAGGTGATCTGAGTGCAGGTAAGGTTTATGGAATTCATCTTCGTCTGAAAATAAGAAAGAATCCCGCTCAAAACCATAACTCTGCAATGTTGCATCTCCACCATTGCGACCTGTCCAATTGCGCCATGATCGTTCATTACCCTCTACTAGAGACTTGATCATCATATCTTCATGATTTCCTTTAAGAGCGACTGCGCCACCTTGGACTAGCTCTATTACTTTGTCGAGCGTCGCTTTTGAATCCGGTCCTCGATCTATGTAATCGCCAAGTAAAAAGAGTCGATCTTTTTTTGAATCATATGCTACCTTTTTTAATAAGCTAATCAGCATATCTAGCTCGCCGTGTATGTCACTGATGACTAATGTTCGTTTCACGCAACTCTTCCTTTCTCTCCACACTCTACACATAGAGTACGCCAAATTTTCCGGGAAATCAATTTCAGTAAACTTGTAACGGATTTCAATGTATATCGTCTGATTCAGTAATATGAGGAGGCAGAGATAGTGAGGAAATTAGCGATTATTTTCAGTTTAATGATAATTATCTGGTCAATACCGCTTGAAAAGAAGGTACGTGCATGTTCATGTGTGGAACTTCCTCCAGTATCCGTGGCTAAAGAAGAAGCGGATGCTGTATTTCTAGGGACGATTAGGGACATCGTCGACGAGGATACTCAGAGAATAGTGACCATTAATGTTCGCGAAGCGTGGAAAGGTGTGGAAACGGAAACAATCAAAGTCTACACAGGATTTAACAGTGGGGATTGTGGTCTCCCCATTGAGATTGGTGGAAGCTATTTGTTTTACGCGAATGATTTTAGCGAGGGAGAAGAACCCGGTTTTTTAACAAGTACGATATGTACACGTACGACAACGGAAATGAATGCCGCGAACGATTTAAAGGAGCTTGGAGAGGGGAAGAAAGAGTTTATCCAAAGTGAACCAAGCTCTTCGTCAAACAACTATAATGTCTGGTTATTCCCGAGTATTGGTGGAGTTATTGTGGTCCTTTTCATTCTATCTTGGATCATTCGAAAGAAGAGAAATTAGAGAAAAGGTAGAAAGCGTTGCAAAGGACTTTCAGATGGAATTAAGTACTCGATATCCTTTAACGCTATTGGAAAGTATGGGAATCCCCATACGTATGGGGTGATTTCATACAATTGAAAATAGATCACGAGTGAATTATCCGCCAGATAGAAGTCTTGGTCTCTTCTGATCTCTGTGAAGGGTGGGTCAAGTAGGTCAACATGCCATTCCTCAATTTTTTTCCGAATGTGATTGGAAATCGGCTCTTCAAAATCTTTAGAGCCAAGTAGATTGTGAAGTGAATATTTTTTCCCGGTTTGCGTATCGAACGTCAAGGGACGAACGACCGTCATGCCATGTGCGCCACCAGTGAATGAGTAGGCTACGAGAGTCAAACTTAATAGGTCTCTTTCGTTTGTTTTGATTTCGAAGTAAACGAGGAGTTCGACTAAACTTGGATCGTAGTAGTTTTGGTCGATGAGTAACTGATTTAACTCGTTCCGGATTTGAGTGTTGAGACTATGCTGTACGACAGGAAGGTGGGGAAGCAGGACTTCCGGATATGCAATGGAGATGGATGGGGAGGGGTTCGGCATTTGGCGTGTTGTGATTAGTACCGATATATTTTTCAAAACATCATCCTTTCTTCAATGCATTATGCTATGCAAGCATGGGCATTCCGATACCTATACGTCAGAAATATAACGGTGTACGCTTAAAAGTGTACACCGTTATATTTTTGTATTGATGGTATACTATGGATTTGTTTTTGCTATGGTTTAAGTGATGAGATCTTAATAACTATTAATGCAATACATAGTGCAACACTCTGGTAAATTATGCCGAGATTATGTCAACGTGTTATTGAATAAAACTTATTGAGCGAACTGATTAAATTAGACGTTGAAAAGGGGAAGAGTAAGATTAATTTAGATTCCATTAATAGCACTTTTAACTTAGGAGATATGATATTCAAACTGATTTCACTTGGTTTTGTAGTAGTAATCATCGCTTTGATTGTATTCTTGATCCATAATAAAAATAAGCGGAAGCAGCAACTTAATAAAATTGATAACATGAATCACGGAACAAAATAACAGAAATGAGTAAGTGTTAGATTTTTTTATTTAACGAGCTCGATAATGAAATAAAGATTGTGCTCGTTCCGGTTATAGGGCTTTAAGATTGTTGAACGAAATTGATAGTAAAGAATTAGGAGGGTTCACGTTGAAAAAATATATTATTTGGCCATTAGTAGTCTATTTGATCGTATGTATTATTGCCGTCTCACTACCTGCCTCTGAAGAGTATAACTTTATAGGGTGGAAATTGTTAGTCGCGCAAGTTTATGCAATTCCCATTTTGGTTGTGACTGCGTTGATTTCATATTTTTTATATAAAAGAACTTAAGCAATTCGTAAGTGGTTGCAAATAAGATATATAATTCCCTCCGGTCAAGAGGATGCTTTGAGCTACAAGTCGGGCGTTCTCTGAGGGGTATGGCTAGACTCAATCCATAAGAAATGGTTCACATTATTGTATTTTCAAAACTAGAAGAACTTAAGGAACCACTTTACAAGGTCACAAGACTCACACTGAGCGTTACGGAGTCGGCCACCATTCGCATCAAACGACTGAGCGAATTGTGAATGAAGTTCATTCAACAAACGGGCCAGTTTGTGTAGGAAGAACAGGATGTTTTACGAGGGGGGAATGAAGTGGAATCAGATGTTATCAAGCAAATTATAAAAGGATTGTGTAAAGTAAACGATATTTCTCTTAGAAAAGTTAGATTCGAAAGTATTGAAGGTGTCGTAATTATAGGTGTTAAAAATCATTTAAAAGATGGTGTGGATTTAGAATGTTTCCATATTTTAAATCTGATTTATCAAGTGATTACTCCGTTTGGGGTTAAGTTTAATCAGCAATTATATTTATATCCAAATTCAAAATGAGTAGCCAGGATAACTGTAATGTTCCAAAAAGAGGAATATGATTCTTTAAATATGAAAATGAAAAATGGTGACATAGATAATTAAACAACATTCGGGGGCAATTGAAGAAGAAGGACCAATCCTTTTATTGGTCTTTTTCAACACAATAAAGGTGGCATAACTTTAAAAGTTATGCCACCTTTATTGTAAGTATCGATTAATTAAGAACTTTATAAATAACCTGAAATCCATACGAGATTGGAGATGGATTGTGAATTAGCGTACTTCATCTAGCGCCACGGGGGGGGGCACCTATTACTATTCCACGAATTTGGCGTGATTAGCAAGGTAGTTGTCGTCCTTTGCTAGTTACAGAATGACAATGGGAAGTTACTATTATAACTAATCCGGCAAGACACAATCTTAATTAGTGATTATGTAGATAGCTAAAGGAGGCAGTATGTATGACAATCAATAGTCGTATTAAAATGCCATTAGGATTTTGGGATGGGTTACGTCAATTAGGAATTGCCACCCAGGACGTGGTTCGAAAAGCACGACTACCGCTCACTATTATTACTGAACCAGTTGTCACTACTGCCCAATACTTCGCAATCTGGCAGGCGTATTCCAATCTCATGGATGATGCTTCCAAAGGTATCATTAAGCTTGCGACCGCATTTGAAACAGCACATTATCCACCGTCCGTATTAACGGCTTATCACGCTCGTGACTACCGTGATGCTCTAAACCGAATGGCCAGGTACAAACAACTGTGTCCACCTGAAAAGTTACTCATTACCGAGGAAGGCGAAGACTGTACAATCGAACTCGAATGGTCGTATACCAACCAACCCGGTCCGCCGATACTCGTGGGTATCACGTTGGCGTTTCTCTTGGAGCTAGGGCGTCGGGGAACGGGTCAACCATTGACGGCGAATTTTGTCGAATTTTCACACCCAATGGGCGATGTGAAGACACTGGAAGATTACTTCGGCTGCCCTGTCCGGATTGGTTCGAATTGCAATCGGTTGACGCTACATCGAAGAGATTTAGACTGTCCTTTTGTTTCGTATAATGCAGAGTTACTGGAGATTCTTATTCCTGTACTGGATCAATCGTTAGGAGAGCAACAACATTGCCGCTCAATAACAGAGATGGTCAAGTGGATCATAAAACATAGCCTAGCAGGAGGTCGCCCAGACATTCAGACTATTGCTAGAGAAATAGGCATGAGCAATCGTACCTTGCAGCGCCGGCTTTCGGAAGAAGGGACAAGTTTCAAGAGTCTGTTGACTCAAACACGACACGATCAGGCACGAGAGTACTTGAGAGATTCATCGCTTGATATTAAAGAAGTGGCATTTCTGATTGGATATGAAGACCAAAACTCGTTCTATCGCGCCTTCCACCTTTGGGAAGGTGATACTCCTTCAAACTGGCGTATTGAACATGTAGGTACCAGCCCAATCAATTAATTTTGTCTTGAAAGTAAGTATTGAAAACTGGATTAAAAGGGGAAATATATAATGGATATGGGATTAAACAATAAAACAGCATTAGTTACAGGGTCGACGAAAGGTATAGGTAAAGCAATTGCGATTGAACTTGCCAAAGAAGGTGTTAATGTTCTAATTAATGGACGGAATTATGAAGAGGTAGAACAAATTGTAAATGAAATTAAATCCAATTTCCCTGCTACCTCTCCTCAAAATGCTACAGCCGATATTGTGGTTGTTCAACAAAGAGAGGATTTATTCGAAAAGTACCCCGATATTGATATTTTAGTTAACAATATGGGTATTTATGAAATTATGCAATATGAGGATGTTGACGATGAAGTATGGATTAAATATTTTCGTACTAATGTTCTAGCTGCAAATGGATTATCTAAATTTTATTTACCTAAAATGATGAATAAAGATTATGGCCGCATCATCTTTATCGCGAGTGAAGAAGCAATTATGCCATCGGGACAAATGCCTCAGTATTGTATGACAAAGTCCATGCTATTATCATTGTCAAAAAGCTTATCTAAATTAACAGTAGGAAAAGAAGTTACAGTCAATACAATCATGCCGGGACCAACGTTGTCTGAAAATGTACAGCAAATAATAGAGGGGATCTACACTAATGAAGATATGACTTTTTTGGAAAAAGAGAAAGACTTTATGACTAAAAATTTACCCCAATCTGAAATACAGCGATTTATCAAGCCAATTGAAATAGGTAGACTTGCTACATTTGTATGTAGTCCTTATGCATCCGCATTTAAAGGGTCCCCAATCCGTATGGACGGGGGAATGGTACCGACTATTTTTTAACACTCTTCTATTTCGAGAATTAGAAAAAAAGAAAAGAAAAGAAAAGAAAAGGGTACCTATGCAAGAAACTTTCGTGTTTGTTTAAAATACATGTCAGTTTCACACACAGGTACTTTTCAATTTATACCTACGCCTATTATTAGGTGTGGGTTTTTCAACATTTCTATTTGGAGAGTGTAATTGTTTCTTGCATGAGTTCATTTAAATATAAGGTATTCAATTTATCATTCAAGAGAAGTCCGATAACTTGCTGGAGTTTTGGTACAATATAGTAGATATGTTGATTTCGTATGTCAACAATAATCGAGGGCATTTCTTGAAGAAGAACTGCACCCTTTTTCAGTAATAGGACCATTTTGTTGGGGAATCTTAAAGAAGGGGGGTTAGGAGTATGAGGGTAATAGTTTATAATTCATTTGCGATTATCGGTGTAACTATTAGCCTTGCAATTGCAACTGTTCTAGGAACTTACGGTCAAGGTATATCTTATTTTTTGAATGAACGCAACCCGTCAATTGAGTTAACAACTGCTATTACTATCGTAACTTTCCTTAGTATTGGATTGTATATAACTAACCCCATTTTATTAATTAAATTTTTGAAACTCAAAAATGTATATCTCATTGCGTGTGTTATCGTTTCTGTCTTAATAGGACTTCTTATTTCTATGTTTTCTTTTTTCGTTTGGGCGATGTGGATGGGATGAATTTTGCATTAACGGGTGCGTTTGTTGGAAAGTGAATTCTGCTTTTCTTAAACTATCGGGCCAAATAATTGAGCATTTTGTATACGGAGGTGTGTTGCCGTGCTGTGGGATAAACCCAAATGTATTGAATGTGATAAAGAGATTAAAGAAAACGACATTGTTTTTGTGAAAATGCGTTATCCTAAACGTAAAGAATTTACAGAAATAAAAGTATATTTAAGGAACGAAGGTGAATTCGTTTGCGAAGGATGTTTTAATAATAAAACCTGATAATCATTGTTCCAGAAACGGGTGCGATTGTTCAACAACTAAAATCCGAACCATAATTGCTGGGATGTATAAAACAAATAGCCGCGACAACGTCGATATTGACAAATGTCTAATCCAAGATCCAATCGCTGATCGGATCATGAAGACGATAAAAAGCATTATGAAAAAATATAAAATGAAACCTTACAATGAAGATACCGGCCAGGGCTTTTTAAGGCATGTGCTAATTTAGACCGGCTACGCAACTGGAGAAGTGATGGTTGTTTTAGTTATATCGGACTCTATGTTCCATGGCAGGAAAAACTTTGTCAGTATTTTGAAGAAGAAACATCCTCAAATAACAAGGGTCATTTTAAATGTAAATAAGAAAGATACATCCATCCATGATTTTAGGGGAAACCGAATCCATTACCTATGGGAAAGGATTTATCGAAGACATCTTTTGTGGGCTGCGTTTTCGAATTTCATCAAAATCATTTTATCAAATCAATCCAACACAGACAGAAGTTTTGTATAAAAAAGGGATAGAGATGGCTGATTTTAAGGGCATGAAAAAATAATCGATGCTTATTCAGGTGTTGGAACAATTTCTTTAATCGTTGCTGATCAAGTCAAAGAAGTTATCGGAGTAGAAATCAATAATGATGGTGTAAAAGACGCAGTTATGAATGCAAAACGGAATAACATTAACAACGTACGTTTTCACCGAGCAGATGCGGGGAAATTCATGGTCGAACTGGCAATGAAAAACGAGGCGATTGATGCAGTCATTATGTATCCTCCAAGCAGGTAGCGACGAAGCGTTTCTAACTTCTATGTGCAAATTAAAGCCGAAAAAAATCGTTTATATTTCTTGCAATACAGAAACACAGGCGAGAGATTTAGCATTTTTAGTTGAACACGGATATCAAGTTAAAGGCATACAGCCTGTCGATATATTTCCGCAAACAAATCTTATTGAAACAGGCACTCGCCTAACGAGAAATGACACGACATTAAAATAAAAGCCTAAACCTCATTTCTCTGTTTTGTAATTAGAGGGTTGAGGGTTAGGCTTTTTACAATCATTTTTGTATTTAGAACGTTTTAGTTCTTACGCTTTACTTCGATTCTATAGCCGTCAGGGTCAGTAACAAAGAAGTAAGAAGGTGTTCCACCTGAAAGTCCTCTCAATTCACCTGTTTCATAAGAAGAAGCTTTACAAATTTCATGCATTTCTTCTAAATTATTTACTGTTACGCCTAAATGACTGAAACCATCTCCTATAACATATGGATCTGCATCATAATTATAAGTAAGTTCTATTTGTACTGAAGAACCTGGTGAATTTAAATAGATTAAATCAAATTTATCATCAGGGAATTGTCTGCGACTGGCTACTTCAAAATCAAAAAGCTCAGTATAAAAATCTAAAGTAGCATCAATGTCTCTAACACGTAAACAAATTTCAACGAGCACTTGGTCCATTATATCATCCTCCGTAATTTTATTGATCTTATCTTATCATAGATACTATATAAGTACACTTGATGCGATTGAATAAAGTTAATTGTTATATAAAATGGTTGGACTGATTTAAAACAGTATCTTAATTCCAACATACAAGATAAGTTAAGTGGAAAAGTGGCGCAAGAAAGCTTAAACATCTTGCCTCTATGCAATATTAGGGGTCGCAAACCGATAATGATTTTTGGTGTGCCGCCTGCTTTTACTTAGATTCGATTTCTTCTGGGAAGGTATTGTACCTTTTTTATAATTCTTGTCTTTTCAATTTTCGCTATATACCATTCGGCAAAAAGCAACACAGTAATTGTTCTAGAAGTCATTACGGGCGTTACGCAATTCGATAAAGTCCTCCAATGTTTCCACTTGCAAAAAGAGGTTAATTTCCTTCTCCCTGCCGATCGTTGTCGGGAGTGTTGGCTGTCCTTTAGCACACAATTCCCGGACTTCTTCCAATGATTTGGAAATTATTTTATTTTCCGGATGCATGTCGTATGCAAAACGTAAATTAATTTCGGTATACTCGTGACCGGGATAAACATTTATATCATCATCCAAGCGCTTAAATTTCTGCAAAGTTTCATATTGAGCTTCGTAATCGCCGGTAAAAACCCGGCCGCATCCTGCTGAAAACAAGGCATCCCCGCAAAAGAGATTATCTCCCATTAAAAAACTGATATGGCCATGCGTATGACCTCCTGATTCGTAGACTTGGAAAGTTTGGCCCAACAAGTTAAAGGAGTCCCCTTCCTTTACAACACTATTCACCAAGCCTTTCGTTTCTTTCGGTCCATAAACAAGACTTTCCGGATGACTCGCTAGAATCTCCCGTACCCCGCCGGTATGATCTTCATGCATATGAGTTAATAGAATGGCCGCCAAACGAAGCTGCTTTTCTTCAAGGTAATCAAGGACAACTCTCGCTTTTCCTGGATCAACCACAACTGCCTCTGTTTCTTCTTGAATGCACCATATATAATTATCAGAAAAGGCTTTGATTGGATAAATAATCACCTTATGATTCCTCCTCTTTTTATATATTTAATTTGCCGTATGAAGACTATTATTCACCTTCCACCGACAAGTTTTAGTTTAGCTTACTATCATAACACAGAGATTATTAATATACATGAAGGAGACAACCTCCTCTGTCTGTAATTCAATCCTTAATCCTGTTATTTTGAAAAAAGGTATTGTTTATCATTTTGGGGAGAACCACAACGGATTTGAGAAAAGATTGAACTGCTTTAATGAATATTAATAAAAAACATTTTTTGTACATCCACTCTATTAGAAGGAGTAAACCTTCCAGCAAAAAACATTTTCATTTTAAGTAATGCCTTTGGTCTATGGAAGTTTTCAAAGATTGATTATTGGAATTTAGCTGGTAAAGTAGGAGATTAACTGAAGATCTAAGCTTCTTATTTATACAATAGGTAAGGTAATTGCTATTAATTAGGAAAATGCTACTCCGTATATTTTATTCTGTTGGCACTGTAACCTCAGCACATGTTGAGTCTATAGTGTTGGTAGAGAAGAAATAGCTTGAAACGGCTAAAAAGAAGATGATAAAGGGCTTAGGTTCTGATTAAGAGTTCATGCTGTTGAGCCGAGAGGAGGTAGAGTTATCGGGAAATCTGGTGGTAAATTTAAAAAGACTCCTGAGCATTATAAATGCAATAGTACTTTTGAATTTTGAAAAACTCGGTATCCCATAATAGGTGAATAGGTGTTCTTGCTATTCTTCTATATCCATTTTTAATGGTGTTAAGTAATAGAGAGAGGTACATAGGAGAATAGTGAATTGTTTATGCTAGATAAGGGTGCTGATTATTTAATAAGGATCATACTACAATCGGGCCATTTAGTTGAAGAAGAGTTTGGTTAATGGTGGTGAAATATTGTTAAATATAGGAGGGATATTATTGGACTCAATTTTCTATTTTAATATGTTTAGAAATATAATCTCCGAGTTTTTCCAAAATGGTATTTGGGTAGTCGGCTTTTTCTACTTGCTAATCAAGACATTTGAAAGTGATAGACTTAAACAGATTTCTAAATATGTTATAGGAACTTCTTTGGCATTACTATTTGTTTATTCAATAATGGTTAGTATGTAATATTTTTCTGTTCCCAACTAACGGGGGCAATTTTTTAACAAGGATTTGCACCCTTTTCAGTAATAGGGCCAAATTGTTAGTTGAATATGAGGAATGAGGACTTGAAAGATCATATTGTGATTCATAATTTAGTACCTAAGTTTTTGGGTTTTTATAAGAAGGCAACTACTAAAGATATTGGAAGTGAAGAGAGATGGAAACTATGGAAAGAGCACTATAATTTTGCTGCTGTCCCTCCAGGTGAGAACGGTAAGAAGATAGCTAAAAAACTATTAAATGATGCATGGGATAAATATTCTGATTATATTAGTCTTATAGAAAATTGGAAACCTGATGAATCTCTTGTGAGAGAACATCTGACAGAAGTTAAGAAGATATTAGGTTACGACAGTGCCTTTACCTTCGGTATAATTTATTTCGTAGGAGGATTTGAAAAAAATCCTTTTATAGCTCCACTTGATGAAGAAACGTTAGCATTGTGTTTACCTATTGAAACTGAGATCTCAGATATTTTCTTAACGCATGAATTAACACACATAGTACATACTAAAACTGCTAATTTATCAGGGGATTGGGAAAGAACAATTGGTACTGCTATTTTGCAAGAAGGTCTAGCAACGCAAGTAAGTAAACAACTTGTTCCTGGTAAACAAACCGAAGATTATTTAGCAGAAGATAATAAGGATTGGTTTCAAGAATATAAATCTATGCATAAAGAGATCCTAGAAGGAATAATTCCATATTTAGAAGACTCATCATCACAGACACTCACTAAGTTTATGTTGGGTGAAGGTACTACGGGAAATGAAAGAGAAAGATATTTTGTTGGGTGGGAAATAGTCAAAATGTTACAGAAGCAAGGTATATCTTTTAAAGAGATTGCAAGTATTCAAGAAATGGAGATCCCGAATTATTTACGTGAGGTATATCCCTTATTATTAGAAGATGAATCGAAGCGAAAAATCTGATTATAACTTAACATTTGAGGGTTATTAGTTGCATAAGGACTGTGCCTCAATCGGGGGGATTTGTCGGATAAGGTATACTCATTTTACTGTTGATTGTTGAATACACATGTTTTGAAGTTTACTGAATTATGGTAACATATATGTAAATTGAAAAGCGATGAAGAGACAAGTACATGTGTTTAGGCAATACAGAGAACTCCATAAGCTGAGAAGGAGTATGTAGAAGCACACGGAATCAAGCCTCTGAGCTGCACATAGGATATTTTATCTTCGTGAAATTGATTATGTGTCGGGTTCTCCCGTTATAGAGGTAGAGTATATCCTATACTATATTTTGTAGGCGTACTTGAAAGGTTTTTGTGGCGACACAAGAACAAACTGGGGTGGCACCGCGAACTTCTAAATTCAGGGAGTCTCGTCCTCAAGTCTAATGACCTGGGGGTGGGATTTCTTTTTTTTGTTTTCTTCAAAAATGGATTTAGGAGTGACTGCGATGTTGAGTTTTATTAAATGGAAAAACCCTTTATTACTTCTGTTAGGTATTGGTGTATCGAATCTGGGTGGCTGGATTTATTTGATTGCACTTAACCTGATTGTTTTGGATATGACAGGATCACCATTCTCAGTATCCGTTCTTTATATACTTAAACCAGTTGCTACTTTATGTACAAATTTTTGGTCTGGAAGTTTTATTGACAGGCTAAATAAAAAGAATTTAATGATTTTCCTCGACTTGATCAGAGCGTTTTTTATATTTCTACTTCCATTTATGGATTCACTAATTTTAATATATCTATGGGTATTTATTATAAATATTGCAAGTTCAATTTTCGGACCTACGTCTATGGTTTATATGACGAAACTCATAACGAAGACAAATAGACAAAGATTTAACGCACTTAGAAATTTCATTAATTCAAGTGGTTTTATACTAGGACCTTCAATTGCAGGTTTTCTGTTTATTATTGGCTCTCCGTATCTAGCAATACAATTAAATTCCCTAGCATTATGCATATCGGCAATAATAATATTTTTACTTCCCAATTTGGACAATTTAAAAGGAGAAACTGTTATTTCTGAAAAAGTGAGCATCAGAGTAATCAGAAATGATTGGAGAGAAATACTCAGCTTCAGTAAATCAAATATGCATATTGCATGGGTGTATGTACTCTTTTGTGGAATTACTGTTTTTATGACTGGGTTAGACTCTCTAGAAGCTGCATTAGCAACTAGGGTGCTTTTTTTATCTGAAAGTACTTATGGGTTTCTTGTCAGTGTTGCCGGAATAGGAATAATAATAGGATCATTGACAAATGTTTTATTCGCTAGTCGTTTAAAAACTAGTATCATGATTGGTTTTGGAGCAATCTTTACACCGTTTGGGTATTTAATCTTTGCATTTTCCCAGAACTTTATATGGGCATCTGTAGGTTTCTTCACAATGACATTTGCCTTGTCATTTGCAAACATTGGATTTTTAACTTTTTACCAAAATCATGTACCAGTAAATATTATGGGCAGATTTTCAAGTTTTTTTGGTGTATTAGAGGCATTGCTAATAATAGTATTTACCCTGATAGTTGGTGTTTTTGCTGAGTTATATGGGATTCGTTTCATATATATTATAGGATCCTTTACTTTTCTTGGATTAGGATTTCTTGTGAGTTTAACCGTTTTGGATAAATCAAAGGAAGTCTATTATAAACAAGACAGTAAGGAATAAGAAAAAACTTCATCATACATTTCAATGATGTATAGATTGATATTCCAGAATCGGGGGCGTTTGCTATATAAGCTATTTCGTCTATATCGTAATCGGACCAGGTTAGTTTAAGTTGTGGTACTCACAATGGGTGAGTATGAATCGTTAAATGAAAATTGTGAGGGGTTTATATGAATAAAGAAATTGAAGAAATAATTGTTAAAACATTTTTCGAAAAAAGAATTCAGCAAAGAGTTCTTTTCGAACTTTCTTCATCCCAGAAACGAAGTAACGTTTTGGGAAGATTAAATATTCTTCGTACAGAATTTATGTTTCAAATACCTAAACCTAATTCAGACCCTGTGGAAATCGAGAAATTGTTGGAAAAACATGGTGCAGAAGATATGTGCTATGTAATACAAAGTCATTTTGATGGAGAAGAGTTACCACTAAAAAAAGCCTTAGAGGAATTAATATGGTATAGAGGACAATTTATAATTTCTTGCATACCAGGTAAATTAGCTTACTTTCAAGATGAACATTCAATCGGTCCTCCTCAAAGGTTTATTTTAAAAAGACAATAGTGGAAATTGAAATTCAACTAACGGGGGCAATTCTTGTACAAGGATTTGCTCCCTTTTCAGTAAAAGGACCAGATTGAATGGGAGTAATTAAATGTAAAGAAGTCGTATTGGAATCTCATTTTAGCTATTAGCCAGTACCCATAAAAGTATGTAAGAATTAGAAAAGTACCCACTAAGAAAATGGGTACTACTTATTTTTATTCATCATCTAAATCATCTTCAATAAATCCATAAACGTATTCATCGATTTCGATTAGTGTGTCGATGCTCACTGCAAATTTCATAACCTCTACTGGAAGAGAATATCCTGGTGAGCGCCCATCATACACATAAGTAACTGCACAAAATGAAGTTTTAACTCCTAGTTCATGTTTCAATTCATTAATAATGTCAACTTTATTTTTAAATATGCTAACTATTTTTTGTAATCCCATTTCAAAATTTGTTGTTTCAATAACTCCTGTGCTATATTGCCATTGTGTAATAGTGGATCGTCTTTTTGGTGTAGCCCACTCACCGACTTTCCTAGTTTCAGTAGGAGATATTTCTAATTTGTCTGTTATAGCGGTCAAAGAGAAGTCCCAATCCGGTTCGAATCTTCTGAAATCCAAATATACTTCAACTGTTGTTTTTTGACTCATAGCTAGTAACTCCTTTAGTGATAATATGTATAATTTAACAAAATACGCCGATTCTCCTTCTTTATTGACTGGGAAAAGTAATCGGATAATGTAATTTTGCTCATTATATCAAGAGGTCTATTAGGTTTCAAAAACAATAATCCGGACTATACGATTCCTAAAAGGCGTATTTTCTTATCTTGTATAATAGTTGAAGATGGAAAAAAGCTAATATAGCTTAGCTCAAAAAAGTATAGTAGAAAATGTTTAGTAGAAATTGAGATGGTCAGTTTTTAAAACCCGCCTGAAAAGTTGAATGCTCAACTTCTCAGGCGGGTTTGTCGTTTGGTCAATAATTCAGGTTTTATGTTAGTTCAGGGAATAAATAATTCAGTATGTGCATGGACACACGGTGAGACTTTCCTTTGTATGGATAGATATGCATATACATCGATGGATTAAAGTTTGCTTCAATAATTCCATAAGCATTTTCAGCAGCTGCAAGTACCTTAGTATCTTCAATAATTAAATCGATTCCACTAATTTTTGCGCCAAGTGCAGCAACTGCATCTACTGCTATTTTTTTATAGTCATCAGGTATTTGTTCAGTCACATCGATTGAGTCTCCACCAGTGCTGACATTTGAGTTTTCTCGCAGGTAGATGATTTTATCACTTTCGGGAATTGAATCTACTTGGTAACCTTGACCTTTCAGCATAAGTTTCTCCAATTCACCTAACTGAATCGTTTCTAAAGGAGTTCTATGATCTTTTCCTCTTAACGGGTCGCGATTTTTTTGAGTGACTAACTCTTCGATTGTGTGTATACCATCTCCTAAAACATTAGCAGGAGTACGCAATAAAACAGCTTCAACTTTATCATTCAGCACAAAGAATCGATATTCTGTTCCGTTCAGAAACTCCTCTATTAACACAGAAGAATCTTCTTTGAAGGCAAGTGTGATTGCTTTTTGATAATCTTCGTAACTTGCCTCTTCTTTGAATATCGAAATTCCTAGTCCATAATTTGTTGTCTTCGGCTTCACAACGAAAGGTCTGGATGAAAACATATCGTAAGCACGTAAAGCTTGGTCTATGTCATTAAATTCATCACCTAAGGGCACTCGGAATCCATGTTGATGAAGAATTTTCTTTGTCACTGTTTTATTTTCCATAATTAAAGTAGCGACATAGCTATCCTTGCTTGTCATGTTTCCGTTTTTCACATATTCAACATGATCTTCTAATTTAAGCTTTAGAAATTGTTCTTGACGATCCAATATTTCTACTTTGATTCCTAATTGAATTGCATCAAACATAATAATTTGTGTGGATAACTCCATGTCAGTAAATCCTGTTAGTTGATATGGTTGAGCCCATGAGTTTTTATAATTTTCTTTTGCGATACACGTAGCGACTTCACGTTGACTGCTGTTTTCACTCTTCTCATAAAGTCTTCCAGCCAACGTCTTACTAGGGTCGTCAAGCATTTCCTGAAGATTACTAAACAACGTCTCTGAAACAGTTAAATTTAACTGTTTTACTAGTAATTCCATTTCATCAATTACTTTTTTAGCATCTTCTTTAAATTGAGTATGCTTTAATGGGTGCTCAAGTGCCACTATCTCATTAGTTAAGTCACCTTCTTTAACCCACTCATCCGAATTTTCACCCTCATCTTTCCATAGTGAATAAATTAAAAATAGGTGAAGAAACTCTGCTTGTTCATAGCTAATTCCATTTTTATCAAAAGGATTGATATCTATATTTCGGAGTTCTACATATCGAACACCTTGTTCTTCTAACTCCGCAACTTGACGGCCACCTCTTAAACGAACAGCTGAATAAAATTCCTTTTCTTCTATAAGTACACCTTTTTTGACCATTAAGGAAAGATCATTTATATAATCTTGTATACTACTAAATGACACTTGAAGGTCTTCATGATTGGAATAACCATTTTTACTGCTTCGAATACTTCTAACAGGCTCATTCAAAGAATTTTCTTCGAAGAAATTCTTTTCACTACTAGGAGAAGCTCCATAAAAGTAAGTGATCAACCAACGATAATGCAAGTAGTTTCTCGTGATTTTAAGATAAATCTCCGTTTTAAATTGGCGATAATCTTTAATCTCAGACTGTAAGTTAAATAAAGCTTGAATTAACTCATCACCAAACTCAAAGTTATAGTGAATCCCGCTTATCATCTGTTTACGGCGGCCATACGAATGCGATAAATGCCGGCGGTATAGGACGCTTGCAAAGTCTTTCAACTTCGCAATCATAATATCATCTTCTTGTTCTGGTAACTCAGGTGGCATACTAAGTGGCCAAAGCATTTCATGCTCACCCATAGACTGATAGGCAACATCGTGAATGGCGGATAAGTAATTAAACATTTCGTCTAGTGACTCAGAAACAGGAGTAATGAGTTCCATTTGTGTTTCCGAAAAGTCTCGTTGAATATACGGATGCTTGTCATTTATTGAAACACCTTTAGGGTGATCTGTTTTAGCTAAATTCCCTAATAAGTCAACGCGTTGACCTTCTTTTTCAACCCCGAAACGAGCTTTTAATAAATAAGGTTTAACTCTTTCATTTTCTAACATATGTTTAAAATCCATACAATCTATACCTCCTAATTCTCTTATCTTTTAAAACAGGAAAAAATATCCACATTCTAAGCAAATGTGGATATTTACTAATCCATAACTTATTTGTTACAACACATCATCTTAAGTGCTTGACGTGGAATTCGAAATGATCTTCCAAAAATGTCGAGATGAAGAAATAGCTATGATCGTATCCTTCAACTTTGTTGTATGTGATTGCTGCGTTGTTTGCTTTAGCATTTTCTAAGAAAGTCGTTTCTTCTAATTGTTCAGGATAAAATTGATCTCCAGTTCCTTGTGTTATAAGAATAGGAGGGGTATTAGTTTCTTTAATAAGTTCTGACGCATCCCACTCTTTCCAAGAAGCTTTGTTTTCACCTAAGTAGGTTGAGAAAGCTTTTATTCCCCATGGAACTTGACTTGGACTTAAAATAGGAGAAAAAGCAGAAACCGCTTTGTATTTAGATGTATTTTTTAGGCCAATTACTAATGCGCCATGTCCACCCATTGAATGCCCCATAATGCTTTCTTTTCCTGAGAAGTTAGGGACTAGAGTGGCTACGATACTCGATAGTTCATCATTAATGTACGCATACATATTGTAATGCTTTGCCCAAGGTTGTTGTGTTGAAGTCAAATAGAAACTAGCCCCTTGACCGAGGTCGTACGCGGCATCATCAGCGACATTTTCTCCACGTGGTGATGTATCGGGAATAATGACAGCTACTTGATGTTTTTCAGCTAATCGTTGAAAACCACTTTTTTGACTGAAATTATCATCTGTACACGTTAAACCAGAGAGCCACCAAATAAGAGGAATCTCTTTCTTTTCTTTATTGGAAGGTAAGTAGATACTAAACGTCATATCACATTGTAAGACTTCAGAATAATGGCTGTACTTATATTGTACTCCATCAAAAGAGAAATGTTGTTCAATTAGTTTAAGACTCATTTATTTCACTCTCCATTTGTTTTAATTATGTGGATTGCTATCTTATGAAGCAAACCCAATGCCTTATTGATATCCATACCCATAATTACACAATACAACGCTTTCTACAATACTGACGTTTTTGTCACTATGATAAAGTTGTAAAAGGTAGTAGACTTATTTTAAGAAAGAAAGAAAGAAAGAAAGAAAGAAAGAAAGAACAGCTTTTTATAAGTAACGGAATTTGTTTGATTCTGAAATTAAAGAAACCTGAAACAAAGCAGCGTTCTAAATGACGTTAGGCTTGATTTCGGAAAAATACTAGATTATATCGCAATTTATGAAGAGCTGAAGAGAGGGTGAATTTAAATGGAAATTAATTATAAAGATAAAACTTATTTTACTGGAAAAGATTTAGCTTTATCCGTTATAGGCGGACGTTGGAAAATAGTGATTATATGGTGTTTGCTACAGGAGTCTCCATTAAGGTTAAGTGAGATGCAAAAAAAACTACCAGAAGTTAATCAGCGGATGTTAATTAGACAGTTAAGGGAATTAGAGGAGGATAACATAATTACAAGGACTGTATATCCTGTTGTGCCTCCTAAAGTTGAATACCAACTAAGTGAAATTGGTCGTCTCCTGAAACCTGTCGTTACCTCAATCTGTGATTGGGGAGATATTTTTAGTGCGTCATTAGAAAAAGATACTAAGAAAGTAGAGAGTGAATAATAACTAAGTACGTGTAAGATAGATATATGACAGAAAGTCTACTTGTCTTGATAAAGTAGGTATTAGTAGTTTTTGTTGTGACAAAATTGTCAGTATTGCCTACAGTTTTTATGTATGTAATGATGGGTACAGTAACGCTATAAAACATAAGAAAGAAGGGGTATTTTTGAAAAGTAAAGCAGCTGTTGCATTTAAAGCAGGAGAACCGCTTCAAATTGTAGAAATCGATGTAGAGGATCCAAAAGCCGGAGAGGTTTTAGTAAAGATACTATATACTTCAGTTTGTCATACCGATGCTTATACATTATCAGGAGCTGATCCAGAGGGCGTATTTCCAGCAGTTTTAGGTCACGAAGGAGCTGGTGTTGTCGTAGCGGTAGGTGAAGGAGTGACATCTGTAGAACCAGGCGATCATGTTATTCCCCTATACACACCTGAATGTGGAAAATGTAAGTTCTGTCTTTCAGGTAAAACTAACCTTTGTAGTGCCATTCGTGAGACACAAGGTAAAGGGTTAATGCCTGATGGAACGACTCGTTTTTCATATAATGGAGAGCCGATTTATCATTATATGGGCACCAGTACATTTAGTGAGTACACAGTAGTTTCTGAAATTTCTTTAGTGAAAGTTGAAGATACTACTGCACCGCTTGATAAAGTTTGTCTATTCGGCTGTGGCGTAACTACTGGTATCGGTGCTGTTCATAATACAGCGAAAGTCGAAGAAGGTGCTGTAACGGCTGTCTTTGGTTTAGGAGCTATAGGATTAGCCGTAATTCAGGGATTGGTCCAAGCAAAAGCGGGCCGGATTATTGCTATTGATATGAATGATGGTAAGGCTGAATTGGCTAAAAAAATGGGTGCAACTGAATTTATTAATCCTTCTAATTTTGATAAGCCAATCCAAGAGGTTATCGTAGAAATGACCGATGGAGGAGTAGATTATAGCTTCGAGTGTATTGGAAATGTCGAAGTAATGAGATCGGCTCTGGAATGTTGTCATAAAGGTTGGGGAGAGAGTATTATTATCGGCGTAGCAGCGGGTGGAAAAGAAATTCATACCCGTCCATTCCAATTAGTTACTGGTCGAGTATGGAAGGGATCAGCTTTTGGCGGAGTTAAAGGCAGAACTGAACTTCCAGGAATGATAGAAGACTTCATGAATGGTAAAATCGACTTAGATTCATTTATTACGCATCATCTAGACTTTATGGATATTAATAAGGCATTTGACTTACTTCATAAAGGTGAGTCAATCCGAACGATTCTAACATATTCAAAATAAGATCTCAATAATGGTTTGTTAATAGGTTGATCATGTTTAGAGTTCGTTTGTAATAGGTAAAGAATGATATGTCTTGTAGTAGATCTTTATATACAATCGTTGTTGGATTCTGCCATAGTAAAGGAGATTGAAAAATTATGACCTATGAAGAAAATGTTGCTGGTTTTGAAAAAATCGGTTCCGAAAAAGCACAGGCGCTTCTAAATGCGGATGCTGAAGCTGTAATCTATATTGGCAAGTCAGTATGTCCTTTTTGTCAACTATTCGTTGAAAAACTAAAAAAAGTTAGTGAAGAAACGAATACTACTATCTATTATGTAAACAGTGTTGAATCATCAGATATGGAAGGTATTACCTCATTCCGTAAAGAATACAACATTCCAACAGTCCCTGGCTTCATCTATACGAATGGCGACACTGTGAACGTGATGTGTGATTCATCCATGTCCGAAGATGAAATCAAAGCTTATATGCACAAGTAATTCAGAAATCGAATTACTTTTAAAGATACAAAAACGGCTAATCCATTTGGATTAGCCGTTTTTGTAGTGGATTATTATCGCTTCTTACTAAGTTCATCATGAATCAAATCGATATTGTATTGCAAGTACTTCACATACGTATCGATTTCATCACCGGGATCACCTATTTCATCGGAATAAATGAACTTCTCGGCCATCGGTACACCTGTTTCTTTAGAAACGGTTTCCATTGGACGTGTATCAACATTAGATTCTACGAATAATACAGGAACTTTATGTTCTTGGATGAAGTGAACCAAGTCTTTGATTTGTTTTGGTGAACCGTTTTCTTCAGTATCAATCTCCCAGATATACGCTTCTTTCAGGCCATAATGGTCATTCATATATTGGAATGCACGTTCACTTGTCACGAGCGTACGGTTTTGTTCAGGGATGTCGTTAATACGTTCTCCATACTCTTTGTCGAGGTCTTTCAAGCGTGCTACATACTCTTCGCCAAGTTTTTTGATATTGTCGCTGTCTGTCGGGTGTTTTTCAATCAAAACTTCCGTAATCTTTTCAGCCATTAAGACACCTACAGCTGGGTCGATGAATGCGTGAGGGTTAATTTCTTCATCACGGCCTTCTTCTTCAGTCAAATACTTAGGTGTAACTTTTTCTGTCAGGTTATAGATGTTTTCATCTTTTTGATGAACGGCGTCCGTCATCTTTTTAAACCAGCCTTTGTCTCCGCCTTCTAAGTTCAATCCGTTATAGAACAATACGTCAGCGTCAGTAGCAGCTTTGATGTCTTTTGGAAGTGGCTCATATTCATGAGGGTCCGTTCCTGAGGGCACCAAGTTGTGTACATCAATATAGTCACCACCAATTTGGCGTGCCATGTCTGCAATAATGGTAAACGACGTTACGACTTTCAATTTTTCTTTTCCATCAGGTGCAGATGCGGATTCTTTGTCATTCCCGCAAGCCGCAAGCATGAAGACTGCCATCAATGACAATCCCATCCAAGTTACTAACTTCTTCATAAGTAAAATCTTCTCCTTTGAGTTGAAAATTATATAGTCATTCCACCTTTATGAAACAGAGGAAGTGTACTCGGCTCTCTCATCAAGCAGCAGCGTCTTGTTTACTGCGAGATCTGAACAGTTTTGTAACCAATCCTTGTTGCGGTGAAAATAGGAACGCGACAACAAAAATCGCTGTTGTAGCGAGTGCGATGACTGGGCCAGAAGGCATGTTGTATAAGAAACTGAAATACAAACCAATGACTGCTGATAATGCACCAAAGAATGACGCCAGCACGACCATCGTAGAGAGTCGGTTAGTTAACAAGTAAGCAGCTGATGCTGGTGTGATCAGCATCGAAACGACGAGAATAACACCAACTGTTTGTAAAGAAGCGACTGTTACGAGTGTCAATAAAAACATAATCGCATAATGGATGAATCGTGTGTTTAAGCCGTATGCAGCCGCCATTGTTTCATCGAAACTGGAAATAAGCAGTTCTTTGAAAAATAGTACGACGACACCGATAACTATTGCACCGATGACTAAAGTGATCCACATGTCTGAATCTCGTACGGACAACACGTTACCAAATAAGATTTGCGTTAAGTCTGTAGCACTACGGGCTTTCGTTATTAAAATAATCCCAAGAGCAAAAAATGCTGAGAACACAATTCCAATTGCAGAGTCGCTCTTGATGCGGCTGTTTTGGCTAATTGCGCCGATACCAAAAGCGGTAAGTACTCCGGTGAGCACGGCACCATAAAAGTAATTAATGCTTAGCATGTAGGAAATTGCAACACCTGGAAGTACAGCGTGGGAAATGGCATCTCCCATAAGAGCCATGCCCCGGAGAACAATGAAACTACCAATTACACCGCAAATGATACCTACCATTACGGATGTAATGAATGCTTTTTGTAAGAACGCGTAATTCATAAGGTCATGAAAAAATTCCATTACAGTTGAACCTCCAAATCATCAAACATCGTCATAGGTCGTTCATAAGCACGCGTCATGTTTTTCTCACGGAATACTTGTTCAACTGGACCTGCGTCGATTAGTTCTTTGTTCATCAATATTAATTCATCGAAATAACTTTTCACTTTAGATAAGTCATGGTGTACAACTAATACTGTTTTACCAGCTTCCTTAAGCTTTCTTAAAATCTCGATGATGACTTCTTCACTCGATACGTCAATGCCAACAAATGGTTCGTCTAAGAAGAAGTAATCGGCTTTCTGAGCAAGTGCACGAGCTAGGAAAACGCGCTGTTGCTGTCCACCAGACAACTCGCCGATTTGGCGGTCTGCAAACTCTTCCATTCCCACTTGTTTCAGGCAATCCATTGCTAAAGCTTTATCTGCCTTACTAGGGCGGTGGAATAATCCGAGTTTGGGATACGTTCCAAGTAAAACGGTATCTTTCACGACAATTGGAAAATTCCAGTCGATATTTGAGCGCTGTGGCACATAAGCAATCTTTTTGCGTACTTTATCAATCGAATTTGCACCGATTTGAGTTGTGCCGCAATCTTTTTTTATTAATCCGAGCATTGCTTTCATAAGTGTAGATTTGCCGGCGCCGTTAGGACCTAAGATTCCAATGAGACTACCAGGTGCAAATGTGAATGAAACATTTGAAACTACTTGTTTTCCTGAATAGGAAACAGAAATATTACTCGCAGTTATCGATTCTGTCATACTAATTCCTCCTGAGCTGTTAAAGTAAAGTTTCCTTTGTACAACTTTTTGCGTAAATGAGCTTCCTTTCATTAACATGAAACCGGGGGAGCTCTTATTCTTTCACAGTATGCACAACAACTTGAAAGAGTTCTTAATTACAACAATACAACAATTTGTTTCCTTTGTGCAACTTTAAGTTTCCCATGTGCAACTTTTTATAGTATAGTCTAAGTGAGCTTGTCTGTAAAGTACAAAAACCCAGATTATTTTGAGTGATTGATATTTTTGGTGAAAACGCGTGATCCTGCACTCTTAAGAGTGTTTGATTGATAAATCCTACCGTAACAGGACGTCTCTTTTGAGATGTCCTGTTTGCGATGGAGTGAGCAGCCAATATCCGGTAAACTAGAGATAGGATGAGTAGAAAAGGGGCACATAAACTATGAAGATTTTCCATACAGCCGATTGGCACCTCGGAAAAGTGCTACAAGGCGTATCACTTATTGAAGAGCAACGATTTGTATTAAAGCAATTTACGGATGCCGTTGAAAAAGAGAAACCCGATGTAGTAATTCTTGCAGGGGATTTGTATGACCGTTCCGTTCCTCCTGCTGAAGCTGTCAGCTTATTGGACGAAGTGTTGTGGAAGCTGACGGTGGATTACAATACTCCGGTGCTTGCGATTGCTGGAAATCATGATAGCCCAGCACGTCTTCAATTTGGAAGTCGTCTAATGGAAGCGAATGGGTTGCATCTAGTAGGCAAGCCGACTGATGAAGGCAACGGGACAACCGTTCAGATTGAAGATGAAGATGGGCCAGTTCAGTTCCACCTTATTCCATTTGTGGATCCATCAGTCATACGGAACTTGTCAGGAAATGATTCTATAGACAGTCATCATCGGGCAATGGAGTCGATTATTAGTGCTTATGGAGAATTAGATCCTAGTAGTCGACATGTCGCAATTGCGCATGCCTTTATAACGCCTGGTGGGGAACCTGAAGAGAATACGAGTGACTCTGAAAGACCACTTGCGATTGGCGGGGCGGAGTATGTCGCATCGGATTTGTTCCGAACATTCAATTATACTGCGCTTGGTCATTTGCATCAGGCACATTTCGTAGGTGATGAAACTATCCGTTATTCCGGATCTCCTATGAAATATTCAATTTCTGAAGAACGTCATCAGAAAGGGTTTTTAGTCGTGACTCTCGATAAATCAGGAAACGTTGAAATAGAAAAAAGAACACTTACGCAAAAAAGAGACATTCGAACAGTTAAAGCGAAAATGGATGAAATCTTAACAAGTGAACCAAGTGAGGATTACGTATTCGTGAAGTTGTTGGATGAAGCACCGGTTCTGTTTCCAATGGAAAAAGTACGTACTGTTTTTCCGAATGCGATGCACGTAGAACGAGTAGTGAATCGAAATCTGTCAGCAGAAACTACTTCAAGAGTTTCAGATATTGAACGTTTAGACGATCGAGCGTTATTCCGTTCGTTTTATGAAGAAGTCACAGGGAATACTCCGGATCAGGAAACTGAGAACATCGTCGAAGAAGTGTTGCAGGAGCTAATGACGAAACAGGGGGAATCAGAATGAGACCGAAAAAATTGACGATGACCGCATTCGGGCCATATCGAGGGACAGAAACGATAGATTTCACTATTTTGAAGGAACATGGATTATTTGCAGTTTCAGGTGCTACAGGTGCAGGCAAGACTACAATCTTTGATGCGATCTGTTTTGCATTATATGGTCAGGCGAGTGGGGAAGATAGGACAGATATCCGTGCTCTTCGGAGTGACTTCGCACAATCCGGGTTGCAAACGGCGGTGGAACTGGAGTTTGTTATCCAAGATCGAGCCTATCGTGTGTTGCGTCAAGTTCCTTATACAAAGAAAGGGAACAAGAGTGAAACGAGCGGTCGTACAGAGTTCTTTCAACTAACTGCAGAAGGCGAGATTCCTGCTGTTGACCGACAAATGGTCTCTGAAGTGAATAAGAAGATCGAGGAACTAATAGGATTCTCACTCGCGCAGTTCAGCCAAATTGTCATGCTGCCACAAGGGGAGTTCCGTAAGTTTCTAACGTCGGATACGGAGAACAAAGAGACGATATTACGAAAAATCTTTAAAACACAACATTACAAGGAAATGGCTGAACTGTTAAAGCAGCGGAAAGATTATGCGATGAATGAATTGAATACTGCGAATCTATCCATGACTCAACTCGTTAAACAGATTCCTACAAATTTGCCAGAACGTGATTCGATATTATATGAAGTGCTTCAAATGGAATCTGTACATTTTGGACGCTTACTAGAAGGGCTAGACAAAGAAAAGAACCATTATCACACTGAAGCTAATGAAAACCAGTCAACGTACCAGACGGCTTATAAAGAGCACGAAAAAGCTCAACAGCTATACTTCGGTGCAACATCATTGAATGCACAGTTTGATCAGTTGGCACAAAAAACACTTATTTTGGACATACTCGATTCTCGTGAAAAGGACATCAAATTGGATCGTATGAGAATGCATAAAGCGGAACAGGCAATGCACTTGGAAGTGTTAGAAAATCGTTCAAAAGATGCGACAACTGAATTTAATAATAAACAACGAGATCTTCAAAAGGCAACGACTGCGCTTGAAACTACGAAATCGAAATTGATTCAAGTAGAAGAACAATATAATCATGAACTACAAAAACAATCTGAACGAGAAAAAAGTGCGGAACGTATAGTAACACTTAAAAATTATGTACCGAGCGTGACGCAAATTGAAGAAAAGGAGCGTCAAATCCATTCATTACAGAAGCAAGTGGAAACTGGACATCAACAAGTAGAAAAGTTAAAGGCGTCTGAAAAGGTTCAAACAAATGAAATGCAGCAGTTAGTTGAGCAAATCGAAACGCTGGAGAATTCCATCTCAGGTTATGAACAACTAATCGACGACCGAGCTGAAGCTATTATGAAAAAAGAGTTACTCATGAGACATAACCGCCATGCAACCGCGATGCAGAAACTGATTGATGACTTGGTTAGTAAAAGGAATCTAATGGAAGAAACACGGGCAAAGGCACAAGCATCCGAATCAGCCTGGTTAGTAAATCAAGCAGCATTTTTAGCGGATACTCTTGAAGAAGGAGCGCCGTGTCCTGTTTGTGGAAGTGAACACCATCCTTTACGACAAGTGAGACCCGAAGGTGGCGGTGTTTCAAAAGATCAGTTGGAGTCAGAGAAACTAACTGCTACACGCGCGTATGAAGCTTATCGTACAACGGAACTCCAGTTGGAACGTGAGCAAGCAGAAGTGACTCAAATTGAACAACAACTAAAGGAGGTCCCAACTCCGGATGCCCTGAAAGTTGCGCAAACAATCGTTCATGAACTCGAACAGAAGCAACAAACGATGAAAGGGAATCGAGATCGAATTCCATCTTTGAAGCAACAATACACGCAATTGAACGAACAGTTGCTCATGAAGCGACAAGTGATTGTCTTACAGGAAAAACAGAATGACAGCACTCAAGCAGATTTAAATACAGCAAGAGCAGTATTTGAGGATTCATTGAAAACGGTACCGGATAAGTATCGGACGCTTCACGCGTTAAATGATGAAATTCAACATGAAGAGAAAAACAAAACAACGTTGGAACAGCAGTGGGAAAATGCTCGACAGCACCGTCAATCTGCAACGGAAGCGGTTTCCAATGCAAAGACGGCAATGGATTATGTGACAAAATCAGCTGAAGAAGCTACTGAGAAAAATCGAGTCGCTTCTGAACAATTTTCTTCAGCCCTCAAAACATCCATTTTTGAAGATGAAAAAGGGTACAAAGAGAGCAAACTCCTTGAAGAACAACGTGCTGCGCTCATACGCAAAATCAGGGACTATGATGTTGAAGTGGAAACAACGCGACAAGCCATTGCAGAACTTGAAGAATTCGTTCATGGCAAAGAAAAAGTGGACCTGCATGTTTTAAAAGAACATACAGAGTATGTTAAGCAACGCTATGAAGACGCACTTTCTGCTTATCACAAGGCCTCAGAGTTAGAAAAGAATGCTGCTGAACTGTTCCGAAAGTTAAATGAGCTAATTGGTGCTCAAGGCGGTTTGGAACAAACATGCGCCCGACTTACAGAACTGCATGACTTGGTTCGCGGGAATAACGATCGCAAACTATCATTTGAACGCTATTTGCAAACAGAGTACTTGGAACGGATTTTACACGCGACAAACGGTAGGTTAAGTGACTTGTCGAACGGTCAATTCCAGCTGCTAAGAAGTGACCGTCAGGAGAGTCGGGGACGTCAAAGCGGATTAGGGATAGATGTTTATGATGAATACACAGGACAAAATCGAGATGTGAAAACTTTGTCGGGTGGAGAAAAATTCAATGCTTCACTCAGTCTCGCACTTGGGATGGCGGATGTCATTCAAAGTTTCCAAGGGTCCATTTCGATTGAAACTATGTTTATAGACGAAGGCTTCGGGTCGTTGGATGAGGAATCATTGCAGAAAGCAATCGACACACTCGTCAATCTACAAAAAGCAGGAAGAATGATCGGCGTCATTTCCCACGTCGCTGAGCTGAAAGAAGCATTCCCTGCAGTATTACGAGTGGAGAAGACTAAAGAAGGCCACAGTTACACAAAAATCGAAATTCAGTGATTTTCATCCATTATCTCGACTAATTATTTTATACCGCGGCTTGCTTTTTATCGGGCCGCGGTTTATGATGTAAATCTGCGATATATCGCGTATCGGGTCAGTCATCTTAGGAGGTATTTCAGAATGGATCGGAAGTTACCGTTTTCATCTTTAGTTGTTATTGGAACAATGTTATTCGCACTATTTTTCGGTGCAGGCAATCTTATTTTCCCTGCCCAGCTTGGACAGGCAGCAGGTACGAACTTCTGGCCTGCTGTAATTGGTTTTCTAATTACGGGTGTCGGTTTACCGTTTCTTGGAATTCTTGCAATCGGATTTTCTGGAAGCGCTAATTTACAAGATCTTGCAAGTCGAATCCACCCGTTGTATGCGGTCTTGTTCACCTCCGTGCTCTATTTAACTATTGGGCCATTTTTTGCAGCACCTCGAACAGGGGCGGTTGCGTTTGATATCGGGATTGTTCCTTTCCTAAATGGAGCTGATCCACTAATTCCGCGCTTTATCTTTACTGCACTCTTTTTCGGAATTACGATCTGGTTATCGTTGAATCCTCAAAAGATTGCAGATCGAGTAGGGAAATTTCTATCTCCAGCGATTATCATTCTGTTGCTTTTGTTACTGTCAGTTGCGCTGTTTTCACCAATGGGGTCTTTCCAGGCGCCAACAAGCACATACCTTTCAGGAGCATTTGGAAAAGGATTTACAGAAGGTTACAATACAATGGATGCCTTGGCTTCACTTGTTTTCGGAATTATCGTTATTACGATTGTTCGCTCCATGGGTGTGAAATCTAAGAAGGGGATTGTTGCCGCAACCTTTAAAACAGGTTTCGTTGCAGCTGGATTCTTAGGGGTTTTATACGTTGGGATTGCTTATCTAGGAGCTAGCAGTGTCCAATCACTTGGAATGCTTGACTCAGGTGGTGCAGTATTGACTTCTGTAGCCACTCATTATTTCGGACAAGCTGGACTTGTGTTACTTGGGGTTGTCATCTTACTTGCATGCCTAACAACGAGTGTAGGGCTTATGACAGCGTGCGGTGAATATTTCCATACACTGATCCCCGCAGTCTCTTATAAAGCGATAGTACTGTCGTTTACAGTGTTCTGTTTTATCGTTTCGAATATAGGGCTCTCTAACATCATTACTTACTCAATCCCGGTCTTGCTGTTCTTATATCCACTCGCAATTACACTCATGCTTCTAACCTTTGTGTCGCCATTATTTGGTCACGCTCGTATTGTTTACGTGGCGGTAACCGTTGTCGCGATGCTAATCAGTATTGTGGATGGCTTGTCTGCACTGGCAGATACATTGCCTGGTAGTAAGTTAGAAAATGTACTTGAACCAATTGTGACGTTCTATAGTAAAGTTCTTCCTCTCTATGAGAATGGACTTGGATGGCTACTTCCTTCATTGATAGTTATCGTTGTTTTTGGAACTATTGCAAGAGTGACGGGTATGAGCTCACAGCCTGCAGTGAATACAGAAAACGAATAATAGACACATAAAAAAACAGCACAACTTCTCAAATTATTTGAGAAGTTGTGCTGTTTTTGTTTCATCAGTAGCTTTAGGGAGTCCGCCGTCTTCTGTAAGGTTAGTGCATTCATGGAAAGCGAAATGAGTGCACCCTAAACATTTTTGATGATCAATTAATTGAAGTCCATATGTGATTGCTTCTCCCGTATGGTCAAAAAAGTGGGCTGGTCCGATCATATCGTAAAGGCCGGAATTCTGTAACATAGGTAATAGTGGATCTGAGATACCTAAAACCAGAATGATTCCGCCTTGTTTCTGGAAGTGGATAACAATTGAACGCAAATTCGCTTCGCCAGTTGCATCGATGAACGGGACATTTCCCATACGGAGTAGAAGCGCATTCGATTGATAATGGAGAGTGTCCATTATGCGCTGTTCAAACACTTGTGCAGCACCGAAAAATAGAGGACCTTCAATCGTATACATACTGAGCTGCGGGCAATCATGAGCAGCGTTGACGACATTTGATTGAACGGTCTCACTCGTTAATGTATGGTCTGGAAGAACTTTTGAAACGACTAATAAGTTACTCATCCGTTTTGCAAACAAGAATACTGCCAATATGAGCCCAACAATTACAGCTAGCGTGATGCTAGTAAATACCGTTAGCAAAAAGGTGACAGCAAGTACCAGAGAGTCTTCATTTTTCATCTTCAGGACACTTGCGACTTGTTGCCGCTCACTCATATTCCACGCGACAATCAGAAGCACAGGAGCCATGCTTGCTAACGGGATTGCAGATGCGTAAGGAGCTAGAAGAACTAATGTAAGTAGGACGAAGAGGCCGTGGATGATGCCCGAGATGGGCGAAGTCGCACCGGATTTGATGTTCGTCGCAGTTCTTGCGATCGCACCGGTTGCTGGAATGCCACCGAATAGAGGGGTAATGATATTTGCAATTCCTTGTCCGACCAGTTCCCGGTTGCTGTTGTGTTTTGTATTAGTCATTCCGTCTGCAACGACTGCGGAAAGTAGTGATTCGATTCCTCCGAGTGATGCAATGACAAATGCTGGGACGAGTAGACGTTGAACACGTTCCCAAGTGATTTCAGGAAACTGGAAGTGGGGGAGCTCACTTGGTATAGGACCAAAGCGAGATCCAATCGTTTCAATATGTCCGGGTAAGAAAAGTGAAGCAAGGACTGTAGTAAGGACTAATCCGAGGAGAGATCCCGGAACTTTTGGTAGGAATTTAGGTGTAAGTAGAATGATGGTAAGACTGGTTAGGGCAATAACAATACTAAATCCATTCACGGTGTTCATGTGAAGGACAATTTCATGCATGTTATCGATGAACTTCTCTTGTTTTTCAATACCTGTTAATCCAAAAAAGTTTTCAAGTTGACCGGAGAATATGAGGACAGCGATTCCAGCTGTGAATCCGATTGTGACAGGTCGAGGGATGAATTTAATGAACGTACCGATTTTGAAAACACCCATGAGAACGAGCATGATGCCTGCGAGAAACCCGGCGAGTAAGAGGTCTGTGTAGCCATAAGTAATAACGATACCGAAAAGAATCGGAACAAATGCGCCTGTAGGACCACCGATTTGAAACTTTGAACCACCGAATAGGGAGATTAAAATACCTGCGATACATGCTGTATAGATTCCGTATTCAGGCTTTACTCCTGAAGCAATGGCGAATGCCATTGCAAGAGGGATTGCGATGACTCCAACGATAACTCCTGAAAGCATATCTTTCTGTAGCTTCAAAAGAGAGTAATTCGAAAACCTTTCCGTAAACAAGTGATTCATGAAATCCCTTCTTTTTTTGATTATGCAGTGCAATGTAGCTTGGTGTGGGATAGCTTTCGCAGGCCAAATAGATTAAGTGGAAGAGGATAAGTCCTGTTCTTCCATAACTTCAAGCATTGTAAGAGTATCGATTAAGTGATTGTTGAATATTTGGCGTGCTGCTTCAAGTAGTTGAATAATAGATGGATCACGGAGTGAGTAAATTACACTCTTTCCTTTTTTAATACCAGCGACAATGTTTTTCGCCCGCAATACGCTTAGTTGCTGAGATACAGCAGATCCTTCACTGTTGACGGAGTTCTGAATTTCAGTGACACTTTTCTCGCCATTTGCTAGCACTTCAAGAATCTGAATGCGTAGTGGATGGGCCAACGCTTTGAAAAAGTCCGCTTTAAACTGTTGCATCGTTGTCATAAGAACACCTCGCTGTTATATATACATATTCAAATACTTGAATATGTGTGAAAAAAGTATAGTCCGATTTTTTACATTAGGCAAGACACAAAAATAACTTCCTTCGTGAATGAAGGAAGTCGGATGTTATTTCTTCAGTGATTGGAATTCGTTGATGGCACGGAGCCAGTTACCACGCATAAGTGTTGAAGCTTGCTCAGCACGGTTGTTTTTCAGCATATCGATGATTTCTTCATGTTCTTCAATCGACTGTTCTGTCAAAATGATCGAATTATGGAAGAAAAGTCGTCTGACGTGCACTTGGAGTGAGGCTGTAATCGATGTGATATAAGCATTAGCTGCAGCATCGACGATGACTTCATGGAACGCTTCGTCAATTTTCAACGCTGTAAAATAGTCTTCAATATGAACCGCATCTGCGAATTCTTTGTTTAATGAGCGTAATTCTTCAATGGTCTCGTTGGATACGGAAGGTGCAGCTAATTCCGCAGCAAGCGCTTGCATTGCAGCGAGAGGTGGAAGTAAATCATTGATGGAATCCGGTTCGACTTCAGTGACTTGCGTTGCTTTACCTGGGTACATTTTTACGAAACCTTGTACTTCCAATAGTTGAAGGGATTCACGGATTGGCGTTCGACTGACACCAAGTGCTTGTGCGAGCTCGCTATCGATTAATTTCTCTCCAGGTTTCAATGTTCCGTCAATAATCCATTGCTGTAGCTGATTGAATGCGCTTTCTTTTGCTGTTTGACGAGCTGGTTTTGTATGATTCTGAGGTATTGGCATTGCGTTCACCGTCCTGATCTGACTTTCTATTTCTACTATACAATACTTTCCTGCTAGAGTGAACAACTTGAGAACAATCTTTCCGACAACTGTAATATACCTCTTTTAATTGTAACGGGAATGGTGGTTAACTGTAATGTTTTCGTAATATTGGGCTGTTAACCTATACACAGACTTAAAAACAAGGGAGCGGAGCTTTTGAAGAAACTATTGTTTACGTTTATCTTAGCTACGGCACTAATGATCAGTGGAGCACATGAAAGTTCAGCAGCAGCGACAACTTACAAAGTGAAAAAAGGCGATACACTATACAAGATTTCTCGTGTGTACAATGTTTCTGTAAATAACTTAATGAAGTGGAACGGGATGTCTAAATCAGTCATTTATCCAAACCAAACATTAAAAGTAGTGAGCAATGGTTCAACTACAGCTGCAAAGAAACCGGCTAAAACGCCATCACGTTCTGATAATGATTCAGTAACAAAGCAATTTGTTGCAAATGCATCAGCATATACGGCTTCTTGTAAAGGGTGTTCTGGAATTACTAAAACGGGCCTTAACTTGAAAAAGAATCCTTCATTGAAAGTGATTGCAGTAGACCCTTTGGTTATTCCATTAGGTTCTAAAGTACACGTAGAAGGATACGGATACGCAGTTGCAGGAGACATTGGCGGTGCTATCAAAGGAAATCGTATCGATGTATTCATGGCATCACATAGCGATGCTCTCCAGTGGGGACGCAAAGCTGTACGTGTGAAAGTGTTAAACTAATTTTACGGAAAAAGGCTAGCCGGTTTACCCGGCTAGCCTTTTTTTTACCCTAAATGGTAAACTAATAATCATAGAGGAGTGATTTGAATGGATATTTATATCGTAACTGGTGCTTCAAAAGGTATCGGACAGGCATTATTCGGACAATTGCAACGTGATGATCAACTTGTGTTTGGAATTGCACGCAGCAATCCGAATGGCCATGAAAACTTTGAGGAGGTCGATTTAACTAGCCGGGGAAATAGAAAAGGTTTAATGGAACAGCTTCTAACCCCTTACCTTGCGACCGCTGATTCTTTTACGCTTATTAATAATGCTGGGACAGTAGAGCCGGTTGGTAAAGTGGGTACACTCGGTACTGAGGCCGTGCACCAGGCAATCGAATTGAATTTGACGGCTCCGATTGAATTGTCCAATGAATTCATTCAAGTGCTGAGTGATACGAACGTGAAGAAACAGATTGTCAATATCTCTTCAGGTGCTGGTCGGAATGCATATGAAGGATGGGGGATTTACTGCACAACGAAAGCAGGTCTCGATCGATTTTCACAAGTTGTCCGTTTGGAACAGCAACGCGTTACTCATCCAGTAGGGATTGTTTCGATTGCACCTGGAATTATCGATACCGGAATGCAAGAGACGATTCGTTCAAGTAATGTAGACGGATTTCCGATGCTTGACCAATTCATTAACTATAAAGAAGAAGGCAAGTTGAGAAGCGCTGAAGACACAGCAAAACTCCTGATTGAGTGGATAACAGACGAGGATTTGACTACAACGGAAGTGCTTGCGAGACTTGGTTAAGTGATTGACAAAGAATAGGTAGTTGATAAAAGCATTGCGATTAGCGATGCTTTTTTTTCGTTCATCCAGAGAGTAGAATTTAGATATGGGGTTAGTAGGTGGTGTGATAGGATGGTGGGAAATTAATAGTTGCTAAAATGCGTAGCTTTATTGTATTGAAAAAAGATATGATGTCCTAGTGAAATCTGAAAAGGAGATGCGCGATGAAGAAAGTAATTCTCATTCTCTTTTTACTAATTCTAGTAGTAAGTACGACAGGTTGTCTGTCAGCAATAAAAGGTCAAAAAATAACGATTTATAAACAACTAGGCGACGAAAGTAATTTCGAGGACTTCAGAGAAGTGAACAATAGGAAAGAAGTGAAAGAAGCGATACGAATAGTGAAAAGTGCGGATTGGCATCAATCGGAAATAGAAATTACAAGAACTGCAGATTATCTGTTCCAATTTCCAAGTAAGAATGATAGAAAAAATAAAATAGCTTCGTATTCGCTCTGGGTACACTCAGAAAATGAATTCTTAGAGATTGTTACAGATACAGATGAATATGTTCAATTGTCCAATGAAGATTCCGCTTCGTTATACCGGATTTTGATAGGGGGAGAACTAACTTCAGAATGAGTAACGTATAGAGGGAAGACGCTGTTGCTTTTGAACAAGGGGGAATCTCGTGAAACATCAGAAAGCGGTCGCGGATTCAGAGCGGAAGAGAGTCCGAAAAATAGTGTTGAGATTTTTGCTTGCAATTGGTTTGCTGATCGTAGTATTGGCCGGATATGCATTCTATTGGATATTTTTTGATATGAATCATTTTCCTACAGGAGAATTTCTAACAGAAGAGTCTTCGCCTAACGGGGCGTATACAGTAAAAGCGTTTGTAACGGACGGGGGAGCCACTACGTCGTATGCAATTCGAGGTGAATTGGTATCGAATGAAAAAAACAACATGCCAAAAACTATTTATTGGAACTATCGGGAAGATAGCGCAGAAATCATATGGCAGGATAATCATACAGTAGTCATCAATGGACATGTACTTGATGTGCGGAAAGACAAATATGATTTCAGACGTGAGTGATTTCTAAATTCTGTAAGAGGACCATTTCCAATCACTAGATAACAGTAGCCAACCAACAAAGCTAGAAATATAAGGAGTGGGGCTGTTGCAGAAGGTCATTTTATGATCTTCTGCAACAGCCCCATTTTAATTAAAGGTCTCATGTTGTGGGCCTACTCGTTTTCTCGATGACAAGTAAAAATGGTGGGTGATTTTGTTGGTTCACCACTTCGTATCGGACAACTTGATAGCGTTTTGCATGAAGTTTTCGGGCGAAACCTAAAACCGCTTCGCGTTCTTCCACACCGCCTGGGTGACCATCATATACCGCGATTGTAATCATCCCGCCAGGTTTTAGCACTTGAAGGGTTGCCTCAAGCGCTTGCACGGTAGTATCTGGCTGAGTAATGACTGCTGTCTCGTGTTGGTTAGGGAGAAATCCTAGGTTGAAGACAGCAGCTGTTATACCTTCTGGGACATAGTCTTTGATACGTGTGTGACTGTCCAGTATTAACTCAGTACGGCTGTATAGATCGCCAAGACGAACTTGAGTCGCTTCAAGCGCTTGTTGTTGAATATCGAATGCGTACACTTTGCCGGTTGGACCTACTGCTTGTGCTAGGAAAATCGTGTCGTTGCCATTGCCCATTGTAGCATCGACCACAATGTCTCCTTCTGAAATCACTTCTTTTAGCAGCTGTTTGGAGTGTGGCAAAATTCGCCGCAAACGAAAGCCGCCACCCCTCACAGGGGAGCGACCACTTTATTATAATGTTTTCCTTGCCAACTGTCGCGACGTTCCAATTCACGGGAGATGTCGTTCAACACATCCCATTTCGTAACACTCCACATGGGACCGATAAGTAAGTCAATCGGACCGTCACCTGTAATGCGATGCACAATCATTTCTGGAGGCAGCATCTCAAGCTGATCCACGACCAAGTTCACGTAGGTTTCTTGATCCAGGAATTCGAGTAATCCTTTTTCATACTGCTTGACCATTGGTGTTCCTTTTAATAAATGAAGCAAGTGAATCTTGATGCCTTGCACATCTAGCTTTGCCACTTCGCTCGCGGTTTCTTTCATCATCTCTAAATCTTCACCTGGCAGTCCATTTATGATGTGAGTACACACATTGATATTATGGTTGCGTAGCTTTTGGACGCCTTCTTTATACAGTTCGAAGTCATGAGCGCGGTTGACGAGCTTTGCTGTTTTTTCATGAACCGTTTGCAATCCGAGTTCAACCCATAAGTAAGTACGCTCATTCAGCTCGGCAAGATATTCTACAACGTCGTCAGGAAGACAATCGGGACGCGTTGCGATCGATAAGGCAACAACACCTTCTTGAGCAAGTGCCGCTTCAAATTTCTCTTTTAACTTTTCAAGTGGGGCATGGGTATTCGTATAGGCTTGGAAATAGGCCATATATTTTCCGCTCTTCCACTTTTTATGCATGCGGTCACGGATTTCAGCGAATTGGACATCTATCGGATCGACACGATCTCCAGCGAAATCACCAGATCCTGCAGCACTACAAAATGTGCAACCACCGAATGCAACGGTACCATCACGGTTTGGGCAGTCAAATCCTGCATCGAGCGCTACTTTAAATACTTTAAAACCAAATCGGTCTTTCAAATGACGAGACCATGTATGATAGCGTGTCCCGTCAGACGGAAACGGATAGTTGTTTTCTTCCATTAGAACCACTCCTTAAAGTGATAGTGTACCATCTTTTTACGGACAATCATCATCTGAATTATTGAACTTTAATTTTATCTTGTCAATATGGAAAGATAAGCATAAAATCATACTGAACTTGTTAGATAGGAGGGGACTATTCTTTGCCTAAGAAAGTCTGGCTTTTAATTATTGGAATGTTTGTGAATGTAATCGGCAACTCATTTTTGTGGCCGTTAAATACAATCTATATGCACAATTATTTAGGGAAGTCTTTGTCCGTTGCGGGTTTGGTATTGATGGCGAATGCAGGAGCAGGCGTCGTTGGTAATCTACTTGGCGGTTTTTTCTTTGACAAAATTGGCGGTTATCGGTCTATTATGGCTGGGACACTAATCTCAATTGGTGCGTTAGTCTGGCTGGTAATTGATCATTCTTGGGGTCCATACGTCGTGTTACTGACGGTACTCGGATTTAGTGGTGGCATCATCTTCCCAGCTTTCTATGCGATGGTTGGAACAATTTGGCCTGAAGGTGGACGACGCTCGTTCAACTCGATTTACTTGGCACAAAACGTCGGTGTTGCAATTGGACCGGCACTTGCAGGATTTTTGGCTGCGGTCAACATCGATTACATCTTTACAGCGAATCTAGCCTTCTATGTGCTGTTTTTATTTATTGCATATTTCTTTTACAAAAAGATGAGCATTTCTCCAGAAGTCCATACGTCGATTTTAAAAGAGAATACAGGCATCAAGAAAAAGGCACCATTCATAGCGTTACTGATTGTAATGATCGGCTATTTACTAACTTGGCTCGTGTATTCACAATGGGCGACGACAATTTCGGTTCATGCAACTTCTGTTGGAGTCACGTTAACGCAGTATAGCTTCATCTGGACTATTAATGGGTTGCTGATTGTCATTGGACAACCAATCATTAAACCACTTATCGTACGGTTGGAGGACAAAGTGAAGACGCAAGTGTTGCTAGGTCTTGGGATTATGGTAGCGTCATTCTTCGTAGTAAGCTTTGCCAACACATTTAATGTGTTCGTCATTGCGATGATCATTTTGACGTTTGGGGAAATGATTGCATGGCCGGCTTTCCCGACTCTAGCAGATCAGCTTTCACCAAGAGGGAAAGAAGGGTTTTATCAAGGAATCGTTAATTCTGCAGCTACTCTCGGTAAGATGATAGGCCCGATTGCTGGAGGGATTCTTGCAGATATATACGGTGTTCAGATTGCATTATGGGTATTAACAGGGTTAATGAGTCTCGCTCTCATCCCGACCTTGCTTTACGATGTACCGTTAAAACGTGCTGGATATGTACCGAGAAGCAGATAATGCTTTTCGGTTTTTTTGTGTTTAATTGCAAAATACGAAATGGTCTGATTAAATGAGAGTTAGCATTTGCTTCATAATTGCATGTGTACAGGAGGTTTGTCAGATGAAAACGATTTACAAATCCGCTAGGGAAGCAGTGGAACCGATTCAAGACGGGATGACTCTGATGGTTGGAGGATTCGGGCTTGTTGGGATTCCGGAACAACTCATATTGGCGCTAGTTGAAAAAGGTGTCAAAGATTTGACGATTATTTCAAATAACTGTGGCATCGACGAATGGGGCCTCGGTCTTCTATTAAAGGAAAAGCAGATTAAGAAAATGATTGCTTCTTATGTAGGAGAAAACAAAGAATTTGAGCGTCAAGCTTTGTCAGGAGAACTTGAAGTGGAACTGACACCTCAAGGAACGCTCGCTGAGAAGATCCGTGCAGGTGGTGCAGGTATTCCTGCGTTTTTCACACCGGCTGGAGTGGGTACTGAAATTGCGGATGGCAAGGAAATCCGTATGTTCAATGGCAAAGAATATGTACTCGAGGAATCATTGACTGCTGATTTTTCACTCGTGCGTGCGCTAAAAGCTGATACCTTCGGAAATTTGGTTTATAACAAAACTGCTATGAACTTCAACCCGATGATGGCAGCTGCTGGACGGGTGACTATTGCAGAAACTGAAGAGATTGTAGAAGTCGGTCAGTTGGAAGCAGGATTCATCCACACACCGAGCATTTACGTCCAAGGATTGCTGCAAGCGAAGCAAGAAAAACGTATTGAACGATTGACGACTCGATAAGGGAAGGGGACGAACCACAATGACAACAGCGAATTCCAGAGAACTGATAGCACGGCGCGCAGAAAAGGAAATATCGAATGGGGATTATGTCAATCTAGGGATCGGCATGCCGACTCTTGTTGCGAATTACATATCCCCTGACAAGACGGTCGTCTTACAGTCTGAGAACGGATTACTAGGGATTGGACCATTTCCTACAGAAGACGAAGTGGATCCTGATCTCATTAATGCTGGTAAAGAGACTGTGACAGCTAGTATAGGCGCAGCTTATTTTGACAGTGCTGAGTCATTTGCAATGATACGAGGGGGGCATATTGATGTTGCAATTCTCGGTGGTATGGAAGTATCCGAAAAAGGTGATCTTGCTAACTGGATGATCCCTGGGAAAGTGATTAAAGGGATGGGCGGCGCAATGGATTTGGTACATGGTGCGAAGAAAATCATTGTGATTATGGACCATGTATCCAAAAAGGGAGAGCCTAAAATTAAAAAGCAATGTGACTTGCCACTGACAGGTAAACAAGTGGTGAATCTCATTATCACAGAGCGTGGGCTGATTGAAGTGACGCCTGACGGACTGGTGTTAAAAGAAGTATTTGAAGGCTATACTGTCCAAGAGGTCGTGGATTCAACAGGAGCAGATTTAAAGATAGATGTCAAAGCGTGAGGGTTCCTCATGAAAAGCTTGTCATTACCCTTTCATTCCAGTAAAATGAATACCAATAGAGTTTGACATTGACGGAGAATAGTAGACAGGAATGACCTTTTCAGAGAGCTGACGATGGCTGCGAGTCAGTAAGGAATCCTGGTGAACTCACTTCCCGAGTCTGCACGTTTTAGAATCGAATCGTGCCGTTTTTTCCGCGTTAAGGAGTCAAGTTGGGCGGTGTATGCCGTCAATTTGGGTGGTACCGCGGGAACCTGTCTTCACTCTCGTCCCTTGTTTAGTGGGGACGGGAGTTTTTTTATTTTGAATAGGAGGAACTGGATTATGAGCTACAATCATCTTCAGATTGAACAAAAATGGCGTGACTATTGGAAAGAAAACAAAACGTACAAAATGACGGATGATCCGTCTAAACCGAAATTTTACGCATTGGACATGTTCCCATATCCATCAGGTGCTGGACTTCACGTCGGTCATCCCCTTGGTTATATTGCAACGGATATATTGAGTCAGTACAAACGGAAGCAAGGATATAATGTTTTGCATCCAATGGGGTGGGATGCATTCGGTCTTCCAGCTGAACAATATGCACTGGATACTGGAAATGACCCGGCTGAATTCACAGCAAAAAACATCGCGACATTCAAACGCCAGATGGATGAGCTAGGATTCTCTTATGACTGGGATCGTGAAGTCAATACGACAGATCCGAAGTATTACAAGTGGACACAGTGGATTTTCATCCAGTTGTATAAGCGTGGCCTTGCGTATATGGACGAAGTAGCTGTTAACTGGTGTCCCGCACTTGGAACAGTACTTGCGAACGAAGAAGTTATCGATGGTAAATCAGAGCGTGGCGGTCACCCTGTAGAACGTCGTCCGATGCGCCAATGGGTGCTTCGTATTACGGAATACGCAGATCGCTTGCTAGAAGATTTGGATGATCTTGACTGGCCGGAGAGCTTGAAAGATATGCAACGTAACTGGATCGGCCGTTCTGAAGGTGCTCAGTTAGCGTTTTCTGTTGATGGCAGTGAGCAGTCATTTGATGTCTTCACAACACGTCCTGATACGATTTTTGGTGCGTCATATGCAGTACTAGCACCAGAGCACAAATTGGTCGATAAAGTTACGACTCCAGAGCAAAAAGAAGCGGTTGCTGCCTATTTGGATAAAGTGAAGCTGAAGAGTGATCTTGAGCGTACTGATCTTGCGAAAGAGAAAACAGGCGTATTTACAGGTGCGTATGCGGTGAATCCTGCTAGTGGCGATAAGATGCCAATCTGGATCGCTGATTATGTGCTTGTGTCATATGGAACTGGTGCAATCATGGCAGTCCCAGCTCACGATGAGCGCGATTACGAATTTGCAAAAGAATTCGGTTTGGAGATTACTGAAGTAGTTTCTGGCGGAGATATCGAAAGTGAAGCATATACAGGCGAAGGCACTCATGTGAATTCAGGCTTCTTAGATGGTTTAGGAAAAGACGAAGCAATTGAAAAGTCGATTGCTTGGCTTGTTGAAGAAGGTAAAGGCGAGAAGAAAATCACGTATCGTTTGCGGGACTGGTTGTTCTCACGTCAGCGTTATTGGGGCGAGCCGATTCCAATCATCCACTGGGAAGACGGGACAATGACTGCAATCGACGAATCTGAATTGCCACTTGAACTTCCTGTAACAGGCGATATTCGTCCAAGCGGAACTGGTGAGTCTCCACTTGCAAATATCACAGAGTGGGTCAACGTAGTCGATCCGAAGACTGGCATGAAAGGTCGTCGCGAAACGAATACAATGCCACAATGGGCGGGTAGCTGTTGGTATTACTTACGTTATATTGATCCAAACAATGATGACATGCTAATCGATCCTGAACTTGCGGAGCGTTGGTTGCCGGTTGATATTTACGTAGGAGGAGCAGAACACGCAGTTCTTCACTTGTTGTATGCTCGTTTCTGGCACAAAGTGCTGTATGATATCGGTGTTGTCAAAACGAAAGAGCCATTCCAGAAGTTGTTCAACCAAGGAATGATTCTTGGTGAAGGTAACGTGAAGATGTCGAAATCCATCGGGAATGTTATTAATCCTGATGATATCGTTCACTCACATGGTGCAGATACACTTCGTATTTACGAAATGTTCATGGGACCACTCGAGGCATCAAAAGAATGGTCGACGAACGGATTAGATGGTTCACGTAAGTTCCTCGATCGGATTTGGCGCTTGTTCGTCAATGAAGACGGAACACTTGGTAGCAAGATTGGTGGAGAATCTGATGGAACCCTTGATAAAGTCTACAACCAGACAGTTAAAAAGGTATCGGAAGACTTCGAAAGCATGCACAACAATACGGCAATTTCGCAGCTAATGGTATTCATTAATGAATGTTATAAAGCGGATCGCGTGCCAACTGCATATGCAGAAGGTTTCGTATTGCTTATGTCACCAATTACGCCTCACTTGGCTGAAGAGCTTTGGGAGAAGTTGGGTCATGATGATACGATTACGTATGCGTCTTGGCCAACATTCGATGCGGATAAGTTAGTGGATGATTCAGTGGAAATCGCTGTACAAATTAACGGTAAAGTCCGTGCCAAGTTAGTGGTCGACAAAGATATTACTAAAGAAGAGTTGGAAAAAGTAGCGCTTGCAAACGAAGACGTTCAAAAATGGATTGATGGCAAAGAGTTGAAGAAAGTCATCGCAATTCCAGGACGCCTAGTTAATATTGTAGCGGTCGGATAATTCTTGTTGCACGGAAGAGGGATGGTTCTCTCTTTCGTGTTTTTTTGTGAGGATTTTTTGAGGCGGGAGTGTGGTAAAGAGTGCAGGGAATCGGAAAAATGCGGGACGTTATCGGAAGTATAGCAGGTGGAATCGGCATGATCGTGTAATGAATCGGAAAGATGGTCAAATTCATCGGCATCAGCCTACAATCCACGCTCTAGAAGGGATTAATTGGTAGCGCTTCGCTTGTTGAAAAATGTTGAGTTGTTAACATGAAAAAGGACTCTCCATGACTGTCATGGAGAGTCCTTGCTTATTAATTACTCACAATTTCAGAAGCACGTAAGCTTGCATTCATGCCAGCGAGTCTTCCTGTAACGAGCGCTGACGTAATATTATAACCACCTGTATAGCCATGGATATCCAAAATCTCTCCGCAGAAATAGAGGCCGTCTTTTTTGCGTGATGCCATTGTTTTCGGTTCGATTTCTTTCACAGAGACACCGCCACCTGTAACAAATGCCTTTTCAATCGGTTGTGTGCCGTTCACTTTCATCTGGAACGTTTTCAGTAGATTGGCAAGTTTACGGATCTTTTCGGAAGAGAATGTATTCGCTGGTTCGTTTGAGTCCATGTCGGCTTGTTCGAACAAGAATAACAACCAACGTTCAGGTGCGATTCCTTTAAGCGCATTCTTCAGCGCCTTCTTCGGATCATCCTTCAAAGCAGCTGTTAACAGCTGGAACACTTTCTCTTCATTATCATCCGGCAACACGTCGATTTTTATGATAACGGGTTGGTCGCCGTTTTTCATACGTTCTTTTACGACATATTGACTGCACCGTAAAATGGCCGGGCCGCTCAGTCCAAAATGGGTGAACAACATGTCCATCTGATGCGTTATAAGTGTTTTCCCTTTACCATTCAATACAGAAACAGCTGCGTCACGAAGAGCGAGTCCTTGGAGTTCCTTAGCGACAATGAATTTCTCGTTGGAGAGCAAGGGAACTTCCGTAGGGTACAACGTTGTTACGGTGTGCCCTGCTTGTTCAGCCCAAGGATAACCATCTCCCGTACTGCCCGTGTGGGGAACCGCTTTACCGCCAACTGCAACAACGACGGATTTCGCGTGGATCTCTTCTCCGTCCAATAAACGGACGCCTAGGATTTCTTGCTCATTCATGAGCAACTTTTTCACTTTCGTTTCCGTCCTGATTTCAACACCCAGTCGAGCCATTTCGCTCAGCAACGCATTAACCACATCTTTTGCCTTATTGGAAACAGGAAACATCCGTCCATGATCTTCTTCTTTCAATGCCACACCGAGACCCTCGAAAAACGCGATGATGTCTTCGTTGTTAAACACCGAAAACGGTCCGTATAGAAATCTTCCGTTGCCGGGGATATGCTTCACGATCTCTTCAACAGCAAGACGATTCGTAACATTGCATCGTCCACCGCCTGATATTGCCAACTTATTGCCAAGCTTTTTTCCTTTATCGAGTAACAGCACACGGTTGCCAGATTCTGCTGCTGCTATCGAAGCCATTAATCCGGACGGTCCGCCGCCAATAATAATTACATCATACATTTCAATCACACTTTCAGTTTTTCTACAGTATACAACACAAATGGGGATAAAACATTGTGAAATATGTCCCTGCGGAGTAAACTGATAAGTAGTTTAAGGATAGGAAGGAACAAATTCATGGCATCTAATCTACTTAAGGGCACAGCGATTTTAACAATCGGCCTCTTTTTATCGAAAGCACTTGGGCTTTTGTACGTAATTCCTTTCTACAGCATTGTGGGAGAGAAAAACTTAGCCCTCTATCAATACGCTTATATTCCATACAATATTGCACTATCTATTGCGATTTCGGGGGCACCTCTTGCGATTTCAAAGTTCGTCTCTAAGTATAATGCCCTTGGAGATTACGCCACAGGTAGAAAGTTATTAAGGTCGAGCGTCAGTATTATGGCGGTAACAGGTGTACTGTCATTTCTGGCGCTTTACTTTTTGGCAGAGCCGCTTGCTCACCTAGTCATTAAAGATGATGAGCAAATTTTCACGATTGAAGACATTGCATCTGTTATTCGTTGGGTGAGTTATGCACTTCTTGCAGTTCCGATTATGAGTGTTATGCGCGGATTCTTGCAAGGGTATCAAAAGTTTGAACCCACCTCGGTGTCACAACTTGTGGAACAAATCGTGCGAATTGCGGTTGTATTGATCGGTGCATATGTAGTTGTAAATGTATTAGGTGGATCACCTAAAACTGCAGTGAAATTCGCAGTGTTTGCTGCATTTATCGGGGCACTCGCGAGTATGGCAACGTTAGCGTTGTATTGGCGGAAATATCGCACGGAAATGAATATATTGCTTGCAAACAGCCCGCCTGCAGGAGAACTGCCAGTTTCAACAATTTACAAAGAAATTGTTACGTATATTTTGCCATTTGTATTAGTAGGTGTCATTAATCCGCTATACCAATTTGTTGATATGATAACGTTCAACGGGACTATGGCTTCAATTGGTCTTGCAAAAGTAACGGATACTTACTTGACGATGCTAAACTTCCTGACCCACAAAGTGGTCATGATTCCCGTCATGGTAGCGACAGGATTTTCAATGGCACTCATTCCCGTCATGACGAATTATTACGCAAAAGGTGACCAAAAGGGAATTACTCGTTCACTCGATCAGACTTATCAAATCATGTTGTTCTTGACGATTCCAATGGTTGTCGGACTTATGGCACTCTCAAGCGAAACGTATCAATTCTTGTACGAACAAAATCCAATCGGTGCAGAAGTGTTAAGAAGTTACGCTCCAGCTGCCATTTTGTTTGGAATGTATACGGTCACAGCTGCAATAATGCAAGGGGTTGATCGTCACAAATGGATCGTATTCACTTCGCTCTTAGGCTTGTTAGTCAAACTTATTTTGAACGTTCCGCTTATTAAAATGTTTGAAGTGCAAGGAGCGATTGCTGCGACCATTATTGGATATACAGTAGCTGTAGGTGTGAATATTTTTGTCATTAAGAAAGAATTACACTACCAATCGAAACTCGTCGTAAGACGTACAATCTTAATACTCTTCTTTAACGTCATCATGCTAATTGCGGTTCTTCTAACGAGAGCAGGACTTTATGCAATTCACGTGCCTCAAGGGAAGCTGCAAGCATTGCTCTATCTGATGATTTGCAGCGCTGTAGGTGTAGTTGTATATGGGTTCCTATCAGTCCGAAGCGGACTTGCGCAAAAAATACTTGGCGATCGAATTACACGGATTACAAAGAAACTCGGTTTGGGGAGATCATAAATGAGACTCGATAAGCTACTTGGAAATAATGGGTTTGGTACGAGAAAAGACGTGAAACAATTAGTTCGTAAAGGGATAGTACGTGTGAACGGGGCGACGGAGAAAGATCCCGGTGCCCACGTTGACCCCGAAATTGACATAGTGGATGTACTTGGAGAACGTGTCATTCATCAGGAATTTATCTATCTAATGATGAACAAACCACCTGGTGTCATTTCAGCAACTGAGGACAAGTGGGACCAAACCGTTATTGATTTGTTAGATGAAGACGCACAGCGGTTTGAACCGTTTCCAGTGGGTCGTCTGGATAAAGACACAGAAGGCTTGCTCATCATTACGAATGACGGGAAAATTACGCATGAATTGCTTTCTCCAAAGAAGGACATACCAAAAACGTATTACGCTAAAATTGATGGTGTAGTAACTGAGGATGATAAGAAAGCTTTTGCAGAAGGCGTAACGCTTGAAGATGGTTTCCATACAAAACCAGGAATCCTGAACATTTTAGTTTCCGATACTATATCTGAAATTGAATTGACGATTACTGAAGGGAAATTCCATCAAGTGAAGCGGATGTTTGAAGCAGTAGAAAAGACAGTGGTTTACTTGAAGCGTTTATCGATGGGGGAATTAGAGCTAGATGACTCACTTGAGCTCGGTCACTATCGTGAGTTGACGATGGACGAGTTGGAGAAATTAGATCCACGAAAAAAGGGCTGAATTGCTAGTAGCGATTCAGCCCTTTTTTTGAGGCTGGGCGGCCTTAAAGAACCGTTAAGAAGGCAATTTCACTTTTCTTGCTGTCGTTGTCCATTGGCCACGAACCGGACTCGTAATGAGGTCATTATACTCAAGGACGTTCAAATCCCGTTGAGCGGTACGCGCCGTGATGCTAAATTCTTGGACTACATTCTCTGTGGTGACAGTACCATTACCATGGATGAACAAATAGACATCCTTAATACGGGTCAGCATTCGGTCTGTAGCAGGATTCAACTGTGAACCACTCCTTCATCATCAATTTCCAATAGACTTGGCTTTGAGACGTGGAAATGTTACGTTAGCTGCTTGAAATCGCCTTTGATCCGCACACCCTCTCCAGCAAATTTTAGTCAGACTGTTTGTTCTGACAATATTAGTATAGCGTATTTTTTGAAAAAAGTAATCAATAGTTGCTTGTTAATAACTCCTATTTTAGAAATCGATTGTTCTTTATTTTCTATAGAGAACGTGGGAAAATGAAGTGAACTGTTTTGACAGCAAACGAACGCTCGCAAAATGTCTTCAAGTCACATACACTATAGGTAAATAATCGAGAGATCATATGAAAGCGAGAGGAGCACAACAATGACAATTTATTTCAACAATGGGGTTTATCAAAATAAAGAGGACGTAGGCGTTTCGATAGACGATAGAGGCTATTATTTTGGGGACGGCGTTTACGAAGTCATTAAAATTTATGAGGGTCAATTGTATACAGCGCATGAGCACTTTACCCGTTTTTTACAAAGTGCACAAAAAATCCGGTTAGACCTTCCTTATACTGTCGATGAATTCATGGAAATAGCAGGGAAACTAATGGTGGACAATGGTATAGTAGAAGGGCACGTCTATATTCAAGCAACTCGAGGTGTTGCACCGCGGATGCACAACTTCCCTGGAATAGACAGCAAGCCGTCAATCACGGCTTATGCTATTGATAATCCACGTCCACTTTCTAAATTGAAAGAAGGAGTGGCAGTGAAAACTGTCGATGACATTCGCTGGTTACGTTGCGACATTAAGAGCTTGAATTTATTAGCAAACGTCCTTGCAAAGCAAGATGCTTATGAAGCAGGATGTGCAGAAGCAGTCTTCGTTCGTGAAGGAATCGTTACGGAAGGATCTTCATCCAACATGTTTGGTGTGAAAGATGGAATTCTCTATACGCATCCAGCGAATAACCTAATTTTGAACGGGATTACACGTCGTGTAGTTTTGAAATGTTGTGCTGAGAACAGTATCGGTGTCATGGAAGAGCCATTTACGTTGGAGCAGTTCAATGACATGGACGAAGTATTCCTGACATCCACAACTTCTGAAATTACGCCTATCATTTCAATCGATGGACGAACGATCGGTAATGGTGAACCGGGACGTATAACAGAACGGTTGCAGCACGTATTTGAACAAACGATCCAACACCCTTCACATAAACTTAACTGAACTAGAAAGCGCAGGTGAATCGAAAGATGGCACAACTTGTCAAAATGCTCGATTACGTCTCGCGTTATGAACATGACCTTTCTCGTTATACCACCCAATTCATTCGACTGAAACGCTCTCAATGGGAGCGTATGAAGACACAGTGGGATAACGGAGTAGATTTAGCCAGTTGGCAAATTGCTGCTGATGATGAAACACGATCGGAACCGAATATATCCGTAGAGGGAGTGCGCAAAAAACGTTTCTTAACGTTGTCACGCTTCCTACCTTTTCGTAAGGACGAATCAGAAGCGGCGTCTGAAGAAAAGGTTTCGGATCAGGAGGACGAGTTACAGTTCACACCTAACATAATCCAAGATCCACGCTCTCTCCAGCAGCTGCGCAAGTTGTATATCGATCAACTGTTTCACTTCCAGCTGAAGTGGGCGAGTTCCACACTTACGGAGAGATCGCGGATTGACGGGAAGTTCATGCAGGACAGGCTGTTACACGATTTCCTCGAGCATTTACCGGATAGCTATTTATTATTCTATTATCCAGTATTGAAAATTAAGAAAGCACCCGTAGAGTTGGAAATTATTATCATGACGCCTGTAGAGTGCATTTGCATTACAGTACTTCAAGTGGAAAACGGTTCTGTCTTAGTCGGGAGTGGGGAACGCTTTTGGGATAAAAAACTTGGAGAGAATGAGTCAAAGCTACTTAACCCAACAATCGGTTTAAACAGAATGGCTAAGATTGTGTCCAATCTATTTGTAGCGGCTGAAGTTGAAGTTCCCATCCGGAAAGTGTTGCTAACTGTAGAAAGTTATATCGATTATCCAGGTGCTTCTTATGATATTCAGCTAGTAGATAAAAGAGACTATCCGAGGTGGTTGGAAAAAGCGAAGAACTCCAGTATTCCAATGAAGTCCATGCAATTTAAAGCAGCCCAAGTCATTCTAGACCTTTGTCAAACAACAGCTGCGAGCCGGTTATTTGAAACAGAGGACGAACAAATGGAAAACGAGCAAGAAAACTAATAATGATGAAGAAGAGAGTGGTTACACGATGAGACTACGCCATAAGCCGTGGGCGAAAGATTATTTGGATGAGCATGCAGGGATTGTAGTGAAAGAACCTGAAACGAAAAGCAGCCAGTGGGCAACGATTTTCGGTAATGACAATCCGGTCCATGTAGAAGTAGGAACTGGAAAAGGGCAATTTGTTTTAGGGATGGCACTAGCTAACCCAAACGTCAATTATATTGGAATCGAACATTTCGATAGCATTATCGTTTCAGCTGTTGAAAAAGTAGTAGACTCAGGGATTCCTAAAAACCTGCGCTTACTTCGCGCCAATGGAAAAGACCTAACCGCAATTTTTGAAGCAGGTGAAGTTGATCGCGTCTATTTGAACTTCTCGGATCCTTGGCCGAAAACGCGTCATGCTAAACGAAGATTGACAAACGAAGAGTTTCTGAAGTTGTATGAAGAGGTACTAGTGAGTGGAGGAGAGATGCATTTTAAGACAGACAATCGGAGTCTTTTCGAATACTCCCTTGTTTCAATCTCAGATTATGGAATGCGTTTGTTGGATGTGTCGCTCGATTTGCATGCTGAAATGCCAGAAGATAATGTCATGACGGAATACGAAGAGAAGTTCTCTGCAAAAGGGCAACCGATCTATCGTATGGAAGCAAAGTTCGCAGCAAAAGCATAATTCATACAAAGGGGATGTTTGAATGGATACATATCAATTTCACAACATGAAACTGACTTGGCTTGATGGGGGCGTCAACTATCTCGATGGGGGAACGATGTTTGGCGTTGTACCGAAAGCCATGTGGTCGAAAAAATATGCACCCGACGAAAACAACTTGATTGAATTGAGAACAGATCCGATTCTCCTACAAGTTCAAGGGAAAAACTTGTTGATTGATTCGGGAATCGGTAAAGGGAAGCTCGATGAAAAGAAAAAACGCAACTTAGGAATCCATGCAGAAACACGTGTTGAAGAAAGCCTAGCAGAACTCGGCTTACGTTTAGAAGACATTGACATGGTATTGATGACGCATTTACATAATGACCATGCGGCGGGTCTTACAGAATGGAAAAACGACCAGTTAGTTTCTGTTTTCCCGAATGCCGATATCTTCGTATCACAAATTGAATGGGATGAAATGCGGAATCCCAATATTCGTTCACGAAATACTTATTTCAAAGAGAACTGGGAAGCAATCCAAGACCAAGTAAAGCCGTTCGATAACGATACTTCACCTATACCGGGGGTCACGATGGTCCATACAGGCGGTCATAGTGATGGACATAGTATTATCCGTCTTGAGCAAAATGATGAAACGATGATCCACATGGCGGATATTATGCCAACTCATGCACACAGCAATCCATTGTGGGTTCTTGCCTTTGACGATTACCCGATGGATTCGATTTACGCAAAAGAGAAGCTCATGAAGGAAGCTAAAGAAAAAGGACATCGATTCTTTTTCTATCACGATGCCGTTTATCGGATTGTTCGTTTTGACGAAACAGGTAAAAATATCGTGGAGTCATTAGCTAGAACGCGTGAATAGACAATAAAAAGCAGAAGCCATTTGCGGCTTCTGCTTTTAAATTGCTTTTTTTACAATTAATTTTTTACAAGCTCGACAACAGTACCTGTTTTAGCGTCTGCCGCAAATTCATATTGTTCCAGAATGCCGTCTTTCATGCGAGAGACACCGCCTCTGTATACGTTCATAGAAATGACATTATTTGTGAATGGCTCTGTTTTCATAACAATCCAAGAACCGTCAATCGGACCTTCTTTTTTAAATGCATCTTTTACCGTTTTTAATACTTGCTCAGCAGGAACCGCAGAGTTCGCACGTTCTACAGCCTCTTTAACAACTAACCCTGCAGCTGCACCGGTCAAAACACCGGCTGCAAATTCTTTGAACTTCATTACGACAGCACTCCTTACTAGTCAATTTGATTAAGTGTATCATACCACTTTCTATTTGAATAAGCGAGACTACTCACTCTACTCTTTCGGGGTCCGAACTAGACCATTGGTAATTTCGACTGAATTGTTCTACAATAGTTCTCGTACATAAATTATAGTGGAGGTCATTCTAACATGAATAACGAAACTCTCAGAATGTTTAAGACGCTTACTGAATTACCAGGTGCTCCGGGTAATGAACATGCAGTTCGGAACTATTTACGCGGCGAGCTTGAAAAGTATTCAGATGAACTGATACAAGATAATCTAGGTGGTATTTTCGGTGTTCGGAAAGGACCTGAAAACAGCCCTAAGATTATGGTAGCTGGACATATGGACGAAGTCGGTTTCATGATTTCAGGCATCACTGAAAATGGAATGCTTCGCTTTCAAACACTAGGTGGCTGGTGGAACCAAGTTATGCTTGCACAGCGAGTGGAAATCATTACGGATAAAGGCGTTATTCCGGGTGTAATCGGATCCATTCCTCCACACTTATTAACCGACGCACAACGTGCCAAACCGATGGATGTTAAAAACATGCTGATCGATATCGGTGCAGATGATTTAGAAGATGCAAAACGCATCGGAATCCGTCCTGGTCAACAAGCTGTTCCGGTTTGTCCATTTACACCAATGGCAAACGAGAAAAAAATCATGGCAAAAGCTTGGGATAATCGTTATGGATGTGGATTAGCACTGGAACTTCTTAAAGAAGTGAAAGATGTTGAATTACCGAACCAACTGTTCTCAGGAGCAACTGTAATGGAAGAAGTTGGACTTCGCGGCGCTCAAACAGCAGCAAATCTAATCCAACCTGATCTATTCTTTGGACTCGATGCAAGCCCAGCAAATGATATGTCAGGAAGTAAAACAGAATTTGGTCAGCTAGGGAAAGGGACGTTATTACGTATTTTAGATCGCACAATGATTACGCATCGTGGTCTTCGTGAATTTATCCTCGATACTGCAGAGTCAAATAACATTCCATATCAGTATTTCGTTTCACAAGGCGGAACGGATGCAGGAAAAGTTCACGTTGCAAATGAGGGTGTTCCGAGTGCTGTTATTGGAATTTGCTCACGGTACATTCATACATCGGCATCCATTATTCACACGGATGATTACGCAGCAGCGAAAGAGCTCATCGTAAAACTTGTTAAAACGTGCGACAAAACAACGCTTGAAACTATTAGACAAAACGTATAATTCAATTTTAAATGCCGGATGAAACAAGCAGCCCGATTATATGGGGCTGCTTGTTTCTTGCGTAGAATTTACGGAAGAACATGTAATCAGACGCAATCTGTTGCTGACGGTTGCATGGATAAGATTGGACAGCTAAACTGAATATACTGCATGGAAATGGAGGCGAAATTGTGATCAGAAAATACATCCTCTTTCTAACGGCAGCACTTTTACTACTAGTAGTTACTGGATGCGGCCGTACGGTTGAAAAACAAAGTGACAAAGCAATGGTAGCAGCACGTGATGCATTTGAAATGAATCGCAAAAAATCTACTGAAACTTTAGATGACGTAAAGTTTTACAAACCGGTCGGTTGGAAAGTCGATATGATGAAAGAAGAACGAACAATCCTCTTCTCTAAACGTAGTCAAATATTGACTGCCGAGTTCAATCCAAATGCAAAATCAGACTCACGCGCGTATTATGAGTTATTGATGGCAGACTCGAACAAGAAGTTCATTGACCAGCAAACGTACACAGACACCGGAGTGTTCGGGTTTGCAGCTATTAGTGATCATGGTGAGTCTTCAGTTGAAGTCATTACAGGGGCAGGCCAAGCTCAAGTGACTGCAATTGTTCCAAAAGAAGATCTAACTACAACAATTGAACGTATGATGGAAATTGCACGTTCGTTACATGTCGAATCATAAAAGTGAACCAATTCATTGAGAGGTGATTACGTTGAAATCAGAACAATTAGTAGAAGAGCTGAAGAAGCGGCTTTCTTCTCACAACTTCGAATGGAAATTCGATAAAAAAGCGGATCGTATACGTTTGGAGCACAAAGAGTTGAATCGCGGAATGGATATATCATTGCCAGAAATACTTGCGAAGTACGAACTGAAAAATGATGTTGCCATTCAAGAAGTTGCTTATACCATTCAAGAAACCTTCCGGGCAATGGAGGCAGAACACCAGCAAGGGTTCGATGCAAACGCTACGATTCTTCCAGTCATCCGTTCTACATCATTTCCGAAAGAATCGAAGGCAGGTAGCCCGTTCCTTGTAAAAGCTCATACAGCAGAGACGGCAATCTACTATGCATTAGACCAAGGGAAAACCTACCGTCTAATTGATGAGAGTATGCTTGAAATACTTGGGAAGACTGAAAACGAGATTACTGAAGCAGCATTATTTAATGCCCGAAAACTACCGACAGATGTTAAAGTAGATGAAGTGGCCGACAATAAATACTATTTCTTGAACCAGAATGACGGGTATGATGCAAGTCGTATCTTAAACGCGGCATTCTTAAAGGACATGTCTTCTCGAATTAATGGACATATGACGGTATCTGTACCTCATCAGGATGTCTTGATCATTGGAGATATACAAAATGATACAGGTTATGACGTCCTCGCCCAAATGGCGATGCATTTCTTTACTACAGGAACTGTTCCAATCACGTCTTTATCGTTTTTATACAATGACGGGGAATTGGAACCTATTTTTATTATGGCTAAAAATCGTGTTGCAAGAAGAAAAGGAGAGAAAAAGAAATGAACGTCTTTACGAACAAAAATGGAGTAGGCGATGTGCTTTTCGTCCAACTAACAACAGAGCGTCCTGAACAAACTGCAATTGAATGTAAAGGTGACGTTACACTTATTAAATCCGTCGAGGATGGAAAGGCTGTAGCGTTCAACATATTCAATGCGACTCAATATGTTGGTAACCATGCAGATGGTTCTATTGAATTGACACCTAAACTTGTCGAAAAGATTCAAGGTGCTCTTGCAAAGAATGAAGTAACACTTGAATTAGATGTAGATTTCAGCCCTAAATTTGTAGTGGGCCATGTAGTTTCAAAGGAAAAGCATCCGAATGCAGACAAACTTAATATTTGCACAGTTAACGTGGGTACAGAAACGTTACAAATTGTCTGTGGGGCAGCTAATGTCGAAAGTGATCAGAAAGTAGTTGTCGCTAAAGTTGGAGCAGTTATGCCTTCAGGAATGATTATTCGCGATGCAGAGCTTCGCGGTGTTCCGTCTTCAGGGATGATCTGTTCAGCAAAAGAATTGGAACTTCCAGATGCACCTGCTGAAAAAGGAATCCTAGTATTAGCAGCAGATGCAGAAATCGGTAGTGCTTTCATAAACTAATAACATAAGTTTCAAAAACAGAGGAGCACGATCTTTCCTCTGTTTTTTTGATGAAAATTCATACATAAAAGGAAGAGTTACTAGCGAAAACGACTAGGCCACTGTACGTTTCTAGTGATTTGTTTGGAGTTTTGCACACGACTATTTGATTTTATATGCGTTTTCCTGCTAAAATAGGATGATTGAAATGAAAAGAGTGATAGAGTGAGCTGGATTAAAAAAACAATGGGTCGTTTGTTTAGCTCTGCATCTGATGAATCAGAAATAGAGCCAGCGAACGATATACAAGAGCTAGAAAAACCGCAGGAAACAAACTCGCCGCAGCGGCCGGCATTCAGATTTCCAATGATTACAGATGCTGAAATTTATGGATGGGATGAAGACTCCCAAGAACAACAACCGATAAAAAAACAACCGTCGCCTACTTCCATAGAAGAAGAACAACAACCTGAGTCAATACCATTATTTAAAAATAATAGATGGCCGGCAGAACCTTCGATTGGAGAAATTCACCGGGCAGGTGCAAAGACTAAATACAAAGAATTTCCCGAAGTTACTCAGAAAGTCTCGCCAAAATCTGTAAAACAAGTTGAGCGTAAAACAGAAATTGTGAAGCAACGAACGAACAAACCATTTAAACCTACTGAAGTGCCTTCACCTGTCTATGGGTTCTCCAAACCCAAGAAAACTTCTGTAAATGTAGAACATGAACTATCAACTAAATCTGAAGAACAACGGGTAAACAAACAACGTCCGCCAACAAATCTTTTCTTGCCAGACGAAATATTGCCGTCAGGAAGAAATCTTTTTGCGAGTTCTGAAGAACAGAAGACAACTGAACCAACTGTTGATTCTACAACTGACTACGTGCTGGAACAGCGGGATACAAGTAGTGAAGATAGTAGAATGCCTGCTTTAGAAGAAGAACGTGTAGAACCAGAAACAACCAACTCTGAGGAGCAACAGTTACTCGTTAATCCAACACCACCTATCATGGATTCTCATGTCGTGGAGAGTGTAGTAGAAGAACGAATTACTGAGCGTGTACAAGTAGCGGTGTTAGACTATGAGGAACCTACTGAAGAACAGATAATTGAAGTGTCGGATGCAACTCTACTAACCGAAACGGATGAAGTAAATGTGCCTGAAAAAGAACAACAGTCCGAACTTTTCGAGGAAACGATTCCCTCAACTGAGCAACCAGAAAAACGTCAAGAAAAAATCATGCCTTTTAACGTAGTTATGCTGAAAACTGACAAACAAAAGCACCAATTACGCACGATGGCTAATGCGAATACAGAAACACCGTCACGTGTAGAAAACAACGTGCTTCCGACTGTTGCTAAACCTGAAGTCGTAGTACGTCCAAATGTACAATCGACACACCAAATGCCTATCCAGAAAAAGATGACGCCACAGCAGGCAGAACCTGTTCAACAGACGTCTTTGCCTGAAGTCATTTCTGTACAGCCTGAACCTGAAGAAGAAGTGTTACCGCATTACGTTTTCCCGTCTATTGAGGACCTGGTTCCTCCTGAGGCACAGCAGGAAGACACCGAGTGGCTAACATCTCAATCAGAGAAACTAGTCGAAGCACTTTCTCATTTCGCAGTAGAGGCAGAAATTTTGGAGGCAGTACAAGGACCAACAGTAACCCGTTTTGAATTGACAGTAGGTTTCGGCACAAAAGTAAGTAAAGTGAGGAACCTTACGGACGATCTTAAGTTAGCGCTAGCTGCTGAAGACATTCGGATACAAGCACCTATTCCGGGTACAAGTTCGATCGGAATAGAAATTCCAAACCGCACGACGAGACCAGTACGAATTTCCGAAGTTATCAATACGGAAAGATTCTCAAGCTCTGACTCACCACTTGAAGCGGTGCTCGGATTGAGCCTAACAGGTGAACCGGTAACGATCGATTTGCGCAAGATGCCCCATGGAATGATTGCTGGCGCAACGGGTTCAGGTAAATCGGTGTGCATTAATTCCATCCTCATAAGTCTCTTGTACAAAGCATCCCCAGTGGAGCTTAAAATGATGCTGATCGATCCTAAGATGGTGGAACTTGCTCCATACAATGGGATTCCGCATTTGATCACTCCAGTGATTACAGATGTCAAGGCTGCTACAGCTGCTCTCAAGTGGGCAGTGGAGGAGATGGAACGACGCTATGAGTTATTCGCTCATGCAGGTGCACGGAATATTGAACGCTACAACGAAATGGCAGAAGCGAATCGCCAATTTTCACAGAAGATGCCTTACTTACTCCTTGTCATCGATGAGTTGGCTGACTTGATGATGGTTGCTCCTAATGATGTGGAAGTCTCTATCAGTCGGATTGCTCAAAAAGCTAGAGCTTGTGGCATTCATCTAATTATTGCCACACAACGTCCATCTGTGGATGTCATCACTGGTATTATCAAAGCAAATATTCCAACTCGGATTGCATTTTCTGTATCATCGCAAATCGATTCCCGTACGATTATCGATAGCGCTGGAGCGGAACGACTTCTCGGTAGGGGAGATATGCTCTATGTGGGGAATGGTCAATCTTCTTCAATTCGCTTACAAGGCACGTTTGTTACGGATGATGAAATTGAACGGATTATTGAGCATGTAAAGAGCGAAGCCTCGCCAGAATATCTATTTGGCCAGGAAGATTTACTTGCGGCAGTTGTAGAAGAAGAAGAAACGGACCCTTTGTTTAAACAAGCTTGTTCTTTCATTATTGAACAGGGAAGCGCCTCAACTTCACTTATGCAACGTCATTTCAGTATCGGATACAATCGGGCAGCGAAGATCATGGATCGTATGGAAGCTCATGGATTCATCTCTGAACAACGCGGAAGTCGATCGCGAGATGTCTATTTGACAGAAACAGACTTAGAGTCATTTCTGAATCCCGATTCGGAAGCATAGGATTAAATATATGAATGAAGAACTTACATGGAAAAGATAGATTTTAGGGAACAAGCTGCTCCCAGGAGGTTGCACAATGACGAAATATCACTTTACAGGCATAAAAGGATCAGGAATGAGTTCGCTAGCTCAAATCCTTCATGATTCATCAAAAGAAGTTCAAGGGTCGGATGTAGAAAAGTACTTCTTTACAGAAGAACCTCTTCATGCACGTTCTATTCAAGTTCTACCCTTCAGTGAAGATAACATTACTGAAGGACTTACTGTCATCGCTGGAAATGCTTTCCCGGATAGTCATCCAGAACTAGTGAAGGCGAACGAATTAGGGCTCGAAGTTATTCGATATCACGACTTTTTAGCAGAATATATGAAGCAATTCGTTTCAGTTGCAGTTACCGGTACTCACGGAAAAACATCGACAACGGGTCTGCTCGCGCATGTGCTATCTGGCTATGCACCGATTTCTTACTTAATTGGTGATGGTACAGGTAAAGGCGTGGAAGACAGCGATTATTTCGCCTTTGAATCGTGCGAATACAAGCGTCACTTTTTAGCGTACGATCCGGATTACGCAATCATTACTAACATTGATTTTGATCATCCAGATTATTTCAGTGATATGGCAGATGTCTTAAATGCATTCGGAGAAATGGCATTGAATGTCAAGAAGGCTATTATCGCTTGCGGAGACGATCCCAATTGTTTAACAATCCAAGCGAATGTGCCGGTAGTTTTATACGGCCTTGGTGAAGGGAATGACTTCAGTGCATCCAACATTGTGAAATCTGCTGAAGGTACGTCCTTTGATGTTTATGTACGCAACGAATTCTATCATTCGTTTACGATCCCAATGCCTGGCGATCATGCCATTAATAATGCATTAGCGGTTATTACTTTGTGTCAGTATGAAGGGCTAGATCCTGAAGTTGTAGAAGAACGGTTACGAACGTTTACAGGCGTGAAACGTAGGTTTACTGAAATCAAAACAGATGATGGCATTCTAATTGACGATTATGCACATCATCCAACTGAAATTCGTGCAACACTTCAGTCCGCTAGACAAAAGTATCCTAATCGTGAAATTGTAGCGATTTTCCAACCCCATACGTTTACACGCACGGCTGCGTTACTTGATGAATTCGCAGAGAGTCTCGCTCAGGCGGACCAAGTATATCTCTGTGACATATTTGGATCAGCACGTGAAAAGACGGGAAGCTTAACCGTCAATGATCTTGCTGAAAAAATTCCAGGCTCTATCCATTTGACGCTAGAAGCTATTGAAGTGTTGGATGGCCATGAGGAAGCAGTCTTCTTGTTCATGGGAGCTGGGGATGTCCAAAAGTATTTAAGAGCTTATCAACAACATATTGCAGATAAGAAAACGGTCTGATTCTAGTGAATCAGGCTGTTTTCTTTTTTTGTTGGAATCTTATTAGATTAAAGAGGATATCCTGACTACTTGTCGAAAAGAGAATTATGTTCAAAGTTTAGCTTGGTTAGCGATAGGGTAAAAGTACTCATAAGCGTAAGTAGACAGGGAGGAGTCAATGGCTTCAATCTGTTGTACATACAAGCCATGCGTTGAAAGATAGTTTTTTCTATGAAAAGCTAACAAGCATTTCAACGGAAGATGAACTTCTTAGTTCTACTAAAACTCAAGTGTCATTATTTTAAGGAGGAGATTGCATGAGCAACAACTATTCAAACACAAAACAAAGTAATGAGATCGATCCGAATGGAATGTATGAAAATTCGTACGGGGAACCTTCACAATTACCGATGAACTACAATTACTTCCCGACTGATACGGATCGTTTTTATGAAGAAGATACTTCTGGTTCAGGAAGTTTCTTAATGGGCGCGCTTGTAGGAGGAGTTATTGGTGCTGCAGCTGCATTATTCCTGGCTCCTAAAACAGGTAAAGAGATGCGTGAAGATTTCTCAACGCAAGCAGTACAAATTAAAAATAAGAGCATCGAGTTAAGTTCAACTGCAAAAGATAAGGCAGTCGACCTAACTTCAACTGCAAAAGATAAAGCAACAGACCTTTCTTCTACCGCTAAAGAGAAAGCGGCCCAATTATCTGTAGTAGCCAAAGAAAAAACAGGTGAACTTAAGAAAAATGTACAAGAGCAAACTGAAAATGTAACAGGCAAAGTTAAATCTATGTCTGCGAAATCGACAGTACCGATGGATGATGGTACGGCATCTTCAGAAGGTGAAGAACCTATCGTCAACAAAGATGGAACTGCTACAAAAAAGTCTGAAGGTAAAGCAGACCTTAGCAATCAGTCTACAAAGAATAGTAGTGTTTCTTACGATAACAGCGATAATAAAGGCAAAGATAAAAACATTAACCAAAATGCAGTATCTGACGAGAAACCTAAGAATAACTAATCGAAAAAGAGCCATTCAGCAATCGCTGAATGGCTCTTTTTAAGTTGTCAAAATCTCTAATTGATCTCCACCGAATAACTGATCATAAAATTGAATCGGTTCGCTATTACGCAAGAGTTTGAAGGATGTGGTTGTACCAGTCGGTAATTGATAATCTACAAAAGCAAAGACGTCGCTGAATGTAATAGGTTGTCTCGTCAATGGCGTGATCATTAACTTATCTTCCTCTGTAACACGAGCTGTGGATTCCACAGCTTGATCATTTATCTTAACTGAAAAGCGTGGCTTTGTAATCGTCACTTGCGTACTGTTGAAAGAAACCGTCAATTGTTCGGTTAGTTGTACGTCCAGGTCTCTTGCGATATCTGAGACAGTCGTAATTGTTTCTTGTTCACAAGTGATGCGATCGAAAGCATATAAGGTAGACGTAAGTGCAATCGGAATTCCGTTACGCATATAGACAGGTGGTTGTTGTTTAAGATGAACCGTTTTGCCATTTAACACGACCGATTGTAGAGAGGGCTGATGATCAGTATCCCGTTTAGCTACTAGTAGCGCCTCACGAAGTGTTATGGGATTGCGAACTATTATTTCATCCCGATCTTCGATAGATATTTGAAGAGAACCGGGTTCATTGTTTATAAGCACTTCCGTTTTCAATTCAACTGACTGATCGTCAATGTAAACGGTCATCGATTCAGATTCCAAATCAATGACATCTGAAATTAATGCGTGAGCAGATTTTCCGTCCGCACCTAATAGTAGTTCTATGGAGTCGCCGTTAAGAATGCGATCTTTCGTACTGACAATTCTATCATTCATCGTAATCGTAGAAGGAGTCCCGTGGCTACCAGGTAATGTGATATCTTGTCCGTTTAACTTGAAACATAGAGCAAGGCCAGGTTTCCCGTAAAGCTGACGTGCTTTAATACCTGCAGCAAGCAATGCATCTCCCACTGTCATTTCCTTTAGCTCGAATAGCCGAATGATTTTATCATTAACAGTAACCGACATATACTGAATCGGCGCACGTTTGGCTGCTATTGCGATGCCGATAGGTGTAACTAGTGCTGGAGAGGATACTATGTGATCTGCTAGCGTGACTTCTGTGAGCGCATCGAGCCCACGCACTGCAACTCGTTGCAAAGGAAGGTTTAACGCTATGCTCAGCTTCTTAGGGAGCTCAGGAGTCATGCTACCTCCTCCAACCAACATAACGGCTTGTGGTGATTGGTTATTCAACAGCTTAATTTCATCTGCAATGGCTTCTGCAAGACGGTCCGTTGTCGCTGTGATAGAATTGACTATATCGACAGTAGGAATTTGTTGTTCGAATCCTAATATATCAGACACTGTAACAGACTCCTCATCGTTAAGGGAGCGTTTGACGCGCTCGGCTTCTGGGAAATCGAGCAAATATGTGGAACTTAATGCTTCCGTTACTTCGTCACCTGCTATCGGAACCATTCCGAATGCCGAGACGGTATTATTATTTGTAATTGCAATATCCGAAGTGCCTGCACCGATGTCGACTAACGCAACATTCAACCGTCGCATAGACTGTGGTATGAGGACGTTGATGGCTGCAATCGGCTCAAGTGTCAAAGCTTCCATTTCGAGATCAGCTCTCTTTAGCGCTGATAGGAGCGATTCGACAACGACTCGTGGCAAGAACGTTGCGATAACCTCAACACTTGCAGAACGACCAGTTTGGTCAATCAAACTACCGATTTCCTCTTCATCGATTAAATAATGCAATACAGAATATCCAACACAATAGTACTGATTATCTGAAGTGACGGCGTCTGAAGATAGCAACTCTTGTTGTGCTTTTTGTACTGCACCAAGCTCCAACCGATTAATGTCTTCTATGTTGATTAACGCGTGTTCAGTTATATCTACTGACATTTTTCCTGTTGCAGTTTTTAACGCCCGACCCGCAGCGGCGACACTAACCTTTTTCAGAGGACCGTGGCGTTCTTCAAGCAATGTTTTCATTTCTTCTATTACGGTAGCCACACTGACAATATTATGTATTTGTCCGTCAATCATGGAGCGCTCTTTATGTTCCATTACTTCAAGGTCAACGACATGGTACCCAGTGCTGACTTCTTCTAATATAATTCCGACAACGGAACGAGTTCCGATATCTAAGGCAAATAAAGACGCCATACTAGTACCTCCTTTGAACTTCCGATATATTATATATGACAATTTTGCAAAATAGCGTGACTTTTCAACCGAGGTTCATTATACTAGGTCTATTATTATAAAATGTACCATACATTCTCCGATGCGAAAAGGGAATGCTATGAATGGGGAGGAGAATGATTATGCGCCAAAATGAGTTAGAAGGACTTCGGTCTCAGGTAACTGAGCTGAACGTTAAAATGTTAGATCTCATTAACGATCGAATGGCTGTAGTGCAGGAAATTGGTAAAGTTAAAGAAAAACAAGGTGTTAATCGTTACGATCCGGTTCGAGAGAGAGAGATGCTAGATCTCTTGAAAGACGCGAACAAAGGACCCATTTCAAATGGTATTCTCGAACAAGTATTCAAGGGTATTTTCATGTCAGGACTTGAAATTCAAGAAGATGAACAACGGAATGCACTTCTAGTTTCACGTAAGCGAAAAGCTGAAGATACTATCGTTGATGTCAATGGAGAAAAAATCGGAGATGGAACACCAACATTTGTTTTCGGTCCATGTGCGGTTGAGTCGTATGAGCAAGTATTAGCAGTGGCAAAATCCATTAAGGCTAAAGGGTTAACGATGATGCGAGGTGGTGCATATAAGCCACGTACATCGCCATATGACTTCCAGGGATTAGGATTGGAAGGATTGAAGATTCTAAAGCGTGTTTCTGATGAGACAGGCCTGTCAATTGTGACAGAAATCATTACACCTTCTCACTTGGAAGAAGCGCTAGACTATATAGATGTTATCCAAATCGGTGCACGTAACATGCAAAACTTCGAGCTTCTTAAGGAAGCAGGGAAGGCCAACAAACCAGTTCTTTTGAAGCGTGGATTAGCAGCGACAATTGATGAATTCATTCATGCTGCTGAGTACATCATGTCAAAAGGGAACACGCAAATCATGCTTTGTGAGCGAGGCATCCGGACATACGAGCGTGCGACTCGCAATACCTTGGATATTTCAGCGGTTCCAATCTTGAAGCAAGAGACACACCTTCCTGTATTTGTGGATGTAACGCATTCTACTGGTAGAAAAGATCTCTTAATTCCAACGGCGAAGGCAGCAATTGCTGTTGGCGCAGATGGTGTTATGGCTGAAGTACATCCAGATCCAGCGGTAGCATTGTCGGATTCGGCTCAACAAATGAATATCGAGCAATTCGACGAGTTCTACCAAGAAATGCAACGTTTCATGAATACACACCAAATTGTATAATTTTTCGCCGGAGCTTCCATGGCTCCGGCGTTTTGGTATAATAAGAACGAAAGATAATAATAGACAGAGAAAGGGGAGGTCAGTATGGCGGTAACAATTTATGACGTGGCTCGAGAAGCGAACGTCTCAATGGCTACTGTATCACGTGTGGTCAATGGAAATCCCAACGTGAAACCAGCAACACGTAAGAAGGTAACAGCATGCATTGAACGGCTCGGCTATCGGCCTAATGCCGTAGCGCGCGGCCTCGCCAGCAGAAAAACGACGACTGTTGGTGTCATTGTTCCCGATATTTCAAAAAGCTACTATGCAGAGCTTTCTAGAGGGATTGCAGACGTTGCGACGATGTATGAATACAATATCATCCTTTCAAATTCGGACAAGCGTCCTTTACGTGAAATGGAGCTTATTGAGGATCATCTAGGCAAGCAAGTAGATGGAATGATATTTATGAGTGACTCAATTTCGGATGATGTGCGTAAGGAAATGAAATCTGCAAACGTTCCCATTGTATTGGCAGGAACAATCGACTCAGAGCTTGATTTTCCAACTGTCAATATCGAGAACAAAGAAGCAGCATTTGCAGCAGTGAATGAATTGATTGCCAATGATCATAAGCGCATTGCGTTCATTTCAGGTCCTTTCAGCCGAGACATTAATCGTCTTTCAAAGAAGACAGGTTACGAGGAAGCGATGGCGGAAGCGGGATTGGCCATTCCAGCTGGGTATATTATTGAAACTGATAATACATACGATGACGCATACGAAGTATGGAATCGTTTTAAGAAACTAGCTGAACCTCCAACAGCAATTTTTGCAGGGAATGATGAAATCGCTGTTGGATTAATGAATGGAATCCGTGACGCAGGTCTAACTGTTCCGGGTGACATCGAGTTAATTTGTTTCCAACATTCAATATTGGCACGCGCTGTGCGCCCTCAGTTAACAGCAATCCGCGTCCCTTTATATGATTTAGGAGCGGTCTCCATGCGTTTATTAACGAAGTTGATGAATGGTGAAGAGGTTGACCAGAAGCAGGTCGTCTTGCCCTATCAACTGGAGCAACGTGACTCAATTAAAGCTAAGTAAATACGAGAATGTGAAAACAACAAGCAGAAGGCGATTTGGCCGCTTTGCTTGTTGTTTTTTTATGGAAAAGATTCATCTTTAGTTATCGCGACTCTTGCTCACTGCGTATGTAATGAAGTGAACGTTCCATCACCTGTGCATTTTTTTCTTCGATTTCTGCTTTTCTAGGAATGGGTTTGTACAAAGGAATAGGATCATCCCACGATTCAATCAGCGGAACAGGGGATTCAGGTTGCCAGCGATTGAGCCATTCTTTAGGAAGGGGTCCAGTTGGTGCCGGAAGCTTTTTCATGGCATACCAAATGTGTGACCAAGCACGTGGCACCACTCGCCAAATATCATAACCACCGCCACCTACAGCAATCCAACGGCCATCACAATATTCGTCTGCAAGTTCTCTAGCAATCCTGGGTATCTCTTTGAAGATTTCCATTGTCCCATATAAATGGGTAAGTGGATCGAAATAGTGTGCATCCGCACCGTTCTGTGTCAGAATGACATCCGGTTTAAACCATTCCACAATTTCACGGAAAGCGGTTTCATAAATCTCCAAAAAGGATTCGTCCTCTGTAAATGCATCAATAGGAAAGTTAAACGACGTGCCGTAGCCTTTTCCATTCCCGCGTTCAGTTACATGTCCAGTTCCGGGAAACAGGTAGCGCCCAGTTTCATGTATAGACATCGTACAAACGTCAGGGTCATCATAGAATGTCCACTGCACACCGTCACCATGATGCGCATCGGTATCGATATAAAGGACACGTGCGTTGTAATTACGTTGCAAATAACGAATAGCTACTGAGCTATCATTATATACACAAAATCCAGAGGCTTTACCTTGAAATCCATGATGGAGTCCTCCACCAAGATTGAGTGCATAACGAGTGCGGTTTTGCATCACTTCATCTACAGCGGTTAACGTACCGCCAACAAGCATCGCGCTTGCTTCATGCATGTTAGGAAAAATGGGAGTGTCTTCAGTACCGATTCCGTAAAGGCTACCAACTTCCGGTCCAACTTCTCCTTTACTTGCCTTCTTGACCATTTCGATGAATTTAGGTTCGTGAACGAGTAATAATTCCTCGTCTGTCGCAATACGTGGAGGGATAATATCCGTATCCTTGATTGCATGCATGCTTTTCAAGAGATCCATCGTCAACACAATCCGTTTCTGATTAAACGGATGTGTATCTGAAAACGAGTAGCCAAGCTGTTCTTCAGAAAATATGAAAACGGCATCTTTTTTCATACTTCTTTTCCTGGGAAGTTTGGCCAGAGTACGTCAAATCCACGCCCTTTTAGTCCTTCAATAATGGCAATCGGGTTCATCGTCTTAAGTCGAATGACAAGAATTTTATTGGCTTCATTCTCCTTGTCAGGATAAACTAGAACGCTGAGGACATTTGTTTGGAACTCATTGAAGACTTTTGAAATTTCATACAAGATACCAGGAATATTCGGTACGCGTACTTCAATTTGAGAACCAGGTTGATGGGCTCCCGTAAGCTCGATGTACTTATACAGTAAATCAGTCTGTGTAATGATACCGATTAGCTGCTGATTGGAAACGATAGGGAGACATCCAATCTGGTTATGATAGAATACGAGCGCTGATTCTTCAACAAAGTCCATTGGATGGCCCGTTATGGGGTTTTTAACCATACAGTCTGAGAGAGCCATATTATAAATTTCAGAGACTTTCCCAGAATCCTGATACCCATAAGGTATAATTTCTTTCAAATCCCGATCCGTAATAATCCCGACAAGCTGAGTGTTAGAGTCAACGATAGGTAAGTGCCGAATTCGACGTGTTTTCATTAGTTCCGCTGCATCTTTTACAGTATGATCTGGTGTTAACGTAATTACTTCAGTTTGCATGATTTCTTCGATTAACATAAATTCCCTTCTTTCTCAATACAGAAATCTGTTTTTGAATCGTAAGCTATCAAATTGTTGCACATCTTTCTGTTCAATTCGACTCCCGATACGAGCCATTAAACAATTAGCTGGATGTGAACAAATTTCAGGGTCATCTGTCGCATAGTACTCTAGGCCACCGTGTTGCATCATTTTCTCCATGATTTTACGGTATTCCCATACATTTAGCTTGGTCTGTTTCAAATCCCAATGCCAATAATATTCCGTTGTGATGACAATGTAGTCTTCCATTGCATCATCCATCATAGATACTTCTAATAGCGCTTTTCCTACACCACCGCCACGGAACTTTGCAATGACTTCTATAGCACCAAGTTCAATTAGATTTTCCATACTCCCTTCAGACCAACGTTCCAATGGATCTGGATAAAGGTAGGTAACATATCCGACAATCTGGTCTCGGTCACGAACGACAATAATGCGTCCTTCAGGTAATTTTGAAATTCCGACGAGTGCTTTGTGTTGCTGTTCAGGTGGTCTGAATGCCACTAAACCTTCATGAAATGAATAACTTTCTAAATCTGACGTACGAATGGGACCTTCTATAATAAGGTCTCCATTTTTATGCTTCAGTTCCAAAGCATTATACGTTTTTACATGTTCCAACCAATTCACCGCCTTCTACTGATAATCCCTCTGTTTACAGTATACATGAAAGATATGCGTTTTTTGATCGAATTTCTTACAAAATCCTGAACTGTCGGAAAAATATTATTTGTTTGCTAATTCAAGAGTCATTCAGGTAGAATAAAAGTGTTAGTACATATTTAAGGAGGTTATGTTATGGTTTTAAAAACAATTCCAGCTTTACAAACGGACTATCAAATGCAGGACTATGACAAATTGGCAGCATCTTTCGATTGGAAAGAAGCTGAGAAATCCTTTAGTTGGTACGAGACTGGGAAAGTAAATATTGCACATGAAGCAGTAGATCGACATGCTGATTCGTTCCGCAGAAACAAAGTTGCGCTCTACTATAGAGATGGTACTCGTAAAGAATCCTATACATTTGGGGATCTGAAAAAGTACTCTAATAAAGCAGCCAATGTACTGAGAAATTGTTCGACATTGGAAAAAGGTGATCGAATCTTCGTGTTCATGCCACGATCTCCGGAACTCTACTTTGCGCTTCTTGGAGCATTGAAAATTGGTGCAATTGTTGGACCATTATTCGAAGCTTTCATGGAAGGTGCAGTATATGATCGCTTGGATGATAGCGATGCGAAAGCAATCGTGACCACTCCGGAATTGGTAGACAGAATCCCGGTAGATCGATTGCCCAACCTAGAAACTGTATTCGTCGTAGGGGACGATGTGACAGAAGAGGGGAAGATTATTAGTTTCAACAAACACTTTGAGAAAGCATCGAAAGATTTTGAAGTAGAGTGGTTAGAGCGTGAATCACCTACACTGTTACACTATACATCGGGTTCCACTGGGAAACCTAAAGGAGTTTTGCACGTACAAGAAGCGATGGTACAACAGCTTCAAACTGCAAAATGGGTATTGGATCTCAGGGAAGAAGACGTTTTCTGGTGTACAGCTGACCCAGGATGGGTAACGGGTACGGCTTATGGTATTTTTGGGCCCTTATTAGCAGGAACAACAAACCTAATTGTCGGTGGACGTTTCTCTACAGATAGTTGGTATGGAGCAATTGAAGAATATGGTGTTTCAGTATGGTACAGTGCACCGACAGCATTCCGTATGTTAATGGGTGCAGGCAATGCAGCAATGGAAGAACATGATCTCTCATCTCTCCGCCATATCTTGTCAGTTGGAGAACCGTTGAATCCTGAAGTTGTTCGTTGGGGAATGGAAACATTCAAAATGCGTATTCACGATACATGGTGGATGACGGAAACTGGAGCACAAATGATTTGTAACTTCGGTTCGCTTCCATTGAAACCTGGATCGATGGGTAAGCCTGTTCCAGGGATTGAAGCAGCAATTGTGGACGACCAAGGAAACGTACTTCCTCCGAATCGTATGGGGAACTTAGCATTGAAAAAAGGTTGGCCAGCTATGATGAGAGCTATCTGGAATAATCCTGAAAAGTACGATTCGTATTTCTTGAACGGTGAATGGTACGTCTCAGGTGACTCAGCTTATATGGACGAGGAGGGATACTTCTTCTTCCAAGGTCGTGTCGATGATGTCATTATGACAAGTGGAGAGCGTGTAGGTCCATTTGAAATTGAAAGCAAATTGTTGGAGCATCCAGCTATCGTTGAAGCCGGAGTCATTGGAAAGCCTGATCCGGTTCGTGGAGAAATTATAAAAGCGTTCATCGCTCTTCATGATGGATATGAGCCGACAGACGAACTAAAGGAGGAAATTCGTCAATTCGTGAAAAAAGAGCTAGCAGGACATGCAGCTCCAAGAGAAATAGAATTCAAAGACAAACTTCCGAAAACGAGAAGTGGTAAAATCATGAGACGCGTGCTAAAAGCATGGGAGCTCGACTTGCCGACAGGCGATTTGTCTACGATGGAAGACTAATAACAAAAAGAAAGCTGAGCAGTTCCCAAATTGGGAACTGCTCAGCTTTTAAAATTAAGATATTCTATCAAGAGAAAGGCGAGAAGATGCGCTTACTCGCCGTCTGAATCTCCATCACCGTCGCCACCGCTAGCAGGAGGTTTCGGTTTACCGTCGCCACCTCCACTAGCAGGGGGGGTTGGTTTACCATCTCCACCGCTAGCAGGCGGTTTCGGTTTACCATCGCCACTACCACTAGCAGGAGGCTTCGGTTTACCATCGCCATTACCACTAGTAGGTGGTTTTGGTTTCTCTGTTGTTGAGCCTGGTGGTGTCGCTGAACTGTCTCCTTCAGTTTCTCCTGAACCTGTTTCTGGTGCAGCCGGCTTTTCTGGTTCAGGTGTAGCGACAACGGTAGTTACTGCATTAGACGATGCTGAAGTTAGGCCTGTTATATCAACAGCTCGCACGGTATACGTACCACTTCCGATAGAGAAGGAGAGAGACTGTCCATCACGTATTGTTCCTACACGTGTACCACCATTATAGACGTAGTATCCAATGACATCATTGGAAGGTGACGAATTCCATGTCATTACGGATCCATTTTGAGAAGCTGTTACACCCGCAGGTGCTACACTGTCAGCGGGGAAGACAGCACCCGAAACGACACGGGACGCAAAGCCTGAACTAGCTGGGAACAACTTCGATGCATCCCCACCAAATGGTCCAAGCATCCGTTTGATGAATGCTTCATTGACACCTGTTCCACCAGCAGAGATAAACTCTGAAGGCGTTGAAGGTAATGCAGCATAGCGTGTACCTTTAACAGAAACAGAAGCCGATGAGATTATACTGTCGTCAGCTTTGTTTGGGAGCATCACATTTGCATTAAAGAGATCTGAACGAACCAAACCTGCAGCAGAACACGCAGCTGAAGGTGCAAGGCCTGAAATTCCACAGAACGATCGACTTACAACTCCTTTAGGTTGTTGGAATCGGGCTTCTTTTCCTACAGTTTCAGGACGAATTTTATTGACGGCATTTAATAGCTGCGCATATAGCGTCGTTGTACGTGTATTGGTTGTCCCAAACTGGGCATTCCCTGGTCCTTGAAGAGACAACGTTTGGTATTTATATCCCAGCCAAACGCCAAGTGAGATATTAGGGTTGTATCCAACTAACCAAGCATCACTATACGAGTCAGTTGTTCCTGTTTTTGCAGCGATATCTAAGTTGAAGTTCAACTGGTTCTTCATATTCTTTGCAGTACCAGAAGAAGCGACATCCCGTAGCATATCCGAAATAATATAAGCAGTTTGTTCACTAAATACTTGAACGGGTTCAGCCTTATGCTGATAAATAACCTTACCAGAGCTATCCTCAATCTTTTCGACGATATAAGGCTTAATATGTTGGCCTCCATTTGCTAATGTTGCAAAGGCACCAGTATTCTCTTGGACTGTTGCTCCATTTGCTAGTCCACCAACAGCAGCTGATAAGTTTTCGTAGTCATTTGCTTCAAGATTTGTGTAACCCATCTTATCAAGAAATTCTGCAGGTCGACGATCTACAAATTGTTTGTATAACCGAATGGTCGCTAAGTTTTGTGAACTCTCTAGCGCTTGACGAGCTGGAATAATCCCAAGTTCCTGATTGGCTAAGAAGTTTACTGGATTCCATTTGCCAACATGGAATTTCACGTCAACAACGGGACTACCTGCTCCGATATAGCCATATTCTATAGCGGGTGCATAAACTAACAAAGGCTTAATAGTTGAACCTGGTTGGCGTTGTGTTTGAGTAGAATGATTGCTGGCTTCTAGTTCATGATCTCGACCGCCAACAAATGCCAGAACTTTACCTGTCTTATTATCAATTAAACTAGCACCTACTTGAGCAGGTAACTTTTCAGTCGTTTTCTCGCCTGTTTTTTTGTCAGTTACCGTTTGTGTGTAGGTATAGCCGTATTGTGTATAACTTTCAGCTACATCGTTTAAAGCATTATACAAAGGCATGTCTACTGTAGAATAAATACGGAATCCATCATTTCTCATGGAACGTTCAGCCAGAATATTATACTTTTCTTTTAATTTTTTATCTTCTACTAAACGATCTGCGTCGATTCCGTCTTTTTCAGCGAGTATATTTGCCAAAATGGCAATCGTGTTTCTCTGAATATCATCTGTTAAGTACTCATCACGGCTCTTCGGTGGTTGCGCTGCCGTTCTGAAATCTTTTGTGACGTCGTACGCAACTGCTTCGTTATATTCTTTCTCAGAAATATACTCTGTTTCCTTCATTCGGAATAGAACGGTCTTCATGCGATTAATGCCGGGTTTTAATCCAGCTTCATCTTTTAATCCGGTCTTTCCGTTATAAAATGGTGTATACGCAAAGGGAGCCTGTGGAATTCCAGCGATATAAGCAGCTTGCGCCAAATTCAATTCTTTGGCAGTCTTATTAAATATTCCTTCAGCTGCTGCTTCAATACCAGCAACGTTTCCACCGTTTGAATTACGTCCGTATGGAATAATATTTAAATAAGCTTCTAGAATTTCTTCCTTTGACATGAAGTGTTCCAATCGCATAGCAAGAAGGAGTTCCTTTGCTTTGCGCTCATATGATATTTCGTTCGTCAAAATTTGGTTTTTAATGAGCTGTTGAGTGAGCGTAGATCCACCAGTTTGACTATCTGAGTTGGTCACGTCTTGGAAAAGTCCGCGGAAGACCGCTTTAGGGACAATTCCTTTATGGGCATTAAAGTATTCGTCTTCTGTTGCGTACACGGCATTGATAACATATGGAGAGACATCTTCTAATTTGACCTCTTTCCGATCAATATCCGAGCGTACTTTTCTTAAATACTTCCCATTCGCGTAGATTTCAGATGTTTCTTCATAGCTGAAAATCTGATCGCGCATTTCTTGTTTGGAACGTAGTGGTTCCTTTTCAACAAGGGAGGCAAAATAACCTGCTCCGACAGATGCGCCAAATACCGTTAATGTCAAACCGATAACTAAGAAAAGCAAGAATAGATTCCAAACTACGCTTGAGGCGATTCGGGTATTTGTTGCCCATTTGGTTTTCTTGATCGCTTCGAATTTATGTTCAAGTTCTTCAACACGTTTTTTGTCTTGTTTAGTCAATTCGTTCCCTCCTAAAAATCTTATTAATTATAGCATATTGTAGCAGGAGTTGACTGAATTTGTTTGACAAATTTCCAATTTCGACTACAATATGATGTAGTTACTCTTCACAGTGAAGAAGCCACAGTAGTGGCAGGCAATCCGTCTAGAGAGGCAGCGTTTGGTGAAAGCTGCTCGGAACCCTGTTTACGAATTACAGCTTTGGAGTGTTGCGCGGATAGCGGCGTTATTGCTTATAAAGCGGAGACTTTTGTCTCAAGCTGGGTGGTACCGCGCTTACTTTTACAATTAGCGTCCCTGCATGATCTTATTTGAGATCGTGTGGGGATTTTTTGTGTTTGTGAGACGAAAATCGAAGGAGGAAGTTATATGACAACAACTTTATTAGAAGATTTAAAATGGAGAGGCCTGCTTTACCAACAAACCGATGAAAAGGGAATGGAAAAGCTTCTAGATGAACAAAAAGTATCACTTTATTGCGGTGTCGATCCGACAGCAGATAGCATGCATATCGGACATATTGTGCCATTACTTACACTTCGTCGATTCCAACTTCATGGACATCGCCCGATTCTACTAATCGGAGGTGCAACGGGTATGATTGGGGATCCTTCATTCCGTGCCGACGAACGCCAACTTCAAACTGAAGCGCAAGTAGATGAAAACGTAAAGTGTTTGAAAGTTCAACTTGAACGCCTATTCGATTTCGCAGATGAAAACGGCGCACGTCTTGTTAACAACAAAGATTGGATGGGGCCGATGAGTGCCATCGGTTTCTTGCGTGACTACGGAAAACTATTGAATGTGAATTACATGTTAGGAAAAGAAAACGTAGCGTCTCGCTTAGAAACAGGTCTATCGTTTACTGAATTTACCTACATGCTTATCCAAGGAATCGATTTCAATCACTTATACAATCATTACGGCTGCCGCGTACAAATTGGAGGTTCAGATCAGTGGGGCAACATTACGACTGGGCTTGAAATTATCCGCAAAACGCATGAGGAAGAAACAAAAGCTTTCGGAATTACCATTCCACTTGTCACGAAATCTGATGGCACGAAGTTCGGCAAAACTGCAGGTGGCGCTGTATGGTTAGATGCTAAAAAGACATCTCCATATGAGTTCTACCAATTCTGGATCAATGCAGCAGATGCCGATGTTGTTCACTACTTGAAAATTTTCACTTTCCTAGATCGCTCAGAAATTGAGGAACTTGAATGCTCAGTTGCGGATGAGCCTCATTTACGGAAAGCACAGAAAACGCTTGCTGAAGAAATGACGCGTCTCATACACGGTCAAGATTCGTTGGAACAAGCCATCCGAATTTCAGCTGCACTATTCAGTGGTGATTTGAAGAAATTGACTACTTCTGAAATGAAGGATGCTTTTAAGGATGTTCCTACATTTGAAATGGAAAAAGCCGATCACAATATCGTCGACCTACTAGTAGAAGCTAAAATTTCCCCGTCGAAACGACAGTCGCGTGAGGATGTAACAAACGGAGCAATCTCGTTGAATGGCGACAAAGTTACTGATACTGCACACGTTGTTAACGCAGAAAACCGTTTGGAAGACGCGTTCACAATTGTACGTAGAGGTAAGAAGAAGTATACAATGATCCTATTCAAGTAAGTTAAATTGGTCGCAGAGAGAAGGAGAGTAACTCCTTCTCTCTGTTTTTTTGTTGAGAATGATGAGTATAGGCGGGGAGTGAGCACTAGGATTGGGGCGTGCTCATAAACATGGGAAGTGCTCAGAAATACGGGGAATCGCTCATAAACTTGAGTATGTGATCATAAATGTAGAAAATCGCTCATAGACATGGGAAAGTGATCATAAATCTAGAAAACCGCTCATAAGATTAGAAAAGTGATCATAAACCTCAGAAAACCGCTCATAACCCAAAAACATCATTAAACTTAACGCTATCCATCTGGACAAAACAAAAATCCCTTCCGGAAAATCCGGAAGGGATTTGAAATCATTATTAACGTGAGTAGAATTCAACGATAAGAGCTTCGTTGATTTCAGCAGCAAGTTCGCTGCGCTCAGGAAGACGTACGAATGAACCGACTTTAGTGTCAGCATTGAACGATACGAATTCAGGTACGTAGCTATTGATTTCGATTGATTCGTTAACGATATCAAGGTTTTGTGATTTTTCACGAAGAGAAATCTCTTGACCAGGCTTTACGCTGTAAGATGGGATATCTACGCGCTTACCGTCAACAAGGATGTGACCGTGGTTTACAAGCTGGCGAGAAGCACGACGTGTGCGAGCAAGACCAAGACGGTAAACGATGTTGTCCAAGCGAGTTTCAAGAAGAATCATGAAGTTCTCACCGTGGATTCCTTGCATTTTACCAGCTTTGTTGAACAATGTGCGGAACTGACGCTCATTCACACCGTACATAAAGCGAAGTTTTTGTTTTTCTTGTTGTTGAAGACCGTATTCAGAAAGTTTCTTACGTTGGTTCGGACCATGTTGACCCGGAGCGTAAGGACGCTTTTCGATTTCTTTACCAGTGCCGCTTAGTGAGATACCAAGACGACGAGATTGTTTCCAAGATGGACCTGTATAACGAGCCATGAATGACTCCTCCTCTGTTGGTTTTATTTTGTTGTAAAATAAGACCAGATGCGTTCAATCTCTAGGTCATTCTGTTTTCATGTATCTTCACCTCTGCAGCCAAGGGTTACAGGATACACCTCGATAATGAGGAACAGACTGAGCAATAAAGAACACACAACTGCTGCAATTATTTTACACAACGATTATCATAACAATAATAAAGGGCAATGTCAAGTGATTTCGAAAGGAGACATCCTTCTTTGAAATGTTCAGCTGCTGTGAGTAGATATTTTGAACTAGTTACAAAGTTGCATTATCATTTCACATACTATAAAATGGTTGTAGATAATATGAATTCCTATTGAATTATAAAGGGTGACGATATGAAAACAAGCGAGCAGCTGTACGAATCGATAAAAAGTAATTTACTCGATGTCATGATGAATGTGATGCAGAACCTTGAAAACACTGATTTCATTAGCCAACTGGAAGAAATATTCGAACAGCACTTCAGAATCACCAAAATTGAGTTCTTTCTATATGAAGATAATCAGTTCTATCCAGCCGCCACAGATAAGAAACTCAGTAGCGAAGCATTCGTAGGTGTCTTTGGAAAATTAACTTATCCAATGAGGAAAGATTCATCGCTAGAAGATGAAGAGTCGACTGACTTTGCAGACGACACGTTAATGATTCGCAATGAAAAGAGAGAACCGATTGCAATGATCCTAGTGAAGTCTACAGAAGTCTGGAATCGCTTTACGGAATCTGACCATTTCAAAAACTTTCAAGTCTTGCTCGGTGAACTGATTGAGACAATCAATAATTCAGCATCTCTTCATACGCATTCGAAAAATTACCAGAGCTTATTAGAAGCTACGAAAGAATTCAACTCAACCATGGAAACCAAAGTGATACACGAAAGACTAGTTTCAACAGTAGTGACAAATCTAAATTCGGTACGAGTGGAGCTCATACTTTCTCAAGAGCAATTAGATAACTCGAATGTTTACCGGCTTTTTGACTACTCAAATGAACTTCCTTCCACGACAGCTGCATTTCTTTCTGGAGAATTGAAGGTTGGAAGGGATGCCAGAAATAACTTGGAAATTTTAAGTGCTCCTGTGAAAGGTATGCAAGGCACATATGGAATTCTTCAGCTGTCTGCTCCGTGTAACTATGTTTTCACTTCTACAGAAAAGGAATTTGTCCGTAATATTTCAGAGAGTGCTGGACATGCCATTGAGAACTCGAGTCTGTATGACCAATCCCATCGTTTAATTGATGAACTGCAATTAGTGAATGAAGTTTCTAAAAAACTGACAGAACGACTCACTTTTGAAGAGATCATTTACTACCTTAACGAAAGAATCGTAGACACGTTTGAGCCGGAAGAAATTGCATTCGTGTATTTCAGTGAGAACGGACAATCAGTTATATCAAAAGATACAACAAAGTACTTTTTAACGGATGCTGGGAGAAGATACTTGGATTACGCTGAACGTCAAGTGCGAAAAGAAAACGAAGCTGTTTTCATTGTGGATTTGGATGGTAACGAAATTGATGGATTCTCACCTTACCGGTCACTAATTATCGCACCTGTCATCTTATCAGAAAGAATTGCTGGGTACACGCTTCTTATGCATACGGAAAAGTATCATTTCACTTTTGAAGATTATAAATTAGTAAAAGCTATTATTAGCCATTCCTCACTTGCTTTTTCGAATTCTGCACTTCGAGAAAAGTTGCAAAATCTGGCAAATAAAGATCATATGACCGGTTTGTTTGCTAGAGGTTACCTGGATAGACATATGTCTTCAGCTTTCAAAAAAGGAGCCGGTGGTGCTTTCCTTCTATTGGATGTAGATGATTTCAAACAAGTGAACGATCAGTTTGGTCATATTGTCGGCGATCAGGTTCTACAGCAGACCGCTCGACTTCTTCAATCATCTATTTCGGGTGATGATATAGCAGGACGTTGGGGTGGAGAAAAATTTGCTATTTACTTACCTGGCGCAACATTAGTAAAAGGAATGCATCTTGCTGAACGGCTATTAGTTGAGCTACCAGAAACAACAGAACCATCTGTAACTGTCTCAATCGGCGTAAGTGTCTGGGAACCTTCTGCTAACCATGAAACCTATCAACAATTGTTTCAAAACACAGATGAAGCACTCTACGCTGCGAAATCTGGAGGGAAAAATCGGATTGTCGTTAGCGAGTCAGTACTTGCAGAGTGACGTGTGAGTACCGATTCGATTTGAATTTTCTGAATGGTAAGCATACAATAGGTGTAAGCGTTTACTTGTAGAGGTGAAAGGTGGTTGAAGAAGGATGAATGAGAAACTTCATAAAGATACAGCGACAGTGCACACAGGTTATGATAGTAACTCGCATCACGGAAGTTTAGCGGTACCTTTGTACCAAACTTCCACATACGCTTTTGAGTCTGCGGAGCAAGGAGAACGGAGATTTGCAGGCGAAGAAGAAGGCGGCATCTATTCTCGACTAGGAAATCCGACAGTGCACGTATTGGAAGAACGTATGACAGAGTTGGAGAAAGGGGCAGGTAGCCTCGCATTTGGCTCTGGAATGGCAGCCGTTAGTGCGATTCTAACGCATTTAACGAAATCTGGGGATCACATTATAGGCTCAAGAGGAATTTATGGCTGTACATTTGGTCTACTTGGTATTATGGAGCGAAAATATAACATCACTCATACACTAACTTCACTCGGTACTGAAGAGGAAATTGAAGCTGCTGTGAAACCTGAAACCGTATGTATATATATTGAATCTCCTGTTAATCCAACAATGGAATTAGCAGACTTACGAGCGGTTGCTGCAGTCGCCAAAAGACATCAACTGAAAATTGTTGTTGATAACACATTTGCATCCCCGTATTTACAAAATCCAATAGATTTTGGAGCGGACTTTGTCTTGCACAGTGCAACGAAATATATTAATGGCCACGGCGATGTGATTGCTGGATTACTTGTTGGAAAAGATAAAGATGAAATCGAAGAAATTCGAGGTACTGTGCAAAAAGATTACGGCGGAATCATGTCTCCATTTGACGCTTGGTTGCTTATTCGCGGACTTAAAACATTAGCAGTTCGAATGCACAGACATACTGAGAATGCGACAAAACTTACGGATTTTTTAAAGACACAGGATATGGTAGAAGAAATATTTTATCCGTTCGACGATGCCAATCCACAAGTGGAGATTGCTAAAAATCAAATGAGTGCTGGAGGCGGACTCGTATCGTTTACAATTAAAGGCGGCCAACCTATGGCGCAAGCATTTATGAATCATTTGGGTCTTATCAAAATCGCGGTGAGTTTGGGAGACGCAGAAACACTGATCCAACATCCGACGACTATGACTCATTCAGGAGTTCCGGCAGATGATCGTGAAAAAATGGGGATCAGTGATGGACTTCTACGATTATCGGCGGGTCTTGAACATGCAGATGATCTCATTGCCGACTTAAATCAAGCATTCGAAAAAGTTGCTAACGAAGAAGAAGCGTTGTCTAGCTAATTTCATAAAACAAAAAAGCAGCTAGGTATAGAAACCTTAGCTGCTTTTTATAATAAAAAACTATTACAGATGACGCAAAAGAACTTCTACAAATTGTTCCATACCTTTACGATCTGCTTCAGAAAATCGACCGATTTCTGGACTATCTACGTCTAGTACTCCAATTAGTTCATCGTTCTTGACGAGAGGGATGACGATTTCGGACTGAGAAGCAGAGTCGCATGCGATGTGACCTTCAAATGCATTCACATCTTCAACGACGAGTGTCTCCCTATTTTTGGCAGCTGTTCCACATACGCCTCTTCCTATAGGAATTCGAATACATGCGGGAAGCCCTTGGAATGGCCCAAGTACAAGTTCGTTGTCTTCCAGAAGGTAAAATCCTGTCCAGTTAGTACGTTCTAGGAAATTGCTCAGTAGTGCAGACGCATTGCTTAAATTAGCGATACGATTTTTTTCGCCATTGAGCAAAAGTTGGAGTTGGTCAGCAAGCTGGCGGTAACTTTCTTCGGAATCCTTCGAGTATTCAATCCCCATAAACATAAAAGCATCCTCTTTTCCATATCTTTAGTTCCTAATAGTGTGTAGGATATCTAAGGGAATCATACAATTTTCGAGCCGTTTCATACAAGTAAACAACTTTTCGACGGAAATTCGCCCTTTTTCAACACGAAATTTCTTTAAACATGTTACTATATAAGGTATTATCAATTGTAGAGTCGTTGCGGAATAGGGGGATGGACAATGGTGAACTACTTCATCATTCCAATCATCATAGTAATTGTGCTGGCTGTTGCAATATTTTTATTGAGACGAAAGCATATCCAGGAAATCAGTAAACTGGAACATCAAAAATTGCATATCCAGCATGAACCGATATTTGAGGAAATGACGAAAGTCAAACAACTGAATATGACGGGGCAAACAGAGGAAAAATTTGAACGGTGGCGCAACGAATGGACGGAAGTGATCGATGTGCTTGTCCCAAGAATTGATTCTTCTTTATTTGATACTGAAGAAATGGTCGACCGGTTCCGTTATAAGAAAGCGACGGGAATTGAAAAAGAAATTGAGCAACAACTGAATGTGTGTGAGGAACGTAAAAATTCAATCTTAAAAGAATTGAACGAACTGATCGGCAGTGAAGAGAAAAATAGAGTTGAGATGGATTCACTAAAAGAAGATTACCGGATAGCACGGAAATCTGTTTTAGCTCATCAGCATTCTTACGGCAGAACGGTTCCGGCATTGGAAAAAGAGCTCGAATACTTCCAACCGGCATTTGAAGAGTATGATGAGTTAACGGATAACGGGAATTACTTACAAGCAAGGGAAAATGTAATTGCGGTAGCTGCAAAAGCGAACAATTTATTCCCACTTATTCAGGAAATTCCTTCAGTACTTAGTGAGTTGCAAAGCAAGATGCCGTCAACAATTCGTGAATTACGTAATGGCGTAGACGAGATGGTGCAAGATGGTTACTACTTAGATCACTTAAATTTAAAAGCTTCTTTATTGAGTATTGAACGAGAGGCTGAAGAACTTCTTGCAAAAGTAGAGATTCTCGACGTGGAGCCAGTTCAACTCCGACTTGCGGAAATTGAAGATGCGTTCGACTCGTACTATGATTCTTTAGAAGAAGAAGTGAAAGAACGCGTATATATGGAACAGAATTATATGGAAATAGCGAACCAATTAGTGGCAGTTAAAACATTTGCAAAAGAAACTGCAGATGAAGCACTATTTGTGCAACAAAGTTATCGTCTCGATGAAAAGGAATCGGCTATTCCAAAAGCTTTCTTAGTGGAGCTTAATGACGCGATGAAACGATTCGATTTACTAACGATCCAGGGTGAGAATGGAGAATCTGCTTATTCAGGTCTTGCACATGACTTGCGCGCAGTGTCTGAAACGCTTGAACGCATTCACTTGGAAACAAGTGCATTCCAAGAACGCATAAAAAGCTTGCGGACGGATGAAATTACGGTGAGACGACGTCTTGAAGTTCTTGCGAGAACGTTACAAAACGTTGAACGAAAGCTCCAAAAAGCTAATATACCAGGTATACCTGATGATATTGAAGTTCGATTGGAAGAAGCGGATGAACAACTATTTATCGTCCAGAATGGATTAGAGGAAGTTCCATTAAACATGGCACTTGTTGAAGATTACATTCAAAACGCTGAAAAAGAAGTTAATGTGGTAGTTACTAAAATTGATGAGATGCTAGAGAATGCGTTACTCACAGAACAAATCATTCAATATGGCAACCGTTATCGCGCGTCTCATCCCGCAATGCACGCCCGATTATTGGAAGCTGAAATGGCATTTAGACAATTCCGTTACGCAAAAGCACTGGAGGAAGCGGCGACAGCAGTCGAAGAAGCGGAACCCGGTGCGATGAAACGAATTGAAGAATACCTACAAGAGCATGCACAGTAAGTGTTACCTTCAGCCACCCGCACATTGAGTGCAGGTGGCTTTGTGCCGCTTATGTTGCATGAAAGGAAGAGTTCATAATGATTTATTTTGATAATAGTGCAACGACCATTCCTGAACAGGAAGTGCTTCAGACATTTACCCAAGCAAGTCTTATGTATTATGCAAATCCTGCTTCCTTGCACCAAGCAGGCAACAAAGCAGACCAACTTCTAGAGTCTGCAAGGAAGCAAGTCGCGACATTGTGTTCTGACCCAGAGAGTACTGTCACGTTCACTTCTGGAGGTACGGAAGCAAATAATTTATCAATAATAGGCTATGCAAATAGTCTTAAACATCGTGGGAATCACATCATTACTACAGAAATCGAACATGATTCAATTCGCAATGCCTGTCTGTATTTGAGAGAAGACGGATTTGAAGTCGATTTTTTAACGGTTAATGAAAATGGGAAAGTAGACCCTGAGGAATTACGAAAACTTATACGTAAAGATACAATCTTAGTAAGCATCATGCATATTAACAACGAAATCGGTACCATTCAGCCGATCGAAGCATGTTCGAGAGTGATTCGCGAATTTTCACGCGCAATATTCCACTCCGATTGTGTCCAAAGTTTAGGGAAACTTGAATTACCCTTTCCAAAATGGGTGGATGCTGTCACGTGTTCCGCACATAAAATCCACGGATTAAAAGGAACTGGTTGCTTAGTGACGAAAAAGTTTAAAGAACCACAAGCGATTTCCTATGGCGGTGGACAGGAGCATGGATATCGAAGCGGAACAGCAAATGTCGCGGGAGCTGCTGCTTTTGCAAAAGCCGTTAGAATCTCTATGGCTGAAAATAGTACTTCCACATATGAACGATGGAACAAGGAGTTAAGGGATTGTGTAAAAGGTGAAAAGCTCGTTCGAGTTTTATCACCTGAAACTGGTGCACCTCATATTTTAACACTTGCTTTTAAAGGGATTACTGGTGAAGTGGCTGTTAATTTCTTTCAAAAACACGATATTATGATATCTACCTCAAGTGCATGTTCTTCAAAAGCCAACAAAGTCAGTCATGTCATACAAGCAATTCATGTGCCTGATGATTTCAGTAAAGGTGTGATTCGAATCAGTTTCGGTCGGATGAATACCGAACAAGACATTCAAATGCTTTCGCAAACGATGAACGAATTTCTAAAGACGATCAAGAAAGGGTTGAAACAACATGATTTGGAATGAACTTCTTATACGTTACGGGGAAATGTCACTTAAAGGGCGTAACCGTAAACAATTTATACAGAAACTATCTACAAATATTCGGTTGGAACTTCAGGATTTGAAGTCAATCAAGCTAAAAGCAGAACGGGATCGAATGTTTTTATACGCAACAAGTGAAGAGTTGGTACAAGCAATCGAGCGTCTTACAGATGTAGCTGGAATCCAATCTTTCAGTCCGATTGCTGAGTGTGAGTCTACAGTGGAAGCTATCCAGAAAACAGCGCTTGCGATCTTTGAGACAGAAGATACGGAAGGTAAAACGTTCAAAGTGGAAGTGCGAAGAACAGATAAATCCTTCCCATTAGTGACGGGGGAATTACAAAAAGAAATCGGTGGCACCGTTTTAAGAGCTTATTCTAATCTGACGGTGAACGTGAAAAAACCCGATATTCTATTGCACATCGATATTCGAGCAAATGGCTCGTTCTTATCTTCAAAAGTTTATAAAGGTGCAGGTGGAATGCCTGTTGGATCGAATGGTAAGTCATTGCTTATGTTATCTGGCGGCATTGACAGTCCGGTTGCGGGTTATTTGATGATGAAACGTGGTGTTACACTTGAAGCCATCCACTTCGCGAGTCCACCATTTACAAGTGAACAAGCACAAGAGAAAGTGGTAGAACTCGGTCGCAAAATCAGTGCTTATGGCGGGACACTGAAACTGCATGTTATCCCATTTACGGATATCCAACAAGCTATCGTCAAACAAGTACCTGAAAATGTCTCGATCACATCGACACGGAGAATCATGCTACGCATCGCAGATCAGTTGCGAAAAGAAATAGGAGCGCTTGCTCTTGTGACGGGTGAGAGTTTAGGACAGGTGGCAAGTCAGACGCTTGAAAGTTTCACGGCGATTAATGCAGTCACATCGACTCCGATTTTACGACCACTCATTGCAACAGATAAATTAGAAATCATTGAAATTGCTCGGAAAATCGGTACATACGAAACATCGATACAACCTTTTGAAGACTGTTGTACAGTATTCACACCGTCTAGTCCGAAAACAAAGCCTCGTTTAGAAAAAGTGGAGTTTTATGAAAGCTTCATCGACTTTGAACCAATGATCACTGATGCAATTCAAAAACGGACGATTATCGAGTGTTCACTGGATGAAAAGACTGATGAGTTCAGCGATCTTCTATAAGATAACCTACTATGTTGAAGCAAAACAGAACACCTGAATTACGCTGAGTCTCAGTATGAAAAAGTTACCATTTCCTTTGTGTGCATGAATTTGCCGAATCGGTACATTCTATCGTTACAAGGGAGGTGACATCGACATGACAAACTCAAACAACGGTAATTCAAATCAGCTTCTAGTACCTGGTGTACAACAAGCGCTTGACCAAATGAAGTACGAGATCGCACAAGAATTTGGAGTTCAGCTTGGAGCAGACGCTTCATCGCGTGCCAACGGTTCCGTAGGCGGGGAAATTACAAAGCGATTAGTACGTCAAGCTCAACAACAAATGAACGGTTACCAAAAATAAGTAACTGATTGGACTGTCCCCAAAATTGGGGGCAGTTTTTTTAGTATGTGCAAAGAGATAACAATCATGAACGATGCTACTTTTTGAATTGGTGGAATGTTAGTAGTATACTGATTACATTGTCAAAAGGGAGGAAATTTCATGAATCGTGAAGAACTACTTGCACCAGAAAACTACAACATTGTATCTGAAATTGAAAAGTATGCAAACGGGTCGAATAAGAAAGCATTAATCTACATCGATTCTGAAGGGAATCGTAAAGAATATACATATGACCGACTTATCGAAGATGCTAATCGAGTGGCTTCCGTTTACGAGGCGAACGGCTTGAAGAAAGGCGATATTCTTTTAGTAATGGTACCGCGGCTCATTGAAGCATATGTTGCTTATATTGGTGCGTTGAAAGCGGGAATAGCCGTCATTCCTTCTTCAGAGATGTTAAGTGCTTCAGATATTGAATACAGATTGGCACATAGTGGTGCGAAAGCAATTGTCGCGTACGATGCCTTTACAAGCCAACTAACTGACGTGCGTGGAATTGAAGACGTGTCACTTTTTGTAATTGGAAAACCTGTTGAAGGGAGTATTTCGCTTACGGAAGAGATGAAAACCGCTTCTGCAACTTTTGAGTCTGTACAGACACAAGCGTCTGACATGGCGTTCTTGTCCTATACGTCAGGTACAACAGGGAAACCGAAAGGCGTAGTACATACACATGGATGGGGTTATGCACATTTAAGAACGACAGGCGCTAATTGGCTCGGGATTCATGAAGGAGATACAGTTTGGGCGACGGCTGCACCGGGATGGCAAAAATGGATTTGGACACCGTTCCTTGCTGTTCTTGGAAGCGGGGCCACGGGACTTGTTTATAACGGTAAATTTGATGTGAAAACCTATTTGAATATGATCAAAACCTACCAAGTAAACGTGTTGTGCTGTACGCCGACAGAATATCGATTCATGGCAAAAGCAGATGACTTAGGTAGCTATGATCTTTCTTCCTTAAGAAGTGCTGTGTCCGCAGGCGAGCCGCTTAATAAGGAAGTCATCGATCGTTTTGACCAAGTATTTTCACTTCAAGTGCGAGACGGCTACGGCCAGACTGAAAACACGCTGTTAGTCGGAACGATGGTTGGAATGGAAGCGCGGCCAGGATCTATGGGCAAACCGACTCCTGGGAATCATGTAGAAATCGTAAACGATGAGGGAGAAGTTGCACAGATCGGGGAAGTTGGAGATATTGCAGTTCACGTGAATACGCCAGCCTTATTTAAAGAGTACTTAAAAGATCCTGAGAGAACTGCGATGCAATTCCGCGGTGAGTATTACATTACAGGTGATCGAGCGAAAAAAGACGAAGATGGCTATTTTTGGTTTGAAGGGCGTGGTGACGATATCATCATCAGTTCTGGCTATACAATTGGACCATTTGAAGTGGAGGATGCCCTCACTAATCATCCTGCAGTTCGGGAGTGTGCGGTAGTAGGCAGTCCCGACGAAGTAAGAGGAATGGTCGTCAAAGCTTTTATCGTCCTACGGGATCCGTCCAGACAAGATGAGGATGGTCTTGTGAAAGAGTTGCAAGAGCATGTAAAACAGAAAACCGCTCCTTACAAATATCCAAGAAAGATCGAATTTGTTGATGAATTGCCGAAGACCGCTTCCGGTAAAATCATGCGGGCCCAACTACGTAAACAAGAAATTGAGTGAAGAAAAGGACTGGGATTCTATTTGTCCCAGTCCTTTTCTTTGCTAAAGACTTTACCTTACTAACGTGCCCCCTTATAATTGAGAGATATTTCGTGCAGCTAAATGCTGGCGATTAAGGGGGAAGTCACGTGCAAACACAACAACAAGGAGCTCTATGGGTATTTGCTGCATATGTACTCTGGGGCTTCATGCCGATTTACTGGAAGACCCTTCACCATGTAAGTAGTGGGGAAATTTTAGTGAATCGAATCATCTGGGCGTTCCTTTTGACGGTTCTCGCACTTATAGTGGTAGGGCAAGGAAAGAAATTAGTCGTTGACTTCAAAGAACTCTGGAAGACACAAAAGCAGTTTTGGGGTCTCTGTGCCGCTGCATTTTTGGTCTCCATTAATTGGGGTACGTACATTTGGGCGGTGAATCACGACTTTATCGTGCAAGCTAGTCTTGGTTATTACATTAATCCGTTAGTTTCTGTTTTATTAGGAATCATATTCTTAAAAGAAGCATTGAATCGAAATCAGAAGTTCGCTTTTGTACTCGCTGCAGTCGGTGTTACAATCTTGACGTTCCATTATGGGGTATTCCCGTGGATTTCATTTGTATTAGCGTTTACTTTTGCTTTATATGGCTTAATTAAAAAACAAATTAAATTGGATGCAACCAGGGGACTCGCTATCGAAACGGCCTTTACAGTACCTGTTGCGCTTATTGCATATGGATGGATTTTTTCAACGGGCGATGCTGTTATAGTGGACACAGATCCAATGACCGTAGTTTTACTCATTTTAACTGGAATTGCAACAGCTATACCTTTGGTGTTCTTTGCTAAAGGGGTCACATCGATTCCACTTTACGTCACGGGATTTCTTCAATACATCGCTCCAACAATGATGTTAATTATTGGAGTTGTGATGTATGGGGAATCATTTGGCAAGTTTGAATGGCTCAGTTTTGCATTCATCTGGGTGGCATTATTGGTATTTACAGTGCCAGAAATAGTCCGTTATGTGAGAAACAAGCGAATGATGATACGCTTGGAGAAACAAGGTCACTCTCACCAAGTGTAAAAATGGATGAAACATTATCAGTGGTGATACGTATACCATGTATGACCTTAAGGAGGAATTTGAGATGTCAACGAAACGATGGATTGCACTAATTTCGGCAGCAGCATTGGTGATTGTTTCAATCGGTGTGAACTCGCTCTCGTTCATATTCACTAGAGATTTCAACACACTATTTGAAGATAGCTTTTCAATGAATGGAGCTACTTATGAAGAAACGGTATTAACTCAAGGAGATCCGAACGAACGGATTGCAGTGCTAGATGTAAGCGGAGTGATTCAAGATACAGGTCCCGCTTCACCATTTGCTGCAGCAGGATACAATCATCAGAGCTTCTTAGAACAGCTAGCAGATGTTCAAGAAGACCAGACAGTTAAAGGAATTGTCTTACATGTAGATTCACCTGGTGGTGGCGTATTGGAGTCCTCTGACATTTATGACGAAATCATTGCAATTCAGGAAAACCGTAATATTCCAATCTATGTATCGATGGGATCGATGGCTGCTTCAGGTGGTTATTATATTTCAGCACCAGCTGAAAAGATTTTTGTTCATCCTGAAACAATTACAGGTTCAATTGGTGTCATTATGGAAAGTTTGAATTATGCAGAACTTGCCGATAAAATCGGAATTGACTTCAACACAATTAAGACGGGACCATATAAAGATATTATGAGTCCAAATCGTGAAATGACTAAAGCTGAACGGGATATGCTTCAAGAAATGATTAATGACTCGTATAATCGGTTTGTTGGAATTGTAGCGGATGGTCGTGATATGTCGGTTGCAGACGTTAAAAAAGTGGCAGATGGAAGAATCATGAATGGCCGACAAGCGATTGAATCAGGTCTTGCTGACGATTATGGCAAGCTACCGGATGTCATCGATGCATTAATTGCAGACCAAAAATTTAATAATCCAACTATATTTGAATACGGTACAACAGATAGCTTAACTTCATTATTCGGTACGAGCGTATCTGGATTGTTTAAGAAAAATGCGGAATCGGAATTGATCCAAAAGCTTCTGACTGACTATCAGGCACCGCGCATGATGTACTTGTATGGTGAACGTTAAGGGGAGGTGTAGGCAATATGTCTGAACAAATGGAACAACCATTATCGGAAATACGTGAAACTGAACTGTTACCTAACAAAATTGTACCGGAAACAATTCTAGACAAACCACGTGAGTTCATGCACAAACCTGCTGGATTTTGGATACGTTTTTGGGCGTACCTCATCGATATTATCGTTGTAGGCGCTATTAGTGGACTGCTTGTGAAACCAATCTTCCGTGTGTTAGATTATCCGATTTCAGATCCATTCTTTATACTTTATAGCCCGTATAAACTCATAATGCTTGCGCTTTTCCTTGCGTATTTTTTACTGATGACGAAGTTTTTCAGTCAAACTGTAGGGAAAATGATCATGGGGATCCGAGTCGTAAAGAAATCTGGGGAGCAACTAAGTTGGACGTCCTTACTGTTTCGTGAAGTGATCGGACGGTATTTATCTAAAACGTTAGTAATACCTTATTTGCTTGTGATCTTCATGCCACGTAACGAAGCGCTTCATGACTTATTTGCTGATACTGAAGTTATTCACGAGCAAGTATATGAAAAAGTGAAACGAATTTCCTCCCATCGCATTGATGAGAGCCGTCAGTTGCCAGGCGAACAGTCTATCTAGTAAGATAGATGGATATCGAAAGGAGAATCTTAATGACACCTATTACATTCAAGAATAATCCTGTTACATTGGTCGGTAAGCAATTACAAGTTGGCGACAAAGCTCCGGATTTCACAGTCCTCTCAAATGATTTACAGCCCGTCTCACTTGGAGATTCTAAAGGGAAAATCCGCCTAATAAGCGTAGTTCCGTCTGTAGATACTGGCGTTTGTTCAAAACAAACACATAAGTTCAACGAAGAAGCAGGTAAGTTTGAAGATGACGTTGAAGTATTGACAATTTCTGTTGACCTTCCGTTTGCTCAGGCGCGTTATCGTTCTGTTGAAGAAATTGGAAATATCCAAATTCTGTCAGATCATCGAGACCTCTCATTTGGAGATGCCTATGGCGTAACAATCCAAGAACTTCGGTTATTGGCGCGCTCGATCTTTGTCATTGATAAAGATGATACAATCACTTACGTAGAGTATGTGAGTGAAGTAACAGACCATCCTGACTACCAAGAAGCATTGGAAGCCGTGGAGAAGTTAAAGGCATAATTGCCAAAAACGAGCTATCCGTAAAAACCCATCCAGTTATCGGATGGGTTTTTCATGGCGGATGATGAAACTATAATGGAGTTCCAAGAAGGAAGAAGAGGGATACACATGAAAACTAATACAGAACAAATATTTACTTATTTAGATGAAGCAGCGAGTACAGATGAGTCACTTTACTTGGAGCAACTCATTGTCGCTTGTAAAAAATGGGCAGAAGGCACAGCAGGTCCAGACTTAAAGGTCAATGCCACAAAAGAAGAAATCCGTCGTGGATTGCAATTAGCAATATTGAAGGGGATGCGGCAAAACGTTCAATCGCATCATCAAATGACTCCTGACGCAATTGGTATGCTAATTGCACGTATTGCTAGTTTACTATTACCGCATAAAGAATCGGTACAAGTGCTTGACCCTGCAGCTGGCACAGGAAATTTGTTGCTAACTGTCATGAACACACTTGAAGTACCTTCAGCTGCAGTTGCTGTTGAAATCGATGAACTACTCGCAAGAATGATAGTTGCGGGTGCGGACCTAATGGAACAGACGATTCGTATTTACGTCCAAGATGCTCTTCGGCCATTGCTAGTAGATCCAGTTGACTTAGCGGTATGTGATTTACCGGTAGGTTATTACCCGGACGACGAAAATGCATTGAACTTTGAAATGATGCCAGCTGATGGACATGCCTATGCCCATCACTTGTTCATCGAACAAACAATGCACCACTTGAAGCCAGAAGGTTATGGCATCTTTATAGTTCCCTCTGCACTTTTTGAATCAGCACAATCGGGTGAATTGCATACGTATTTGAAAAAGCATACGGTAATTCGAGGGATTTTGCAGTTACCTCAAACGTTGTTCAAAAATGTGGCGCAATCTAAAAGTATTCTGATGTTGCAAAAGCCATCTGAGCAAAACGGACCAACACCGGATGTTTTGCTTGCGACTGTGCCTGATATGACAGACAAACAAGCAATGATTTCTTTCTTTAACAAAATGGAAGACTGGTCAAACGAAAACGTGAAATAAGAAAAAGCGTCCTTCTCAAATGAGAAAGACGCTTTTTACTTATTCTCCTTCAGGAGTACGAACGACAAGGACATCACATTTTGCTGCACGTACGATGTTTTCAGAGACACTACCAATTAGGAAGCGTTCCACTGGATTTAAACCAGTTGCACCACAGATGATAAGGTCGGCTTCGATTTTTTTAGGGATTTCTCTAGGAATCATTGTTTTTGGTGAACCATACTCAACAATTACATTGACATGAGTTAGGCCGGCTTGAGCAGCTTGTTCTTTATAGCCTTCGAGTAAATCGACAGCATATGACTGAGCACGCTCAGCAATTGAACGATCGTATGCTTCTACTGCGGAGTATGAACGAGTATCGATGATATTGACAAGATTCAGGTTCGCATCGTTTCGATTAGCGATTGCTACAGCTTTTTTGAACGCCCACTCTGATTCTTTTGATCCGTCTACTGCAACAATGATTTGGTTGTATACTAATGACATCGTTATCACTCTCCTACGTTTATATTATCCTTCTATAGCTACTATACGCCAAATCTCTAACAAATTCCTGCTAAAGGAGCAAAACTCGCATGATTTTTAAAAAAATATTCGTACAAAATATGCGACATACTTCCTCTCTATCTGCTACACTTGTTGTGAAAAGGTCTGAACGGTATTTACTGAACAGCCGGACACATATTTGAGGAGGATTTAACTATGCGTATTGGGGTACCTAAAGAAATTAAAAACAACGAAAACCGTGTTGCTATGACACCGGCCGGAGTATTTAACTTGAAGTCAGCTGGACATGAAGTGTTCATAGAAACACAAGCGGGAATCGGTTCTAATTTTACTGATGAAGAATACCGTGAAGCTGGTGCGGTTATCGTAGCTACAGCAGCTGAAGCATGGGGTTCTGAAATGGTCATGAAAGTAAAAGAACCAGTTACTTCAGAGTATGGTTATTTCCGTGAAGGGCTTATTTTGTTTACATATTTACACTTGGCTTCTGAAGTCGAGTTAACTAAAGCATTGATAGATAACAAGGTTATTGGAATTGCTTATGAGACTGTTCAATTACCAAACCGTTCGCTACCATTACTAGCTCCAATGAGTGAAGTTGCAGGTCGTATGTCAACTCAAATCGGCGCTCAATATTTGGAGAAGATGGAAGGCGGAAAGGGAATTCTCTTGTCCGGCGTACCTGGCGTTCAGCGTGGAAATGTAACAGTAATTGGAGGAGGACAAGCCGGTACGAATGCTGCGAGAATTGCAATCGGTATGGGCGCGAGAGTTACGGTTCTTGACCTGTCTGTAGAACGTCTTCGCCAATTGGATGAATTATTCGGAGATGATGTTCAAACGCTCGTTTCCAATCCGTTTAACATTGCATCTTCTGTGAAAGACGCGGATTTAGTAATCGGCTGTGTGCTAATTCCAGGCGCTCGTGCTCCGAAACTTGTAAGCGAAGAAATGGTGAAATCGATGTCTCCAGGTTCCGTTATAGTGGACATTGCGATTGACCAAGGTGGTATTTTCGAAACTTCTGATCGTGTTACGACACATGACGAGCCGACTTATGAAAAACACGGAGTTGTGCATTACGCGGTTGCGAATATGCCAGGTGCAGTTCCACGTACGTCCACAATGGCACTTACAAACGTTACGGTTCCATATGCACTACAAATTGCGAACAAAGGTTACAAGCAAGCATGCTTGGATAACGAAGCCTTGCAAAAAGGGGTTAACACGTTGGAAGGCTTTGTAACGTATCAAGCAGTTGCAGACGCACAAGCAATCGAGTACGTTTCAGCTCAATCCTTGTTGAGCCGATAATAACATACAAAAAAGCAGAGACCGCCAATGAACGAAATGGCGTCTCTGCTTTTTATTTTACTTAATAATCTTTAGTTCTTTCGGGAACTTCGTTAACACTTCAATGCCATCCGCAGTTACGACAACATCATCTTCTATACGGACTCCCGTGACAGTTGAATCATAAATGCCTGGCTCAATTGTGAAGACCATGCCTTCTTCGAGCTGGAACTCATTCGCTCCGTGGATCGATGGGAATTCATGAACTGAGATTCCAAGGCCGTGTCCGAGCCGGTGAGTGAAGTATTCTCCATATCCCGCTTCAGTTATGACGTCACGTGCGGCTTTGTCTAAATCGCATGCACGGACTCCTGGTTTCACTAAATCGATTGCAGCTTGGTTTGCTAGGCGAACAGCTTCATAGATGCTGCGTTGCTCTGCAGAAGGTTCACCGAACGAGACTGTCCGAGTAATATCGGAGCAATAGCCTTTATGAACAACGCCAAGGTCCATCAACACGAAGTCACCTTGTTGAATTTTACGCTCGCCAGGTGTTCCGTGCGGGGAAGCAGTTTTTGGACCGGACAAAACGGTTGTATCGAACGACATCTTTTGGACGCCTTTCTTCTTCAAAGCAAATTCAATTGCCGTCTGAAGTTCTAATTCCGTAACGCCTTCAGCGATATTTTCACAAGCCACTTCTATTGCGTAATCTGCGAGTTCCGCTGCTTCACGTAATAATTGAAGTTCGGATGCATCTTTATGGCTACGCATCATATTAAGTTGTTCATCTAAACGAGAGAATGTTACAGATGGGAAAAGTTCTTCCATGCGCTCTAGACGCTCCACCGTTAAGTGGGACTTCTCGATTGCTATTGACTTGAGTGTACTTACTTTGCGGTTCACTTCTTCCTGCACAAACTCCCAAGCATCGTCTGTGTCTTCATATCCGACAGTGCCGAAAGTCCAACCAGCAGATTTCACGTCAGGTACTTCCATAAGAGGACAAACGATGAAAGGCTCTGCGTCTTTGAAAATCATAACACCAAGAAGCCGCTCGTGCGGGTCGCTACTGAAGCCTGAAACGTAAAAAATGTTGTCAGGTGTTGTCACGAATGCCGCTTCTACGTCATTGTCTTTTAAGAACGTTTGAATCTCTTTAAGTTTTGTCATATTTATTCCTCCTCTTTCACATTCCTATCATAACAAAAAAAGAGGGAATACACAGGGTTTCACGAATTGATAAAGAGGATAGTAGAACAAGTGGAGGTGTCGAATCCAATGGAAGTTTCTTATCATGGACATTCGATCGTGAAGGTTAAAACAAAGCAACACGTTATTTTAATTGACCCATTCATAACAGGAAATGAATTGACGGATTTGGTCGTTGCAAACGAAAAGCCAGATGTCATTTTGTTAACGCATGGACATAACGACCATGTTGGAGATACTGTGGAAATCGCTAAAGAAAGTGGAGCACTTGTCGTTGCACCGAACGAATTGGCGGTTTGGTTAGGTTGGCAAGGACTGAACACACACGGTATGAATATCGGGGGGGCTTATGAGTTCGAATTTGGAACAGTGAAATTCACGAAAGCGTTCCATAGCTCATCGTATACAACGGATGATCAGCAACTCATCTATACTGGAATGCCTGCAGGAATTCTATTTATGGCTGAAGGTAAGACGATTTACCACGCAGGAGATACTTCGTTATTTGGAGATATGGAATTGATTGGCAAGCGGAATGCAATCGATCTTGCCTTCTTGCCAATTGGAGACAATTTCACTATGGGACCTGAGGATGCTGCTTATGCGGTAGAGTTATTATCACCAAAGCTTACGGTACCTGTCCACTACAATACGTTTCCACCTATTGTGCAAGACCCTGAGGATTTCAAAAAGCTAGTAAAAGATCATGAAGTTCTTGTGATGAAGGCGGGCGAAGTGACACGACTTTAACACAGCCGGGCTAGTAGAGATAATTCTCTACCAGCGCGGTCTTTTTTCGTTGTTTTATGGTAAACTGAAGACAAGGCATACATAGAAAAAGGTGAATGCATTGTCGACGAAGCACGAACAAATATTACGTCACATTGAAGAACTTGCTGTCGGTGAAAAAATTTCAGTACGGCAAATTGCGCGAGCACTTACGGTCAGTGAAGGAACAGCGTATCGTGCTATAAAAGAAGCAGAGAACAACAAGCTTGTGAATACAATTGAACGTGTAGGAACAGTCCGTATAGAGAAAAAGAAAAAAGATAATATAGAACGTCTGACTTATGCCGAAGTCGTGAATATTGTAGATGGTGGAGTTCTCGGAGGTAGCGGGGGCTTACATAAAACATTGACAAAGTTTGTCATAGGCGCCATGCAATTAGATGACATGCGTCGGTATATTGACGCAGGTAGCCTTCTAATCGTTGGGAATCGTCAACGAGCGCATCACTTAGCAATTAGTGCAGGTGCTGCGGTGCTAGTAACAGGTGGTTTTGATACGACAGATGAAGTAAAAGAACTTGCGAATTCAAATGATCTACCAATCATAACAACTAGCTACGATTCGTTTACAGTGGCTACGATGCTAAATCGTGCAATTTCTGACCAGATGATTGAAAAAGAGATTCTACTCGTTGAAGATATTCAACATCCTCTTTCTGCTACGATTTCATTGTCGATTCAAGATACAGTGGGACAATTTAATGAGATGAGCCGCGAAACCTCTCACTCAGCTTTTCCAGTGATTGAGAAGAATGGAAAAGTAGTAGGGATGGTCACTTCTAAAGATGTAGTCGGCAAACAAGAGTCTGAACCACTTGGTAAAGTGATGACCACTTCTCCGATTACGGCAACTAGAAAGATGAGTGTCGCGTCAGCGGGGCACAGCATGGTATGGGAAGGTATTGACTTACTACCGGTTGTGACAGAATCTGGGCAACTGGATGGAGTCATTAGCCGACAAGACGTATTAAAAGCTTTTCAATTGGCCCAAAGACAACCACAGCAAGGTCAAACTATTGATGATATCGTGAAAAACCAAATGCACGCAGACACAGAGAATCCACAGAATGTTACGTTTGAAGTGATTCCACAAATGACTAATCAGCTTGGTTCTCTGTCTTACGGAGCGTTGACAACGTTGCTTGCTGAAACAGGAAATCGTGCTATCAAGCTGTTTAAGCGAGGCGAGAGTGTACCTGAAAACCTCACTATTTACTTTATGCGGCATGTGCAGCTTGGAAGTCAAGTTACCGTTGAACCTGAGATTTTACACATGAGTCGACGTGTAGTTAAAATGGACATAGCGTTGTATTCAGAAGGCGAAATGATCGGAAAAGCACTCGTAACCTATCAGCTATTAGAACGTTAAAAAAACGCTGATGCAAGTAGCATCAGCGCTTGTTCAATTCGGTTTCTTCTTGAACGAATTGGTTATAATATCTCATAGCTTTTCCATTAAAAATGGCTACGTACCCACCAAGTAGGATGAAAACGCCTGAAATTACGTACGTTACAGTGCCATTGAATAACAATAGCTGATTTAACCCGAAAGCAATAAGTAGAGTACCTAAAAACATTCCAGCTTTAGAAGCAAACATCTTTTTGCGGATTGGGAATACCTGACTTGTGCGGAATTGACGAGTTTTAAAGTAAAAGTAAAATACTGCCGACGCAACAATCAGGAATACAAGTACAAAATTTAAAGTCTTCACAACATAGCCCTCCAAAAGAATTCAGCATCAGTTCTATTGTAGCGGCTTTACAAACCAATTGCGAATGCAATTCTTTATATAATGGGGGAATTAGAAATTGAAAAGACAAATCATTGACACAATTGAACGCTATTCAACAATCATCATTCATAGACATGTACGACCAGATCCAGACGCATTTGGGTCTCAAGTAGGCTTGAAGAAACTAATTGAAGCGAACTATCCAGATAAGAAAGTCTATGCAACTGGCAGTGACGATGGACAGCTAGCGTTTCTAGCAAAACAAGACGTCATCCCTGATGAGCTTTATGATGGTGCGTTAGTGATTGTCACCGATACTGCCAATACAGAACGGGTAGATGGACAGGTTTATAAAAAAGGAAGTTTCATCGTTAAGATTGACCACCATCCAAATGTGGATCCTTATGGTGATGTATTATGGGTAGATACTGATGCAAGTTCGTGTTCTGAAATGATTTTCGGGTTATATGCAGAAGGAAACGCATACAAAGGATGGACGCTTCCTGATGAGTCCGCTCGTTTGTTGTTCGCTGGTATTGTTGGAGATACAGGACGCTTCATGTACCCAAGTGCGACCGGTAAAACATTTGAAGTCGCGAGTGAATTGATCAAATACAATTTTGACCGTCAGCAGATTTTTGCGGGCATGTACGAAGTGGAACGGAACTTATTGCATTTGCAAGGATATGTGTACCAGAACTTCACGATTGATGAGAATGGTGCTGCCTACATCAAGCTAACGCAAGAAATCCTTGAACAGTTTAATGTGAAGGCTGAAGAAACGTCTTCGCTCGTTAGCTCACTAGGCGATGTTAAAGGTATCCGTGCGTGGCTGATTTTTGTAGAAGAAAGCGACCAGATTCGTGTTCGATTGCGATCTAAAGGTGTCGTCATCAACGAATTGGCAGCTGAATATGCTGGAGGTGGACACCCGCTTGCTGCAGGGGCGTCTGTGAAGTCGTGGGAAGAAGCCGATGAAGTCATTGAGAAAGTACAACAATTATGTGCGCGTAACTAGTGAATGGAGGGATAGACAATGAAGCTTGTTTATCCGCAAATCATAACGGGAGCCGACCTACTGAACGGCATTATAAAACTAGATCGCTTGGCTCCTCTTCTGCAAAGAAGAGGGGCTGTTTCCGTTGCAATCGTGAACTCGACGTTGTCAGGAGTCCGTTCGTTCTGGAAAGTGATGATGAAGTACGGAATACATCCAGTAATTGGTTTGTCGGTGAAAATTGAACTCACAACTGGAGAGACACCGTTATGTTATATCTATGCAAACAATGAACAAGGTTTTCGTCAATTAATGAAAGTTAGCAGTGCGGCTGCGACTAAAGAACCTAGTACTTTGCCTGAAAAATGGTTGAAATCGTATACGGCAAATTGCACCGTTGTTTTCCCGCTCACGGATCCCTCGTGGAATACTATCCGAACTGAAGAAACCCTTCGCCATGTAACCGCGCTTTGTTCTACGCCGCAAATATATATAGGAATAGCTCGTCCGCAAGGGGTTCTTCACCCGGAGGAAGAGATGATTGAACAACTGGCTAATACAGCGAATCTCTCTATTTTGGCATGTAGTGAAGCTAGGTTCATCGACCCTGAGGATTCGTTTAGTTATGAAACTGCACAAGCAATACGAGATGGATACAAACTGAATGACCCAGAGCGACCGCAAAATATACATACAAACTCGTATGTACCCGAACAACATCAGTTGGAGGAATGGTTTGCTGGGAAAGAACAGTGGCTCGAATATTCTGTAGAGATGCTTCTTTCTTGTAACGTACAACTACCTGAAAAACAGTTACTCATGCCGAAATTCCCTGTCGGAGCGCATGAGACTGTTGCACAAGTGCTGGAACAGAATTGCCGGATTGGGTTACAACACAGGCTTGGTACGTTGTCACCGTCTTACGAAGAACGCCTTCGCTATGAACTCCACGTCATAGGAGAAATGGGTTATGCTGATTACTTTCTGATCGTGCAAGATTTCATCATGTATGCAAGGCAGCAAGATATTGAAGTCGGACCTGGACGTGGATCCTCTGCTGGGTCCCTCGTTGCGTATTCACTCGGAATCACTGCAGTGGATCCATTGAAATACGGACTAATCTTTGAGCGCTTTTTAAATATTAGTAGAGTGACCATGCCAGATATCGATGTCGATTTTGCAGATACGCGACGAATGGAAGTCGTTGAGTACGTTGCTGAAAAGTATGGGAAAGCACATGTCGCTCAAATTATTACTTTCGGCACCCTAACTGCAAAATCCGTGGCGCGCAACACGGCAAGAGTTTTCGGATTCAGCAGCGAGGAACTTACTCGTATATCAAAGTTGTTAACGGAAGCACCCGGAAATACGTTACAAGAGAAGGTCGGTCAATCACCTACGTTGCAAAATTGGATTGAAAGTGATGAAGTCCATGCTAAGTGGTACACAGCATCACTTGCTTTAGAAGGATTACCTAGAAATGCTTCCACTCATGCTGCAGGTGTTATTTTATCGCCAATACCACTAGTCGAAACGGTACCGTTACAAAGTGGGGGAGACTCGATTTACTTAACACAATGGGCGATGAATGACGCTGAAGAAGCGGGACTGTTGAAAATGGACTTCCTAGGTTTACGGAATCTCACGTTACTCGACAGAATTCGTAAAATGATTCGCTACGAGACTGAAGAGAATTTTGAGTTAGATGCGATTCCTCTTCAAGACGAACGGACATTTGAGTTATTCAGGCAAGGGGACATGCTAGGGATCTTTCAATTTGAGTCACCGGGAATGCGAAAGGCATTACGTGAGATTGCTCCAGATACATTTGGAGATATATACGCCATCAATGCCTTATATCGTCCGGGACCTATGGAGAATATCCCGTTATATAGTAAGCGGAAAAAGGGGAAGGCACCGATTGCCTACATGCACCCAGCGCTTGAACCGATTTTGAAAGAGACATATGGCATCATTGTTTATCAAGAACAAATCATGCAAATTGCCGTGCAAATTGCCGGCTTCACAATGGGAGAAGCTGATTTGTTAAGGCGAGCTATTAGTAAAAAGAAGCGAGATATACTCATGCAAGAGCGAGTCCACTTTACAGAGAGTGCCGAACGGAACGGATTCCCGGCTCATATCGCAGGGGATATTTATGAGCTCATTGTAAAGTTCGCGGATTATGGATTCCCGAAAAGCCATGCGGTGGCCTATTCGTTGATTTCATACCAACTTGCTTACTTAAAAGCGAACAAACCGGAATACTTCTATGCAGGCTGTTTGTCTGTGTTAGCAGGTTCCCCTGAGAAAACTTCGGAATTTATGCGGGAAATTCGATCGAAAGGCATTTCTATTTTAGGTCCGTCAATCACGAAGAGCAAATGGTCTGCAACGACTGATGATGGCTCCATTCGTCTCGGTTTAAGTGCTGTAAAAGGTATCAGCTATTCTTTTTATACAGTTCTAAAACAATCGCGCGAGCAACACCCGTCTGTAAAAACGTTATTTGACCTATCTGTTGCAGTTGGAGCAGAAAATTTCAGCGAAAAAACAATTCCACCACTTGTGAAGTCTGGTACTTTGGATGAATTCGGTCAGAAGCGTGAGGTGTTGCTTGCGACAATCGATGCGGCTCGAAAGCATGCTTTGTATGTGCGACCGACAGAGGGACAAGATTTGTTTGCTGGAATGATGAAAGGGATGGCGAGTCCTAAATACAGCCCAGGTGGGACTATGACAGACATGCAGCGACTTGAGTATGAAAAAGAAACATTGGGCTTCTATTTGTCAGAACACCCAATTGCCTCTTTTAAAAAGACATTGTCGATTCCTGTCAGTACGATTGCCGATGCACTTGAACGAACGGTAAGAACGAATGTAACACTTGCCGGCATGCTCATAGATATAAAACGTATTCGTACAAAAAAAGGAGAAGCCATGGCTTTTCTCGAATTACAAGACGAGACTGGCGAGATTTCATGTACGTTATTTCCAAAGCCTTATTCTATTGCTAGTAGTGAGTTAAAGGATCAGGCATTGTTAGTATTGAAGGGAACTGTGGAAGTTAGAAATGGACAGCCCCAACTTGTTGTGCAAGAACTGATGAAACACGAATAATCTTCTATTCATTGGACATAAAGGTTGTAAAACAGTCGATATATATAGCCAGTTTCGGTGTTATTCGAATCAGATTGCCAGATATCACTTTACGGAATGCCCTCTTTTTTGTATGCTTATATAGTAAAGTGGTCAGACCACTTAAGAATGTAGCGTAAAAGGAGTTTGGACATGGAAAATACTCCTCCATCATCGAAACGATTTCTCGATATTGTTTCCGACTTGCGTACCATCATTAAAGAAGAAGGGGCAGTCGTAGGTGACAAATTGCCCTCTGAGCGTGTACTTGCAGATCGATTACAAGTCGGTAGGTCTACGATTCGTGAAGCTCTTCGGAGTCTAGAACTTCTTGGACTTATTGAAACTAGAAGAGGTGAAGGGACGTTTCTTGCTGACTACAAAAAGCATCAATTGGTAGAGATTCTGTCGACATTTATTATGCAGAATCCTCAATCGGTACGCTCTGTAGAAGTTACGCGTCGTATTCATGAGAAAGCGGCGATTGAATGTGTCTCAGAAAATCCGGAACTTAGAAAGCTGCCAATATGGACTAGTTTTTTAACCAAATTAGAAGGAACTGAACCGGTAGTCAGAGAAGAGCTGTTGCAAGAAATCCTTGTGGTTTCAGAGAACCGCTTGTCTTTGAAAATTTGGTTTTTGTTAAAACAATATAGTCGGGTCCCGTTCCATGTAGCGATGGCAGATCACGAAAAACAGATTGTATCGAAGCTGCTGAATGAGATAATAAGCGGTAACAGTCAACAAGCCGTGGCGCGGTATATGGATTGGCTCGACATTGTTAATGGTGAAAGAAGGGGCGAACAAGAATGCTAAGGGACCTATTTACGAATGTGAAAAAACAGCAGGCAATCATGCCGAATGCGAAGTCTAAAAACGACGTACCTGAAGGGATTATGACTAAATGTCCAGAGTGTAAGCATGTTGAACCGACTAAAGAATTAGGCAAACTTCTTAAGGTTTGTCCTAAATGTGATTTCCATTTCAAAATGACAGCACATGAGCGGATCGATTCGTTAATGGACGAAGGGACATTTGTATCGATGGACGATCATTTAGTCACTGAAAACCCATTAGAATTCCCTGCATATATGGCAAAGGTAACGAAAGATGCTGAGAAAACAGGCTTAAATGAAGCGGTACTTACAGGAACAGGAAAGATTGATGGGAACACTGTTGCCATCGCTGTAATGGATCCTCATTTCCGCATGGGATCGATGGGCTCTGTAGTTGGAGAAAAGATTACGAGAGCTGTTGAAAAAGCGACAGAACTTGGTATTCCAATTCTGATCTTTTCAGCGAGTGGAGGTGCGCGGATGCAAGAAGGGGTTCTATCCCTCATGCAAATGGCGAAAACGAGTGTGGCATTGAACCGACACGCTGAAGCGGGTCTTTTATATATTTCGATCATGACGTATCCAACAACTGGTGGTGTCTCTGCGAGTTTTGCCTCAGTTGGCGACATTAATCTGGCAGAACCGAAAGCATTGATTGGTTTTGCGGGTCGTCGTGTCATTGAACAAACTGTACGTGAAAAGTTACCAGAAGACTTCCAAACAGCAGAGTTCCTACTTGAGCATGGTCAGTTGGATGCAGTCATCCACCGGGTCGACTTGCAAGATGTGCTTTCTCGCATTATCCGACTTCATACGAAGGGGGAAATGGTACAATGAAGAAAACGATGTCATTTGAAGAACCAATTATAAAATTACGTGAAAAGATTCAAGAATTAAAAGAGTTTACCGAAACTAACGAAGTCGACTTGTCTGATGAAATCCGGAATTTAAACGACCGCTTAGTCAAACTTGAAAACGATATTTATGGAAATATGGAGACATGGGAACGTGTGCAAGTAGCCCGTCATCCTGAGCGTCCAACAACTTATGACTATATTGGCGAATTAATCGAAGACTTCATCGAATTGCACGGTGATCGTTCGTTCGGCGACGATGCTGCCATTGTTGGAGGAATTGGTTTCTTTGAAGGAGAAGCTGTTACCGTTATTGGTCATCAGCGTGGTAAAACTACAAAAGAGAACGTTAAACGTACATTCGGCATGCCACATCCTGAAGGATATCGGAAAGCATTGCGCCTTATGAAACAAGCTGAAAAATTCCGTAGACCGATTATCTGCCTGATTGACACAAAAGGTGCTTATCCAGGTAGAGCGGCTGAGGAACGTGGACAAAGTGAAGCGATTGCTCGCAATCTTGTAGAGATGGCAAGTCTCACGGTTCCAGTCATTTCGATTGTTATTGGCGAAGGAGGAAGTGGTGGAGCACTCGCTTTAGGCGTTGCGAACCGGATTTATATGCTGGAGCACTCGACCTATTCCGTTATTTCTCCTGAAGGTGCTGCAACGATTTTGTGGAAAGATGCAGCGTACGCAAAAGAAGCGGCCGAGGCAATGAAAATCACCGCACCGGATTTGTTTGAGATGGATATCATTGATGGAATCATTCCAGAAGTATTAGGCGGTGGACACCGTGATCCTAAACAACAAGCTCAAGAGATGAAAACAATACTAATAAGTGCACTAAGCGAGTTGAATACATTGGATTCCGAATCACTGGTACAAGATCGTTATGATAAATTCCGGAAAATCGGTGTATTTACGGAGTAATCTAAATGGTACGATTTAGTAGTAAGGAGGAGTTTTCTGATGAGAAAAATCGCTGTGTTGACAAGTGGCGGAGACGCTCCAGGTATGAATGCAGCTGTCCGCGCGGTTGTGCGGAAAGCGATATATGAAGGTATGGATGTAGCGGGTGTCTTCAATGGCTATCAAGGATTGATCGACGGTAAAATTGAATTGCTTCAACTCGGTTCCGTAGGAGATATTATCCAAAGAGGCGGTACCATGCTTCGTTCTGCGAGATGTCCTGAATTCACAACGGTGGAAGGACGAGAAAAAGCACTAAAACAAATTAAGTTGAATGAGATTGAAGGGGTAGTAGTGATTGGAGGAGATGGGTCTTTCAGAGGCGCATTAGAGCTTTCAAAACTAGGCATTCCGTGTGCTTGTGTACCTGCTACCATTGACAATGACATTAACGGAACTGACTTTACAATTGGCTTCGATACAGCTTTGAATACCGTAATTGACGCGATAGACAAAATTCGTGATACGGCAACTTCCCATGAGCGGACTTTCATCATTGAAGTGATGGGGCGTAATGCAGGAGATTTAGCTCTTTGGGCAGGTCTTGCTGGCGGTGCAGAGACCATACTAATACCTGAAGAACCTTATGATCTACCGGATATTGTAGATCGTTTGAATCGCGGGACGCATCGTGGTAAAAAGCATAGTATTATTATTGTTGCAGAAGGAGTCATGTCAGCGTCTGTGTTAGCCGAGAAGCTGAACTCTTCTGAAGAAGGAATTGATACACGAGTGTCCGTATTAGGGCATATACAGCGTGGAGGGTCCCCTTCAGCACGCGATCGTGTCCTAGCGAGTCAATTCGGTGCTCGAGCAGTTGAAGCGTTGAAAAATGGCAAACACACTACTGCGATTGGCATGAAAAATCATCATGTAGTGGAATATGATTTGGCACGTGTATTCGAAGGTGATTCTGAATTTGATAAAGACATGTACACACTCTCTCAAGAATTATCTATCTAATGGAACTCAGCGAAAAGGAAGTGTCTGATACAATGAGAAAAACTAAAATCGTTTGTACGATTGGTCCGGCAAGTGAATCACCTGAACTACTTGAACAACTTATAGATGCGGGCATGAACGTCGCACGTCTGAACTTCTCACACGGCGACCATGACGAGCATCTTCAACGCATTAAAGCAATTCGTAAAGCTGCAAAATCGAAACAGAAGACTGTTGGAATTTTGTTGGATACAAAAGGTCCCGAAATCCGTACGCATACGATGGAAAACGGCCTAATCGAATTGCAGGCAGGTCAGCATATTGACGTGTCTATGCATGAAGTGGTTGGTACAAAAGAACGCTTCTCAATCACATATGACCAGTTAATCCATGATGTAGATCCGGACGATACGATTTTACTTGACGATGGACTTGTCATGTTAAAAGTTCTTGGTAAAAACCTTGCTGAAGGTTTGATCCACACAGAAATCATGAATGCTGGGGAATTGAAAAACAAAAAAGGTGTCAATGTTCCAGGCGTTTCGGTACAACTTCCCGGGATAACGGACAAAGACAAACAAGATATCTTATTCGGTATCGAGCAAGGCATCGATTTTGTTGCAGCTTCGTTTGTACGTCGTGCAGAAGACGTATTAGAGATTCGTGAACTATTAGAGAAAAACAACGGTTCTGCAATTCATATCATTCCTAAAATTGAGAACCAAGAAGGTGTCGATAACATCGATACGATTATTGAAGTATCAGATGGACTCATGGTTGCCCGCGGTGACCTTGGAGTTGAAATCCCACCTGAAGAAGTTCCTGTCATTCAAAAGCAACTAATTAATAAATGTAACCAGGCAGGAAAACCTGTCATTACAGCTACTCAAATGCTAGATTCGATGCAACGTAACCCACGCCCAACACGTGCGGAAGCAAGTGATGTCGCGAATGCTATCTTCGACGGAACAGATGCAATCATGCTATCAGGTGAAACTGCAGCTGGTTTATATCCAGTCGAGTCTGTAGAGACAATGGTTCGTATCGCAAACAAAATCGAAGAATCTTTCGACTATCGTTCATTCATTTCTACGCGTCGTAGAGAAAAACACGGTAATTTGACAGATGCAATTGGACAAGCTGCTGCTTATACAGCGATCAATTTAAAAGTGAAAGCTGTTATTGCTCCGACTGAAAGTGGAACGACAGCACGTATGATTGCAAAATATCGACCAGGTTGCCCAATTATTGCAGTTACATCATCTGAGCAAGTAGCTCGAAGACTGTCACTCGTATGGGGAGCGTATCCGATTGTAGGAAACGGAGTGAGTTCGATTGACTCGATTTTGGAAGTTTCTGTTGAAGAGAGCGTAAAACATAAGTACGTTACACACGGAGATGTTGTGATCATCACTGCAGGTGTTCCTGTAGGAGAGGCGGGCACAACGAACCTTATGAAGATCCACGTTATCGGTGATTTGCTAGCAAAAGGACAAGGTATTGGTAAGTCTGTTGCTTATGGACGTGCAATTGTAGCGCGAAGTGCAGCTGAAGCTGAAGCTTACGATATGGAAGGTGCAATCCTCGTGACGCATTCTACCGATCGTGATATGCTCCCTGTACTTGAAAAGTGTGCTGGCTTAATTACAGAAGAAGGCGGGTTAACTAGTCACGGTGCTATCGTAGGTTTGAATTTAGGAATCCCGGTGATTGTTGGTGTGAAAAACGCGACAGAAATCATTAAGCACGATAAAGAAATCACCATGGACGCTGAAACTGGTGTTATTTATAAAGGTCATGCTAAAGTCTTATAACACAAAAACCGCTTCCTGAACTTTAGGAAAGCGGTTTTTCTCGAAATGGAGGCAATTTTATGAAATGGTTAGTACTCCTGTTTTTGGTCGTGCCTGCAAGTGAACTAACATTGCTCCTTGTGGCAGGTAACCAGTTAGGCGTTATGCCAACGATTTCCATTATTCTCCTTACTGGAATAGGTGGAGCATATATGGCAAAGAGACAAGGATTTCGTGCAATCGTGGAATTTAGGGAACGTATGGCAGCAGGGGATGCCCCCGGCCCACCGATAATTGATGGACTTTGTATTCTCGCCGGTGGCTTACTGTTGCTCATCCCCGGTTTCATAACCGATATTATTGGTGTGCTGTTGCTATTCAGCTGGCCGAGAAAGATACTTCGTCCATTCATTATCCGTCAAATTTATAATAAGATGAAAAAAGGAACGTTGATCATCCGGTAAATTTCGGGTGATGTCTTATTTTCATAGCGGTGAACAACAGGAAAGGTGTCAGTAAAATTCCTGGTAATCCGAATAAGTAGAACGAACTGGCTGTTATGAGAAATGCATGGATAGGCTTAACTCGGAACGTAGATGCCCACAAATAGGATTCTGCAAGTTGACGCGTGATGAGTGTTAAAATATAGAGCATCAGTAATGCAGAACCGAAAATATAATTTCCTGTATAAAAATAAAAAAGAATCATCGGTATGAGGAACAAACCTGTCCCTAAGAGTGGTAAGCTATCTGCTAGTGATATTAGAAAAGCGGTTCCAATAGGTGCAGTGAAGGACAGTGAAAAAAATCCGATTAGCAATAAAAGAAACGTGACACAAAATAATCGTGCTTCAATTGAGATGAAATGACCGATCAGTTCTCCTGATTTCTTAAACAACTTATGTGCTTGGCGGCGCATGGACGTTGGAAAGTAGACGAGAAACCAGAATCGGTCTTTTCCTGTTTCGCGAAGAGCAAAGAAGAAGGCGACCAGGAAGATGAAGACTGTGAGTACTTGTTGAAATAGCACACCAGTAAATGTAACAGTATGTTCAATTAAACTATGACCCGCTGTAAATACGTTCTCTTTTAAGAAAGTGATGGCAACGCCTGACCAATCCTGATTTCCGGTGTACGGTTCTAAGTGACGTTCTGCAACAGGTAATGTATCGATTAACCCTTGCACCGCCATTGAGAAGATCCCGACAACTACACTTAAAATAACAAGCATCGCAAGTAGTGTTGAAAGAGTGCGCGGGAATCGAAATATGTCGTGAAAAATACGAACGACAGGTGCTGCAAAATAGGCAAGAATAATGGCAATACCTGCTGGGGGAACCGTAAATAGAAAAATTGCTCCAATGACTCCTGGGATGAGAGGTACTATATATTCTTTAAAAAAGGTAGCGGTACTCCACTTTTTAATAGAAATTCACTCCGATTCACTAGTTTTCCTGGAAATCGTATGCATTTTCATTCACAAAACAGACAAAGTTGATTATAATGAATTTTGTAAGCGTTTTTAGACGGAAACAATATTAGCAGATCAGCCGAACACCTCAACTAACAATAGACGGTTGACTAACGGCTACTGACTGAAGGAGAGAGTTTCATGACATCTACTAAAGGTTTAGAAGGAATTGTAGCGACACAGTCCGCAATCAGTTCAATCATCGATGATACCCTTACATACGTCGGGTACGACATTGACGATCTTGCAAATAATGCGAGTTTCGAGGAAGTAGTCTATCTTCTCTGGCACCAACGTCTTCCAAAAGAAGAGGAGCTTGCTGAATTGAAGCAGCAGCTTGCGGATAACATGTCCGTGCCTGAAGAAGTGCTCGCTCATTTCAAAACGTATCCTATCAAAGACGTACACCCAATGGCAGCATTGCGTACAGCAATCTCCCTTCTAGGGTTATATGACGAGAAAGCTGAAGATATGTCCAAAGAGGAAAACTACTTAAAAGCAATTAAGCTACAAGCTAAAATTGCAACAGTAGTCACTGCATTTGCACGAATCCGTAAAGGACTCGAGCCTGTAGCTCCTGACACAACACTTGGATATGCAGCAAACTTCCTTTACATGATGAATGGCGAAAAGCCTGAAGATATCGAAGTAGAAGCGTTCGACAAAGCACTTGTCTTGCACGCAGACCATGAGTTGAATGCATCGACGTTTACAGCACGTGTATGTGTTGCGACATTGTCAGATATGTATTCCGGTGTAACTGCTGCAATTGGAGCACTTAAAGGCCCATTGCATGGCGGTGCAAACGAACAAGTAATGAAGATGCTAATGGAAATTGGCAGTGAAGACAAAGTGGACGAGTATATCCACGAAAAGCTTGCAAACAAAGAAAAAATCATGGGCTTTGGTCACCGTGTTTACCGTAAAGGCGACCCACGTGCGAAGCATCTACGCGAAATGTCTGAAAAACTGACTGAACTTCGTGGAGAAGGCAAGTACTTCCGCATGTCCGAAGCGATTGAGAAAATCGTCACAGGTGAGAAGAAATTACCGCCAAACGTTGATTTTTATTCGGCATCGGTATATCATTCACTTGGGATTGATCATGATTTATTTACTCCGATTTTTGCAGTTTCCCGAATTTCTGGATGGATTGCACACATTCTCGAGCAGTATGAGAACAACCGCCTGATTCGTCCTCGTGCAGAGTACATCGGACCGGACATGCAAAAGTATGTACCAATCGACCAACGCTAACAAGCAAAAATCTTTGGGACGGTATACAAGTATACCGGCCCTATACTTATGACTTTGGGAGGAATTTATAATGGCTAACGAAGGTAAAATTACAGTAACAAACGGTGTCTTAAACGTTCCAGATCACGCAACTATTCCATACATCATCGGTGACGGTACAGGTCCTGATATTTGGTATGCAGCTTCACGCGTTCTCGAAACAGCGGTAGATAAAGCATATGATGGAAAACGCAAAATCGAGTGGTTAGAAGTATTAGCTGGTGAAAAAGCATTCAACGAAACTGGCGAATGGCTACCACAAGCTACACTTGACACAATCGATGAATACCTAATTGCGATTAAAGGTCCTTTGACTACACCAATCGGTGGAGGATTCCGTTCATTGAACGTAGCACTTCGTCAGGAACTCGATCTTTACACATGCTTGCGTCCAGTTCGTTACTTCGAAGGAGTTCCTTCACCTGTAAAACGTCCTGAAGACTGTGACATGGTCATCTTCCGTGAAAACACAGAAGATATCTATGCAGGAATTGAGTACAAAGAAGGTTCGGATGAAGTTAAAAAAGTTATCAAGTTCTTGCAGGAAGAAATGAACGTTAAAAACATCCGTTTCCCTGAAACTTCAGGTATCGGTATCAAGCCAGTTTCTGAAGAAGGAACTAAGCGTCTTGTCCGTGGTGCATTAAACTATGCAATCACTGAGGGCCGTAAGTCATTGACACTTGTTCACAAAGGTAACATCATGAAGTTCACTGAAGGCGCATTCAAGAACTGGGGATATGAAGTGGCTGAGCAAGAATTCGGCGACAAAGTATTCACATGGAACGAATACGACCGTATCAAAGAAGAATCAGGTACAGATGCTGCAAATAAAGCGCAATCAGACGCTGAAGCTGCAGGCAAAATCATCGTAAAAGATTCTATCGCTGATATCTTCCTTCAACAGATTTTGACACGTCCAAAAGAATTTGACGTTGTTGCAACGATGAACTTGAACGGTGACTATGTATCAGATGCACTTGCAGCACAAGTTGGCGGAATTGGTATCGCACCAGGCGCTAACATCAACTACGACTCAGGTCACGCGATCTTCGAAGCTACTCATGGTACAGCACCGAAGTATGCAGGTCTTGACAAAGTGAACCCATCATCACTTCTTCTTTCAGGCGTTATGATGCTTGATCACCTTGGCTGGACTGAAGCTGCTGAGATGATTACGAAGTCAATTGAAAAAACAATCGCTTCTAAAGTTGTTACGTATGACTTCGCTCGCTTGATGGATGGCGCTACAGAAGTGAAAACTTCTGAGTTCGCTGATGAGCTTATCAAAAACCTTTAAGTTTACAATAGGTACTCTACAGGTACTCCATAAGTAAGGAACAAAAAGCAGAGCCTCAATCAGAGCCTCTGCTTTTTGTTTATATAAAAATAGTATAACTGTGTTGATATCACTACAGACTGGCGCTCTCCTAGGGGCTCGATCTCAGCAAAGCGAACAAAGAAGAGTTCGCTTGGCCGTATTTCTGCGTTCTTTGCGGAAATTAAGGCTTCAGCCCTTCCAGGGTCTTCGATCTTCGCGTATCCCTAAGGAGTCGCCGTCTTTCGTTACAATCAACGAGACCTCTTGTAATAAGTAACCACATTGAAGAAAATCAAATTCACAAGATCAAATCTGAAAGGGAGTTTTACTATGTCTATGAATCGTAAAAAAGTTTCTGTGATTGGATCTGGATTTACGGGAGCGACGACTGCGTTTATGCTTGCTCAGAAAGAATTATGTGACGTCGTATTAGTCGATATCCCGAATATGGAGAACTCGACGAAAGGGAAGGCACTCGACATGCTAGAAGCGAGCCCTATACAAGGCTTTGATGCTTCCATTATTGGTACTGCAGACTATGCAGATACGAAAGACTCTGACGTTGTCGTCATCACAGCGGGTATCGCACGAAAGCCAGGTATGAGCCGAGACGACCTTGTGCAGACCAACCAAAAAGTGATGAAAGCGGTAACTGCTGAAATCGTTAAACACTCACCAAATACAACTATTTTGGTTCTCACCAACCCAGTCGATGCGATGACCTATACAGTCTACAAAGAATCAGGACTCCCGAAAGAACGCGTCATCGGACAATCAGGCGTTCTAGATACAGCGCGTTTTCGGACATTTGTTGCTCAGGAATTGAATGTATCCGTAAAAGATGTCTCTGGTTTTGTGCTCGGTGGCCATGGCGATGATATGGTGCCTCTCGTTCGATATTCATCAGTCGGTGGTGTACCGTTGGATACCTTAATCTCCTCAGAATGCATCGAAGAGATCGTTGAGCGTACTCGTAAAGGTGGGGCTGAGATTGTAAACCTACTTGGAAATGGTTCAGCCTATTATGCACCAGCAGCTTCTCTCGTAGAAATGACAGAAACTATCTTGAAAGACCAGAAACGAATCATTCCTGCGATTGCTTATCTCGAAGGGGAATTCGGGATGAATGGAATTTACTTAGGGGTTCCGACGATACTTGGAAAAGGCGGGATTGAGCGTATTCTTGAGCTGGAACTAACTGACGAAGAAAAACAAGCACTGTTGAAATCAGCAGACTCTGTAAAAGCAGTCATGCAAGTGCTTGTTTAATAAGTTTAAAAATCGAGTAGTGATTGAGTCGCTACTCGATTTTTTGTTGAACTATGATAAACTTTAAAGAAGCACGTAAGAACCAATTAGGGGGGACTTTTTTTGATACTTGGTAAAAAAAGAAGAGTTGGACGAGGAATTCATGATATTAAGGTTGGAGAAAAGCTTAAACTGACTGAAAAAATTGAAGATAGGGATTTACTATTGTACTTAGGATTGACGAATGATCCAAATCCAATTTATATTCAGCACGATTTTGCTTCGCAAACAGATGTTCAAAAACCAATTGTGCCGACGCTTATGCTGACTGGAATCATCACTTCAGCTATTTCAAAATATTTACCTGGCCCCGGTTCTTATATTCTCGGTCAACATTTAGATTTTCCTGTGCCCGTGTATCATTATGAAACAGTGAATATCTTACTGGAAGTAACAGAAGTCCATGTTGAAGACAATCAAATAACTATTCAGGTTAATGCGACAAACGAATCTGGAAAGCCAACGGTTATCGGGTTTGTTACTGTCGCAGCTCCTGAATTAAAAGACCAACAATTGACTTCTCAATCATTGGATAATTTTTAATATGGATATAGCTGAAAAAATAACAACAAAAACAATTATGATTGTAGAAGACGATCCTTCGATTTGTACACTAATAGACTATAATTTAAAGCAAAATGGGTACCATACAATTATTGCAACGAACGGATTGGAAGCGTTAGAAGTCGCTACTGAAAGTAAGCCAGATCTCATCTTGTTAGACATTATGCTGCCAGGGATGGATGGAATTGATATTTGTCAAAACTTAAGACAACGAAAGATTGACACACCTATTATTATGCTCACGGCAAGAAGTGAAGAAACTGATAAAGTCTTAGGTCTAGAAATCGGTGCGGATGATTACATGACCAAGCCCTTTAGTCCTCGTGAATTGACTGCACGTGTAAAAGCTGTGTTACGTAGAGTAAATACTGTCAGTCAACCGAGTGACAGTATTAGTATCAATGGATTGACTGTGCACTTAGATCGTTACCAGACAGATCTGAATGGAAAACAACTGGAGTTTACACCGAAGGAATTTGAATTACTCGTTCATCTTATGAAACATAAAAATCGGGTACTCTCTCGAGATCAGTTACTTCAAGCTGTATGGAATTATGACTTTAGTGGAGATACTCGCATTGTAGATGTCCATATCAGTCATTTGCGCGACAAGATTGAGGAAGATTCGAAAAAACCACGGTCCATTAAAACTGTGCGTGGAATCGGATATAAGTTCGAGGAGTTTTCATGAGAAAAGAAGGTCATACCTATCGGATTCTACTTACAACTAGTGCTACACTAGTTGTCTTTTCCATTGTTTTGTGGATTGTCATCAGTCAATTTTTTAACATAGTAGACATGAATACGGATCCTGCGTTGGTCAAGAAATTCCTATTCTATTTAACAGGAGTAATCATCCTTTTTCTAGCACTTAGCTTATTTACACTATCTCGGATCATCTATCACTTCACGAAGCCTGTTGACGAATTAACACTCGTTGCACGGAAGCTTGCTGCTGGAGATTATAAAGCTCGAACGAGTGTAAGTGAATTCAAAGATCTTGGTAATTTAGCGCTTTCTATTAACCAAATTGCACGAAATGGACAAGAAGCTAAAATCGAACGATCTATGGAAAAAGAGCGACTTAAAACCCTCATTGAAAGTATTGGCAGCAGTCTACTAATGCTTGGTCGAGGGGGAACAGTCAATTTGATGAACGGAGTCTTTGCCCAAACATTCAATGCATCCGCTCGAGATTCAATTGGGAAATCCTATAAAGAGATTGGATTACCAGCAGTAGCAGAAAAGTTAATAGAAGATGTTTTCTTGTCTGAACAAGTTCACGAAAGACAAATTCGAGTTAAACAAGAAAACGGACCGCTTAGTTTAACAGTTTATGGTGCACCTGTTATCGGTCGGCATGGCAATTGGCTAGGGATTATTGTTGTTTTTCATGACATTTCTAAGATTATTCAGTTGGAAGAAGTACGAAAAGATTTCGTTGCGAACGTGTCTCACGAATTGAGAACCCCAGTTACTTCAATAAAAGGGTTTGCTGAGACCTTATTAGATGGGGCTCTATCGGATCCAGTCATTTCGCGAGACTTCATCTCCATTATTGAAAAAGAGAGTGGTAGGTTACATTCTATAGTGACAGATCTCTTGGAACTTTCGGGTATTGAGCAGGATGGGTTTACGTTGAATGTTACTGAAGTCGATGCCACTTATACAATTAGAGAAGCTATACAACTGGTTTCAGGAAAGCTTGCAGAGAAGCAAATGGTCATCGAGTTTGAAAGTCTCGATCATTTACTATTGGAAGCTGATAGTAGCCGCCTTATGCAAGTGCTCGTCAATCTGTTGAGTAATGCAATTGCCTATTCGAAGCTAGGGACGACTATTCGGATTCGTGGAACTGTTGAGGAGGATTTCGTTGTCATCGCAATAGCGGATGAAGGCATCGGGATTGAAAAGGATAAAATCCCCCGACTCTTTGAACGGTTCTATCGCGCTGATTTAGCAAGAAGTCGTGAATCGGGCGGGACAGGATTAGGTTTAGCAATCGTGAAGCATTTAATCGAAGCTCATCACGGTACGATTTGGGTAGAAAGTGAACTGAATCAAGGATCTGAGTTTTTCATGAAACTCCCAATACGCCAACACATATAAGCAATAGGTTTACAGTGGACCACGTCGTTTTCATTTCATCCTGCCCCCGTGGTAAGATGGAGGGAGACGACGTTTTTTTATGAAGGAGTGGACAAGCTACGTGACGACTAAAAAAATTGTATTATTGGACGGAAACAGTTTGGCATATCGCGCATTTTTTGCTTTACCCTTATTGACGAATGACAATGGAGTTCATACAAATGCAGTTTATGGATTCACGATGATGCTACAAAATATCTTAAAAGAAGAACAGCCGACCCATGTACTCGTTGCTTGGGATGCTGGAAAGACTACATTCCGTCATAGTACGTTCAGTGAATATAAAGGAGGGCGCCAAAAAACGCCACCAGAACTATCTGAACAATTCCCGTATTTGCGTAGATTATTAAAAGCATTCAACATTCCGCAATACGAACTGGATAACTTTGAAGCGGATGATATTATCGGAACGTTGAGTCGCGCTGCAAATGAAGAAGCAGTAAAAACGGTTGTTATTTCTGGAGATAAAGACCTTACCCAACTAGCAACGGATTCAACGACTGTATGTATTACGCGTAAAGGAATTACTGACATGGAAATGTATACACCTGCCCATATCGAAGAGAAGTACGGAATTGCACCCCTTCAGATTATCGATATGAAGGGCCTAATGGGTGATGCATCTGATAACATTCCAGGGGTACCAGGTGTTGGGGAAAAGACGGCGTTGAAGTTGTTGAAAGAATATGGATCTGTTGAGCACGTGTATGAATCTCTTGATGAGATAAGTGGTAAAAAGTTGAAAGAAAACCTAACAAACAATGAAGAACAAGCATATATGAGTAAGCAACTGGCGACGATCGAAGTGAATGCTCCGATTACAATTGGACTTTCTGATCTTTCTTATGAGGGACCGGATGAAGAAGAGCTTACTATGTTGTACAAGGAATTAAAGTTCACAACGCTGCTTGAAAAGATGGGCGTGGAAGGACCGGAATTAGAGCCAGTGGAAGCCATTGATGTCGAAACGAAGCACACAGTAACCGATGCTGATCTTTCTGATGAGATGGCAGTTCAATTAGAGATGATGGATGACAATTATTTAACGTCGGACTTATTTGGACTGGCGATGACTAACGGCGAAAACGTATTTTACGTGCCAATGAACGACTTGAAACAGAGCGACACATTAAAAAAATGGCTCGCGAATCCGGAGACTAAGAAATTTACAACAGATGCGAAAGCTCTTTTTGCGGCAATGGCGGCAATCGACATCTCAGTAATAGGCATCGATTTCGACTTGACTCTTGCAGCGTATATCATAAATCCATCTTTGTCATTTGACGATGTCTCTGAAGCGGCTGCATCAGTAGGATGGAATGGAATCGAGAAAGACGAAAAGATCTATGGTAAAGGCGCGAAAAAAGCTGTTCCTACTGATGAGGTTCTTGCACAACATGCTGGTACAAAAGCGGTTGCTGTCTGGAATTTATATCAATCCGTTTCCGAAAAACTTAGAGAAAACGAGCAATACGATCTGTATCATAGTTTAGAATTACCACTTGCGAAAATTCTAGGGAAAATGGAATCTACCGGTGTGAAAACGGATTTGGACACGTTACAAACAATCGGTACAGAATTGACGGGCCGCCTCGAGCACCTCGAAGCAACCATCTATGAACTAGCGGGTCAGCCATTCAACATCAATTCACCGAAGCAGCTAGGTGTCATCCTCTTTGAAAAAATCGGATTAACCCCTATTAAGAAAACTAAAACAGGTTATTCCACCGCTGCAGATGTGTTGGAAAAGTTAGCGCCAGAGCATGAAATCATTGAACATATTTTGTTATACCGTCAATTAGGGAAATTGAAATCCACATATATCGATGGTTTATCGAAAGAAATCCATAAGGACGGAAAGATTCATACTCGTTTCCAACAAGCGTTAACGCAAACAGGTCGGTTAAGTTCGATTAACCCGAACTTGCAAAACATCCCAATCCGTTTGGAAGAAGGACGCAAAATCCGCGCTGCATTTGTGCCTTCAGAGCCGAACTGGATTATGTTCGCAGCGGATTATTCACAAATTGAACTTCGCGTACTTGCTCATATTTCGCAAGACGAAAAACTGATCGAAGCATTCCGTGCAGGGGAAGATATTCATACGAAAACGGCGATGGATGTATTCGGTGTTCCTAAAGAAGAAGTCACGTCCAATATGCGCCGGGCGGCGAAAGCCGTAAACTTCGGTATTGTGTATGGCATTAGTGACTATGGTCTATCACAAAGTTTGGACATTCCGAGAAAAGAAGCTGCTGAATTTATCGACACGTACCTTTCCAGTTTTCCGGGAGTCAAACAGTATATGGATGACATCATAGTTGATGCGAAAAAACGAGGGTTTGTCTCAACTCTAATGAATCGTCGACGTTATTTACCGGACATCACAAGTTCCAACTTTAACTTGCGTGGATTTGCTGAAAGAACGGCCATGAATACACCGATCCAAGGGACGGCTGCAGATATTATTAAGAAAGCAATGATCGACATGGACAAACGTCTGGAATCAGAAGGGCTACAAGCGCGCATGCTCTTACAAGTCCATGACGAACTGATTTTTGAAGCCCCTGCAGAAGAACTTGAACGATTGAAGATCATCGTGCCGGATGTGATGGAATCTGCATTGGAATTGGATGTTCCTTTGAAAGTAGATTCTGCATTTGGAGCAAGTTGGTACGAAACGAAGTGAGGGAAGTATTATGCCAGAATTACCGGAAGTAGAAGGAGTGGTTCGCTCGCTAGCACCTATAGCGAGTGGCCGTACAATCCGTTCTGTTACAATTTCTGAAACAGTGGCAGTTTCTAAAGCGGCTGGGAAAGAAGCGATTGTGAAAGGTCATTCTGTTGAACAATTTTCTTCTGAACTTGCTGACTACACGATTGAGGCTGTCACGAGACGTAGTAAATATATCTATTTTCATCTCATCAAAGAAGGTAGGTGCCGACTTCTCGTTAGCCATTTAGGGATGACGGGAGCTTGGTTCGTTGTTAATGCAATTAGCGAAATACGGGAGCAGAAGTTCCGCACGCACATTCATGCGATATTTCATCTCGAGGATGGTGGGCTTCTAGTCTATTCAGATATTCGACGTTTTGGGGAACTTCGTCTACTTACGTGTGAAGAAGATCATGTCCCACTTACTTTGATGGCACCTGAGCCGTTTGATGCGGATGCGGAAGAATTTTTTATCCACAAATCAGCTCAAGAAAAGTATGCGAAAAGACCAATTAAAGAAGTGATCATGGATGGCCAAGTTATTTCGGGGTGTGGCAATATTTACGCTACCGAAGCTTTGTTCAGGATGGGTATCCATCCTAAGCGGGCAGCAGGTCGGATTAGTCATTCTAAAAAGCAACAACTATTCCGCGAAATTGTCACGGTATTAGATGAAAGCATTCAAGCAGGGGGGAGCTCGATTTCTGATTACCGAAATATAAATGGTGAGGCAGGGTCGATGCAAGATCGGCTGAAAATGTATGGACAGAAAGTCTGTCCGAATTGCGGGCAAGAGACCGCTTCTATTCAAATTGCCAATCGTACTTCGACGTACTGTAAAAAATGTCAGCATTAACGAGGAGGGTACAGATGATTATCGGACTAACCGGAAGTATTGCAAGTGGGAAAAGTACGGTCGCGACTTTCTTGAAAGAACGTGGCTATCCTGTTGTGGATGCCGATCAAATTGCACGTATTGTTGTAGAACCTGGAACTCCTGTGTTAAAGGAAATAGAGTCTGTATTCGGGGCTGAAGTGATTCAAAATGACGGCTCGATGAACCGTGCAATGGTCGGAAAGCTCATATTTAATGATTCACAAAAACGCGGACAGTTGAATGCCATCATTCATCCTGCGATTCGCAAGGAACTGATTGCTCAGAAGGAAGCGTATCTAGTTGCAGGTGCACCAACAGTTATTTTAGACATCCCATTACTCTTCGAAAACAAGCTATATGATTATGTGGAAAATATACTCGTTGTTTCTGTGACTCCTGAAGTCCAAATGGAACGCCTCATGAAACGTAACGAGTTCACTGAGGAAGAAGCGGCTTCTAGGATTGCCTCGCAGCTGCCGATGGTAACTAAAGAATCCAGAGCTGACGCGGTTATCGATAACAATGGCACCGTTGAAGAAACTGAGCGGCAATTAGATGTTATCCTACGAAAGTGGCGTGTTTGAACTCATTCAGAAAAATCAAACATTGTTCAATGTTGCACAAACTCTTTATCCGTGGTAAAAATGTGTTATACTAATTAAGATATTTGAGCAAACAGTATAACATCATACATATTGGGAGGACTTTTCATGACAACATCAGTAGCGATTAATGGTTTTGGTCGAATTGGCCGTATGGTTTTCCGGCAGTTGATAGTAGAAGAAGAGGTTACCGCTATTGCAATCAACGCCCTTTATCCACCAGAAACATTAGCACACTTGATTAAGTATGACACAACTCATGGAACATTCGAAGGCAACGTTCATGTCGAAAAAGACGCATTGCTCGTAAATGGTAAACGAGTTGAGCTTGTTGCTGAACGTGATCCTTCCAAACTCCCTTGGAAAAAGCTTGGTGTAGATATTGTCATTGAAGCAACTGGCGTATTTAACGCACGCGACAAAGCAGCCCTTCACTTAGAAGCTGGGGCAAAGAAAGTAATTCTTTCCGCACCGGGTAAAAACGAAGATATTACAATTGTAATGGGTGTTAATGATGAAAAATTGGATATTGAAAAGCATGAAGTCATTTCCAATGCAAGCTGTACAACGAACTGTCTAGCACCGGTTGCTAAAATTCTGAATGATGAATTCGGCATTGAAAACGGTTTGATGACAACTGTACATGCTTATACAAACGATCAGAAAAACTTAGATAATCCACATAAGGATCTTCGTCGCGCACGTTCTTGCGGGCAGTCGATCATCCCGACTTCAACAGGCGCTGCAAAAGCCTTGTCTCTTGTACTTCCTGAACTAGAAGGTAAAATTCATGGAATGGCGCTACGTGTTCCAACACCAAACGTCTCTCTTGTAGATCTAGTTGTGGATGTAAAGCAAGACGTAACAGCAGAGCAAGTAAACGAAGCGTTTGTTAAAGCGATGCAAGGACCCATGAAAGGGATTCTAAGCTTGACGATGGAACCGCTTGTATCCATTGACTTTAACAATTCAACGGATTCAGCAATCATCGATGGTCTTTCTACGATGGTAATCGGAGATCGTAAAGTGAAAGTACTTGCTTGGTATGATAACGAATGGGGCTATTCCGCACGCGTTGTCGACTTGACGAAAAAAGTTGCAAAAGAACTTCGCGCGCGTGTTAACGCTTAAGCACGACTTAAAGACTGTCCTTCTTCCTTCTTAACCGGAGTGAGAGAAGTGGCAGTTTTTTCTATTCTCGGTAGTTTAGGTACTCTCAAGCAATCCCCGGGTGTTGTGAAAACGCTCTCTCTGTTATACTAGATGAACTACAGAAAACCGGAGGAACGAATCATGAAATGTCCAGCTTGCCGATATAATGGAACGCGTGTTGTCGACTCGAGACCAGCTGAAGAAAACAGCTCCATCCGTAGACGCAGAGAATGCGAAGAATGCAACTACCGGTTCACAACTTTTGAAAAAGTGGAAGAAGCACCACTAATTATCGTTAAAAAAGAAGGAACCCGTGAAGAATTCACAGGAGAAAAATTGCTTAGAGGTTTAGTACGAGCGTGTGAAAAGCGGCCAGTTCCTTTAGAAGACTTAAATAACATCGTTGCTTCAATTGAAAAAGAATTGAAGAGCAAGGGTGTTTCTGAAATTGCTTCGCACGATGTGGGTGAAATGGTTATGGAACGATTAGCGGATGTGGATGAAGTAGCTTTTGTCCGATTTTCATCTGTTTACCGTGACTACCAAAACATTACAATGTTCATTGAAGAATTGAAAAATCTACAAAAAGGACCACTTCGAGAAAAAAATGATTCCGAAGCACCGTTTGAAGAGTAAGGAGGAATTCGGAAATGCTGTACCAAGAATTGCAGCCGGTAGATACGTATGCGTTGAAATTATCAACTTCGTTTTCTGATTACGATCGGCAACTTCTCACTCTTTTTTACCAACCACTTACTGGTCCTGAAGCAATCAGTTTGTTTTTAATTATCTGGTCGGACGCTGAATCTAAAGAGAATCGGCAGTATACGCATTATCATCTTATGAACCTTCTGAACATGCCGTTGCCTGATATTTTTAAAGCGCGTATATCGTTAGAGGCAACTGGATTATTACGATCGTATACGAAAACTGATGGCGACCGCCGTTCGTTTGTATATGAACTGATGCAACCATTAGATGCTCAGAACTTCTTTCATGATCCGATGCTCGCTACCTTTCTTTTCAGTAAAATAGGAGAACAGCCATACCGAGATTTACGTGCGAGATTTAGTGTTGACACGCTTGATATGAGTGGATTCACAGAAGTTTCAAGAACGTTTACGGACGTTTTTTCTCCTGTGAAAGGGAACGCTCATGAACTGCAAAATGAGCAGGAACTTCAAGCGAGAACTAAATCGAAAGGAATCTCAATTGACCAAAGAGACTTTGACTTTGATCTCTTGATGAGCGGTTTGTCTGAGCAAATGATACCTCGCTCAGCGTTATCTGGCATCTCTCGAGATCTTCTTGCTAAATTGGCATTTATGTATTCTTTGACACCACTAGACATGCAAAAAGTCATTATGATCGCGTTGGATGAGAATTTGGAAGTCCCTGAGGAACGTCTACGTAAATCAGCAGCAGACTTCTATAAGATGACCATTTCGAAGACACCTCCGAAACTAGTGAAAACTTTTGATGTGGCGCCTGCGCCTAAGCCATATGAGGGCCCGCAATCCAAAGAACGTGACCAGATAACGTATTTAGAAAACACATCACCACGGGACATGCTGTACCATATACTAGACAAAGAGCCGATGCCTGTCGATGTACAATTAGCAGAACGACTGGTCAATGCACACGGACTCGAAATTAGCGTCGTCAATGTGCTATTACAATACATTTTGTTACGAAATGATATGAAAATCACATCGAGCTTTGCGGAGAGAATCGCATCACACTGGGCGATGAAAAAAATCGATACCGTTGAAAAAGCGATGGAGATAGCTAGAAAAGAGCATGACCAGTATACAAGCTGGATGAAGGAAGGCGGGAAATCGGCGAAGGGTGGACGCAAAACAACTCGAGAAGAAAGACTTCCTGATTGGTTTTATAAGAAGGATGATCCACAAGAAGAGCCAAAAGAGGTTTCTGCTGAAGATAAGTCCGAAATCGATACTAAACGAAAAGAATTACTCGCTAAATTAGAATCCATGCGGAACGGGGTGAAGTAAATGGAACGAATTGGAGATGCTATGAAACGTGTGATCAATGCACCGAAACTAGCGGCCCGCTATGATGAATTGCGAAACGAAGTGCTAGCGAACGAAGAGGTGCAGGCGTTCCTTGAAGAACACACGGAAGTCATTGATAAGCAAGTTGTTGAGAGAAGTATGAACAAGTTGTATGAATATATAACGGCTTCTCACAAGTGTGAGAAATGTCCAAACCTTGAAGGATGTATTAATGTCATGAAAGGGTTTGAGCCGAAACTGATACTCAATCAGGGACTGATCGATGTCACCTATATTCGTTGTCCTCGAAAAGAAATGGATGATGAAAAGCGCGCGGTGAACAACATGTTGGATAGTTTGTATATGCCTAAAGACGTCATGTCTGCAAAACTTCCGGATATCGATTTGTTTTATGATGATAGTCGGTTGGACATCGTAGACAAAGCGGGAAGATTCATTACAGAATATGAAACTACCGGGAAGCTTCCAGCTAAAGGTCTCTACATACATGGCCCGTTTGGAACAGGGAAGTCCTATATATTAGGTGCTCTGGCAAATGAACTAGCGAACCGTCAAATCCGTACTGTTGCAGTGTACTTGCCTGAATTCCTTCGGGAAATTAAGCAGTCCATTCAGGACCAATCGTTAAACGAAAAAATTGAGTTCGTGAAAAAAGCGTCGGTTCTAATGATCGATGATATTGGTGCAGAATCGATGACTGCTTGGACGAGAGACGAAGTACTGGGAACCATTTTGCAGTATCGTATGGCGGAACAACTTCCAACGTTCTTTACTTCGAACTTCACGCTGTCGGATTTGGAACACCACCTGACGTATTCTCAACGAGGTGAAAAAGAGCCAATTAAAGCTGCACGTGTTATGGAGAGAATTCGTATGATTAGTGAACCAGTTAAATTATCGGGCAAAAACCGTAGGGATAATAAATAAATCTGATTGTTTTCAGGAATCCCTTGCATTTGTCGATGGCATTCACTATACTAATCACAATACAACGTTAAAATGCTTTGATAAGGACAACGATTGATGATACGGCCTACAGAGAGCGTGGGATTAGCTGAGACCCTTGCAGGAAACGACGTCTATCTACCGCCTTTTAGCAGCAACAGGGAACCATTTAAGTACCTGTTGACGGCCCCGGCCCGTTAGCCGCTTAAAGCTTCATCTTTCCGAAACTTTTCGGATTGAAGGAAGAAGGGTGGAACCGCGAGTACAAGACTCGTCCCTTTATGGGATGGGTCTTTTTTTGTTTTCAAAAATAGGTAAAAGGAGTGCATTTACATGTCAAATTCAATTCATTTAAAATTCCCAGATGGTGCAGTTAAGGAGTTTCCAGCGGGAACAACAACAGAAGATGTAGCTGCATCTATCAGTCCAGGACTTCGTAAAAGTGCACTTGCAGGAAAACTAGGAGACCAGCTGATCGATTTGAAATCACCAATTGAACACGATGGAGACATCGCGATTGTGACACAACAATCTCCGGAAGCACTTGAAATTTTACGACATAGTACAGCCCATTTACTTGCACAAGCAGTAAAGCGTAAATTCCCTGATGCGAAACTAGGAATTGGACCTGCAATCGATAACGGTTTTTACTATGACATCGATTCACCGACACCTATTACAGCAGATGACCTTCCTGAACTTGAAAAGGAAATGAAACGCATCATTGGCGAGAACCTTGAAATCGTTCGTCATGACGTTTCGCGAGCTGAAGCAGAACGTCGTTTTAAAGAAATTGATGACGAGTACAAGTTGGAGTTGCTACAAGCCATTCCTGAAGATGAACAAGTTTCTATCTATGAACAAGGCGAATTCTTCGACTTATGCCGTGGCGTTCACGTTCCTTATACAGGTAAGCTAAAAGAGTTCAAATTGCTAAGTATCGCTGGTGCATACTGGCGTGGAAATTCCGACAACAAAATGCTTCAACGGATTTACGGAACTGCATTCTTCAAGAAAGAAGAGCTTCAAGCTCACTTGAAAATGCTTGAAGAAGCGAAAGAACGTGACCACCGTAAAATTGGTAAAGAATTAAATCTATTCATGAACTCGCAAAAAGTAGGTCAAGGTCTTCCACTTTGGCTTCCAAAAGGTGCAACAATCCGCAGAGTTATCGAACGCTACATTGTTGATAAAGAAGAACGCCTAGGCTACGATCACGTATACACTCCAGTTCTAGGTAGCGTCGAGTTGTACAAAACATCAGGCCACTGGGATCACTATCAAGATGGCATGTTCCCGGTAATGAGTATGGACAACGAAGACCTAGTACTTCGTCCGATGAACTGCCCGCACCACATGATGATTTACAAAAATGGCATTCACTCATACCGTAACTTACCAATTCGTATTGCTGAACTCGGCACAATGCACCGTTATGAAATGTCTGGAGCACTTTCAGGTCTTCAACGGGTACGAGGAATGACTTTAAACGATGCGCACATCTTCGTTCGTCCGGATCAAATTAAAGAAGAGTTCCAGCGTACAGTTCAGCTCATCATTGACGTTTACAAGGACTTCAACATTACAGATTACTCATTCCGTCTTTCTTACCGGGATCCTGCAGATACTGAAAAGTATTTCGATGACGATGCAATGTGGGAACGCGCACAGCACATGTTGAAAGATGCGATGGATGATATGGGTCTTGACTACACAGAAGCAGACGGAGAAGCAGCATTCTACGGTCCGAAACTTGACGTTCAAGTCAAAACTGCAATCGGAATGGAAGAAACATTGTCAACAGTTCAATTGGACTTCCTACTACCTGAACGCTTTGACCTCACATATGTAGGTGAAGATGGAAAACAACACCGTCCAGTCGTTATCCACAGAGGTGTCGTATCGACTATGGAACGCTTCGTGGCCTTCTTAATCGAAGAATACAAAGGCGCATTCCCAACTTGGCTAGCTCCAATCCAAGTTGAAGTCATCCCAGTTTCACCAGAAGCACACTTCGACTACGCAGACAAAGTCCGTGAACAACTCGTCGCTGCTGGATTCCGAGTAGACCTCGACAGCCGCGAAGAAAAAATCGGCTACAAAATCCGAGAAGCTCAAGTTCAAAAAGTACCGTACATGCTCGTACTCGGAGACAAAGAAATCGAAACAGGCAACGTCAACGTCCGTAAATACGGAGAACAAAATTCAGAATCCATCAGCTTCGAAGCTTTCCTAGAACTTCTGAAAAACGACGTGAATCATTAATTTCTTCTGTTCTTCATTTGTCTTTGAGGAATATCGGAAGGTAACATGACACTGGTGATTGAAGTGAAAGATGGCGACTCCTGCGGGAATAGTTCATGGAAACAACCTGAGTTCTTGGCGTCCTGCCGCAACGGTTGTATGACCTACTTCCTGTAGGCCCGCGTCCATCTGAAACGTAAATCAACACGCTAACTTCTCTTATCTTATTAAAAACCCTTGACACTTTCCTGAAACGATGATAAAGTAGGTAAGGTTAAAGAATACAGTTTGTGATACAAGAAGGAGCTGCCCGCTTCTCACCTGATCGACGCCAATTGGTAGTTGTTGAGGTTAGCACAGTAGTGAAGCCACGTGTGAAAATACGTGTGCGATTGCGGGTAGACAAATAATAATTTGTCTGCTTTTTTTATTGCCTCATTACCTGAAGCTTCAGAATGCTGAACGGTTTTGCAAGCTGTGCCAAACCGGTGCAGACTGCTCAAACAGTGTATTCACGAGATATTATTCGGAGGTGGATTACGATTAGCAAAGATATGTATGTGAACGAAGGAATTCGTGCCCGTGAACTTAGACTTATCGACCACAATGGTGATCAACTCGGCATCAAGACCCGCACTGAAGCACTTGAAATTGCTGCACGCGCTAACTTGGACGTTGTCCTTGTAGCACCAACAGCTAAACCTCCCGTAGCCCGCGTTATGGACTATGGAAAGTTTAAATTCGAGCAGCAGAAGAAAGAACGGGAAGTCCGTAAGAACCAAAAGATCATTCTAGTTAAAGAAGTCCGGTTAAGCCCGACTATCGATGAGCACGATTTTCAAACAAAGCTTCGTAACGGAATTAAATTCCTAGAAGCTGGCGACAAAGTAAAAGCATCCATCCGTTTCCGCGGACGTGCAATTACACACAAAGAAATTGGTCAGCGTGTTCTTGACAAGTTTGCAGAAGCTTGTAAAGAAGTTGGAACAGTTGAGGTTCGCCCTAAGATGGACGGCCGTAGCATGTTCTTAATGCTTGCACCAATAGCAGAGAAGAAGTAACACGAACAAACGATTTAGGAGGAACAGATCATGCCAAAAATGAAAACACACCGCGGTTCCGCGAAGCGTTTCAAAAAAACAGGAAGCGGTAAGTTGAAGCGTGGACGCGCTAAAACAAGCCACCTTTTTGCTAACAAGTCGACTAAAGCAAAACGTCACTTGCGCAAATCATCACTAGTCTCTTCAGGCGATTTCAAGCGTATTCGTCAGATGATCACGTACATGAAGTAATAGCTTCAGCCCGGTTAGCTGATCACTATTGATAGCAAACCAATTGAATTCAAATCTAATATATTCTTACAGGAATAGCAGGAGGTAATGAACTATGCCACGCGTAAAAGGTGGAACAGTGACGCGCAAGCGTCGTAATCGAGTATTGAAATTAGCAAAAGGGTATTTTGGTTCTAAACACCGTCTCTACCGAGTAGCAAACCAACAAGTCATGAAATCATTGAACTATGCTTACCGTGACCGTCGCCAGAAGAAACGGGACTTCCGTAGACTTTGGATTACACGTATCAACGCGGCAGCTCGTGTAAATGGTATGTCTTATAGCACTCTTATGCACGGACTTAAACTAGCTGGCATTGACGTTAACCGTAAAATGCTTGCTGACCTTGCAGTAACAGATGCAACAGCATTCGCTCAATTTGCAGAGACAGCTAAGAAATCATTGTCTAAATAATTGATTGCCTGAACGTCACGGTCCCGATTCGATTCGGGCGTGACGTTTTTTCTTTACAAAAAAGTTTATAATTCGTTATAAAGTTTCTAATTTTATAACCGAATAGTAAGAGTAGGGAGAGATTTTTGTGGAAATGCTCGGTATCGAATGGCTCGTGTTTATGTCCATATGGGCGTTCATCACGATGGGCTACGATAAAAGACAAGCTAAGCGTAGAGGTAGACGGGTTTCAGAAAAAAATCTGTGGCTTCTTGCTATTGTAGGTGGAGGCATAGGTGCGTATTTCGGCATGCAAGTATTCCGTCATAAGACGCTTCATACATCATTCCGTGTAGGCTTTTTAATGCTTGCATTAGTAGATGTTGGGTTGATCCTCTATTTGTCAGGACTTCGTATGCCAACACTTTCACAGCTTCTTTAACCATCAACCTAAAATGTAAAAGGAGTAAACAACATGGACATGAAAAAACTATTTCAAATGCAAACAGAGCTTGATACATACATACAGGCGCAGCATGATCTCGCAGGTCGTAATCTATTCGAAGACAAAGTACTAGCCCTACTTGTTGAACTATCCGAGTTGGCGAACGAAACGAGATGCTTCAAGTTTTGGAGTACAAAAGGTTCTTCTGAACGTGCATTAGTTTTAGAAGAATATGTCGATTCAATTCACTTTTTATTATCGCTTGGTATCGTCAAGAAACTCACAACGTTTAATGAATGGAAATTCAGCGTGACCAAGGATTCACTAACTACGACATTTCTTAAAACCAATCGAGCTGTATTTGAATTCGAACAACTTCCAAATATGATCACATATACAGGTCTATGGAATCAGTACGGTGTTTTGGCAAATCAACTTGGTTTTTCACTAGAGGAAATCTACATTGCCTATATTGAAAAAAATGAGAAAAATTATGAAAGACAAAAATCTGGGTATTAAAATATAATTCCGCTATACAGGGGCATCTGTGGAACGTCTATTAATTAAAAAATAATAGATTGACAAATACCTAGAAATGAAAAATAATAGATGTAAGAGATAACAGAGGAGGATTATTTGTGAACGACTGGAGTAAAGAATCATTTGGTATTAGGTTAAAGGAACTAAGAGAACAACGCGGACTTTCTATGATGGCTTTTGGTGCAGCAATTGGCACTTCAGCAAGCCGTATTAAAGACTGGGAAAAAGGGAAGAACGCTCCATCAGCAGCTTGGGTTGCAAAGATTTCTGAACGTTTCAACGTTTCAACGGACGAGCTTATCCTTGGAGATACAAAGAAATCATCTGCGTTTAAACAATCTAATTCAGCAACTGCGGAATCATTATATGAGCGTCTTCGCGAAACAATTACTGTTGACGGATTTTCGGACGAATCCGATAGTCCCGCAGTAGAGCTTTATGAACAATTAGACGCAACAAACAAATCGCGTTACCGAAGCGGTAAAGGACGTCGTCTGGCTGAGCGCGAGCTTCTTAAGTTGTTAACAGATTTGCCTAAAAAGGACGTTCTCGAATTATTGGAACTCGCTAAGCTGAAATGTCGTCTCCAAAAATTACCTGAAAACAAATAATAATACCCAAACACAATGGAACTTACCTTCTATTGTGTTTTTTATTTTGGAATCCAGTCAGAATGAGCTATGATTAGATAGAAACCGAAAGATTCAAATAATAATAGAGTAGAAAGGAAGTTGACGATGAAAGCGATTATTCATGGAGATGAAGGACTTCGACTTGGCGAGATGCCTACACCTCAAGCCGGAAAAGGAGAAGTCGTAGTGATGATGAAAACAGCGGGGCTCAATCGTAGAGACTTATACATACCTGCTAGAAGAAACAATAAAGGACACGATATTGTGCTAGGCTCTGATGGGGCAGGAATTATTGAATCAGTAGGAGAGGGGGTCACTACGTGGAAAGAAGGAGACGAAGTGTTGATCAACCCATCACTTCATTGGTTTGATAAGAGCAACGCCTCTCCAGAAGGATTTGGACCACTTGGAATGCCAGACGATGGAACGTTCGCGGAAAAAATCGTGCTCTCTGTTGAACAACTAGAACCGCGCCCGAGCTATTTGTCGTGGGAAGAATCGGCTTCGGTCGCTTTAGCAGGACTTACTGGATATCGTGCGCTCGTGACTCGTGGTCAAGCTAAAGAGGGAGATACTGTATTCATTCCAGGAGCAGGCAGCGGAGTTGTGACCTTTATCATCCAGTTTGCTAAAGCAATAGGCGCACGAGTCATTGTAACGTCTAGAAGTGAAGAAAAACGCCGATATGCGCTGGATCTCGGAGCAGATCGTGCAATTGACACGAATGCCGATTGGAAAGAAGAGTTGAAAGATGAAACCATTGACCTCGTTATTGAAAGCGTCGGTAAAGCGACGTTTAATCGTTCACTGAGCTGCTTGAAAAAAGGTGGGAAACTCGTTGTATTTGGTGCAACGACTGAGGATGTTATTGACTTGGATTTGCGCGAGTTATTTAATAATCAACAAGAAATTATTGGATCGATGATGGGAAGTCGCGCGGAGTTACGCGAGATGCTCACGTTTATTGAAAAGCATGAAATCCGACCAGTCATTGACAAAGTAGTGCCACTCGAGAGTGCGCTTGAAGGATTCAAAATGCTAGAAGATAGTACCCAGTTCGGCAAGATCGTTTTTACTATATAACAGAAATAGCTCGCTATCATCCATAACAGGAGATAGCGAGCTATTTTAATAATGCTCTGGTAAATTAGAGAGACGTTTCATTCCGTGATATTATAGTGCTTTGTCATCCACAGAATCCAACCATTCTTCGATTGTGCCAACAACAGATTCAACACAGCCATCTTCAAACGGAGAAATCAGATTGGCTTCTTTCACGAGTTCCGTAAAGGACATCGATCCACCAAGCTTACAAAGATGTACATAATCATTCCATGCTGACTCGTGATCTTCACGGTCCTTTTTCCAGAACTGGAACGCACAGATTTGCGCCAGCGTATAATCGATGTAATAAAATGGGATTTCATAAATGTGTGCTTGTCGTTGCCAAATACCGCCACTCTCTAAATAGGAATTTCCGTCGTAATCACGCTTCGGTAAATAAATCCCTTCAATCCGTTTCCAAGCAGCCTTTCGCTCAGCAGGCGTCATCGTAGGATTGTTGTAAACTTCATGTTGAAATTCATCAACAGCAACACCATAAGGAAGGAAGAACAGTCCACTACTTAGATGGGAGAACTTATACTTATCTGTTTGCTCTTTAAAGAAGAGTTCCATCCACGGCCATGTGAAGAATTCCATACTCATGGAGTGAACTTCAGCACCTTCACTAGTTGGCCATACGTATTCTGGAATCCCGATATTTCGGCTTGAGTACACCTGGAACGCATGTCCAGCTTCGTGTGTTAAGACGTCGATATCACCTGAAGTTCCATTAAAGTTTGAGAAGATGAACGGAGAATCGTAGTTGTCGATGAACGTACAATAGCCGCCTGCTTCCTTCCCTTTCTTTGCAACTAGATCTAGTAAATTCTTTTCTGTCATGTACGTGAAGAACTCATCAGTTTCTGGAGAAAGTTCCTTGTACATTTCTTTTCCTTGTTCAATGATCCAATCTGGAGATCCTTGTGGAATTGCATTCCCTGTTAAGAAATCAAGTGATTGGTCGTAAAACTTCAAACTGTCAACGCCAATACGTTCAGCTTGACGATCGTAAAGTTTGTTCGTAACAGGAACGATGAAATCACGGACTTGGTCGCGGAATTTCTTGACCATTGTTTCGTCATATCCTACACGAGACATGCGAACATATCCGAGTTCAGTGAACGTTGAAAATCCTAATTTCTTAGCAATCTCATCGCGCAATTTAACGAGGCGGTCGTAGATATCATCAAATTTTTCATCGTTTGCTTCATAGAAAGAGTATTGTGCATTCATAGCATTTTTACGCACTGTGCGATCAGTTGACTCCATATAAGGACCGAGTTGAGCAAGTGTCAACTCTTTTCCGTCAAATTCGATTTGAGCAGAAGCAACAAGCTTCGCATATTCAGAAGTAAGCTTATTCTCTTGCTGAAGCAAAGGCATCACTTCAGGAGAGAAAGTGCGAATTTCGTTATCAGCGAGAGCGAATAACTGAGATCCCCATTTTCCTTCAAGTTCTGTTCGGAACTTGGAAGTGATTAGTGCTTTGTAAAATTCTGTAGACAATCCTTGGAATTCAGGACTTACTTCGTCAAAATAGTCACGTTCTTGTTGGTAATAGTCATCATTTGTGTCAATGGAAGATCGAATATAAGCGAGATTCGATTGGGTCGAATAATCATTTCCAATCGCGTTGATCTTTTCAATGACGGTATTTTGTGTTTCGTAAGAATCCGCTTGGTGAAACTCGTTTAAAAGTTCAGTGAATTCTTCTTTGATAGCATCCATTTCAGGGCGGGCATACTGGTATTCGTCAAACGTGATCATAATCTTCCTCCACTCATCTAGTAAGTAATCTATCTCTTCTATTGTTCATGAAAATGCACAAAAAAGCAAAAACTAACCTAATGAATCACTAGATTTTCGAAGAGATCGGTGTAAATGTATCATCGCGTCGCTTCTCATGTTATGATGAGAACACGTACGCACGAAAAATTGTAAATTGATCCAAGAAGGGAATTCAACTAACTTATGAATATTACTCAGCATACCGTTTCACAATTAAAAGACCCTACAGGAATCTTAACAGGGGATCGTTATGAATTCCGTCTATATATGGAGTTTGAAGAAGACGACGAATTACTTGAAGAAGATGCAGCTGGCTTGCGCACAATCTATGTAGTAGATGGTGAAAGCGATAAAATTACAGCTTCATACTTCTTCAAGAAGGGCACGGAGACAGCATTAGATTTCGAGCTGGAAGATGAAGAACTTGAAGAAGTACTTGCATTCTGCAGAGAAAATACAGTAAAAGTCGAAGAATCGTCAAAAAAATAATGAATAAGTCCAGTATTTCCGGTCATATCAGGTGAAATTTTGATAGAAATAGTGGATAATAAAGTAGAGCCGAATGGTAGGACATTCTAGCAATTCGTATGTCCAGTTGTTCTACAAATTTTTTTAGTAGGAGTGTTTACTATGGATCGAGAAATCGTCGATATTACGATAATTGGCGGAGGACCAACAGGTCTTTTTGCTTCTTTCTATGCAGGTATGCGTGAAATGTCAGTTAAAATCATCGATAGCCTGCCACAACTTGGCGGTCAGTTGATTGAATTATATCCAGACAAGTATATATATGATGTCGGAGGATTCCCGAAAATCCTTGCAAAAGATCTTGTGGCTAACTTAGTTACTCAAGCCCACCATGCGAAACCTGAGATTCTTCTAGGTGAAGCTGCGCTTTCAGCAACACGAGATGGTGACCATTTCGTATTGAAGACAGACAAGGGTGAGCATTTAACGAGAACAATTTTGCTTACAGCAGGAATTGGGGCATTCCAACCACGTAAGATTGGAATTGAAGAAGAAGTCAATTTCGAAAATACAAGTTTGCATTATGGGATTAAAGACTTGGCAATGTTCAAGGATCATAATGTTTTAGTATGTGGTGGAGGGGACTCTGCGGTTGACTGGGCACTTATGTTAGAAGACATCGCGAAGAATGTTACACTCGTGCACCGTCGTGAACGCTTCACAGCACATGAAACGAGTGTGAATCAGTTGATGGAATCGAATGTGAATGTGATGACTTCGCGCTCTGTAAAAGCATTGCGTGGGGAAGACGGAAAGATGGAAGAAGTTCATATCGTTCATAAGGACGGTACGGAAGAAGTCTTACCGATGGACCATGTCATCGTCAATTACGGAAACATCTCTTCTCTAGGACCTATTAAAGAATGGGGACTTGAGATGGAAAAGAATTCAATCATCGTAAATACACGTATGGAAACAAACATAGAAGGCATTTACGCAGCGGGCGACATCTCGAGTTACGATGGAAAAGTAAAACTGATTGCCGTCGGACTTGGTGAAGCGCCAATTGCAGTGAACAATGCAAAAGCTTACCTCGATCCTAAAGCACGAGTACAACCATTGCATAGTACAAGCGTATTTTCATAAGCATGTAAAGAAAGACCCGATGGACAATGTCCACCGGGTCTTTCTTTAGTTATTTTTCGTTCCAGGAACAGGAGGACTAAACAGATTTGAAACGAGGAGCCCCATAATCAATGAAACACCGCTCATTACAAATGGTGTGCCGCTTTCCGGGATACCTGGATAGATTACAAATACAGATCCGACAATTAACCCAATGATAATGGAAAACGTCAGAGTAGCATGTGTACTTAGTAAATAATGAATGACCTTACTGCTGATCACAAATCCTAAAACAACACCTAATCCGATAACGATAATAATAGGTATGTTGAAATCAGACAACGCCGCAATTGCGGTGGAATACATACCGAGTAGTAAAAGAACGAAAGAGCCACTAATACCAGGTAACAGCATAGCGGTGCTTGCAGCCCAGCCTGATAAGAATAAAACCACTGTAGTTTTAGGCGTTAAGGAAGTGATGACGGCACTTTCAGCAGGGGCGATAAACCCTGTCATCGCAAGCAAGATACCGACAATTAGTAAGACTACATAATGTTTTGCTTTAAACGTGGTTTTAATATTTGCTTGTTTAGCCATGAAAGGAAGGATACCAATAATCAGGCCGATAAAAAAGAATTGAGTAGGCGCGAAATAGTTTGCTAGTAAGAATTTGATCACTCTACTAAATAGTAGAATAGTTACCCCCATACCAAGTGCTAATGGGAATAAGAATCCTATATGTTTTTTCCAATCCTTACTGAATATCCCGTTGATCGACGTGAGTAGGCGATCATAAATTCCAAGTAAAAAAGCAATGGTACCTCCGCTAACTCCGGGAATAAGATCACTAATTCCCATCAAGAAACCTTTGTAAATATTTCTCCATTCCATTCGTGTATCCTCCAATTTAATGCTTGAATCTTTGACGTCTCACGCCAAAACAATGTTGCATGATGAATGAGATGTAGTTGGATCCAAAGCATAGAAAAGCGCATAGCCGGATGGTGCCGCCTATGCGCCCTGTTTAGTCATTAAGAAACGTGTGTTTCAGAACGATGAGCTTCAATTTTTTCCAAACGCTCATTGAATTCTTCTCTAGTTAAATCATGCTCAATAAAATAACGGTTACGAGGATGTGTCCGGCATTCATCAGAACAGCTGCGCATGTACATATGCTCATTTTCCTCAGAAGAAAGAATCTTAGCATTACATTCAGGGTTTGCGCAGTTTACATAACGCTCACATGGTGTTCCATCGAAGTGATCACGACCAACGATGACATGCTCGACTTGGTTTACAGGAACTGCAATCCGCTCATCGAATACATAACATTGTCCATCCCATAATTGACCTTTTGCGATTGGATCTTTACCGTAAGTGACGATTCCACCGTGTAATTGACCTACGTCTTCATAGCCTTCACGCTTCAACCAACCTGTGAATTTCTCACAACGAATTCCACCCGTACAATACGCGAGAACTTTTTTACCTTCAAGTTGTTCTTTGTTTTCACGAACCCATTCAGGGAGTTCACGGAAGTTCTCAATGTCAGGACGAATAGCGCCGCGGAAATGACCAAGGTCATATTCGTAGTCGTTTCGTGCGTCGATGACAACTGTGTTCTCTCCTTGCATTTCTTTAAGGAATTCATCAGGTGACAAATAAGTACCTGTTGTTTCTAGAGGATTTACATCATCTTCTAAGCTTAAATTGACGATTTCTTGACGTGGACGTACGTGCATTTTTTTGAATGCGTGTCCTTCTGTTTCATCAATTTTAAACCAAAGATCTTCAAATCGCTCATCATTCTTCATGTGTTCCATATACGCATCAGTTTGAGCGATTGTGCCTGAGCAAGTACCATTGATGCCTTCTTCGCCAACCAAAATGCGGCCTTTCAAGCCAGTCTCTCTACAAAACTGCAGGTGTTCAGCAGCAAATGTTTCTGGGTCTTCAATGTGAACGTACTTGTAGAACAGCAATACTCGATAATTTTCTTTTTCCATGGTCCTAACCACCTTCTGTTTTTTCACTTTGCAATAGGGTAAAACAGTCGGCCCGGTGCTATTACATTTTTTCACACATAAAAGCAACCCGCATTTGCAAGATCCGGGACAAGGACAGTATACCATAAAACAATAATCTTAAAAAGTGAACAAAAATTGACTTGAAAACGATTGTAATCTATCAAAATTTGTACTACTATTTAATATAGATATAGAAACAAGATTTTGACATAGGTACGAAAATCTACTAAAAATAGTGAACGTATATTACTTGGCTGTATGCGCGTGAAGGAGTCTTTCAGATATGAATAAAAGGGTAGGTAACGGAAAATTTAAATTGATAGATGTGCTTTTAACAACAATAATTGTATTTTTAGCAATGACGGCCATCTTACTAATTTTTTCATCAAGTAGTTCTGACAATCAATTAAAGTCGGCAACAAGTCCCTCTGCAAAAAAAGATGCCATTGTCGTCGATAAGTCGGATTCTAACTATGAAGGAGTTCAAATTGTCACTGAAACCTCCAATGATCCTTTAGCGAAATATGCCATTCAATATCCTCAAAGTAAAAATAAGGAATTTAACGAACAAGTTACTTCTTATATTACCCAAGCGAAAAAAACATACTTAGAAGCTATGCGTAATGTGAAAAACGAGGACAATAAGAAAAAGAGTGAACTTAATATTTCTTATGAAACTTACGAGGATCAGAAAGGGAATTACTCTTTCGTCCTCATGAACAACGAATCGCTCCAAGGGAGTAAGAGACTCTCTGAAATCGAATCATTCCACTTAAGTGCAAAAAATGGGGAGCAAGTCGCAATCCAAGATGTATTTAAAGAGGAACCGCAGACGCTACAAAAAATCACGGAAAAAGTTCGCAACAAAATTCAACATGATGAAAAGCTACGCAATGGGTTGATTACCCATAAGATGCAAGTTCGAACTGAACCGGAATGGAAGAATTTTGAGAACTACGCAATCACGGAAAAAGCGGTTTTTTTCTATTTTGAAAGTGGCGCTTTGAAAGATGAAAAAGCTGGACCGCAAATTGCTAAAATTAAAATTGAGTCTATGAATGACCTATTAAAACCAGAGTTTCAAATGACAACGACACCTCAAGCAAAAGAAGATGCAAAGAAAAATCCAAGTCAAAGTCCTCCTGAAAAAGCGGAAGGACAAGCAAATCCTTCTGAAGAGGATAAAGGAACCGAACAGGGAGTTGCAGTGAATCCACCACCAGCACCTGAAGAACCACTTGTTAAAAAGATTGCTCTAACGTTCGATGATGGTCCGGATCCGAAATCCACTATACAAATTTTAGAGATTCTGAAAAAGTATGATGCAAAAGCGACGTTCTTCATGTTAGGAAGTCGTGTGGAGTATTATCCGGAAACAGCGAAGGCTGTGAAGGATGCTGGACATGAAATCGGAAATCATTCTTGGAATCATCCTGATTTGAGTAAGATGCCACTTGCGAAAGCGTTGGAAGAGATCAATCGGACTACTGCAATCATTCAGCAAGTGACAGGGGACAAGCCAACTGTATTCCGACCACCATACGGAGCGTATACAGAACAGTTGAGCAAACAGACTATCCCACCGATCACATTGTGGAATGTCGATACGCTCGATTGGAAATACCGCAATGCCGATAAGCTTTTGGAAGAAGTGAAGAAATCGACTAAAGATGGAAGTACTATTTTAATGCATGACATTCATCAGTCAACAGCAGATGGCCTTGAGAATGTGATGGTGTATTTACAAAGCCAAGGGTATGAATTTGTCACGGTCTCCGAATTACATTAAACAAAAAGGAACGCCCAGAGAATATTCTCTGGGCGTTCCTTTTTGTTTAGATTTATTAGATTGAGTCAACTAGGACATCATCCATAGAAATGCTTAGTGCGTTCGCAACGCCTTCGCCGTAAGCTGGATCTGCGTAGTAACAATGTTTAATATGGCGGAGCTTAATTTCTTTTGGTGCATCTCCCATGTTGTTTGCAGTATTTTGGAATAGGAGTTGTTTCTGTTCATCATCCATTAGATTGAAGAGTTTACCCGGTTGTGTGAAATAGTCATCGTCATCCTCACGGAAGTTCCAATGATCTGCAGCGCCATCCAATTTTAATGGTGGCTCTCTGAAGTCCGGTTGTTCTTGCCATTCACCAACACTGTTCGGTTCGTAAGATGTTCGGCTACCGTGATTTCCGTCAACACGCATTTGACCGTCTCGATGGAAACTATGGAATGGACATTTTGGTGCATTCACTGGGATTTGGTGATGGTTGACCCCTAGACGGTAACGCTGAGCATCGCCATAAGAGAAGAGACGAGCTTGTAGCATTTTGTCAGGTGAGAAACTGATTCCCGGCACAACTGCAGCTGGAGTAAACGCAGCTTGCTCGACTTCGGCAAAGTAGTTTTCAGGATTACGGTTCAATTCGAACTCACCCACTTCAATAAGAGGGAAGTCTCCTTTATACCAAACTTTCGTTAAATCGAAAGGATTGTATGGCATGTTGCCAGCTTCTTCTTCGGTCATAACTTGAATGTACATTTTCCATTTTGGGAAATCTCCATTGTCGATGCTCAACAGCAAGTCACGTTGATGGCTTTCGCGGTCCGTTGAAATCATTTCACTAGACTGTTCATCTGTTAAGTTTTCAATTCCTTGCTGGGAACGGAAGTGGAATTTCACATAGTAGCGCTCGTTATTCGGACTGATGAAACTATACGTGTGACTACCAAATCCATGCATATGACGATATGTGCGTGGAATTCCGCGTTCACTCATTAAAATAGTAATCTGGTGCAACGCTTCAGGTAGTGATGTCCAAAAATCCCAGTTGTTCGTTGGGCTTCTTAGGTTTGTACGAGGATCACGTTTTACAGCATGGTTTAAATCCGGGAATTGCAGTGGATCTCTAAAGAAGAAGACGGGTGTGTTATTACCGACCATATCCCAGTTACCTTCCTCTGTATAGAACTTCAGTGAGAAGCCGCGGATGTCACGTTCGGCATCAGCTGCACCACGCTCACCGGCAACTGTAGAAAATCGTGCAAACATCTCTGTTTGTTTTCCGACTTCAGAGAAGAGTTTAGCTTTTGTGTACTTCGTAATATCATTGGTCACTGTAAATGTTCCGTATGCGCCTGAACCCTTCGCGTGCATACGGCGTTCAGGAATGACTTCTCGATCAAAATGAGCGAGCTTTTCAATCAGCCAAACGTCTTGAAGAAGTAAGGGTCCACGTGGACCTGCTGACATGGAATTCTGATTATCAACTACAGGAGCTCCAGCGGCAGTTGTTAACTTCTTGCGAGATTCATTCTCATTGTTGTTCATTTGTATTCCTCCTATGTAATGGTTTGTGAAACTGTTTATTAACTATATCAGAGCGTTTATTAGATAGCTAGCATTTTGTTTAGAATGATTATCGTTAAGTACAAGTTATTATTAACAGTTAAGTAGTAGGAGAATGTATTCTAATTTAGTGGAAAAAATGTGGGTAAAATCTATCATGTGACAACATTTCAACAAAGGACCCCAAAAACACCCTTAAGTTTTGAGCTTTGTAACAGATCCTTTGCTAATTGCTCACAAACTATTTTAGCGTTTAATTTATAATGGAGACAGATCGAGATTGAGGGGAGAGGTAGAGATGGAAGAGGTTTTACTTTCAAGAATACAGTTCGCTTCGACAACATTGTTTCACTTTATATTTGTCCCGTTGTCCATCGGATTGGCGCTGATCATTGCGATCATGCAAACGCTCTACGTTGTAAAGAAACAAGAAATTTATATGAAAATGACAAAGTTCTGGAGTGTGTTCTTCCTTATAAACTTTGCAATTGGTGTCGTAACAGGAATTTTCCAGGAATTCCAATTTGGGATGAACTGGTCGACATATTCTAGATTCGTAGGAGATATATTTGGAGCTCCACTAGCAGTTGAAGCTTTACTAGCATTTTTCCTTGAGTCTACATTCATAGGGATTTGGATCTTTGGTGCTCAGAAACTTTCTAAGAAACTTCATCTAGCTTCTATATGGCTTGTTTCAATTGGAACGATGATGTCAGCATTCTGGATACTAGTAGCGAACTCGTTCATGCAAAATCCTGTCGGTTACGTATTAAAAAATGGCCGTGCAGAAATGAACGACATTGTCGCACTTCTTACAAACGAAAAACTGTGGGTAGCATTCCCGCATACGATTTTCGGTAGTATCGCAACCGGTGCATTCTTCGTTGTCGGTGTCAGTGCGTTCTATCTTATTAAGAAGCGCCAAGTTGACTTCTTCAAAAAGTCTATTGGTATTGCATTGCTTGTCGGACTTGTAGGTGGATTAGGTCTTGCCTTCACAGGTCACGCTCAAGCTCAGTATTTGATGCACGCACAGCCAATGAAAATGGCGGCTGCTGAAGGACTTTGGCAAGATAGTGGAGATCCTGCAGCTTGGACAGTAATTGCAAACATCCATACAGAAAATCGCTTAACTACTGGACGGATTGAAATTCCTTACTTGTTGAGCTATCTATCTTATAATGAGTTCTCAGGTAAAGTATTAGGAATGGAAAGTCTAGAAAAGCAAATGATTGAGAAGTATGGGGAAGGAGATTACATTCCTCCTGTTAAAACAACATTCTGGAGTTTCCGTATTATGGCGGGCACAGGTGGAGCACTCGTTGTTACGAGTATTCTTGGGTTATTCCTATTGTTCCGTAAAAAAATCGCTTCAACAACTTGGTATTTGAGAGTGATGATACCAGTGATTTTCTTACCGTTCATCGGTAACTCATTTGGATGGATCATGTCTGAAATCGGACGTCAACCATGGGTTGTGAATGGTTTGATGAAGACAGCAGATGGTGTTTCACCTAACGTTTCTGCTGGACAAATTTTGTTCTCACTTATTTCGTTCTCAACAATCTATGCGGTCCTCGGGATCATTATGGTTGTACTATTTGTCAAGGTCATCCAACGTGGACCTGAAGAACGTAAGCAAAAAGACGTATCCGTTACAGATCCGTTTAATGTAGGAGGCGTGTCTAATGGCTCTAAGTGATTTATGGTTTGTGATAATTGCAGTTCTATTCATAGGGTTTATCTTTCTTGAAGGCTTTGACTTTGGTGTAGGGATGAGCATTAAGTTCCTCGCTAAAAACGAAACAGATAAAAAAATGCTCATTCATACAATTGGCCCTGTCTGGGATGCGAACGAAGTTTGGTTAATTACAGCAGGCGGTGCTATGTTTGCAGCGTTTCCACATTGGTATGCGACAGTTTTCAGCGGGTATTACTTGCCGTTTGTCGTCTTGTTGCTCGCACTGATTGCCCGTGGGGTAGCGTTCGAGTTCAGAGAAAAGATCGAGGCAGACAAATGGGTGAAAACATGGGATTGGGCAATTTTTGCAGGTAGCATTTTGCCACCTTTCCTATTAGGTGTCTTGTTTACAAGTATGTTGAAAGGAATGCCAGTTGATGCGGATATGAATATGCATGCAGGCTTCTTGGATTTCGTCAACGTTTACACAGTAGTAGGTGGAGCAGCATTTGTGCTTCTCTCTTATTTACACGGATTGTTATTCGTGACATTGAAAACAGAAGGATCTCTTCGTACTCGTGCAAAAGATGCTGCGCTTAAAATTTACTGGGCAACTGGCGTTGTACTAATCGCGTTTGTTGCGTTAACAGCGGTTTATACAGAAGCGTTTGCGAACAGAGGACCGATTCTGATTACATTATTTGCAGTAGTCTTCGTATTATATGCGTTCCTTCACCGCTTAATTGCTAAAGGACGCGAGGCATTCAGTTTCACAATTACTGGGATTACACTCATTGCCGTGATGGCGTCATTCTTCATTGCATTGTTCCCGAACGTAATGATTAGTTCACTAGATACTGCATATAACATGACCATCCGGGCAGCAGCATCAGGGGATTATTCGTTGAAAATAATGACATTCGTAGCACTTACAATGGTGCCGATTGTTATCGCTTATACAATTTGGAGTTACTATGTATTCCGTAAACGTATTACGGAAGATGTGGAGCATCTAGAACATTGATGGATCGACATCTTCTTCGGTATGACGGCAGCAAGAAAGCCTTTTTCCTTGTAGGAGTCTTAACAGTTATACAAGCGGCTTTCATCATCTTGCAAGCCCTCTCCTTGTCCTCAGCCATCACCCGGATGTTTCATGGGCTAGCTTGGAAGGGAACCGTTATATCGCTCGCCGTGTTTTTTGTCGCACATGCGATTCGTCACTCCCTCCAGTGGGGGAAAGAACGAATTGCACTCAAGTTTGCAGATGTAATTGCTCGTTCAACCCAAGATCAGTTAGCTGGAGCTATCCTAAGGGATGGAACAGGAATGATTGCACGACAAGGCTCAGGCTCGTTGCTTACTCTTACCTTAGAAGGTGTCCCGAAATTCCGTAAATACGTGGAACTTTTCATACCACGATCGATATCGATGGGAATTATCCCAGTGGTTATTCTAATCTATATTGTCACGTCTGATATCATGTCTGGCGTGACGCTTTTCCTTGTGATGCCAATTTTAATTATTTTCCTAATTTTAATTGGAATCGTATCGAAGAAAAAAATAGATGACCAAATGGGGACGTACCGCCAACTCTCAAGACACTTTGCGGATTCCATCCAAGGGATTGAAACGCTGAAGTTTTTAGGGCGAAGCAAGTCTCATGAAAAAGCGATAGAAGAAGTAAGTGACAAATATCGTGTCGCAACAAACCGTTCGTTAAGCTATGCTTTCTTGTCTTCGTTTTCACTAGATTTCTTTTCAAGTCTTTCTGTAGCACTCGTTGCTGTAGAACTTGGCATGCGGTTAATCAATGGTGGAATTGGCTTAGAATCTGCGTTAGTAATCCTTATATTAGCACCAGAATACTTCCTACCTGTCCGTGATCTAGGCGCAGATTTCCACGCGACAATGGATGGGAAGGATGCTGCTGATGAAATTCGTGCGTTATTGGCAGAATCTCGAGCAACAGCTAATCATGACTTAGTCGTAGTTCCGCTTGTTACAAAAGAAACCCATTTTTCTACTGCTTCAATCGGGAAACTAGGCGATCATGACATTGAAATTACGAAAGACATCCAGTTTTCCGTGACGGGTAAACAAAAGGTCGGGATTGTTGGCTCTTCAGGTGCTGGGAAATCGACGTTGATTGACCTGTTAGCAGGTTTTACATCACCAACTAGTGGTGCATTTCAGATAGATGACCAATCTGTGGACTCGCTTGCTTCAAATTCATGGAGAGAGCAAGTGACGTACATTCCACAGCACCCAACAATTTTCTCGGATACTCTTGCAGAAAATATCCGGTTTTATCACCCGCAAGCGAGTGATGAAACTGTACGGAAAGCAGCTCAAGCGGCAGGACTTGAACGTCTCGTTGAGGAATTACCCGGTGGTTATGATGAAATGATCGGTCAAGGCGGTCGACCTCTGTCAGGTGGAGAAGAGCAACGTGTTGCAATTGCGCGAGCGTTACTAGAAGATACATCTGTATTGTTGTTGGACGAACCAACTGCCCATTTGGACATTGAAACAGAACACGAAATTAAACAACTGCTCCTTCCAATTCTTGAAAATCGTCTTGTCTTCTTTGCGACACATCGATTGCATTGGATGAAAGAGATGGACTGGATTCTCGTTATGGAAGAAGGACGTATCGCTGAACAAGGGACACACGAACAATTATCTGCACAAAATGGTGTGTACAGCAAATTAGCTCGTGCACAGCGGGAAGGGATGATCCTATGAACTACGTCAAAAGCTTCGTTACTCCGTATATGAGTAAGTATTGGAAGTTAATGTCGGTCACTGTTCTATTAGGCATTCTTTCTTCCTTGTCTGCTGCACTTCTGATTTTTGTATCAGGGTACTTAATATCTGCTGCATCAGAACGGCCAGAAACGATTTTACTTGTCTACGTTCCGATAGTATTGGTCAGAGCGTTTGGACTTTCTCGTGCAGCATTTAGTTATGCAGAGCGAATGACAGGCCATAACGCTGTGTTGAAAGTGTTATCTGAAATGCGCGTTCGATTGTATCGTGCGTTAGAGCCGCAAGCATTGTTCATTCGTTCACGTTTTAAACGTGGTGACTTACTTGGGACATTGGCAGATGATATTGAACATCTACAAGACGTTTACATCCGTACAATCTTTCCAACCATAAGTGGTTTGTTCATATTCGTGTTTGCGACCGTTTCACTCTCTGTCTTCGATTGGAAGTTCGGATTGTTCATAGGGCTCTGTTTAAGCGTCATCGTTTTCGTCTATCCTTTGTTGTCATTGGTCATGATGAAGAAACATCAACAGAAATCGAAACAGCAGCATACGGCTCTTTACCACACGTTAGGGGATGCAGTCTATGGAATCCGGGATTGGCTCATCAGTAGTCGAACAGCTGATTTTCTAAGCAAATTCACGACGCAACGAAATGCGAGTTACGAGACAGATATGGAACTTGCTAAACGTGATCAAAATCGGACATTCCAACTGCACCTTATATCCGGAGCAATTACAGTAATTGTTGGAATTTGGGCAGGTATTCACGCAATAGAAGGAACTATTTTACCAACGTATATTGCTGCATTTACACTCGTTACACTTCCCATTATCGAATCGCTCATTCCGATTTCACACGCTGTGGAACGAATACCGGCGTACAACGAATCGTTTGCGCGTATTCAGCATACTGAAGATACAGCGCAGTCTGTATTCAAAGCTAGCGAGACTGTAGAGGACGTTCCAGTCGATGTGGATATCGAAGTGAATGGTGTTTCTTACACATATGGAACTGAAACAACTCAAGCGCTTCGTCAAGCTTCCTTATCGATAAAACAAGGCACACGCATTGCACTTCTTGGGAAAAGTGGTGCTGGTAAATCCACACTTGTCCAATTGCTTCTTGGTGCGTTGAAACCGGAAGAAGGAACGATTTCCATCGCTGGTAGAGCACCAGAACAATACGGAGAAAACATTCACAAAATTGTCAGTGTCTTAAACCAGAAGCCTTATTTGTTTGGAACTACAATTGAAAACAACATTCGTCTCGGAAATCCAAATGCGACAATTGAAGAAGTCGAGATGGTAATCCGTCAGGTCGGATTAGAAAGTTATTTGAGCAAACTACCCGATGGATTACAGACTCAGACGGAAGAAGCAGGTCGTCGATTCTCAGGAGGCGAAAGGCAACGAATTGCGTTAGCGCGTATTCTCCTTAACCACACACCAGTCGTCATTGTCGATGAACCCGCTGTCGGGCTTGATCCGGAAACAGAACGTGATCTTATTAAGACAATGATGGAAAGTCTGAAAGGGAAAACAGTCATCTGGATTACGCATCACTTGATGGGGATGGAACTGATGGATAATATCGTGTTCCTGGATGCTGGGTCAGTTGCAGACGAAGGAAATCACGATGAACTTCTTGAACACTCTAGCCGCTACCGTAGACTCGTCGAATTGGACCGTGGTATTTGAAAGAGAAAATTCAAATCATAATGAGCAACTAAGACTATGAAAAATGGAGGTAAGCTCATCCATTTTTCGTAGTCTTTTCTTGTTTTTAGAAAATGCTTTAGTTTCGACGTAGACCTGCCGATATACATAGGGAATATATCCAAATAACTAGATTTAAAGTATTAGGTGAAGCGAAAGGGAAGGAGTCCGTCATGTCTAAGTCCAAAAAGCCGTTAGCCTTGATTGTGTTAACTTGTTTATTCATAGCGACAATTCTTTTTCTCGTCAACGAATACAACAACGAAAGAATAGAAAATGCAGAAGCTATTTATAAGGAAACCGGAGAATTACTGGACGATGTTGCATCAGAAGCAAATCGTTTTGGTAACAAGCGCGTTGGAGAGCTTGAACTGATTGCGAAATACATAAGTGTCATATCAGATAACAAAGAGCAATTGCAATTATTTTTGAAAGAACAAAATAATAAGATGCCATTTTTAGCAGGGTTAGGTTTTATCTCACCGGACGGTAAAATAATGGCGGCGGATGGTTCCGTTTTTGAAGTTAAAGAGCGAAAGGCGTTCGAACGTGCCATGTCGGGCCACATTACGACGAGTGACTTATTTCTTTTTGAACAAGATCCAAATAAGAAAGTTTCCGCTATTTCAGTACCAGTTATTAAAAATGGTGAAGTGATCGGAGTTCTTTCTGGAGTTGTTAACTTATCGGATGTCATTCATCGTCTCATTAACAACACTTCGTTGCTTGGAACCGTGTACTTATTGAAAAACGAACAGGTTGTATATACATCAAAAGATGCGATTACACATGACGATGCAATCCATGAAGGTAAGCAGATTTTGGATAAAATTTCGAATTCCGTATCAGGCGTCATCGTAGAAGACGAGAAAACTGCCCATTATCTTTTTTATAAGGAAGCTTGGAATGATTGGATCACTGCTGTAGATTCTGCAGGGCACCCAAAAACTGAGAAAGTATTAGCGAAACGTTGGCACTATACGTTCATTGGCGTTTTAATATTCTTTTCCTTACTTGGCAGCTATATGTATATCTATCAATCTGAAAAACAACAGCGTCAGCAATCTTATCGAGATGTCTTAACTGGTCTCGGCAATTTGATAAAGCTTGAAGATGACTGTGGTTATTTACGAGAGGTAAAACAGAAGCCTTATACACTGATTCTCTTTAACATCAAGGAATTTAAGAACATTAACAATTGGGCTGGATACGAAAATGGGGACGAAATCTTACGAACTGTCGGTAAGAGGTTGTCGGATGCAGTGGACTTGAAGTATTCAACATACCGTATTAGTGGTGGGGAATTTGCGTTGTTGCTTCCTGGTGAGCGCACACAAGCTGAAGCAGAACAACTAACAGAAGACTTCTGTGCGTTGCTTGAACGTCCAATGTATGTAGTATCGCATGACACGATTCGTTTGGATGTCTATGCAGGGATTCGTAATGTGAGCACAGATGACAACGGGAAACCGTTGCAGTTCATTCACGATGTCGTGTTTGCTTGTCAGGAAGCGAGGTCTCTAACAGAAGTTCCGTACGCCTTTTTCACGAAGAAGTTAGCGCTCCTTGATAGTGAACGCAAACTCTTTGTCAAAGCGCTCTCGGATGCGTTGAATCAGCAAGAATTCAGATTGGTCTATCAACCAATTTATAGCTTTCAGGAGGAAAAAATCGTAAGTTTTGAAACATTACTGCGCTGGGATTCTAAAGAATTCGGCATGGTGAGCCCGATAGAGTTCATCCCTCATTTGGAGGAATCGGGCATGATTTTGGAGGTTGGAGATTGGATCATCCAACGAGCTGCTATTCAAGTAGGTGCATGGCGGGCAAATGGATATCCTGACTTGTACGTCACTGTCAATGTCTCTGTTAAGCAATTGCTGGACGACTCTTTTATATCAAGAGTACGTGATATTTTGTTGGAAACCAATGCTGCTGCAGATAGTTTAGTTTTTGAAATTACAGAATCCGTAGTAGTTGTGGATAGCGAAAAAGCACTTCAAACGGTAACGAAATTGAATGAACTTGGAATTAGTACGGCGTTAGATGATTTTGGGACGGGGTATTCTTCCTTGGCCATCTTAAGTCTATTACCATTCCAATATTTAAAAGTCGATCGGTCTTTCCTGGATGATTTGGAAACCCATGAATCACAAGCCGCATCTGTATTAAGAGGAATCGTTTCGATTGCATCGGGTCTCGGACAAGTGACCATTATGGAAGGTGTAGAAACAAAAGAACAATTAGATTTGTTACGGGCTATTGGGGCAGATCGTATCCAAGGGTATTACTTCAGTCGTCCAGTACCACCTGACGAAGCGTTTCGATTATTAACATAAGTAAAAACACTCCGCGGAATGCGGAGTGTTTTAAAATGGCCAGCCGAACAAATAGCCGAGTGTGATGCATATAATGCCTGAAAGAGTAGTTCCTAAAGATGAGAAAATCATATAGCGTTTAACCGCCATTCCGCTCATCCCTGAAAAGCAGCAGACAAAATGGCGCATCCCGGGAATGAAGAATCCGAGCGTCACAGTCCAGGAACCATAACGGCTAAACCACCGTTCTACACGAAGGACCCTCTTTTCAGATAAACCAACCCATTTTCCAAAACGTTCGACAATCGGACGGCCTACTTTTTTACCGATTGCATACGTTACAAGCGTACCGATAAAGACACCGAAAATGGCGATAATCATGGCGCTTGTGAAATTTAGCAGCCCTGAAGAAGACAAATATCCCGTAAAGACGATAACAAATTCATCTGGCATAGGAAGACCGAATATACCGAGGGCAAGAAATAGAAATACAGCGAAATACCCGTAGTGGGTAACAAACTCCTGAAAAACACTCACTAGAATCCCTCTTTTGTCAGTTCTTTGATGATGGTGTGTTTGGGTGCCATGTGCCGATTGTTTCTCCAACTAGAATTGCACCAGGTTCTGATACAGACGGTGTGAAAGGAGTATCTCCTGCAACGAATAACAAAATTGTCGAACCAAATGAGAAGTATCCAAAGTCTTCTCCTTTATGTGCTTCTTTTGAAGAAGAGTACAGTTGTACGGAGTTTACATTGAGTGCCCCTACTTTGACAAGTGCTACTTTATCAAACTCTGTGGAGAGTTCAGTAATGAGACGATAGTTTGTTTCAAAAGGTTTGTCTCCATAAGTTAGTCCCATGTTATTTACAGGATATGAAATAGTTCCGAGAGCGTAACGGCTATTTACGTGCCCATCTGCCGGGTAGTGAAAGTGATGATAATCAGCGGGTGACAAGTAGAAAACATAATACCAACCGTTTTTATATACAGAAGCCCTCTTCTCATCCATGAATATTTGATTTATACTATACGTATGACCTTTAATTGTAAACCGATGTCCGTCTTCTACGGGACCAAATGCGCTTAGCTGTCCGTCAGAAGGGGAGATCAGTGTATCCTTTGAAGAATCGAAGGGTCGCGCTCCCGGTTTAAGAGTACGAGTGAAATAGTCTTGGATGCTCGTGTAATGCTCTCGTGGGTACGCCATACTGGATTCATCGATTTTGTAAGCGTTCGAGTATGTATGAATGAGCGGTTTGCTAAGTCGTGATGAAGCCAAATGCTGAAGTAAGCGAGATGCCAATGGATTTCCTGTCAATTCGACCAATGATTTAAGTAATTTCTTTTTCAATAGAATCACCATCTTTAACTAGTATATAATACAGGGAGGTTTGTTATGTTTTCATTTAGATACATTGATTATACTAAAGTAAAGGCACAATTGGCGAATGCCATCACTTTAGTCAACTTAAGCTTTGGTGTTATTGCTATTATACTCATTTCAAGAGATTTGTCCCACATGAGTTTGGTATTCATATTCCTGGCAGCGTTATTCGATCGGTTTGACGGGATGACAGCTCGTCATTTCCATACTGAATCAGCGTTTGGGAAAGAATTAGATTCCCTGAGTGACATTATTTCGTTCGGGATTGCACCAGCGGTCTTGATTTATCACACGGCATTATCTGAAATGCTATGGGTAGGAATTGCAGCGACAATCATCTATATCGCTTGTGGTGCAGTTCGCTTAGCACGTTATAATGTGGAAGAATTTGATGGTGTTTTCCGTGGTGTTCCGATTACTGCGGCAGGTGTTGTGTTAACAGCGTTATACTTTGCAATTCCTTATGTAGCTGCACCGTACCTAGTCATTGCAATGCTCATTCTTTCTTGGGCAATGGTTAGCAATTTCAAAATTTCAAAAGTATAAGTGATCGCCTCTTTTGCCAGACTACCTTCCAAGGAGTTTAGCGAAGAGGTTTTTTTATTGAAGACACAAACTGTTACTGTTATAATTTTCTTCGTTAAATTGGAGACGTACCCAAGAGGCTGAAGGGGGCTGACTCGAAATCAGCTAGGGCGTGCAAGCGCCGCAGGGGTTCAAATCCTCTCGCCTCCGTAACTTATAGTGAAAGCCGTTTTCGTACTCGTGCGAAGCGGTTTTTTTGTTTGAGTGTATTTCTATGATTCAGTGTTGGTCCGTTCCATTCTCCTAACGAATCTGCTATTCTAAGAGTAGATACTTTTCTATAAGGGATGCATGAACGCGCAAGACTTATTTTTGAAATAAAGGATACGATCAGCGCTTTCTTTAATGTAGGATTCCCTCAATATAAATGCAACTGGCACGTCATTCGTTCGATGAATGACGTGTTTCCAATGAAGGGAGGACAAACAATGATGCAACAAGCACTGGATGTGCTCGCTGAAAAATTCGGCTATACATCGTTCCGCACAGGACAGGAGCAAGTCATTCAACATGTTATGGATGGACAAGATGCCTTATGCGTCATGCCGACGGGTGGCGGTAAATCATTATGTTATCAAGTACCTGCGATGTTGCTGGACGGAACAGTCCTCGTCATTTCCCCACTCATTTCTTTAATGAAAGATCAGGTCGATTCTCTTTGGCAACTTGGAATTCCTGCTGCTTACATAAATAGCACACTTTCGTCTGAAGAGTATTTCGGAATTCTTGAAAATGCGATTGCGGGACACTACCGACTTCTTTATATTGCACCAGAGCGCTTGGAGTCCGAGTCATTCTTGAGAGAATTGAGTCGGATGCGTGTACCAATGATAGCAATTGACGAAGCGCACTGTATTTCACAATGGGGGCACGATTTCAGACCAAGCTACCGCAATATTAGTCGCGTTTTGAATTGTTTCGATGAAAAGCCAGTGTTGCTTGCACTTACAGCAACCGCAACTCCTAATGTCCGTGAAGATATACGGATGCAACTCGGGATTCCACAAGAGCAAACAGTTATGACAGGATTCGAGCGTTCCAACCTCGTATTCACGGTTGTAAAAGGTCAAAATCGTGAGCAATTCATCAAAGAAGTTGCGAGTAAAAACAAAGGAGAGGCAGGTATTGTTTATGCCGCCACTCGTAAGGCGGTAGAAAGCATTTACGATCTCCTGAGCCGTGCTGGTTTTGAAGTGTCGAAATATCATGGAGGCATGTCCGATACGGAGCGTCATCTTGAACAAGAGCGTTTCTTGAATGACGAAACAACTGTCATGGTAGCAACAAATGCATTTGGTATGGGGATCGACAAATCGAATATCCGATACGTCATCCACTATCAGATGCCGAAAAACATGGAAAGCTATTATCAAGAAGCGGGTCGTGCAGGACGAGACGGATTGGATAGTGAATGTATTCTGCTTTTCGCTTCACAAGATATTCAGACGCAACGTTTCCTTATTGACCAATCACCCGATCCATCACGTACGCCAGCCGAACTTGAAAAGTTGCAAGGGATGATCGATTATTGTCATACGGAAAATTGTTTGCAGCAATACATCGTCACATATTTTGGTGAAAAAGATGCACCTAAATGTGGGCGATGTGCAAATTGTACCGATACCCGTGTACAGATGGACGTTACACTCGAAGCACAAAAAGTGTTGTCTTGCGTTATACGGATGGGACAACGGTTCGGTAAGACGATGATCGCTCAAGTATTAACAGGCTCAAGGAATAAGAAACTATTAGATTTTAAATTCAATGAGTTAACAACTTATGGTATTTTAAAAGAGAAGAATGCAAAAGAAGTATCCGATTTCATCGAGTTCCTCATTTCAGCCAACTGTTTGCAAGTTGAAAATGGTCAGTTCCCGACGATTCGGGTTGCGGAACGTGGCAAAGAAGTGTTACTCGGCAATGATAAGATTATGCGTAAAGGTTCGTTCGTTTCGAAAGCTGTGACTGAAAACGATCCATTGTTCGAACAGCTTCGACAATTGAGACGAACACTTGCGCAAGAAGCAGGCGTTCCGCCATTCGTCGTCTTCTCGGACAAAACGTTAAAAGATATGGCTATGAAAAAACCTGCAACGAGTGCTGAGTTTTTGGATGTTGCGGGTGTCGGACAAACGAAGCTTGAAATCTATGGAAAAGCCTTCATCGATGAGATTAAATCGTTTCAGCTCCAGGAGATATGATAGTGGGTTTACACAAATAGGCAAAACAAAAACATACTAGTGGCTAGTATGTTTTTTGTTTTGTATCCGGTTATTCTTCGTGGCTTACTTGCCATTCGACCCCAAACTGATCTTTCACTTTCCCATAGTATTTACTGAAAAATGTCTCCTGTAACTCCAAGGACACGTGACCACCTTGCTTGAGCTTTTCGAAGGCCACAGCGAGTTCATCGGTATCATCACTGACGAATGCCAGGCTGATGTTATTACCGGCAACGACGGGAGAGCCAGGGAATGTGTCAGAGAACATGATCACATCATTTTTTATTGTAAGACGTGTATGCATGATGAAATCTTTTGCCTCTTCAGGCAAAGGGTATTCAGGATTCTGTGGAGACTCACCAAATGTCATAAACTGAGGATTCTCCGTATTGAATGCATCCGCATAGAATTCCACAGCTTGGCGACAATTTCCGTTAAATGTTACATATACATTAATCCCGATAGGAACCACTCCATTCCGCCATCTTTAAGATAAATCTGTTTCTTATCATATCATGTCCACGAATTGAGCGGTAATGCAAAGCCTATTTACGCATCTCGAAATGCAGGTTTTTTACGTTTGGAGGATGAATCCCATTTAGCGAGCCGATGCTGTCCGTTGTTTGACCAAGCCGTAAGTGGTATACACTGCAACAAGGAGCAATAGTATACCAGTAAACGTGAAGGCTCCTTGGAAATTCAAATTCAATGCGCCAATTGTATAGGACCCAACGACGACACCCATAGAGAAGAACGCATAGAAATAGCCATAGGCTTTACCACGATGAGCTGCTTCAGAAGAATCGATGAGCAAAGTGTTGATGGAAGGAAATAGAAAGGCAAATCCGACTCCATATAACGCCATTGTTCCATAAAGATTTAGCAACTCATGCGCTTGACCCAGCAATAACATGCTAATTCCCATCAGAGAAATACCAAAGGCGAGCGTAATCATCGGTTTTACTCTGTCAAAGATGCGATTGATAGGCAAGAGGAACACGAGAATCGCGACAACTCCGAATGTACTGAGTAACATCCCAGTCGTTTTCGTATCGAATCCAAGTGCTTCGACTTTCAATGGAAGAATTAGAGCGAGAACTCCTTGAGAGAACATTAGGAAGAAGGCACCGGCGAACGCGCGTTGAATGCCAGGGTGGCGGAACATATTTCCCACATGTTTCTCGGATGATTTTCCTTGTTCCTTCTTCACACGTTTGACTGAACGAAGAACTACAAATGCTAGCAATGCAAGAATAGCCATAATAACTCCATTGACCAGCATAATCATTGGTGTTCCTTTTGATGGATTTCCGATGATAGAAGCGACAATTCCGCTATATGCAGGACCAGCAATGGCAGCCATACCGACAAACGCCCCGGAGATAGCAACACTTTTTCCGCGTTTTTCAGGTTGAGCACGATTTGCAAGGAATGTAAATGCAGCAGGGATAATTAACCCATTCGTGAATCCATGAACAAATCGAACACCGACCAATAACCAAGGAGCATCGACGGTTGAATATAACGTTAAGGAAATCGCATTCGTGAAGAGGCCAACGAGTAATATGACAAAAGGACCTTTTCGATCCGTCACAAAACCTGAAATGACATTACCGAATACGTTTGCCAATGAGTAAGTTCCGACAACTAATCCTGCTATAAAAGTAGAGGCACCTAGAGAGAGTGCAAATGGGCTCATAATAGGTAGCTGTGAAAATAAATCAAAAAATGAAAAGAAAACGATTAAATAAACAAAGAATCGCATACATACGCCTCGTTTCTAGAATTCATAAACCATGTACATTTTATCATGACAGCGTGTTAAATCAATGGACAATGAAGTAACGGGTCCGCAAAATGCGAAATGTGTGACGAAATTGTAGAAAGGCGAATGTTAAGAAAAAATGGCAATCTCACTAGAAAAACTGTAAAATAACGAATAGTCAAACGAAATGGGGGAATGGGTCATGGAATCGAAAATTAGAATTGGAATCGCTGGTTACGGGAATCTTGGTAAAGGGGTCGAATATGCGATTGCACAGCAGCCAGACATGGAGTTGGTTGGAATTTTTACTCGCAGAGACCCTGGTACGGTTCAACCAGTCGGTGCTAGTGTACCTGTTCATCATTTGAATACAGTTGAAGCACATGTTAACGATGTAGACGTCATGATCCTTTGTGGCGGTTCTCGAGCTGATTTACCAGAACAAGGTCCGATGCTCGCAAAGCTGTTTTCGACAGTCGATAGTTTTGATACACATGCTAAAATTCCTGAATACTTCGAGGCACTCGATGAATCAGCAAAACCCGCTAGCAAAACAGCGATTTTGTCTGTAGGTTGGGATCCCGGCCTGTTTTCATTGAATCGTCTATATGGAGAGACTGTGCTTGCTGACGGTGTGACATATACATTCTGGGGCAAAGGGCTAAGCCAAGGTCACTCAGATGCTGTACGTCGGATCGAAGGCGTCAAGAACGCAGTCCAGTATACAATTCCATCCGAACGAGCGATCGCTCAAGTCCGGGCAGGTGAACAGCCTGAACTGTCGACCCGACAAAAGCATACCCGTGAATGTTATGTCGTTTTGGATGAAGGCGCTGATTCATCAACTGTTAAAGAGACCATTGTTACAATGCCTGATTACTTCGCGGACTACGACACAACGGTGTCTTTCATCAGTGAAGTTGAAATGGCTGAAAACCATAGCACGATGCCTCATGGTGGATTCGTTATCCGAAGTGGAAAGACTGGGGAAGGCACGAACCAAGTTATGGAGTATTCCTTAACTTTGGATAGCAATCCAGAGTTCACTTCGAGCGTGTTAACTGCTTACGCGCGTGCTGCCTATAAATTAGACAAATCAGGACAACATGGTGCGAAAACAGTGTTCGATATTCCGCCAGGTCTACTGTCAGTAAAAACGGCTGCTGAACTTAGAAAAGAATTATTGTAAGAATGCTTAGGATACTTTGAAAATATCCGAACTTGTATTATACTAGTAACATATTTACTTAGGGGGTCGAAAGATTTGGTTAAAATGGATGACACGCTACACATGCTTAAAGAACTTACAGATGCAAAGGGAACGGGTGGTAACGAACGTGAACCACGCGACGTTATGAAACGTTATCTCGAGCCATTTGCAGATGAGATTGACCAGGACGGCCTCGGTTCACTCATCGCAAAGCATACAGGAGCTGCAGACGGCCCTAAGGTCATGGTTGCGGGTCATCTTGATGAAGTCGGTTTCATGATTTCACGAATTGACGATAAAGGCTTCTTAAGCTTCCAAACGATAGGTGGTTGGTGGTCACAAGTAATGCTCGCTCAGCGTGTAACGATTGTAACGCGTAAGGGAGATTCTATTACTGGAATCATCGGTTCAAAACCGCCACATATTCTACCTGCTGAAGCACGTAAAAAGCCTGTAGATATTAAAGATATGTTTATTGATATCGGGGCGTCTTCACGCGAAGAGGCAATGGAGTGGGGCGTTTTACCTGGAGACATGGTCGTTCCGTACTTCGAATTCACAGTGATGAACAACGAAAAATATTTGCTTGCAAAAGCATGGGATAACCGTATCGGTTGTGCAATTGCAATCGACGTTATGAAAGAACTTAAAAAACAAGGTCACCCGAATACGTTGTATAGCGTAGGAGCTGTCCAAGAAGAAGTTGGTCTTCGTGGCGCAGGTACTGCAGCAAACAAAATCAAGCCGGATATCGGTATTGCAGTGGATGTAGGTATTGCTGGAGACACTCCGGGAGTTACTGCTAAAGAAGCAGCAGCGAAAATGGGAGACGGGCCACAAATCATTCTCTATGACGCGTCAATGATCGCACATAAAGGATTACGTAACTTTGTTGTCGATACAGCTGAAGAAAACGGAATTCCGTATCAGTTCGACTCCATGTCAGGTGGCGGAACGGATGCTGGTTCGATTCACTTGAGTGGCAATGGTGTACCTTCGATTGCCATCACAGTTGCAACTCGCTATATTCATAGCCATGCAGCTATGCTCCATCGCGACGACTACGAGAACGCTGTAAAACTGATTGTAGAAGTTATTAAAAAGCTTGACCAAGAAGCAGTCGATAAGATTATTTCTGAATAAAACAGCTTGAGGCAGACCATTCAAACGGTCTGCTTTTTTTAAATTGATTAAAGTATAAAAATACATTTGACTTTATAATTATTCATAACTATACTGTGAATAACCAATTTTATTCATGGAGGATGATTATATGACAAGTGCATTCGAATTGAAATTTATGGAGAAGCAATTAAAAGGAAAAGATTTTTTAGCCATCGAGGATTTTTCGTCAGAAGAAATCGAATATTTGTTAGACCATGCGACGAAAATGAAAAAAGATTTCTTAGCTGGTGGTGTATCGAAACCGTTGGAAGGGAAAACGCTTGGAATGATTTTCGAAAAGAATTCAACGCGCACCCGAATTTCGTTCGATGTGGGCATGTACCAATTAGGTGGGCATGCGTTGATGATGAATCCGACAGAGCTTCAAATCGGTCGTGGCGAGTCGATTGCAGATACAGCAAAGGTTTTCTCTGAATTTCTGGATGGCGTCATGATCCGTGCGAACTCCCATGAGATGGTGCAAGAGTTTGCGGACAACGCATCGATCCCTGTCATTAACGGATTGACTGATAAATTCCATCCATGCCAAGCGCTTGCAGATCTTCTGACAATCCAGGAAGTGAAAGGGAAGCTAGCAGGATTGAAACTCGTCTATATCGGTGACGGTAACAATGTCGCGCATTCGTTGCTAATGGCGGCTGCGAAAATGGGCATTCATACAGCAATCGCTACCCCTGTCGGATATGAGATAGACACTGAGATTGCACAATCCATTGAAAAAGTAGCGAAGCAGTCAGGGGTGACGATGATGCAGTTGACGGATCCGGTAGCTGCTGCAACAAATGCTGACATCCTCTACACCGATGTTTGGGTTAGTATGGGGGACGACGAACAAGCAGAACAACGACTCTCTGACTTCGATGGATTTGAAATCAACGATGAACTCGCTGCTTATGCAAAAACCGATTACACGTTCATGCACTGTCTACCCGCACATCGTGGGCAAGAAGTTTCGGCATCGGTTATTGATGGGTCACAATCCGTCGTATTCCAACAAGCTGGAAACCGTATGCACGCACAGAAAGCTTTGCTGGCCGCCTTACTGTAAGGTAATGTGAAAAGGGATCGCAGTCCACTTGTACAGTGGGTTGCGATCCCTTTTCAATATGGTTCATTGAGCAGCAAATGCGTGCTCCAGTTCCCCTGTAATCTTCATCTTTTCCTGATCATCAGCGCGTTGCCATAACTTCTCAAAGAACACGCCTAAGCCAGGAAGCAGATGTTCTTCACCACGCTCAATCGCGTCATCGACAACTCCACGAATGTCTTGCGCTTTGTTATCTGTCATATTTGCTGTGATTGCATCCCTGATTTGAAAATTCATTCATCTGACCTCCTTTCTGCGTACTTGAGTTTAGTATCGCCAAGAAGGCTTCTGTTTGATACACTAAAAAGAAAAAAAGGAAGTCATCCTACACTATGAAACGTATTGAATCTACGCAAAATGCACTTGTGAAACATTGGAAAAAACTTGTTACAACGAAAAAAGAGCGGGAACGGTCTGAAGAATTCATCATCGAAGGTCATCACTTAGTTGAAGAAGCGTTGAAGATCGAAGGTTCTGTATTGCATATCATGTTCCGTGAAGATGTCGAAGTTCCGTTTGAATTAGAAGAGTCTTCCATTCAAATTATCGAAATGACGAAAGCGGTAGCTGCTGAAATTTCAGAGACAGAACATCCGCAAGGGATTTTCGCTCATTGCAGACAGTCGATTCCTTCAGAAGAGTCCTATTCACAGTGGAAACGTCTGTTATTCATCGACGCAGTTCAAGATCCAGGCAACATCGGTACGATGATTCGTACTGCAGATGCAGCTGGAATGGACGCTGTAATACTTGGCAAAGGATGTGCGGATCCGTTCAACCCGAAGACTGTACGTTCCGGGCAAGGCTCCCATTTCCATATTCCTATCGTAAAAGGGGACTTGAACGAATGGATTGAACGTGCGAAACAAGGCGGTCTCCAAGTGATTGGAACCGGTTTACAACAAGCGAAAGACCACTTTACAGTGGATGCCATGCCAGCCTTTGCGCTTCTTGTCGGCAACGAAGGAGCAGGTGTTTCGGATGAATACCTTGAGCAAGCGGATACGATTGTGAAGATTCCGTTGTACGGTGAAGCAGAGTCGTTGAATGTTGCTGTTGCTGCGGGCGTTCTATTGTACACTTACGCACGTCGCTAAGTCGTTCAACTATTGAAGTATGAAGCGGATTCCGCTATACTGATGAGGTAAATAGCATTAACAGATTACAGAAGTGTTGACCGGGAAGAGGAAACAGAACAATTGACGCTAGGGAATCCATACCTTGACTGGAAGTATGGATGGTCGAAACTGTTACCGTTCACCCCGCGAGCTGCCATCAGGACCAGCATATTGCTGTAAAGATGAGCCGGCTACGGACCGTTATTCCGAAGTTGAGAGATCATGTGCACGACTGGCGTGATAATCAGGGTGGTACCGCGAATTCGTCCTCGTCCCTTTTTTAGGGGACGAGTTTTTATTTTGTTAAGCTTTCAACAAAGCTATTTTGAAAGGAGAATGACAATGGAGCAGCAGCTGGAACAGTTGAAACAAGAAGCACTGCAAAAGATTGAAGCCGCAGCGTCAGTGAAAGAACTGAACGACGTGCGTGTAGCTTATCTAGGGAAGAAGGGACCGATTACGGATCTCTTAAAAGGAATGGGGAAACTTCCGGCAGACGAACGTCCTAAAATGGGCGCACTTGTGAATGTCGTGCGTGAAACCGTTACTACCTCTTTAGAAGAAAAAATGGAATTGCTCGAGCAGCAAGCTGTTAATGAAAAACTTGAAATAGAAACGATTGATATCTCTCTACCTGGTAGACCCGTTAAACTTGGCAATCATCACCCGCTAACACGTGTCGTTGAAGAGATTGAAGACTTCTTCATCAGTATGGGATATGAAGTTGCGGAAGGTCCTGAAGTTGAACAAGATTACTACAACTTCGAAGCGTTGAACCTACCGAAAGGTCATCCAGCCCGAGATATGCAGGATTCGTTCTACATTACGGAAGACGTCTTACTACGTACTCACACGTCTCCAGTTCAAGCACGTACAATGGCTGCTAAAAAAGGTGAGCCAATTAAAATTATCTGTCCAGGTAAAGTGTATCGCCGCGATAGCGACGACGCGACACACTCTCATCAGTTCACGCAAATCGAAGGTCTCGTTGTTGGCGAAGACATCCGAATGAGTGACCTGAAAGGGACACTCGCTCTATTTGCGAAAAAGATGTTCGGTGAAGAGCGCGAAATTCGTCTTCGTCCAAGCTTCTTCCCATTCACAGAGCCTTCAGTAGAGATGGATATCTCATGCTTCAAGTGTGGTGGATCGGGTTGTAACGTCTGTAAGAAAACAGGTTGGATTGAAATTTTGGGTGCCGGTATGGTACATCCAAACGTCCTCGAAATGGCTGGATATGATCCTGCTGTATTCACTGGTTTTGCGTTCGGTATGGGACCAGAGCGAATTGCAATGCTGAAGTATGGCGTCGAAGACATTCGCCATTTCTTCACGAACGATATGCGTTTCTTATCACAATTTAACCGCACAGAAGTGTAAGGAGGAGAGCCCATGTACGTATCAACGAAATGGCTAGAAAATTATGTGGATACAAAAGGCATCGCACCTGCAGATCTTGCTGAAAAGATTACACGTGCGGGTATTGAAGTCGATACGATTATCGATCGTTCCGAAGGATTGACGAACATCGTTGTCGGACACGTAGAATCGTGTGAAAAGCATCCGGAAGCTGACAAATTGAACATTTGCCAAGTGAACGTCGGCGAAGAAACGGTTCAAATTATTTGTGGAGCTCCGAACGTAGCTGCAGGACAAAACATTATTGCTGCGCTTCCTGGTGCGAAATTGCCAGGCGGCATGAAGATTAAAAAAGCGAAACTTCGCGGAGAAGTTTCTAACGGTATGATATGTTCACTTCAAGAGCTTGGCGTTGAAGGAAAGACTGTCGCAAAAGCGTATGCAGAAGGTATTTATGTCCTTCCAGCTGATGCTATACCAGGCACTGACGCGCTTTCAGTTCTTGGTTTAGATGACGTCATTCTGGAATTCGATTTAACTCCAAACCGTTCCGACGCACTTAGCATGCTAGGTGTTGCGTATGAGGTCGGTGCGATTTTATCCGAAGAAGTTAAACTTCCAAAGATCGAATACACAGCTTCTAGTGAAAAAGCGGAAGACGTGTTGACGCTGAAAGTAGAAGCGGTACAAGACAATCCGATGTATGTTGCGAAAGTAGTTAAAAACTTAAAAGTTGCAGAGTCACCATTGTGGCTTCAAAACTACTTGATGGCTGCAGGCGTTAGACCACATAACAACGTTGTCGACATTACGAATTTTGTTTTGCTGGAATACGGCCAACCATTACACGCATTCGACTACGATCGTCTAGCAACGAAAGAAATCGTTGTACGTCACGCTGTTGAGGGCGAAAAGATGACAACACTCGATGACGTCGAGCGGACGTTACATGCTGATCAGCTTGTAATTACAAACGGTAAAGAGCCTGTAGCACTTGCGGGAGTTATGGGTGGAGCGAATTCCGAAGTTCACGACGGCACAACGACGGTTGTCATCGAATCGGCTTATTTTGCACCTGCTTCCGTTCGCAAAACGTCTAAAGACGTTGGATTGCGCAGTGATGCAAGTACACGTTTTGAAAAAGGGGTAGACCCGAATCGAGTTGCTGAAGCAGCAGAGCGTGCAGCACATCTGATGGCAGAACTTGCTGGCGGGGAAGTGTTGGCTGGATCTGTCCAGTTCGATGAGTTGAATAAAGAATCAGTTCGCATTTTGTTGTCACCGGATTACGTGAACCAGCGTCTCGGTATGAAGATTCCGATGGACGAAATGGTTACGATTTTAAAACGCTTAAAAATCTCTGTAGAAGCGGTAAACGGTCAGCTAATCGTCGATGCACCTACACGCAGACAAGATCTACGTATCAAAGAGGATTTAATCGAAGAAATCGCTCGTCTTTTTGGTTACGATGAAATTCCGATGACATTGCCAATAGGCGAAAGTGTTCCGGGTGGATTGACTAGTTCTCAAGAAAAACGACGCCTCGTTCGTCGTTACATGGAGAGTGCCGGTCTTTACCAGGCAATCACGTATTCGTTGACGTCACGCGCTGAATCTCAAAGCTTTGCACTAGAGACCGCTCCAGTCACAGAACTTCTTATGCCAATGAGTGAAGACCGCAGCATATTACGTCAAAGCTTGCTTCCACATTTGTTGGATGCAACGACGTACAACGTCGCGCGTCGCATTGACACAGTTTCGTTATATGAGACGGGATCGGTGTTCCTTGGAACACAAGAAGATGGTCTTCCGAAAGAAGTCGGACACGTTGCAGCAGTGATTACAGGCAAATGGGTTGATCATGCATGGCAACAAGAAACAAAGAAAGTCGATTTCTTCGTAATGAAGGGAATCATCGAAGGATTGATGGAGACGCTTGGTCTTACGGATCAAGTAACGTATGTAAAAGCAACTCACGACGGCTTGCATCCGGGACGAACAGCTGATATCTTGCTAAACGGCGTAACGGTCGGTGTAGTCGGTCAATTGCATCCTACAGAACAGAAAAAACGTGATTTGAAAGAGACATATGTAACGGAAATGAACTTAGCGCTATTGCTCGCTGAATCTGCAGAAGCACTTGTGTATGAGCAAGTTCCACGCTATCCGTCTATGTCACGTGATATTGCATTGGTCGTTTCAAAAGACGAAGCAGCAGGCAGCTTGATGGAAATCATTCAAGATGCGGGCGGCAAGTTGTTGAAAGACGTAGCGGTATTCGACTTGTACGAAGGCGACAAAGTCGAAGAAGGCACGAAGTCGATCGCGTTCTCATTAACGTATTTCGATGCAGAGCGTACATTGACAGACGAGGAAGTTGTTACGCGTCACGACAAAGTACTCGCTGCACTAAAAGAAAAATCAGGCGCTGTGTTACGCGTCTGATGTTAGATGAAAAACAGAGGGAGAACTGGCAGATGCCGGTCCTCCCTCTGTTTTTTTGTTTGTAAGTGAGATGTCGTGGTTCCTGAAGCGAAGCGCTCGATACTCCCACCAAACCGCTCCATTCCACGTCAGCCACGCTTCTTAGCAGCCAACCCCGCAGCCTTCTTCGCATTCGCAAAGTGCCACTTCGTCAGCGATTTCAAAAACGGCTCGCCCTTTGAAATCAAAATCGAAGCTGCGGTTTCATCTACCTTTTTCCCAGCACCTTTCGGAAGCGTACGCCCTGCAAGATCACTAAGGCGGTCCATCTCTTCCAAAAATGCCACCCGTGCAATAATCGAAGCGGCAGCAACCGCCACGTGCAACCCTTCTGCCTTCGTAGCAAACAGCACATTCTCCCGAACAATCTCAGTTTCATTCTTCAAGTGGTTGTAATACACACCGCGTTCTGCAAACTGGTCAATCAATATATAATCGGGATGCTCTTCTTCCATTTTGCGCAACACGTGGCGGATGGCTTGGTTGTGCATCATTGCCTTTATTTTCCCTTGAGACCAACCTTTTGCCTGAACTCGATTGTACTTCTCGTTTTTCAACGTGAGCACACTATACGTCAGCACCGATTTCAAATCGGGGGCAATCGAACGCATATAAGGATCCGTCAGTAACTTGGAATCTTTTACGCCAAGTTCAGAAACGAGAGCAATCTGATCGGCACGCACGTAACATGCACAAACGGTTACAGGACCGAAAAAGTCACCCGTACCCGTTTCATCAGAACCTATAACAGAAAGTGTCTCCAGTCGATCGGGAAGTGCTGCACCTTTTGCAACAACTTTTTTCGTTGAAGCACCTTCACTCGTACTTGTAGCGGAACCGGATTCCCACTTCTCAGCTTCCACTTCAGCACCCCCCCCTTGAAACAACACTTTCCCAGAGCGATATGCAGTGATCGATGTATTCGCTGTCTTTGCCGCAAACACAACTCCAGGTGCATTGCGTTTCACCACATCACTCTTATAATAAGATTTAAGTGCAGTTAATTTTTCATCCGATAAAATAAGTACTGTATTTGCCAATGTAATCATCCTTTCAAACCGTTCACTCTATTACCTGTTCATCAGTATACCTTGCCCAACGGAAAGCACAAAAATTGTTATGAGGCAATGCCTTTGTTCACAAAACTTCCTTTTTCATGGTATGATAAACTTCATAGTTTTCAGCAGGAGGTTATGACAGTGGAAGAAGAACAGAAAACACGCATCACCATTGATATCTATGGACAACCGTATACAATCATCGGAACTGATTCGTCGGCACACGTGCGGCAAGTTGCGACAATTGTTGACGAGCGGATGCGTGAGCTCAGCGTCCGAAATCCTTACTTGGATACGACGAAAGTTGCTGTGCTTACAGCTGTCAACAGTGTGCATGATTATTTAAAATTAGAAGCTGAAAAAGAATTTCTAGAAGAAGAATTGAAAAAACTGAAGGGTTGACGGCTACTCATGTTAGATATACTTATATTGTTTTTACTGGTCGGGGGACTGATTACAGGCTTCAGAAGAGGGCTGCTTGTACAAGTCTTACATATGACAGGATTTATCGTTTCGTTTATCGTCGCATATGCCTATTATAAACAGCTCGCTGAAAAGTTCGTGCTCTGGATTCCGTACCCAGGTGTCACTGCAGAGTCGAAATTGAGCTGGACATTCGGGGAACTGGATTTAGATCAGACGTTTTATCGGCTGCTCGCATTCATTCTCATTTTCTTTATCGTTAAATTCCTACTTCAGCTCGTCGTTTCGATGTTCGACTTCCTGAAACACTTGCCTGTACTAGGTTTCATTTCACGATTCTTTGGGGCAGCACTAGGATTTGTCGAGTTCTATATTATCATTTTATTACTCGTTGCAATTCTTGCCTTGTTACCGATAGAATTCATTCAAAATCTGTTGGATTCTTCAATTCTGTCAAAAACAATGTTTGAACATACACCGTTCATTTCAAATAGCGTAAAAGAATGGTGGTACGTGTATACCCAATAAGTCTGAGCAGCTTCCCCCTCGAGTGGCGGGAAGCTTTTGTTCAGTCAGGGAACAGAACAACGGGAGGTTTTATTGATGAATAAAAAATTGATCATTCAAACGTTGGAGAAAATCGCGCTCTACATGGAGCTTCTTGGAGAAAATCATTTCAAAGTAGGTGCGTTCCGTAAAGCAGCGAACGTTCTCGAAGTCGATCCGAGAAGCCTTGCTGAAATGGATGACATTTTAAGCTTAAAAGGTATCGGTAAAGGGACAGGCGCAGTCATCGAGGATCTAATGGAAAGAGGAGAATCGGACTTGTTGAAGGAATTGCAGGAAACGGTTCCTGCAGGCATGCTTCCGCTACTCGAAATTCCGGGACTTGGTGGCAAACGAATTGCCAAACTTCACGAAGAGCTCGGAATCGATTCAATTGAATCCCTAAAAGAAGCGTGTGAGAAAAACGAAGTGAGCAAGCTTTCTGGTTTCGGAAAAAAGACGGAAGAGAAGTTGCGTCATGAAATTCAGCAACTTTCTGAGCGGAAAACTTCTTTCCCACTTTGGCAGATGGTCAAATTAGTCGAACAAGTCGAACTGATTTTGGATGAAATCGAAGAAATTAGCAAATATTCCGTTGCGGGCAGCTACCGTAGAACGAAAGAGCAAAGCAGCGACATGGATTTCATACTCGTGACGGATACCCCAGCGGTCGTTCGAGAGCTGCTCTTGAAACAACTTCCATGCAAAGAAACCATTGCAGCAGGGGACGCAAAACTTTCCGTTACGCTCGAGTTAGAAGAACTAATCGACGTCGATTTTCGTTTCGTAACGGACGCCCAATATGCAACGGCGCTCCATCATTTCACAGGTTCAAAAGAGCATAACGTGAAACTACGTCAACTTGCAAAGTCTCGTGGTGAGAAGATTAGTGAATATGGCGTCGAGCAGGAAGACGGTACGGTTTTAACGTTCGAGTCTGAAGAAGACTTTTTCGGACACTTCGATTTGCCGTTCATCCCACCTAACTTACGTCAAGATGGTCGAGAACTCGATCGCGTCGAAGAGTTACCAGGATTGGTCTCACTCGGAGACATTCGTGGCGATTTCCACATGCACACGACCGCCTCTGACGGAGGATACTCCATCCGCGAAATGGTGGATGCTTGTCGCGCACGCGGGTATACACATATGGTCATCACCGATCACTCTCATTACTTGAAAGTTGCAAACGGGTTAACTCCTGAACGACTCCTTGCGCAACTAAAAGAAATCCGTGAAATCAATGCAGAGTATCCTGACATCGAACTCTTCAGCGGTACTGAAATGGATATTCTACCTGATGGTACGCTCGATTTCGACGATGAAGTACTTGCTCAACTCGACTTCGTCATTGCTTCGATCCACTCGAGCTTCAATCAGTCTCAAGAGCAGATTATGGAACGATTGCATTCTGCTATGAAAAATCCGCACGTAGATTTGATTGCCCATCCAACAGGTCGTCTTATCGGCAAAAGGGATGGGTATAACCCGGACGTTCCACAACTCATTGAATGGGCAGCTAAATATGGTAAAATTCTTGAATTGAATGCAAGTCCACATCGGTTAGATTTGGACAAGGAATACTTAGAGATGGCACAAAAAGCAGGTGTTAAGATTTCTATTAACACAGATGCTCATGCAACAGACCAACTGGAAATTATGGAAATAGGCGTAAAATACGCACAAAAGGCATATTTGAAGAAAGATACTGTCGTCAATACCTGGTCGCTCGATCGATTCAAACAGGAGATTGTCGATAAGTGAAAGGAAGGGATCCACATTGGATTCACGTGTATTAAGAACATTAGAGTTTGACAAAGTGCTGCAACAAGTCGCACAGCAATGTACATTCCCAGCAGGACGCTCCGAGATGGAGAAATTGATACCGAACACTGATTTTGAAACAGTCGAACGCTTATTGGAAGAAACCGATGAAGGTCTGGCAATCTTACGAGTCCGGGGCAACGTTCCAATGGGTGGGATCACGGATATTCGCCCACATGCAAGACGTGCACAAATAGGTGGCGTCCTTAGTGCACAAGAATTGATGGAAACGGCGTCAACCATCCGTGCAAGCCGTATTTTCCGACAGTTTATAGAAGCACTTGTTCAAGACGAAGAGATCGAAATTCCGAATTTTATTGCGATAAAAGAAGGGCTTCCGATCGTTACTGGGCTTGAACATGAAATCAATGCTGCAATTGATGACAACGGTCGCGTTATGGATAGTGCATCTAGTGCCTTGCGCTCCGTCAGACAAGGATTACGAATTCAAGAAAGCCGCGTACGTGAAAGATTGGAAAGCATTATTCGTGGGAAGAATGCAGCGAAAATGCTATCTGACAGCATCATCACGATACGGAATGAACGCTTTGTAATCCCGGTAAAGTCAGAGTACCGTAGTCATTATGGCGGTGTTATTCACGATTCGTCTTCATCAGGCCAAACTGTTTACATTGAGCCTGACGCTGTTGTTCAAGCAAATAACGAAATCCGTACGTTGAAGTCTCGGGAAAAAGAAGAAATTGATAAGATTTTGCGTGAACTATCAGCGAGTGTTCAAGAAAATGCGCATGATCTTTTCCTACTTGTCGACCAACTCGTAGCTGTTGACGTTATTTTAGCAAAAGCGAAATACGGGATTGCAAATAAATGCACGAAGCCTTCTGTGAATCAGGACGGTTATTTACGACTTGGAAAAGCACGACATCCGTTGTTGCCGATTGAAGAGGCGGTTGCAAATACAATCGAATTCGGTAAAGACATTACAACTATCGTTATTACTGGACCAAATACAGGTGGTAAGACCGTCACGCTAAAAACAGTCGGTCTATGTACATTAATGGCTCAAGCTGGTCTTCCTATACCCGTGTTAGACGGTTCAGAGATCGCTGTTTTTGGTTCTGTTTTTGCAGATATCGGAGACGAACAATCGATTGAGCAAAGTCTAAGTACGTTTTCTTCCCACATGGTCAACATCGTTGATATTTTGAAGAAGTTCGATCACAATTCATTGATCATCTTTGACGAGCTTGGCTCAGGAACCGATCCTCAAGAAGGAGCGGCACTTGCCATCTCTATTTTGGATGAAGTTCATGGAACAGGCGCGCGCGTCATGGCTACAACGCACTATCCAGAGTTAAAGGCGTATAGCTATAATCGAAAAGGTGTCGCGAATGCGAGCGTTGAGTTCAATGTCGATACATTAAGCCCAACATATCGCTTATTGATTGGCGTACCTGGACGCAGTAATGCGTTTGAAATCTCGAAACGTCTCGGGCTTGGTGATCACCTGATAAAGCGCGCTAAGACCTTTACAGGAACGGACCGCGGTGAAGTCGATTCTATGATCGCTTCGCTTGAGTCAAGTCGCGTTCAATCTGAAAAAGATGCAGAGCAGACGCATATGTTGCTACTGGAAACAGAATCGTTGAAAAAAGAGCTTGTCGAAAAGTTAGCTGATAACGAAGCGATGCAAACGCGTCTTACCGAGAAAGCAAAAGAGAAGGCCAAGAAAATAGTTGAAGAGGCGCGACTTGAATCGGAAGCAATCATTTCCGATTTACGTGCATTGCGTATGACTGCTGGCGCCTCCGTAAAAGAGCATGAGCTAATTGAAGCACGTAAACGTCTTGAAAACGCATCGCCGAAAGAATCGAAAAAGCAAACACCGAAAGCAAAAGCGGCAGCACGACCACTACAAGTGGGCGATGAAGTCAAAGTGCTCAGCTACGGGCAACGAGGAACGCTCATTGACAAAGTCTCCGATACAGAATGGGTCGTTCAAATCGGGATTTTAAAGATGAAACTAGAACAATCGGGTCTTGAATTTGTGAAGCCTGAAAAAGAGAAGAAAATGGTAGCCTCCACTGCAATACGAGGTCGTGACCAACAGGTGAAACTGGAGCTCGATCTTCGCGGAGAGCGTTATGAAGACGCAATTCGAAGAACAGAAAAGTATTTAGATGATGCGCTGCTATCCAACTATCACCAAGTGTCTATCATTCACGGTAAAGGTACGGGTGCGCTCCGCCAAGGCATTCAGACATACTTGAAAAAGCATTCCCGCGTAAAGAACTTCCGTTTCGGAGACGCAGGAGAAGGTGGAATTGGAGTAACTGTCGTAGAATTGAAATAATTTTATAGAAAAGTGAAACCGATCCGAGGCTCATACGTACTCGTTAAGATATCAACGTAAAGGGGTCGACGAGTTATGTCAAATACTGGATTTTGGAATCATCCTTTAGTAGAAACAGCTGGATATTTTAGCACCGTTGTCCTCTGTCTCATCGTTTCAATGGTCATTTTTGAGATCGTCACAAAATACCGGAACTGGGAAGAAATCAAAAAAGGGAACTTAGCTGTTGCCTTTGCAACAGGTGGTAAAATCTTTGGGGTCGCTAATATTTTCAGATATTCAATTGAACAGCACAACACACTTCCGCAAATGATCGGATGGGGATTGTATGGGTTCACGTTACTTATTTTCGCATATGTGTTGTTTGAGTTTTTAACACCAATGTTTAAAGTGGATGATGAAATTGAAAAAGATAACCGTTCAGTCGGTTTCATCTCGATGATGATATCAATTGGTCTATCCTTTGTAATCGGTGCAAGCATAGCATAAGAATCATTCAGTAGGAGACGATTCTGTAAATGGAAAAATTATCTAAAATATTACTCGCTTTGTGCGTGTTATTCATCGCCTTTGGTATTTGGTGGATGGTCAAACAAACCCCGTAACGGTTACGTTATGGGGTTTTTCATTTCCAAATTCAAATTAAATTGTAAACGCCTTCATTTTTCGCTATACTTAGTAAAGAAAGAATATTCTATGAATATACTAGTGAAAAGGAGGCTATTACTATGACGAATAAGCCGTGGCTTGCGCAATATCCGAAAGAAATTCCTGCGGAAATTACGTATGACCCAATTCCATTACAAGAGTTCTTAACACGCTCTGCGTCTAAATTTCCTAATAAGACCGCTATACACTTTTTAGGGAAGGACGTTACATTCGATCAATTCTACCAATCCGCACTCAAGTTTGCTAACTATTTACGAAAACTAGGAATTGAAAAAGGGGACCGAGTCGCAATCATGCTCCCGAACTGTCCGCAGAATGCAATTGCATACTATGGGATTTTATATGCAGGGGGAGTTGTTGTTCAAACAAATCCACTTTATAAGGAACGGGAAATTTCATATCTGTTATCAGACTCTGGTGCAAAGGCGATTATCACACTCGATTTACTGTTTCCAAGAGTATCCTCTGTACTGAAAGAAACTCAGGTAGAAAACATTATAGTGACGAGCATTAAAGACTACTTGCCGTTTCCGAAAAACATCCTGTATCCATTCGTGCAAAAGAAAGAAAATGGTATCGTTGTGAAAGTGGAACATCGAGGGATCCATCATATGTATACGGAAATTATGAAATCTTCTCAGCCTGATCAAATCCATTTGGAGTTCGACTTTGAAGAAGATATTGCACTGCTTCAATATACAGGTGGCACGACAGGACCTCCTAAAGGGGTTATGCTGACGCATAAAAACTTAATCGCCAATGCGGAAATGTGTAATGCATGGCTGTACAAATCTAAAGAGGGCGAAGAAGTTGCGATGGGCATTTTACCCTTCTTCCATGTTTATGGAATGACGACAGTCCTAATCTTCTCTGTTATGTGTGCGAACAAAATGGTGCTCATCCCGAAGTTTGACTTCAAAACTGCATTGAAAGAAATTGATAAGCAGAAACCAACACTGTTCCCTGGTGCGCCGACAATCTATATCGGATTGCTAAACCACCCAGACGTTGCAAAGTACGATTTGTCTTCCATCAAGGCATGCTTAAGTGGCTCCGCCGCACTTCCAGTCGAAGTTCAAGAGAAGTTCGAGAAAGTGACAGGTGGGAAGCTTGTAGAAGGATATGGATTAACGGAAACATCCCCAGTTGCCATCGCGAACTTCGTATGGGAAGGTCAACGTAAACGTGGATCAATCGGTGTTCCATGGCCGAATACGGATGTTGCCATTTTACCACCTGACTCAGTCATTTTGATGAAGCCTGGTGAAGTCGGAGAGATTGCCATCAAAGGCCCTCAAGTGATGAAAGGGTACTGGAACCGTCCTGAAGAAACTCAACAGACATTCCGTGAAGGCTGGTTCTTAACAGGAGACCTCGGGTATATGGATGAAGACGGATTCTTCTACGTCGTTGACCGCAAAAAAGATATGATTATCGCAAGTGGATTTAATATTTCGCCACGAGAGATCGAAGAAGTTTTGTATGAAAACGAAGCAATCCAAGAATGTGTTGTTGCAGGGGTTCCAGATCAGTATCGCGGAGAAACCGTGAAAGCTTATATTGTCTTAAAAGAAGGACATTCACTCTCCGACGAAGAATTAGATACGTATTGCCGAGCAAATATGGCGTCATTTAAAGTTCCGAGAATCTATGAATTCAGAGATGAACTTCCAAAAACGGCAGTTGGCAAAATCTTGCGTAGAGCCTTAGTGGATGAAGAGAAAAAGAAAGTACAACAGAAACTCACATCCTAACTAAAAAGCTTGACTAATAACTGAATAGCAATTACTATGAAAATATGAATGAACCATCATTCATATTTTCTTTTTATGGTGGTGAGACAAACTGAAGCGAGACAAACCGAAATATAAAAAAATAGTGGATGCAGCTGTATCCATCATTGCACAAAATGGATACCACCAAGCGCAGGTCTCGAAAATTGCAAAAGAAGCAGGCGTTGCAGATGGAACGATTTACTTGTACTTCAAAAACAAAGAAGACATCTTAATCTCGGTATTCCAAGAAAAGATGGCTGCTTTTGCAGACTACGTAAAAGAAATCCTTGAGTTGGATTTATCCGCTTCCGACAAACTGTACAAAATGATCGAAAACCATTTCAAAGTGCTATATGGTGATCGTAACCTAGCGATTGTGACACAACTGGAATTACGACAATCCAGCAAAGAACTCCGGTTCCGCATTAACGAAGTACTAAAAGAATACTTAATGTTACTAGATGCATTGCTACGAGAAGGAATCGAAAATGGAGAATTTTCTCCCGATCTCGACATCCGACTTGCTAGACAAATGGTTTTCGGCACCATCGACGAAACTACAACATCATGGGTCATGAACGACCAAAAATACGACCTACTCGAACTAGCACCCAAAGTCCATAAATTACTACTCTCTGGAATGAAAGGGTAGGAACATTTATAAGTTGGATTAAACAATTTATATCGCTATTGTGTTTTCCGCTCCAGGCGGACGCTTTCCGAGGGGCTCGATTTCAGCCTCCTCGTGCGGGGTCTTCAATCTTCGCTGCTCCCTGCGAAGTCGCCGCCTTGCGCTCCAAACACATTTCATGTAGCAAGGAGATTCTAACTCCAGCGTATATTTTTAAACTAAATTGTCGCAACAAAGTGGAAAGTCTTTATTTTTAAGAAACTAGTATGCTATCATTGAAGGCGCTTCCATTTTACAAATCATCATAGCAAACCGTACTGAAAAAGGATGGGATGACATGGATTTTTTGAAAGTCTCAATTGACCAAGGGGTCGCAGTTGCAACAATTAATCGCCCCCCCGCAAACGCACTCTCAAGAGCACTCATTCTAGAGGTCGGTGACTTACTAGAACAACTGAGAGACATCGAAGAAGTACGCGTCATCGTTTTACACGGAGAGGGCAAATTCTTCTCAGCAGGCGCTGACATTAAAGAATTCACTTCCGTAACATCGGGGTCCGAATTCTCGAAACTCTCCAGTGACGGCCAACGCATCTTCGATCAGGTGGAAACCTACCCGAAACCAGTAATTGCAGCCATTCACGGTGCGGCACTGGGTGGTGGACTCGAACTCGCAATGTCGTGTCACATGCGTTTCGTAACAGAAAACGCAAAACTCGGTCTACCAGAGTTACAGCTGGGCCTAATTCCTGGTTTCGCTGGAACACAGAGACTTCCAGGATATGTAGGGAAAGCGAAAGCAGCTGAAATGTTGCTAACAAGCGATCCGATTACAGGCCTTGAAGCTGTGAAATGGGGACTTGCGAACCGCGTCTTTGCTGAAGACGTGTTGCTATCTGAAACACTAGCAATCGCACACAAAATTGCAAAGAAAAGCCCGGTAGCCATGAAAGCTGCACTCGCAATGCTTCAGTATACAAAAGACGATTCCTATCATAAGGGCGTCGAAGCAGAAGCAAATTCGTTTGGCGAAGTATTCGTATCAGAAGATGCCAAAGAAGGCATTCAAGCATTTATAGAAAAACGTGAACCTAAATTTAATGGACGATAATACGTCAAGGAGGTCTGCAGTATGAACATTTATGCTTTAGTTAAACGTACTTTTGACACAGAGGAAAAGATCGTAGTTAAGAACGGTGCGATTCAAGAAGACGGCGCTGAGTTCATCATCAATCCGTACGATGAGTACGCAGTAGAAGAAGCAATTCAAGTCCGCGACGAGCACGGTGGCGAAGTCACTGTCCTTTCACTCGGTGGAGAAGACGCTGAAAAGCAACTTCGTACAGCACTAGCAATGGGCGCTGACAAAGCGGTATTGATCAACACAGAAGATGATCTGGATGAGATGGATGAATTCTCAGCAGCTAAAATCATCTCTGAATACTTAAAAGACAAAGATGCTGATTTGATCATCGCAGGGAACGTTGCGATTGACGGTGGATCTGGACAAGTCGGACCACGTGTCGCAGAACTTCTCGGCATCAACTACGTAACGACAATTACTGATTTGAAAATCGATGGTACATCAGTTACTCTCGTCCGTGACGTTGAAGGGGATTCTGAAACAATCGAAACGTCGTTACCACTTCTTGTAACGGCTCAACAAGGTTTGAACGAGCCGCGCTATCCTTCACTACCAGGAATCATGAAGGCGAAGAAAAAGCCTCTAGAGGAATTGGAATTGGATGATCTTGACCTTGACGAAGATGATGTTGAAGCGAAAACAAAGACTGTTGAAATCTTCATGCCACCTGAAAAGGCTGCAGGACGTATACTTGAAGGCGATATCTCAGATCAGGTATCTGAACTTGTGAACCTATTGAATAAAGAAGCGAAAGTTATATAATCTCGGCTACTTAAACCGTTCTAGGAGGGACTCTACATGTCTAAAAATGTATTAGTACTTGGCGAAGCTCGTGAAGGCGAACTGCGCAACGTCTCATTTGAAACGATTGCTGCAGCGAAAACAATTTCAGGAGGCGGAACAGTAACTGCTGTTCTCCTTGGAAATTCTGTTGAAAATCTAGCACAAGAGATGATTCAATTCGGTGCAGATCGCGTTGTAACAGTTGAACATCCACACCTGAAGCAATATACCTCAGATGGCTATAGCCAAGCATTCATGGCTGTTTATGAGCAAGAGAAACCGGATGCAATTGTACTCGGTCATACGGCGATGGGGAAAGACCTTTCTCCTAAACTTGCAAGTAAACTTAGCTCAGGCCTAATTTCAGATGTTACAAAAATTGAAGGAGAAGGCGACTCAGCTGAGTTCATCCGCCCAATCTATTCAGGTAAAGCATTTGAAAAAGTACAAAGCAAGAGCGGTTTGTTATTCATCACAATCCGTCCTAACAACATCGAGCCACTTGCAAAAGACGAAGGTCGTACAGGTGACGTCTCTTCAATGACAGTGGATATTACAAACCTTCGTTCAGTAATTGCGAATGTTGTTCGTAAATCGACTGAAGGCGTAGACTTGTCTGAAGCAAAAGTTATTATTGCTGGCGGTCGTGGCGTGAAGAGTGAAGATGGCTTCAAGCCACTAGAAGAACTAGCAAGTCTCCTTGGAGGCGCTGTTGGTGCTTCACGTGGAGCATGTGACGCAGATTACTGTGACTACTCATTGCAAATTGGTCAAACAGGTAAAGTTGTAACACCTGATTTGTATATTGCAGTTGGAATCTCAGGCGCAATTCAGCACATGGCTGGAATGTCGAACTCTAAAGTCATCGTAGCGATCAACAAAGATCCAGAAGCGAACATTTTCAAAGTAGCTGACTACGGTATCGTAGGAGATCTATTTGAGGTGTTACCAATGATGATTGAAGAAGTTAAAAAACTTAAAAGTTCAGCAATTGTTTAAGTAGCTAATCCAAGAAGAAAAGATTCGGAAAGCATGGGTGAGATAATCACCTATGCTTTCTGTTTTTGATAGTAAAAGCGCTTTGAATCGGGAGTAAGCAGATATTTCGCCTGTTGTAAGAGCACATGATATAATGATTTCATAGTTGTTACCTATAAAGGAGGACTTACCCAATGGCTATTTTAAATGTTACAGATGCGGATTTCGCAGAAAAAACAAGTGAAGGTGTTGTACTTGTTGATTTTTGGGCACCTTGGTGTGGACCTTGTAAGATGATTGCTCCAGTTCTTGAAGAGTTGGATGGCGAAATCGAAGGAAAAGCAACAATCGTCAAAGTAAACGTCGACGATAACCAAGAAACAGCAAGCAAGTTCGGTATTATGTCAATCCCGACACTACTCGTTATGAAGAATGGCGAGACTGTTGATAAAGTAGTTGGCTTCCGTCCGAAAGAAGAGCTCGCTAAATTAGTCGAGCAACACGCATAAGTTTTCTATCTCAAACCGGGTCTCTTTACTTAGAGGGGCCCGGTTTTTTAGTAGGTGATAATAAATGAATGAACTCATCCAAAATAAGCTCGCCATCCTTCCGGACATGCCGGGCTGCTATATGATGAAAGACCGACAAGGGACTGTTATCTATGTCGGGAAAGCTAAAGTGCTGAAAAACCGCGTACGTAGTTATTTCACAGGTTCGCACGATGCAAAGACGCAACGACTCGTCACAGAGATCGAAGACTTTGAGACGATTATTACGTCATCTGATATTGAAGCATTAATTCTCGAATTGAATCTAATCAAGCAGTATGATCCTAAATACAACATCATGCTGAAGGATGATAAAACCTATCCTTATTTGAAGCTCACTGCTGAACGACACCCAAAACTCATTGTCACGCGTATTGTGAAAAAGGATAAAGGCCGCTATTTCGGACCGTATCCAAACGTTACAGCAGCAACAGAGACGAAAAAATTATTGGATCGCCTCTATCCTTATCGCAAGTGCCATACGTTGCCGGATCGCGTTTGTTTGTATTATCACCTCGGTCAATGTTTAGCACCGTGTGTGTTTGATGTTTCAAAAGAAACGTATAAGGAAATGACCGATGACATCGCTCGATTTTTAAATGGCGGATATAAGTCTATGAAGAAAGAGCTCACTCAAAAGATGACGGACGCTGCAGAGAACCTTGAGTTCGAACGGGCAACTGAGTACAGAGACCAAATCTCGAATATTGAAACAGTCATGGAAAAACAGACGATGACGATGCATGATTTCAAAGATCGAGACATTTTTGGGTATGCTGTAGAAAAAGGGTGGATGTGTGTTCAAGTGTTCTTCGTTCGCCAAGGGAAACTGATTGAGCGAGATGTTTCGCTATTTCCGGTGTACCGGGATCCAGAAGAGGAATTACTAACGTTCATCGGACAGTTTTACAGTAAACTTTCACACATTAAACCGAGTGAAGTGTTGCTACCTCCAGGTATTGAACAGGGAATTGTTGAACAATTGCTAGATATCCATGTCTATATTCCGCAACGAGGTAAGAAAAAAGATCTGGTTCAACTGGCCAATAAAAACGCAATGATTTCATTGAGACAGAAATTCCAATTGATTGATCGACAGGAAGAACGCACAATCGGAGCTTGTGAAGAACTTAGTGAAGCGATGAATATCTCAATTCCACTGCGCATCGAAGCGTTCGATAACTCGCACACTCATGGAGTTGAGCCTGTATCTGCGATGGTGTCGTTTGTCGATGGTAAACCGAATCGTAAAGATTACAGGAAGTACAAGACGAAAACAGCAGCAGCTCATGATGATTATGGCGCAATGCGTGAAGTCATTCGACGCAGGTATACGCGCGTATTGAAAGACAATTTGCCACTTCCTGATTTGATCGTTATTGACGGTGGTAAAGGGCAAATGGGGATTGCGCGCGAAGTCGTTGAAGACGAACTCGGGTTATCGATTCCAATTGCGGGTCTTGCAAAAGACGATAAGCACCAAACTGCGCAATTGTTATATGGCTATCCGCCTGAACTAATTTCGCTTAAGCGTTCAAGTGAAGCCTTCTATCTATTGCAACGAATCCAAGATGAAGTCCACCGGTTCGCAATTACGTTCCATAGACAACGTCGGGATACAGGTTCTCTCGTATCGTCACTCGATGGATTGCCAGGAGTCGGACCGAAGCGTAAGCAGAAGTTGCTGAAACACTTTGGATCTGTAAAGAAGATAAAAGTGGCAACCAAAGATCAGCTCATTGAAGCAGGCCTTCCTCAAACTATCGCTGAATCCGTAGTCTCGTATTTCGAAGAACAGAACAAGCCAGCTAAACCAGCGGAAGAGTAAAACAACCTTGTCCATTCATTGGACAAGGTTGTTCTATTTATAGCAGATAGTCAAAGAGATAACGTTGGTACTAGCGAGGGGCGCGCTCATAAATCGCACAATCCGCTCATAAACCAGGGAATCTGATCATAAACAGAGAAAACCGCTCATATATCACGATATGTGATCATAAACCCAGCAAACCGCTCATAAATAAGAGAAAAGTGATCATAACCCCGCGCAGATCCTCAGTCGCACCGTAAATCCTGGTTCATCCAACGCAACTCTCATAAAAAAGGGCACTTTACCAATCAAGACTTACATTTAATTTGTGTGCTTCGCTGTGCGAAGCAATTCAACAACAAAAAATGGAGGAGCAGCAATCGCTGATCCTCCAATCTAATTATTTCTTATCAATTACAAAGGTTTCGTCCCAACGGACTTGCAAAACGATTTGGCCAGTCTTCTCATCACGGGAACCGTAACACTCTGACAAGCATCCGTTTGCTAGTTGGAATTGTTCCGCTAAGAAACCAGACTCCAAATGATACGAATCTTTTGTAGCTGGAGAAGTGATTCGATTGGAAAGGTGGTAATCGGCTTGTTCTCTACCTGAAGAAACAAGCGTCAACACACCCCAACCGGCTTCTTTGAAAAATTCGGGGGCTTCATCTATAGAAAACATAGGGAATTTACGGGCAATTTCTTTACCGGCCCAATATAGAATGTCATCTTCATGTTTTCCAAGAATGCCAGGAAGTACATGGTCTCTAAGTAGTTCGTAGCCGAATCGAGTCGGCTCTCCAGTTGATTCATGTGCCACAATGCGCGCATCCCTTCCGATATTATCAATTTATCTCTGTATGGGACGTCACTATTTTTGCATCTGAAAGGAGATTCATACAAGCAAGTCACCTTGACCTTCCCAATACGGAGGAGTACAATGTACATGTTATTATATTGTAACATGAAGAGACGGACCGTCAATGATTCGCAAGAAGGTTAGCGAGCATAAATTCACGTCCGGCTCATAAATAAGGGAGGGTAAATCACTTGGTGAGAGAATCAGATTTTTACTTGCGGCGCCTGCATTCATTGCTTGGAATTATTCCAATAGGGTTGTTTGTGACGCAACACTTAATTATCAACTATTTTGCAACAAGAGGTGCTGAATCATTTAACACAGCGGCGCACTTTATTGAAAACCTGCCGTTCATTTATTTCCTCGAATGGTTCGTCATCTACATACCGCTTATGTTCCACGCGTTTTACGGAGTCTATCTTGCATTTACTTCTAAAAACAACGTGCAACGTTATGGCACATTCCGCAACTGGATGTTTATGTTACAGCGCATCACAGGTGTATTCCTGGTCATCTTTATTGCGTGGCATATTTACGAAACACGCATCCAGAAATTATTTGGAGCTGAAGTAAACTTTGACATGATGGCAGATATTTTCCAAAGTCCATTCATGATCGTGTTCTATGCACTTGGTATTCTAGCAGCTACGTTCCACTTGTCGAACGGTATTTGGTCATTCCTAGTTACTTGGGGATTGGCACAATCACCACGTTCACAAAAGATTGTTTCAATTGTGACGATCGGAATTTTCGTGATTTTATCTGTAATCGGAATGCGCGCACTATTTGCATTCGCTTAAGAAATACTACGTTATTATGTAAACTTTGAGGAGTGAAACAATAATGTCAAAAGGTAGAGTGATAGTCGTCGGTGGCGGTCTTGCCGGCCTAATGGCGACCATCAAGGCATCAGAAGAAGGCGTCGGAGTAGACTTGTTTTCCCTCGTTCCTGTAAAACGTTCACACTCTGTTTGTGCTCAAGGCGGTATTAATGGCGCCGTGAACACAAAGGGTGAAGGCGATTCCCCTATGATCCACTTTGATGATACGATTTACGGAGGCGACTTCCTAGCGAATCAGCCACCTGTAAAAGCAATGGCTGAAGCAGCACCAGGAATTATCCACTTGCTTGACCGTATGGGTGTTATGTTCAACCGTACGCCAGAAGGTCTATTGGACTTCCGTCGTTTTGGTGGAACAATGCACCACCGTACCGCTTATGCAGGTGCGACAACTGGACAACAGCTTCTATATGCATTGGACGAGCAAGTCCGTGCTCAAGAAGTTGCAGGTTTAGTTCAGAAATTCGAACACTGGGAATTCCTCGGCATCATCATGGATGACGAAGGAGTTTGTCGTGGTATTAAAGCACAGAACCTTAAAACAATGGAAATCAAAGCATTCCCTGGTGACGCGGTCATTATGGCTACAGGCGGACCTGGAATCATCTTTGGTAAGTCAACGAACTCTGTTATCAACACAGGTTCAGCAGCTTCCATCGTTTATCAACAAGGGGCTAAATATGCAAACGGAGAATTCATCCAGATTCACCCAACCGCAATTCCAGGAGACGACAAACTTCGTCTCATGAGTGAATCTGCACGTGGTGAAGGTGGTCGAATTTGGACATATAAAGACGGTAAGCCTTGGTACTTCCTAGAGGAGAAATATCCGGCATACGGAAACCTCGTACCACGTGACGTTGCGACGCGTGAAATCTTTGACGTGTGTGTAAACCAACGCCTTGGTATCAATGGAGAGAACATGGTATACCTCGATTTGTCTCACAAAGATCCACACGAGCTTGATATTAAGCTTGGCGGAATCATTGAGATCTACGAGAAATTTACTGGGGATGACCCACGTAAGGTTCCGATGAAAATCTTCCCTGCGGTTCACTATTCAATGGGTGGACTTTGGGTCGACTACGATCAGCACACATCTATCCCAGGCTTATTTGCTGCGGGTGAATGTGATTACTCACAACACGGTGGTAACCGTCTAGGTGCCAACTCATTGCTATCTGCTATTTATGGCGGAATGCTTGCTGGACCAGAAGCCGTTAAGTACATGAAGGGTCTGGAGCACTCTGCAGACGATATGCCTTCTAAAATCTTCGACGACGCTGTGAAAGAAGAGCAAGTGAAGTGGGATGCAATCCTCAACATGAAGGGAACTGAGAACGCGTATGTAATTCACCGCGAACTTGGGGAACTGATGACTGATAACGTAACGGTTGTTCGTTACAACGATCGTTTGGAAGCTACGGACAAAAAGATTCAAGAATTGCTTGAGCGTTGGGAAAACATCAACATGACGGATACACAACAATGGTCAAACCAAGGTGCGACTTTCACGCGTCAGTTGAAGAACATGTTATACTTGGCTCGTGTTATCACTCTTGGAGCACTGAACCGTAACGAAAGCCGTGGGGCTCACTACAAGCCTGATTTCCCAGAACGTGATGACGAGAACTTCTTGAAGACTACGATTGCGACGTTTGATGGTGAATCTGCACCAATCTTAACGTATGAAGAAGTGGATACTTCACTGATTCCACCTCGTAAACGTGACTATTCTTCATCTAAATAAACTAGACGCGACTCGAGTAAGACGATAATTTCGCATCGAAAGGAGACTGACGGAAATGAGTGAACACCAAACAGCTGTTCAAGAACAGGCAGCTCCCGCTAAAACCGTATTATTCGAAATCCAACGGCAAGATACACCAGAATCTGCGCCGTATATGGAGTCTTTCGAAGTCCCATATAAAGCTAACATGAACGTCATTTCTGCACTTATGGAAATCCGACGAAACCCAGTGAATGCTAAAGGTGAGAAGACGACGCCTATCAACTGGGACATGAACTGTCTTGAAGAAGTTTGTGGTGCTTGTTCAATGGTCATCAACGGACGTCCACGCCAGTCGTGTACAGCCTTGGTTGATCAGTTAACACAGCCAATCAAGCTTGAGCCTATGCGTACATTCCCGGTTGTTCGTGACTTGGTTGTCGATCGTGAGGGCATGTTCGATTCTCTTAAGAAAATCAAAGCGTGGATTCCGATTGATGGTACGTACGATCTTGGAGAAGGTCCACGTATGCCTGAGCGTAAGCGTCAGTGGGCATACGAACTTTCTAAGTGTATGACGTGTGGTGTATGTCTAGAGGCATGCCCGAATGTGAACGACCAAACAAATTTCATGGGGCCTTTTGCGCTCTCACAAGTCCGTTTGTTCAATACACATCCAACGGGTGCACAGAACAAGGACGAGCGATTGGCAGCATTGATGACTGATGGAGGAATTGCGGAGTGCGGGAACTCACAGAACTGTGTAGTGGCTTGTCCAAAGGGTATTCCTTTGACGACTTCTATTGCAGCTATGAACCGTGCAACGACTGTTCAGATGTTTAAGAACTTCTTCGGAAGTGACCATATGGTAGACTGATGTCTACTTGAAGAGAGTCCTTAGGGTCAGCAAGAGCTGATTCTAGGGGCTTTTTTGTTGGTATCAAATCTTGGTCGGTGTTGATTTACATTTCATACAGACACTGGCCTACAGGATGTAGGTCATGCAACCGTTGCGGCAGGACGCCGCGAACTTAGGTTGTTTCCATAAAGATCCCTCTGGAGTCGCCACTACCGCTGTAATCAACGGATTTCTTGTTAAATGGCATAAGCACTCAACGTAACAGACCAAAGGTTCAGACAAACTCAGCAGACTACGCTTTTGCTTAAGAAAGAAGTAAAACCCAAAGTCCAATTAAGAAAAATCTAGTGGATGGAATGACTACTTATTGTCTAAGTTGTTTGATATAATGAAAGAATGAATGGTGATTCACTTATGAGACTGGGGGAGAATAGATTGAAGCAAAGTTATATCGGGAATTTTGAGGAGTGGGAAAAGGGGTTCCGGTTTTCGGTGCCGATTCGGGTTCGTTTTTCGGAGACGGATATGTTTGGACACTTGAATAATACGGTGACATTTTCATATTTTGAGCAGGCGCGTATTGATTATTTGAAGAAATTAGGCTTGATGAATGATTGGTTGGATCCGAAAGGGGAACGAATTCCGGTTGTTGCGGATCTGCAGTGTGATTACAGTAAGCAAGTGTTCTTTGATGAGACGGTAGATGTCTATGTGAAGGCAAACTCAATTGGCAAGAGTTCGGTGGATATTCATTACATGGCGAAGAATGCAAACGGTGAAGTCGTTTTCACGGGACGTGGTGCGATGGTTCAGATTTCTAAGGAAACAGGCTCAGGGGTTGCTTGGACAGAGGAGGAGAAAGATCTGTTCTACGCGCGCACTAGGAATTGAGCCGGCACAGCCTCTCCCTGTTTGGAATACTGTAAAGGGAAACCGAATAGGAGGGGCGCGTCTTGATGGAGGAGTTAAGCAACCGGTCTGTTCTCACTGGTAGAGAACGTGAAATTTTTACATTGCTCATCGCTGATCATACAACGAAAGAAATTGCTGCGAAACTAGGCATTAGTGAAAAAACAGTTCGCAATCACATTTCGAATACAATTCAAAAACTAGGTGTTTCAGGTCGAGCGCAAGCAATGATTGAATTGCTTCGACTGGGCGAATTGAGTTTGAATTAACGTATGTCTCCTTAGAAGGTTGCAGATTCTCCTGCAGCCTTTTTTTCTTTGAAAATGTTTGGTAGTGATGTCACTATTTCGGGTGTGATACACTAAAGACAGTTAACTGTCTTTACGAACTGTGTATACAATGAAAAGGGAGGCAACACTAATGAAAACGATTACAAAGAAACGTTTAAAAGCATATGTCATTGATTTAGCAATATCCACTGCTGTTGCTGGTGTAACGGAATACTTTTTGCGCAAAAAGGTGAAGAATGATGCAGTGCATGCACTTATTACGCCGAGTGTCGTTATGTGTTCTCTTGAATGCGCACAGCTCTTAAGAAATGGTCAGACGATGGGGTATAGAAAAATGGGATTAGTGCTTGAGAATAGAAACGGTACGAATCTGGACGCCTATCAAGTAATGAAGCGAATGGTTTACCGGGATACGTTCAATGCATTTAGTTTCATAAGAAATCGCTCAGAGTTTGAAATGGATGAAGGCGAACGGTTACCTCATGACCGTTATGTAGGGACAGTTGTGAAAGAACTATAAGTGGTAGAAGCTTGTTGAACGACAAAGCTATTGCATTTTAGATGATTTAAGAGCAAAATAATAATTAGACTCATGATTTGGAGCTGATAGCATTGACGGGAAAAGTCACAGCAAATCTTGAAGAAATTCATCATATGGAAAAAGATTTGCGTTACATTGCAGCAATTATTAAGCAACAAGGACGCAAGATACTGAGTAATTATACAGTTACTCCGCCTCAATTCATTGCGCTTCAATGGTTATTTGAGCATGGAGATATGACAATAGGCGATCTTTCGAACAAAATGTTCTTAGCATTCAGTACGACAACGGATTTAGTCGATCGTATGGAAAAGAATGAATTGGTGAAGCGTGTACGTGACGAAAAAGATCGCCGCGTTGTGCGGATCCATTTACTTGCTGAAGGCGAACGTGTCATTGAAGAAGTGATCGACAAGCGTCGTGAATATCTCCAAGACATCGTAAAAGATTTCAAACCAGAAGAATTATCAACATTTACGGAACTACTATCAAAATTACATGTGGAGATGAGCACCGATTAACACGAACCAACTAACAGATTTGCCGATTGGTATCATTGACTCAGGGGTTGGCGGACTTACCGTGATGGGTGAGCTCTTGAATCGTATGCCGAACGAACAATTTCTTTACATAGGAGATGACGCCCGGTGCCCCTATGGCAACCGGTCTCCAGAGGAAGTCGTCACATTTACAAGCGAAATGATCGAAGCGTTGCATCGTTTCGGAGTGAAGATGGTAGTGATTGCTTGCAATACAGCTACCGCATTTGCACTTAAGCATGTGCAAGAAATTTATGATTTCCCGATTATCGGCGTCATTGAACCCGGTGCACGGACTGCAGTTGAAACATCGAAGACGGAACGTATTGTCGTTCTTGGGACAACTGGTACAGTGAAAAGTGAGGCGTACGATCAGGCAATTATCGCAATGGCGAATGACGCTTGGGTCCACGCTCTAGCATGCCCGGAATTTGTCCCGATTGTTGAACGTGGTGTTTATAAATTGGAAGAAGCGGATCGAGTGGTACAACAAACGCTTGAAGTGTTATCGGATGAAACCTTTGATACTGTTATACTCGGATGTACTCATTTCCCACTTCTAGCGCCATTCATCCGAAAGCACCTACCTGAAGGCACTCAACTCATCACGTCAGGTTCTGCTACTGCTGATACAGTCATACACATTCTGGATCAGAAGCAACTACAGAGAACGAAAATAATGGATCAACAGTCGACGTTCTATACAACAGGTAATCCTGATCACTTTAAACTCATCGTGCAAGATTGGCTTCAGTGTGAAGATCCGATTGTTAAACAATTGGTGCTTTAACCACTTGCTGATTCTGATCGATTTGAGTATGAATTCACATACTAGAAAACCCGGCGAGTTAGTGGCCGGGTTTTTGCGTGGGTTCGTTTGGATATGATAAGATGAATGGATGAACAGAAAGAGGGAATTTAAATGAGACATGATGGACGCGAAATGAATGCACTAAGAAATGTGCAAATTGAAAAAGACTATTTACTACATCCTGAGGGATCGGTTTTGATTACGGTTGGGAATACAAAGGTGATTTGTACGGCTTCAGTAGAAGATCGAGTACCACCGTTTTTACGCGGAAGCGGTAAAGGATGGGTCACTGCGGAGTATTCCATGTTGCCAAGAGCTACAGGTCAACGAACGCAACGTGAAGCTACAAAAGGTAAGGTAACCGGCCGCACAATGGAAATTCAACGTCTAATTGGTAGAGCGTTACGATCTGTTATTGACCTTGAAGCACTTGGTGAACGTACGATTTGGATCGACTGTGACGTGATTCAAGCAGATGGCGGAACACGAACAGCTTCCATTACAGGAGCGTTTGTCGCGATGGCGCTTGCGACTGAAGGAATTGTTGAGAAGAAGAAACTTCCGAAGTTTCCGATTCACCAATATTTGGCAGCAACGAGTGTCGGTAAATTAGAAACTGGTGAACTCATTCTTGACTTGGACTACGTAGAAGATTCATCCGCAGCAGTGGATATGAACGTTGTTATGACAAGCAAAGGCGAATTCGTCGAGCTTCAAGGGACAGGCGAAGAATCGACATTTACTCGTAAAGAGATGAATGGCTTATTAGATCTTGCTGAAATCGGTATCGAGCAATTAATCGACCTACAAAAACAAGCACTCGGACCGATTTGTGAACGCATTGAATCCAAAGAGGAGGCTGCACAATGAAAGAAATTCTAGTTGCAACGAACAACAAAGGCAAAGTTAAGGACTTCGAAGAATTGTTCAAACCTCACGGCATCCAAGTAATCTCTTTGAAAGATTTGGATGAACCAATTGATGTCGAGGAAACAGGAACAACATTCGAAGAGAATGCCATTTTAAAAGCAGAGGAAACAGCGAAGATTTTAGGCAAATGGGTCATTTCAGATGACAGTGGCCTCGAGATTGATGCCTTAAACGGGGAACCAGGTGTCTACTCGGCACGTTACGCGGGAGAACCGAAAGATGACGAGGCCAATATCGTTAAAGCGTTAAACGGCCTTAAAGACGTGCCTAAGGGCTCTCGAGGTGCACGTTTCCGTTGTGTATTGGCGATTGCAGGTCCAGGGATGGCAACAAAAACGTTCTCAGGAAGCTGTGATGGATCCATTCTATTTGAACGTCATGGGGAAAATGGTTTCGGATACGATCCAATCTTCTATGTACCGTCAGAAGAGAAATCAATGGCAGAGTTAACGCCAGCTGAAAAAGCAGCGATTTCTCATCGCGGTGTTGCAATGCGTAAATTTGAAAAAGAATTACCGAGTCTGATTGGCGAGGCGGGGATGAACGCATGAAATTGGTCGTAATGAGCGATTCCCACAGTGATATAAATACAATCCAAGCAATCCGTACTCGGGAAACCGATGCAGATGCTTGGTTCCATTGTGGCGATAGTGAATTGGCGGTAGATGCGGACATCCTACAAGGCATAGAAGTCGTGCAAGGTAATTGCGATTGGAGTGCAACCTTTCCGGAATCTGTAGTTGCTGAAGTCTGCGAACAAAAAGTTCTCATGGTTCACGGACATCAGCATGGCGTTAAAGAATCTCTCATGCAGCTGAAATACGCTGCAGAGCAAGTGAATGCGAGCATTGTACTATTCGGTCACTCACACCTATACGGAGCGGAACTGCAAGATAAAGTGCTCTACGTGAACCCAGGGAGTACGTTACTTCCTAGAGGTGGACGAGTTGCGACTTATGCCGTGATCGAATACAGCGATTCCCCTAGGGTGACATTCCGTAACCCAGACTCCGGAGAAGCCGTAGAAAAGGTTATTTTCACGACATCATAAAAAGCTATTGACTTCTATTCATTCTTTGCATATAATAAAACCTGTCGTTCAAATCATTTATGTTTTGACGCAGTTGTCTCAGTAGCTCAGCCGGATAGAGCAATGCCCTTCTAAGGCATCGGTCGGGGGTTCGAATCCCTCCTGGGACGTAATGGAATGCGGTGTAAACCCATGATACATAAGGGTTTATAAGAAATTAGGGATTCGGTCAGGACTTCGGTCACTGGTGCAGAATCCCTTTTTTGTTTCCTAGTATTTTACGTATGAATAGACACGAAATTATCTTCCAATTCAACCGAATGGAGGATTTTTTGTTATGACGAAAAAGACAGGGTTATTTGATGTAGACTTTTCATTGACTAGCAAGGAGCTAACCGCATCTATCAAGGGGGAGAAGGTGTCTACGGTTCATTACAAGCCGTTTATGGAAGCTTTAGGTACAATCGTTCATCAGATGCAAGTCAGTGGCTACCGTCCTCGTACTATCAAGGATTACAATACAGTACTGCTGAACTTCTCAAAAAGTTCAAGGATTACTTATCTTGAAGATGTTGGAGCAGATACTATCTATTTATGGTTAGATTCAATGCAGGTAGTAAACCAAACAAAGTTAACACGCTTAAAGGTTCTAAAATCGTTTTTAAGCAAGTGTTTCACTAATGGCTGGGTAAGTTTGAACTTCTGGCAAACAATCAATGTGAAAGTTGATAAGAAGGTTAAGAAGGGTGCAGAGCCAAATGACATTGCAGTCTTAGTGTCAAAAGCACGTTTACGGGTCTAAGAGATGTGACAGCTATTCTGACGATGTACAAAACGGGTATTCGTATCAATACACTGGGACAACTATCTGAAAAGCATATCGACTGGGAGAATAAAGTTCTAGTACTAGACGGAGCGATTATGAAAAACCATCAAGTGTTAAAGTTGCCAATAGATGAACAACTAATAAGTCTATATCAAGCGATTATTCAATGTAACAATAGATTAAGAGAACATTACGATGAAAGAAATATTAGCTTGTTTATTACCTCAAAGGGAACACCTTTGAATTCGAAATCAACTAATAATGCTATATCAAAGCAACTCTCTAAATATGCCAAACGATTTGGATTAGAGAACATCAATGCACACGCAATTAGAAGGGCATACGCAAAGAGTTTACTCAATAAGGGTGCTAGCGTAGCATTAATCTCTAAAGCTTTAGGGCACGCTGACCTTGCTACTACTACTCAGTATTTAGACTTGGATGTTGAAGAAGTGGCGGCAGACTTGAGAGGTTATCTTTGATGTGTTGGGGGTAATTGCTTCTATGCTTAAATAGCTTTTCTCCTTGATTGCAACCAATCTGGTCTATACAGTGCTGTTGTCTCTAGTAGGGATAAAGGTTGAAACAATAGAGGATTGACTAAACTATTAATGAGTATTAAAAAGATGCCTTCATTTTTGGAGGGGTCTTTTCTATTATGTATAGAATTGTTGTTTTTTGATGCAAAACCGGAACAAATATAAAATCATCCATGGTAAAATAATAAATGCGTAGGTGGGCAAGCACGCCTATGACTCCTCAAGGCCGGCATCGGCTGAAGGGAGGTGCCGTAGATGCAACAAGAAAACAACGGGCAATACAAGACGCGGAAAGAGCTTCGAGAAGAAAAAGCGAGACAAGGTCAAAGAGGACTGATCATCCTTAAGACTGTGTACTACTCAGGTAGAACACTTATCGCTGTAGTATTCGAGTGGCTCCGGTTACTTAAAACCTAACGCACAACCATCCCTTTATGGGGTGGTTTTTATTTTTGGGTAAAAAAATAGACGGCCGATGATCAGTCAGCCGTCTTGCCGTATTTGCAACATAGAAAAATACACAACGGGCGTATTTAATATGTGTTACTACCTTCAATTTAATACATGAAAAGTTGGTTGTCAAGACCAACCTATCGCCGAAAAAGCGTATCAGCACCTAATTTTTTAGTGCTCAAGCATTTCAAGAGATCACTATACTTTATTCGGAAAACAACATAAGTAACTGTGTTTTGCATCAGAAATAAATAATAAAGCCTAATTTCTCTTTTAAATGCTAAGGAAATCAGGCTTTTGATGTTAAACAAACGCCCCCGATTGAAGCACACCGGTTATTCAACAACTGCGCCCAGTTTGTTTGTTGAAACTAATTTAATTAATCATTTCCACTTGTATCCACACAAAATAGCTCGATACATAAGCTGAATATGTTGTCGATTCTCATCATTTCTCCCAAATTAATTCTGCACGTTTCAGAATTGCATCCCAAGAATCTTTTCCAGCGATGATTTTTCCACATCAAAATCGGCATAATATACAGCGTCAATTTTCCCACTATCAGCAAACTTCCAGCTGTATTCCTGTTCATTAAAGGTTCTTCTCGTTATTAATCAGGTTTCTTGAAGGAGAATCAGCAATTGTTTCTGTATAAAAGATAAAACTCACATTCTTTTCTCACCGTCAATTTCAAGTGGCATAGGAGCCGTCTCGTTAACACTAGCATAACTTTTACCAAAGTAGTGTGAAATCAATTGGTTATCATTTTGCATTTCAACTCTAATAATACTTTTGTTTCATTAAATCATATTCCTGTTGACATTTATCACAATGCTGCAAATGCTCTTTTACCATCTCTTTTGTATCTTGACTAACTACTTCATCAATATAAAGGGTAAAACATCCTGAATTATAGTGCATTTAATATCGTTCATAATTCATCTCCTCCATATACTCTAAAATTTGTTTCCTGGCTCTGTAAAAAGTTATCCTTGCCCATCCTGCACTTTTTTCCAAAAAGTCTCCCTATTTTTTCAAAAGACAATTCGCCAAAAGTGCGTAATGAAAATACTTCTTTGTATGGCTCATTCATCGAATGAATAAACTGATGAACAATAAAAGCATCATCCTCATTCATCAGATGCTTTATAAATTGCACTTCCGTCCTTTGTTCTTGGATTAACTCTGGCTCTACTTGTTTTTCATTTTTTTGTAGTGAGAGAAATATGTATTTTTGGCAATTGTAAAAAGCCACGCTCGAATATCTTTAGAACCGTCAAATCTTTCGAGCGATTTTAACGCTTTAAAAAAGGCCTCTTGTGTAATTTCTTCAGCTATCCTTTCATCATGACTTAATGATCTAATAAACAAAAATACTTCTTGAAAGTATTCGCTATAGATTTCCTCAAATTCCACCTCTTTTCACCCCTTATACTTCTATAACTCCTAGAATTCAATAACGTTACAAAAAAACGTTTAAAGATTTCATATGTTTTACTCTTAAAATAACCCTCAATAAAAATAGGTATATTCGAATTGAATATACCTACCTTTGAGTTGACTGTTATTCATAAAATGGCCCGTTAACGGTATACCGGCTTTATTACAAATAGCCGAGTTTGTATAAGAAGTATAACATTTAAATTACCAAAGCACCAAGATACATTTGAGACCCAAAAACGTCACTACGACAGAAAAGTTGATATTGAAAATAAGATGGGGGAGATCCCAAGACAATATGAGGGGGATATTCGTAGGTTCAAAGAATATTGCACCAATACTAGCCAACAAATTGGAACAGAGGCGCTGCTTGACTATTTATATATATCGTTGACCATACAAAGAATAAAAAAAACGACATGGGAACGTAGACTGGCAGCTATTAGAAAATACTTAAGTGTAATGCATAGTATAGAATTCAAAGGAGAGGCTAGAGTTGCATACGAGCTTTCAGCGATGCGGAAAATGTATCGTGAAGATGAATATGCCCATTTAATTCAGGTTCGAGGAAAATCAGCCATTGATAAGAGAGAATTGATGGATACTCTTAATAAGCTACCAATAAGAGCAAAAGCAATTTGTTTAGTTAATCTTGTAACTGCTAACCGACCTAATGAAATGGTTCGTTTAAAAATATCAGACTTTGATTTAAAAAACAGATCCGTTCATGTTTATTTGAAGAAACAAAAAAGGTGGCATACTAAACGGCTCACACCAGAAGTTATTATTGCAATTGAAGAATATATACGTGAATACAATCTTAAAACAGACGATTACTTTGTAGGAAGAGTATATAAGAATGAACGCTATGAGAGCGCAGTTATTAGTGAAATAGGCTATTGTAAGGCTTTGAAGCGGTGGACTGGGGGACTTACCGGATACAATTTCAGAAAAAGCCAGGTGGTAGCGATGCACACAGCAGGTGCAGATTTACCAACTATCGCGCAACAAACAGACATAAATCACTTGAAACTTTAGTTCAGCATTATCTAACGGTATCTGAGACAACTTTGGACAAATATTTATAGGTATATACGAGATATAAACTTGGTTATTATAAAACTGTTGAATTCCGAAACTTTCAAGCAGTCGTTGTAAGTGTATAAAAAACCTCTTTTGCCATTCTTGGTAAAGGAGGTTTTAAGAGTTTCTTCTATTATAATGTGCCCGATGTTTCATCTTCGAGTGCTTTCACTAATTTATAAAAACTAGTTTTCTTAACCCCAGCTTCCTGCATTGCTTGCACGGCTGTTAATTCTTTAGCTTTCCATTTTCTATAAACCTCTTTAAACTCTTCTGAAAGCAGAACTTTAGGTCTTCCAAACTGAACCCCATTTTGCAACGCCAAATCAATTCCTTCACGCTGCCGTATATTGCGTCGTATCAAGTAACGGCATATCCATGACAACAATATCGGCTTCGATGTTCTTCGTCAGGTCATTCCATTCCTGCAGGATTTCTTCTTTGTTACGACCAAATCGATCCAGCGAATGGATATACAATACGTCGCCTTTTCGGATAATCCGTTTAAGCAATTGATAGTTTACACGTTCGAAGTTCTTTCCGCTTTGCTTATCCAAATAAATATCGCGTTCATTAATATCTAACTTTTTCATAGCATCCAATTGCCGACCTTCATTTTGATCTTTGCTGCTGACGCGTATGTAACCAAATTTGCGTTGTTCCATAATTCACCTCGTAAAAGATTCTTTCCTTACATTATACCTGAATTACGTTCGTAAAAGTATTAGTGAATTAGTGAACGTTCGTAATTTATTTTAATACTTTTATGAACACTTCATTTGCTATTTTTGAGTCTGTTTTAAATAGTCCGTAAAAGTGTACTTTTACGAACGTGAATATTTCGCTTACGTTTTTATGTAAAATACAGTGATGGAAAACACTGGGATATACAATTGCTTATGCTATAATTATCTATGCGAAGTAGTGAATATTCAGTAACATCTATTTCCACAATCGGGCCATTTTGTTGAAGAAGATTGACTTTGTGAATTGTAAATGATTGGGGGGGTAGATTTTATGAAAGAATTTAATTATCAGATTCTCGTTGCTATCGTAAATGTTATACTACTGGGATTTATATGTCTTTTTTTTCTAATCGCTAGTTTTAGTGTTAGCGCACCTATAGATGATCCCATCGATAAAGTATCTCGAAACATTTCTACTGGTTTTATATTCATCTTGTGGGCAGTTAATTTTTGGCTCCAATTCAAATCCAAGAAGAAAAAATGGTATCTGCCATTAGCTGGAACTGTTCTTTACGTTGCCATCGTTTTTATTGCCTTGGGGTATGTTTCCCCATTCATACGCGAGTTGCTTATTAAATAATCGTTTCCATAATCGGGGGCTTTAACGGTACAAGACTTGCGCTTCAAACGGGCAAGGTTCTTTAATGTCATAATGGGGGTGCAATGGTTGGAAACTATCAGTGATAAGTTGACACGGGCATTTGAACTCTTTGATAATGGCAAGCTTTTTGAAGCCGAAAAACTCTATAATGAATGCCTTCATAACCTTGAAGAATCATCAAATGAATACGAAACTGCTTTACACGGATTGGGCTTTGTTAAAGCGTCTCAGAAGGAATATAACGAGGCACGAAAAATCTATATTGAACTCAGGCAAATTGCTCAAGCAAATTTAAATACTCAGGATGAACACATAGCAATACATCAATTGGCTATGGTTGAACGAATGGCTGAAAATTATATTAAAGCACAAGAACTATTCCATGAAGAATTTAAAATATTGAAAGACAGCAAACCTGATTTTCTGTTAGGTTTTGCCGCAAACTTTTATGAACAAGGATTCATAATGCTGAAAAGAAATAGGTTAGAAGAGGCTGAAGCATTTATGACAAGATCCCTTGAATACTCTAAACTGTCCGGGGATCCAATTTGCTTAGGATGTTCATATCGAGGGCTAGGTGAAATTTTTATGGCCAAGCACAAAAATGCAGAAGCAAAACAGTACTTTTGGGAATCTATACAAGCATTTGAAGAAGGTAGTGATGAGGTTGCCGTAAATGGCGTACACTCATTAATTAATCTAATTTGATTGATCCATAATAGGGTGCTTTTCTGTAACACCACTATGTCGCACTAGTTCCATTTTCTTCAACAAATGAAATCAGTATCAATTTTAAAAAATATAATGAGTGGAAGTAAGACTGGCTATAATTTATAGTTGGTCTTATTTTAATTTCCTTTTTGTTCAATTTGGTCCATTGATTAACAAAGGCTTTCTGTTATAATTACAGATAGATTGTTCAGAATATTTGATGTTAAGAAGGTGTAGCTTTGAACAGAATCATTATAAAGAATGTCTCTAAAACGTATAAAAGTCATGAAGTTTTGAGTTCAATCTCATTATCAATTGATGAACCAGGCATTTGGGCACTCGTCGCTCCAAATGGGGCAGGCAAGACGACGTTGCTTAACATTATTGCAAATCTGTTAAAACCAAGCTCGGGAAAGGTGACGCTGCTAGGGAAATCGAATACCGATCATCGGATTTTTAGGGAAGTATCTTATTTACAAGATAACTCGGTCCTGTTCGATTATCTGACTGGATACGATCATTTGAAGTATGTTTGTGATGTTCAAAAGCTACCGAAAAAGCGAATTGCGGAAACGGCAGCCTACGTCGGAATGGAGGGCTATTTGAAGAAAAGAGTGGGCAGTTATTCGCTTGGAATGAAACAGCATTTGCTTCTCGCGGCTTCTATCCTCGCCAAACCTAAGATTTTACTGATGGATGAACCCTTGAATGGGCTCGACCCTTCCAGTGCGATTCTTGTGAGAAATATTTTGAAGGAATTGGCTGCTCAAGGTACAACAATCATCCTCTCATCGCATAACTTGAGTGAAATAGATCGGGTTACTCGACAGGTGCTGTTTCTAAAAGATGGGAAACTACTAGAAGAGAACATGGCGCACTATGAAATGATCTCCTATCAGTTCACCATGTTGCAAAATGAGGAGTGGGAAACAAGGCTGAAGGCATCTAGTTTTCCTTTTGAAAAAGTGGACAAAGGGTATAACATTCAGCTGGCACACCACTCATTTCAGGATTTACTCAATCTAGTTGCTGCCGCGACAATCAGTATACAGGATATTCAAAAAGTTATCTCAGGAACTGAAAAACGTTATGCAGAACTGTTTAACGTACGAGAACCCGTATGAAAACCAGTATGTTTGAATGGAAAAAGATCCTAAGGCTTAAACTTTTTGTGGCATTGGCAGCAGCCACTTTTTTACTGATAACCGGGATGTATATACACAATGTCGTACAACAAGATTTGATTCCAGCGAAAAAGATTGAGTATTTCTCAAAGTTTCTCACAGAAGTTTCCCAGCAAAATGATACTGATCAGCAAACTCTTCAAAAGAGTGAAGATCCAGAAACCAAAATGCGTCTTGAGATTGGTATGGCGTTGGTTGGAGCATTGAAAGAATTGCAAGATGCCATTGAAAACAGGGAAGGAAATGCTGAACTGAGTTTCGAAAATACCGTGTATCAAATAGCCACGGAGTACAAATCAGCATTAGGAACATTTTCTCTGAGCCAAAAAGAAATGGATCACATCACACAAGTCAATCAGGAATTAAAAAAGCGCAACTTGATAAAAGAAGACTTTGATTTATCGATTGCCCAGCCGTTGTTCATGAAAAAGGTGACTCATTTGCTGTTAAGCCCTGTTGGCTTCTTAATAGCTACCTTACTGATTGGTAATGCCTTCACAAAAGAATGGGATGATAAATCAATGCAGTTCAATCGTGTGCTCCCGGTTTCATCGATAGAGAGAATAATAGGTCGTCTCTTCAGTTACTGGCTCGCATCGTTTGTCTGGCTAATAATTATCTATGGGATTTCGTTCTCTCTTCCTTATGCAGGTGGTCGTACAGAACAGTCATTGTTCAGTTACCCATATGCTAATTCTAATGGACAGTTCAATGAGGCAGGTGGACTCCTCGTAAATTCAGGTATCTACAGTGTATTGTTCCTCTTGTTTTCATTTACAATCTTTTTACTTGTTGGGAGCATGTTGCGAAATGCTATTATAACTGTGCTACTAGTATCAGCGATTTTTATCGGAGGATGGATGGTAACCTCAGTCGGTGTGATATCTGTCTGGGATCCGTTTACGTACCAACAGCCGATTCAGGCAGCAGAGCAGCAAAAAAGCCTTTTTCCAATTAGTTTACTGATCCTATCTGGACTTTCTATCGTTGGAACAATCCTTGCGTGCATCGCAGACAAAAGGAGGGCACTCTCATGAAAACCTTCCTGTTCGAATGCAAAAAACTGTTTAGGAAAAGAAAGGTATGGACGGCAGCGATTTTAACCTCAGCAGCAATTATCGTTCTGTACCTCTTTTCCTATCATACTGCTGAAAGCATCCGGTCTGTAAATATTCTGAAAGCAGAACAGTACAAAAACGTATTCACATCAATGTCCGAAGAGGCGCGTACAGAAATTGCACGCTCAGAACGTACAGGGGATGATAGCACAGTCAAGGAATTGAAAGAAGCAATTGTCCGCGCGGAGAAATCTCAAGAGAACTATGAGCAGCTGATTTCTGATTTTCAAAATCGTTCCTGGAAGAGAATTTACCAACAAGATCTAGATTTCTTGGAGATCGCAATAAATGAAAAAGGAAGTACGATTATCGAAGAACAACCAATTAATGACTTTACACTGCGTGCAACCAAGATAGAAAAAGAGTGGTTGCTGAAGAGAAATTTGGATCCACTAATTCAACAAACAGTTTATACAGCCTATTTGCCGACAATCTATGATACGTTCACTGGAAAAGCTGAGGAAGAGTGGAAGAAAATCACTACACGGTATGCTGAAACAGGTGTTGGCTTTACGTATACGATGATGTCTAAATATTACTTACCGTTGCTTGCGCTCATTTCCTGTTTTGTGTTTGGAAATGGTTTTTCCTCACAGATGAATCGGAAAGAACGGGGATTGCATTTCGCAATGACCCAACCTGTACGAAAAATTACGCTGTTCACGGCGAACTATGGAAGTGCAATTATATCGGTTGTTGGTTTCTTTATATTCCTCACGGGACTTCCATTTTTGTGTAGTCTTTTAACAAAAGGGATTGGAAGTTTTCAGTTTCCTGTGCTTGTGTATGAAGGTGGTAAGGAAAATCCATTCGGCAGTGAGTTTAATGCTCTGAATCCAGAAACGGATCTGTTCCACTTCATACCTTTTCAAACGTATTTTCTGAAAGCGATTGTTCTTGGAATATTGCTAACGCTGGTTTTGCTCGGGTTGTATACGCTCTATTCATTACTTATAAAATCAGCTATTGGCACAGTGGTGATGACGGGGGGAACCGCAGCAGTTGGATGGATACTCTTAAAGACATCTCCATACAATCCATTCACCTACTTAGATATTCATGGTGTTTTGAACGGAACGCTTGCTGCAGAAGCGTTTAACCCAGCCTTCTCGTTTGAGACAGGAGTAGGGGTACTAGCAATAGCAGCCATAGTATTTCTAACGATCAACTTCCTAGTGTTTCAATGGTTTAGCAGGAGGGTTGCATAACTAAAAGAACTGATCACTTGTACATATAAGTGATCATTCTTTACATAGTTTGTGTATTTTAGTTACGAGCGCTTGAGTTGTAGTTCAATAATTCGTTAAGGGAAGATTAATATGTTCATTAAACGGGGGCGATTCTTGAACAAGGATTTGCCTCCTTTAAGCAATCGGGCCATTTAGTTCAATAGGTAATAAGATTTTTAGATTAGATAAAGTTATGACTGGAGGGTAAAAATGAAAAGAATAATGTTAATGGTTTTAATCCTTATGGCAATTATTACTGCATTAACAATTCTCTTTTTAAACAGAGCAGATTATCATGGTGAAATATGGAGTCTAGAAGAAAGTAAATTTGTATTGTATCCAATTAACATTGATCCTACAAAACAGTTTGATGTTCCTGAAATTCACTTCTCTAAAGACACTGAAGTTGCAGGGAGAATCAAGAGCATCGTGAATTTAAAAAAAGGACAAGAAGTGAAATTGTGGGTAGAAGTTATCGAAGGTCAGAAGGTTGCAAGCAAAATCAAGGTTATTAAAGAGTAATCTTATTCAACTTACGGGTGCGATTTCTGTACTTGTAATCGCGCCAATATTGCAAACGGGCCATTTTGCAAAGTTGCAGAAGGTGAATTATCGTGATGGATAGTAAGGGGGAGGACGTGGAATGGATAAAAAGAATTTCAAAGTAATATCCTTGGTTTGTTTATTTATTTGTATAATCGTTTGGATTCCTAATATAGTTTTCCAAGTGGCTAGTCCTTTGTTTTTGGTGACTTTTGTTATAGCTCCAATCGGGATCGTATTTGCAGCATTGATAAAAAGATATTGGTTAATCGTTGCTAATACTTTTATGTTTTTTAGCTTTTTCATATTTATGTTTGTGGGTCATCTCGCGAACAGTAACTGATGCCAAAACTCAAACCATATTTTTAAAAAACAAACGGGTGCGTTAACAGCAAAGTGTTTTGTCAGAAACGGGCCAGATTTAATAACATTCGATATCAAAATTAGGAAAATATGAGGTGGGTATATTGGACAAGAAGGAATTTTGGGGAATTAATTGAAGGCTCAAAGGAATTTGACCAAGCCGAATGGTTAACAGAGCAACTTGCTCAAAGAGGATTAGAAGAAGTGTTAGACTTTGAATTTTTATTTCAAGAACTAATGAACGCTAGTTATCAATCTCGTTTATGGGGAGCGGCTTTTGTTCTGATGGGAGGCTGTTCTGACGATAGTTTTGACTATTTTAGAGGATGGTTGATTGGACAAGGAGAAAAAATATTCAACAAGGTAATGGAAAATCAAGAATATTTAGCAGAATATATAAATGAAAATAACCTTGATGTTGAAGGCATGCCTCAGAATGAAGAATTACTTTCAGTTGGATTAGATGCCTATACGCTAATAAAGACTGGTGATATTGAATGGGATGATGATATCCATAATGAGGTATTAGATGCCCTTGAGAAAAAGGGACTACCGTCAGAAACTGATATTGAATTTGATTGGGAAGAAGATGACTTGGAAAGTTTATTTCCTGTTCTCTGGAGAAGATTTGGAGAAGAACCATTGGGCTAAGGGAATTAGAGCCTACACTTCGACAAAAGGGGGCAATTCATGAAGAAGAATTGTGCCCTTTTCAGTAATAGGGCCAAATAGAATAAGATAAAAAGCTTAATTCCTTGCTCAAATTGTAAGGAGTTAAGCTTTTTTAACTTGAATGCTTTGTGTGGCACCGATTTATTTTGATAAATAATTATTGTCTTTAATCAATTCAAGTAATTCGTGTGGGGGTTTGATACAATTAACATGAAATGATAAGTTATTTAGTTAAGCAATCGGGTGCATTAATTGAACAAGTGCTACGCATCAAACGGGCCAAATTGAAAGTGAGTGATTAAATGTCAAGACGAGGTATTGGAATTTCATTTATAGCTATATCGGCATTTTTACTTTCTGTAAAATATATCAGTGCTGCAATTTTCGGCTCTGGAGTTTCAAGTTGGGATGAAGATTTATTTAGCAGTATGTTATCGTACGTTGGAAAACCTTTAAGTACGTTTAGTCTATTGTCTTTAATTATTGGAACTGCATATATTGTATGGGGTGAATATGAAGAATTAAAACTTAAAAAGAAAACTAATATATAGTCTTATTCTTAAATAAACGGGTGCTTTAGTTTAATAAAAGTTGTTCAAGAATCGGGCCGTTATCTTGTGTATAAACGAAAATAAACTACTAAATACAAAGGGAGTTTTTTTATTGAAACAAGCTTTACTAGTCATTGATGCACAACAAGAATTAATTGATGGTAATGAAAAAGAGAACAGTGTCTTTAATAAAGGTAATCTGTTGGATAATATTAATTCAGTGTTGAAAAAGGCATTAGTCTCAGATAGTTTTGTTGTTTTCATACGAGATAAAGATGTTGCAGAAGGCCAGGGTAAAGGATTCGAGATTCATCCCGATATTGATATACCTAAAAAGGCAAAGATATTTGATAAAGAGGCAATAAATTCGTTTTACGACACTCCATTATTGGATTTTTTACAAGATAACATGATTAAACACCTGGTAGTTATGGGTTGCAAGACGGAGCATTGTATCGATACAGCAATAAGAACAGCAACAGTAAATGGTTTCGACGTGACCTTAGTTGGAGATGGTCACTCAACAACAGATTCCCAATCTATAACTGCCGAACAGATTATCGACCATCATAATGAAGTCCTACATGGACATTACAATGTTGATAATTTTTCAGTGGTTAGAAATGTGAGTGAAAATTTATTTATACCTAATCACGATGATTATCGATAATTTTTAACTAAAATAACTTCCTTAAACGGGCCAAATTGTGGGTATTGCGTTGGTGACAGAATACAGAATGAGTAACACGAGGGGGGACTTATGAAAACTCATTATTACTTAGGTTGGTTTAGTAACTTTTTTCCAGAGAATCTGGGTAGAGCCTTACAGGATGATATAACTGATAGAAAATCACTTGTTATGATTAGTTCGAATCCATCAATCTATGAAGAAGAAGGCGCCACTGAACGCTCTTGGCTTGACCAGGCTGGCATTATGTTTGATGAATATCATTTAATTAATTATCGCGTAAAGAAGGAAGATGCCCAAACGTTAATTCGAAATGCTTCAGTCATTCTCTTGTTGGGTGGAAGTATTCTCAAACTAAATGACTTTTTGATGGATTATGAATTGTCTGATTTGGTTAAAAAAAGCAGAGCGGTTGTAATGGGAGCAAGCGCTGGTGCGATCAATATGTCGTCTAAATGGTTATGCTCGAAGAACTTGGGAGATGAAATAAGCGCTGTTTACGAAGGAATCGGCCTTGGCGATTTTTCTGTCCTGTCACATTTCGACCTTGAAAATAACATTGCGCTCGTTCAAAAGGAACTGTCTTCCTTATCGGAAGAAATCGATATTTATGCGTCGAATAAAGATTGCGCCGTACGTGTAAAGGAAGACAAAATCGACATTTTAGGGGATGTATATTTAATTTCTCATTCCAACATTCAGAAATTGGATGAGACGCTTTAGTTGTAATGAATCGCTGTGGATTATATAGATGTGCAGAAGTATATTCTGTAATCGGGGGCTATTCCCAAATTTTTCATATTAACCTTTCAAGAAAAACTATATAAGAAAAAAGGGAATTTAAGGAAACCTTTAACTTTAGAAAGGAGTTACCAATGGGCATACAAGATGAGTTTAATACTTTGTGGGGAATGACTATTTCTGATATAGAAACAAGTCTTCAAAAGGATACCTTGACATTCAAGTTACAGTCATTTTCACAAGGGCATATGAGTGAAAGAAAATTAAAATTCATGGACGTTTCTGCATTTTATTATGTTAAAGATAGCCTGTCACATCGATTTGACTTCTATGAACGAGAAAAAGCAAATTATTTAGAACTGACGACTCTTTATTTTCAAAGAGATAATGCAGCATCGCTATCTATCTTGCTACCGAAAGAAGAAGAATGGAGTGAAAACTATCCTTCAAAAGCAAATGTTGTGATGGAAATATGGAGTTCTGTGCTATTAATTGAGGCTAGAGTGGTGAGTTTAGATAATCAGGTGATTAATTTAAAGTAATCGAGAAGTATGACATTACAAATACTTCAAACACCGATGTTTCTTATGTATTTGCAGTAGGCTTTCAATAATCGGGTGCGTTTATTGAACACGACGGTTCAACAATAGGGCCATTTTCTTGAATGGTGAAACTTATAAATTGTTCATCCGTATAATAAAACAGGAAAAAATTTGCTTGTCCAATGTAGTTGTTGAACAATAATTATGCCTGAAACGTTAGGGAGGAAAAATGAAAAAATTACTCGGGATTTTTATCATTGTACTAGTATCCATAGGGATATCTGATTTGATTCAAGGGATCATTTTAACAGCACTTTATACACCAAAAGCATCCCTATTAGGTCATCAGGAAATATCGCCAATTATAAAGTATCTAATTACAGCTACAACCTTAACCTTAGTACTATCATTTGTTTATAAAATAAAGCATCTATTCGTTGCAAAAAAGACAATGGTGAATGCATCTTGAAAACGTCCTATCTCTTTAAGCAAGTTACAGGATTAATAACGTCAATCATTTTTACATTTGTTGCCCATTATTATGTTCGACATATATATCTGGAAATCAATAATACTGTATTGCAGCAATTGCTTATGATAATAGCTATTTCTTTTTTGTTTTTTGTTTTTAATCAACTAATTTACAATTACGCTAAGAAAAATCAAGATAAGTTCATGAAACACAAGGTTTGGAATAAGATGTTTTTTATAATTTTCATTTGCTTGTCAGTTTCGATTGTTATATTTATAACTCTGTTTTCTATAACCCCTTTACAAGCTTTGATTTCTTCGCACCAGTGGATCATGCTCATTATAATGTATTATTTTTTGTTTCTTCTAAACCTATTTATCTTAACAATTGTTCATATAGTAGTTAACAAATCAACGACCGTAGAGAAAAAGTTACTTTTAACTTGGGGAAGTTCCTCAATAGTAATTTTTTTGGTTATATTTTTATTACCAAGCTTATGAAATGATTGGATTCAATTATTGGGGGGACCATTCTGCAAATAAGGATGTGCTTCCGATCATCAAACGGGCCAAAGAACAGAAAAAGATCACAGTGTATAATCTATAAATCGTTCAGTAACATGAGGAGTATGTATATGGATACTAGAGTTTTGTATTATAAAATTTACGAAAGAAAAGTACTGGCTACTGATTATATTGGGTGGGCTTTTTATGTGTTGCATAATGGAAAATCTACACCCTCTCTGAATGTACTTGTTTCTCTAATAAAACCTCTGAATATTTTTGAAGTAGAAGAATATTTCAACAGGGCTATAAATGAGCTAAACATTTCGAGACCTTCTTACGAAGAAAGTGCGAGACATTTTGTCCGATATTTATTGAGAGAAATTATTGATGATCCTAGTAAAGCAATTGATAATGCATATGATATTTATAAAATTGCTAGGGAACATCTCCTCGATGAAGAACAAGATGTATGGTATGAAATAAGTGAAATGATAGATGACCTTTTGTACGGAGATAATATAAAAAACATTACCAGAACTTCCTTGACAAAAGTTATTGTACTTGAAACCGAGCATCAATTGAAAAACAAGTTCCTTTAAGCAATCGGGCCAAAGAACAGAGGAGGGAATTGTAGTTGGTTTTTTAAAAGGGAGGTACAATGATGAATTCGCAAAAAAAAGGTTGGGGCATAAGCATATTCATATGGATAGTTTCAGGGATATTGTTATTACTAATATTGGGGACTGTCTTTTTTTTTATGGAACTTAGAGCGTCATTGGTACCCGATGAAAAAGAAATGGAAAAGGCAACTGAACAAGCAGAACAATACCTACAAACAAAATATCCAGAAATGAAATACCAAATTTCAGATATCTCTTATAATAGTGAACAGAAATCCGGAAATTACGATTATGCTGCAATGGTTTTGGATACAGAGACACAAAAATCGTTTATGGTTTATGAAAACAGAATTTCTGGAAAAATGGAAGATGATATATCAATTCAGGAAGAAGAAGAATTCCTTAAACAAGTAAAACCAAAAATTGATAGTTATATAAATGAAAAATTCGGTGAAACAAAAGAGATATCTCTTACGGCATCTTATGAGGTAGAAGGTATACCTTCGCTTAATATTGGGCTAAATAACAATAAAGAAGAATTAAGCGAAGAAATGTTTTTATCTTTTATTAATTATCTGCAGAATGAATTGAAAATCGAACATGCATATGTATCGATTATGTATGACAATGGAAAAGAATTATGGGATAAAAGCTATTAATAACTTAGAAGAGTTGCTTTATTAAAGCATAAAATTCAAGTCTGCTATTCACTAATCGGGGGCGTTTATTGAACACGACTGTTCAACAGTAGGGCCATGATAACTGAACAACACTTAAAAAGTAAATTAGGAAACGAATATAGGGAGTGTATGTTGTTGGAGGAGAACAAGAAATATAAAGGACATTGGAAAGGGTTTATTATTTTCACGCTGATTGTTGGTATAATTGTCGGATATTTTTCAGTTGTTTCCGACAATTTATCAAATTTAAGAAATGGTGTAACAGTTTTTGAATTCGTTATTTCATATTTAGCAGTAATAATTAATTCCTTACCAGTATGGTTTATACTCGCGATGCTTGTTGGTTATATATTTGCAAGCGATATTAAGAAGGCTATGCTATTTGGTGTAATCTATACACTTACTGCCATTACGTTTTATTTCTTGATTACCTATTTTTACGGGGATGTACCAGTAAAAATATCTTTTAAAGAGCTGGCTATTGGATATGGAATTCACTACGGAGCATCAGCAGTCGGTGGTATTCTCGGCGGGATATTAGGTTTTCTTGTGAAAAAAACTCCTTATGCATTACTATGTTTAATTTTAGGATTGATCTTGCAGTTGTATGTGAATGGTACAAGAAGCTGGCGTGACATTATTGGTATTGGAGAAAATGTTACGTACTGTCTATTGATTGTGGGCATTGTTATTTATTTAGTTAACTTTAAGAGAAATGAAAGAAAAGAAACAAGTATTGATTTTCAATAATATGTATCAGCTACACTTACTTGGACAATATAATTAGGGTCTTGTAGAATACAACCAAAGAGATGAGGAGAATCTACATGACTGAAAAAAGAGCGCTACGGACCTATACCAAGGAATTTAAAAACCAAATTGTACAACTACATGAAAACGGTAAGCCACGTACAGATATTCTTCGTGAGTACGATCTAACCTCCACTACTTTCGATAATTGGGTGAGGCGTCACAAAGCGACTGGATCTTTTCAAGAGAAAGACCAGCGTACGGAAGAAGAGAATGAATTAATCAAATTACGTAAAGAGAACCAACGTTTCCTAATGGAGAATGATATTTTAAAGCAAGCCGCGCTGATCATGGGACGAAAGTAGATGTGATTCAAAATAACCGTCACAAATACTCGGTATCAGCAATGTGCGACGTCCTAGGGATCGCAAGAAGCACGTTCTATTACACTTCCATTAGACAACCGGAGGATAGAACCCTGCAAAAAGATATCAAGAAAATTTTCAAACAGAGTCGAAACAATTATGGAACACGAAAAATCAAAAAAGAAGTAGAGAAGATAAACCGTGCGGTTTCTAGACGGCGTATTGGTCGCGTCATGAAGCAAACGGGGCTCGTATCCAACTACACTGTCGCTCAATATAAACCGTTTAAATCAAAAGTGAATGAGGAACCTGTAAAGAATGTTCTGGCGAGAAACTTTAACGGCCAAGAAGAACTAGCTGTGGTTGTCAGTGACTTAACATACGTAAGAGTCAATGGAAGATGGAATTATGTATGCTTATTTGTCGATCTTTTTAATCGAGAAATCATCGGCTACAGCGCTGGGCCCGAAAAGACAGCTAAGCTTGTATACAAAGCCTTGTCTAGCATTGAACGCAGCTTGGATCGCATCCAGTTGTTCCATACAGACCGTGGAAGTGAATTTAAAAATCAACTAATTGACGAAGCTTTAGAAGCTTTTGGCATCGGAAGATCACTGAGCATGAAAGGATGCCCGTACGACAATGCGGTAGTAGAATCCATGTTCAATGTGGTCAAAATAGAGTTCATTAAGCAAATGACCTTTTCTTCTATCAGCCAGTTAGAACGTGAACTACAGGATTATGTAAATTGGTTCAATCGGGTTCGGATCCACGGAACGCTTGATTATTTAACGCCTATTGAGTATCGATTAGGGACCTTATAAAAATTGTCCGATTTAGTGTTGACAAGCCATTTGTCTCATTAACTTAGGTCAGTGCCTCCCTTTCAACATTAGGGTTTGACGTGTTTTTTTTGTTATTGGGTAATACGTTAAATAATATATGAAAAACACAACTTCTATCCATATACTAAATTGATACAGAAAAGGAACTTAATATTTCCTATCGATCCAATTAACACCAGATTAGAACATCATTAGTGTCGCGCTTAATGATGCTTTACTTTCTGAATAATCTTCAGATATGTCTGCTATACTGCTATTTATGTATTGGAAAGGTGCTTTTTATTTAGCAGCCGGATTCAGTTAGACTGATATTGCTGTAAGGCTATAGTTAAGAGGGGGAATACTATGAAACGCTGTTATAAGAGTCGTAAGTGAATGTGATTTATCAACTAAAGATGCGGTTTTAGAAGAAGCGTTTTTTGTGTTTCAATACTATTCTGAGCTTGAGAGTGTAGGTCACGAAAGCTTTCTTACGTGGTCGGGATCGAATATTGAAGTAATAAGTATTGATAGTTACTTAAAACAATTAATGGCGGTTCTTGAGAAAATTGGTGCTCACGACTATGCAGAGATAGAGAAAAAGTATGGTGAAGAATTGTGTAGGTTGTACGTTGCTATAAAATGACGAGTTGGTAAAGGACGAATTTTATAAAGTTATTGAAATAGCTGACTCCGAATATCACAAACTTAATTGGGAAGTTAGATAATCTATTAGAAGCATACTTTATTAGGATTCATCCTGATATAATTGAAGTAGTTAAAGATAAACCTATTAAAAAGAGCACATCCGTCCAAATAGTAACCTTCATTTCTAAATTCCAATTGTCGAGTTCTTTAAAAGAACATAAAAATATTAAACATAAAGGTGATTCATTATGAAAAAAGAAATAGAAAAATTATCTAAAAATGCACATATACATACTAATGACAATTTTATTTATCGGGTAAGTGAAGGGTTCTTACAATTAACTGGATATGAGGATTGTGATTTAATAGGAAAATCTCTTATGGATTTAGGCATATTATTAAAATCTGAACATCAAATAGCTATCCAGGATATAAAAAATGTAAGTTATTTCTATATTTTTAATAGCACCAACTTACCATTGGAAGTTAAAGTTAGCTCTGACGTCTTAGGAAATGAAGAAGATAAAGTTTATTTCTTTGAAAAAATGGAAGATGCAGCTTTACAATTTACATTAGATCACTTTGGTAATACTGAGACAAATAAAAATGGATCGGTAGCGATATTTAGCTATCCCGATTGCGTTCTCTTAAAACATGATGATAACTATATTCATACATTATCCTTAATGGATATAATCTCTGATAATTTGATAGGTAAACATCCTTCATTTTCAAATAATATTTTAGATTTAATGAATCAAGGCATTTCTTTTCATGAATTCGAGGTAGAATCCAAAGATTGTAATGGAATAGCAACGTATTGGGATATAAATTTAAAAATGATATCAGGAAATAGAAATAAAAAGTATTTAGTAACATCTTTTTACGATGTAACTGATCGGGTTCGTGAAAAGAAATTCATTGAAAAACAAAAAAGCGAAATGGAACTAGTAGTAGAAAATATGTCAGACGTTGTAATTGTTATAGACAAGGATGGGAAATATACATATATAAATAAAGTAGGTAGGCAAGCTTTATCTCAATATATCCCGAAGTATATTTCAGACATAAAATCAGTAACTAGTGAAATGGCATATGGTGCTTTTGAAATGAGTGATACACATGGAGAAAGACTGAAATTTGAAAACATCTCTGACCAAAGGGTATTAAGGGGTGAAAAACTTACTAATCATACTATAATTGGATCCAGTGAACTACCAACGACTTATTTTGTATGTGATGGAACGCCTATTTACGATGAGTATGGAAATACAGATGGTGGTATTCTTATCTATAAAAATATAGAAAATAGTTATAAAGTTGAAGAATATAAAGCTTTGCAAGAAAATGTAGAAGGCATTTCAAGTTACTATGCATCATTCTCGCATATAGATTTTAAGATAAATTATATTAATGAATATGCATTTCAAAACATCATAGAAGAACTGCCACATATAAATTCAGAGTTAGATATAATTGGAAAAAGTTTTTTTAACATTTATAGGACTGAAGATGTAGAGGAATTAATTAAAGACATTAATAAATCTATCGAATGTCATTCCTCTTATCTGCATAAACATGAGTTCATTAGAAATGGAAAGACAGAATACACAAAAACAATTTTCCAGCCTATATTTAATGAAAATAATGAGGTGGAAAAAATCATTGCTTTGGGAATAGATATCTCTGATGAGGAAATTGCCTATAAAGCAATGGAGAAACTGCTTAAAGCTCAAGAGGAGATATTCATTAATACATCTCATGAGTTCAAGACTCCATTAAGTGTAATATTTGGTGGAGCCCAATTATTGAATTTATATTTAGACGGGGATTCTCTAGAAGATTCCAGAAACGATATTATAAATATTAATGAAATGACAATACGAAATTGTTATAGACTAACCAAACTCATAAATAATATATTAGATATTTCTAAAATAGAATCTGGAGTGTATGAGTTAAACTTAGCTAATTATAATATCGTAGACGTTGTTGATGATATTGTTCATTCCGTTTTAGAATATACTAAGTCTAAAGGTATTAACATTATATTTGATACGGATATAGATGAATTGTATATGGCAGTAGATCTTTATAAATTTGAAAGGATTTTACTTAATTTAATTTCTAATGCAATAAAGTTCTCCACTGCTGGAGAAGTTATCGTAATAAAACTAGTGCAAATAGGTAATAATACTGTAGGGATTTCTGTAACAGATGAAGGGATAGGTATAGAACAAAAAAATTTAGAGGTTATCTTTAATAAGTTCATTCAATTGAATCGGAATTTAAATCGTATATCCGAAGGTACCGGGATTGGATTACCATTAGCAAAGTCTATGGCAGAACTACATGGTGGTAGTATAAGTGTAGAAAGTACTTTAGATAAAGGTAGTACATTTACTATAGAACTTCCTGTTAAAACTATTGATGGTCAAAATGAAGACAATAGTTTTAACAAAATAATTGATAGAGTTGATGTTGTGAAATATGAATTCTCAGATATATATCTATAAACAGAAATCGGAGTTTGAATTAGTGTCTAGATAGGAATTTAGTAACTTAAAAAGAGTACCTGCGTGAGAAACAAACGTGAATGTTTAATCATTCGTGAACGTTTCCTGCGTAGGTACTTTTTTATATATTGTACTCAAACGAACTGCATTGACGATGATATAATCCTCTACATTGTAATTTGATTGGTTTGGAATATCGGTAGATCCATAACAGATATATTGAAGTATTTAACTCGTTATAAAATGATTTCCCAATCAAAAATTTATTATTTTAATAAACTCTCTTCTTTATTCTAACTATATGTTAATTTTTTTTAATATTTAGGTCATTTATTTTTCTTTTTCATCGTCATCTTTTTCAAGCCGTTTAACAATTCTTTCTAATAATTTATTGAGTGTCTCTGCATCAGTGCTTTGTGAGTTCTTTTCTTGTTCTTTTTTCAGATCGTCAATTTGACTCTGTAGTTTTTCCAGTTCCTGCTGTTGTTGAATATCAGAAATCCGGCTTTCTTCGATTGAAATAGCTCCACCAAGGGTTTGTAGGGCGTCCCCAAATGTAGAAATGGCTGAACCCCATAATGCAATTTGAGCACCAGTATTCGTTGAACTATCATTATTTTGGAATCCATTATTGCATAATGAATCGTTTTTTTTCAAAATCATCCCCCCATGACTATATTAACAAACGAATATTCCCGTCTATTAGATATAATATGTTTATATCGTAGGATGGGGAACTTGTTGCAATATATAAGAAGAATGCATATAAACTTATTCTATTTTTTCGCATGATATTGTTTTGTCTTTATACCGGTGTTTGTCAAGATAGTTGCCGCATATGTATTTTCTCGTAGTTTAACTATTTAATCGATATATATTTGTTATTTTCCCGCGTTTCGCTTTCTCTCTTAGTGGCAAAAAGTGAACCGTAGTACAAATGTCTTCATTCATTTATGGACTGTTGTTCAACAAACTGGGTGCATAAACAGAAGTAGGCTGCGCTTCAATCCGGCCACTTTGCTTAAGAAGGACTTATACCTTTATTCCCGAATTAAAATAATAGAACGTGGCATGTAGGAGTGAAATTATGAGTGAGATAATTAATTATTATAATCAATTTGATGAGTGGGGAAGACTGGATCGAGAACCGATTGAATTCCAAGTAAACTTGCATTATATAAAAAAATATATGCCTAAAACAGGAAATGTGCTGGATAACGGTGCTGGACCAGGAAAATACTCAATGGGGCTTGCTAAAGAAGGTTATCAGGTAACACTAACCGATTTAACGCCAAGGTTAGTTCAATTTGCAGAACATAAGGCAAAAGAACTTGATTTATATAGACAATTTAATGGTTTTTATGTAGCAGATGCAAGAGAACTAAATATGATCAAAGATGAACAGTATGATGCGGCATTAATGCTTGGTCCTATGTATCATTTACAGGAAGAAATGGATCGTATTAAAGCAGTTAAAGAATTAGTAAGGGTCACAAAAAAGAACGGACTTGTCTTTGTAGCCTTTATGCCAAGAGTTCGGCACATACTTACATCACTTTTATCTCTTAGTAATTGGAAAACGAATGATAATATGGGCAGCATTATTCAATTTTCTCAATCAGGTTGCTTTAATCACACAGATGAAGGACGTTTTACAAGTGCATACTATTTTAATATTGAGGACATTAATCCTTTTATGGAGGAACAAGGATTTGAAAATTTGGAATTAATAGGATCAAATGTAGGAGCTGAATTAAATAATGACAGCTGGAATTACTGGAAAGGTAAGGGTGAACAAGAGGTGGAAACAATAGTTACTTTAATTAAAGAATTGGCAGCAGATCCTTATGTTCTTGGTATATCTTCTCACCTACTATATATAGGTAGAAAAAAATAAAAGGGTACTGCGACTATTAATGCTTCATCTTTCTATAACGTTACATACAAGAATGTTGAATATGAGGAACTTGAGAAATTGTTGGGAGAGAATATATCATAATATTTCAAGGGGGAACAGAAAATGAATACCTCATACCAAGATGATATTAATAGTCTTTATCAAAGACTAATAGATACATGGAACAAACGGGATGCAAAGGGAATGGCTGACCAATTTACAGAACAAGGAATCCAAATTGGTTTTGATGGAAGTAAGGTGATTGGGAGAGAGGAAATCTCATCGCACCTCGAGCCTATCTTAGAAAACCATCCTACTGCCCTATTTATTACTTTAGTTAAAAATATACGTGCCTTGGGAACTGATACAGCAATTTTACAAGCTATTGCAGGGATGATTCCACCTGGGAAAACAGATATTGAGCCTACAATAAACGCCCATCAAACTCTGGTTGCAGTTAAGAAAGATAATGATTGGAAAATTGAGCTCTTCCAAAATACTCCTGCTCAATTTCATGGGAGACCTGAAATAGTTGAGCAAATGACAGATGAGTTAAGGCGATCAATTAAATAACAAAAACGTCTTAATTCCGTTAAACAATCCAGGGCCATTTGTGGGAGATGGGCTGAGCCTGTAACGGGCAAACTTCGTGGAATATATAGGTAACTTATTTAATCTGTATCCGCTAACGATTAAAGGAGGGATTGGGTGAGAATACCAATATTATTTTTAGGTTTGTCTATTTTTATCTTATTAACTGCTGTTGGATGTTCTAATCCACCGAATACAAGTAAAACAGAAACTTATACAACTGAAAGTCCTGACGCAAAAGAGATTTTAACATCAGACCCTGAGGCTTATATATTTCAATACGATGGTGTGATTTATCAGGCTAGAATTGATTGGGTTGAAGAACTGACTTTAACAAAAGGCGAACAGGTAGGAGAAATAAAAACAAGAAATGTTACAGATACAAACTTTGAAAATGATATGTCGAACATATTGCCTGTTGGTGCAAAAATCTTTTCGGCTAAAGAATCAGGAGAAGTTGAAGGGCCAATTTTACTCGTAGAATCAGAGGGAAAACTTTTTAAATACTACGGGTTTGTGGAGGGTTAACCAATTTACCTATATCCATAACCGGGTGCAATTCAATAACAAGGATCAGCGCTGAATCTCAGTATTTGGGCAAGTTGTTAAAGGTCAAATTCATTCAGCGTATGTTCTATTTTGATATAAATTCTACTTTTAACAAGGGGGATTGGGTGGTTAATTATGAATCTCAATTAGTACAAATTATTGAAGACGATGACTACATAATGTCTGTTCTAAAGGCAGTTGAGAAACTACAGCTAAATGATACATGGATTTCCGCAGGCTTGATTAGAAATAGAGTTTGGGATCATTTACATAACGAAAATACACCAATTAATGATATTGATGTTATTTATTTCGATAGTATTGATACTTCCTTGAAAATAGAAAAAGTTTTGGAAAGGAAATTAGAAAGTTTAATGCCTGAACAGCCTTGGTCAGTTAAAAATCAAGCACGTATGCATGTTAAAAATGTATTTGATTGTTTTAACTCATCCTATGAAGGTGTAGCTCATTTTCCGGAAACCCCTACTGCAATTGCAGTGAGAATTTACAAGTATGATATTGAGATAATCGCTCCATATGGACTTGAGGATTTATTTAGAAAGATAGTTAACCCTACTCCATACTTCCGAAATAACACCAAGTTACATTCAGTATATAGTGAATGTATGAAGGAGAAAAATTGGAATGAAATTTGGGGCGGTTTATCTATTAAAAGTTAAGACTTGTAACATTCCTCTATTTCAATGTGCCATTCTCAATAAATGGTTGCGATGACTAATATAAAGCCTATTTTTAAACGAGCTATTTAGTTGAAAGTATGAGAAGTGAAGAAATGAATGTCTCGCTTAAATCGGTTCATTTTATTATGGGAAAGATAATTATACTTTTTTGTTAAAACTGAGGAGTGAATTTCTAATGAACTTTCGGAGGGCAACGATAAATGACTTACAAGAAATTGTACGACTTCTTGCTGACGATGAATTGGGTTCTTAACGCGAGCGTTACGAAACACATTTGCCAGATACATATTATGAAGCGTTTGAAGCAATGGAAGCTCAAACCGGGAACCAAATTATTTTGGCTGTTGATGATGATTATGTGATGGGGTGTATTCAGCTGACAATTATTCCTGGACTAGCTAGGCAAGGCATGAAACGAGCGCAAATTGAAGGTGTGCGTGTCGCTCAAAACTATAGGGGAAATAAAGTAGAAGAAGACTTGTTTAAAGAAGCGATTTATATTGCGAAATCTGAAGACTGTGCACTAGTGCAGTTAACAACAGACAAGGAACGTAGGATGCCCATCGTTTTTATAGTCGTCTAGGTTTTATTTCAAGTCATGAAGGTACTCCTACGTGGGGAAAAGAATTTAAAGACAAGTCCCTTCATTATACAAGCCGTCATATGGTCATTCGTTTACAAAAAGCCGCTTTACCAAGTTATCATAATTACTATGATTTAGATCCGACTTATTAAGACGTATTTGGGGATCCTCTGCTTCGTGTTACACGAAAGTATACGAATCAGGATCGAAAACTAGCTGAATTCGGTATTGAAAAAGGCGTAGAACTTCTGGAGAAGATGGAAGCAGACATTATAGAACCCGGAAACATCCCTGAGGATTTCCCTCATACGTATACGTCAGGACACTATTGCGGTGGCGTAATAATGGGAAGTGATCCTGAGACATCTACTGCCAATAATTACTCGCAACTGTGGGATATGGATAATCTATTTGTTGTGGGAAGTTCATCGTTCCCGCATTTATCAAATTTTAATCCTACGGGAACGATAGGAGCCATGGCGTATCGGGCTGCTGAAGGAATGGATACTTATTTAAAAGGAGAAGGCGGTTTGCTTGTCTCTGCAGAGAAGGATCCGAAAATTGTGTAAAAAGTAGAGGCACTTCTACAGACGAATTATACGTCTGTGGAAGTGTTTTTTATCTAACTATAAAAGTGTAATGTATCTTTTTTATCGCTGATACTGTGTACTCTATTCAACAGTATTACTTGTAGGGCTCCACTCGCTTTTCACTCATTAAATCACTAACGGTCCCGAGTTGAAGTCCTTTCTCTTTTATCCCTTCAATCATTGCTGCCAGTCCTTCAGCGGTTGGTTGTGTAGGATGCATTAATATCATAGATCCATTTTCAATACCTGCTAATACACGTGTCACCATTTCGGTCGTTTCTGGCTTTTTCCAGTCGACCGTGTCAACCGTCCAAAGAATCGTTTTCATATTCTGTTCATGTGCAACTTCAATTGTGACCTGATTAAAACTTCCGCTTGGTGGTGCAAACCACTTTGGTTTTACACCAAGTGTTGCTTCAATGACCTCATTTGTCTTCATCAATTCTACCTTTGTTTCCTCGCGCGAACGCTTTTCGAGATCAGGGTGAGTATAGGCGTGGTTGCCAATCTCATGTCCTTCCAAGCTAATCATTGTTGTAATGTCGGGATTACTTTTCACCCAACTACCGTCAAAGAAAAAGGTAGCTTTTACATTAGACTCTTTTAAGGTCTCTAACATACGGGGAATGTGCTCCTCGCCCCATGCAACATTAATTAACAACGCGACCATCGGCTTTTCCGGATTGCCCCTATAAACAGGTGAGGGGGGAAGGTCCCTTAAATGGACTTTGGGGGAAACCTCTTTAAATACGAGATTGTTCGTATTGAAATTGTTAGTATCTAACATTTTTTGGTAGGATTTCTCGATATCGACAGTCAAACCATTGTATCCTGGTATGGCTTTCCAAACTCGGTCAATCTTTGCATCGATTGGTTTTATTTCATGCTCTTTTGCATAGGATTGGATCTCTTCAGAATAAACATCAGTTCCATGATCCGTCATTGTAGCCACGGTCGAAATAGAAGTGGATGTGGGCGTCATCGTTTCTTTAAAGGATGGATTTTTTTCATTACCTAGAATAATTATAGCAAGGCTGACTACTAGCACAAATACCAATAGAACAAATTTTTTCATAATATCCTCCTGTATCGAATTTGCAGTCACTCCACCCTGTTATGCACCTAATTCGATTATTAATACAGAAAGTGATTATACCTATGTACACCAAGAACGTTTTTGATAAATTGTCATGACACATACCACCGAGGTAGCAGCCTAACATACCTTTAAACTTTTCTTGGTTTTTAAAACTTGCGTTCATGAAGCATGTTCACTAATTAGGCAACGTTTAAGTTTTTTATTCGACTAGCTCCACATTCAAATTTCCTATACCTATATTCACGTCCATTTCGATACTCGTTTCGTTATTTTCATAAGCCTCATTAACATATACGTTATTACCAAGCGGGATAAAATCTTTCATTTCAAGTTCTCCAAGTCCTCTGTCTATAATTAGCTTGACGCCAGTCTGTTTTGGTAATAGAAGTGTCATTTTTCCAACACCTATAGAAATCTCTGCTTGTAAATCATTCTTCCATTCATTACCAAAGTCGATAGTTGAGTCACCGACGCCACCAGCGATTGTCAATTTGTTCAGTTGAATCCCTTTCAAGTCCAATATCGATTTCGAAACGCCCATGGCAACGTCTAAATCAATCGGGATAGCATTGTTGAGTTGAATGTCCCAACGATTACTTCGTTTACTTCTATTAAATCCGAATATAGTAGATTTTTGTTTAACTGTTAATACACCCATGTCTTTTTTATTATCATACTTCACGTTGGGTAGAAATCTTTTTTTCTTAGCATCAAATTTCGCGTCCAACCAGTTTGTGGATCCCCCTTGAAGGACTAGATCACCTGCATCAAAATTGATAGTCACTGCTAATGATTTTGCTTTATCTCTTTCAATAGTAATTTCTTCTTCTTTGGAAATGGCAATGACCCACTCATAGGCAAAGATGCATAGAGTAACTAACATTCCAACGATTAACCCAGTCCATAAAAATTTCTTCATTTTTTATACTCCTTTGAATTGGATTCTACTTCTTACCTTCTATTCATACATACAGTAAATCTCGGTAACCTCTAATAGTTAAGAGGTTGAAATTGCGCATTTATTTAAGTGCTTTTCAAAGGAAATATTAAATATATTGAAATGAAATTGTCGGATTTTTATTATTATATGTATTCTTGGTGTTTGGTTTATCGGTCCTGTTATGAGGATTAGTGCTTTATGAATTAAAGATACCTTATTTCCTTTACATGATTTTATACTATATTGATTGAACTCATTTTTAAGTACAAGGAATCAGAGGACTCAGTTACACCCCATCTTTTGATTGTCCATGAGAAGCATATGCAATCTTTTGATGCTTTGCTATAATTGCCCTATAGCGATAATTTGGAGTTCTTATGCACTATTCAATGGAGGTGGTTAAAACATGTCGAAGAATCAATCGTATAGTAATTATAATGAGAAGGGGTATCCCGAACTTCATCTTGGGTATGCAGATATCATATTACTAGGGCAATGGGATGGATTATCCAATGCGTTGTATTCGTTAATCAAAGGTGAAAATTTATGGGTTCAATACAACTTATATAAAGATCCCGGAGTAATTGAAAAATATACACTATTAACTGGAACTGTTGAACTAAAATACGAAGGAAACCGACGCATTTTTCAACCTGGAGAAACCATTGATGCATCACAGTACGAAAAGATTATTTGTTTTCATGCGATTTCCGATGCGGATATACTCATTCATACGACAGTAGAAATTTTTGAACCTAGTTTTTTTGAAACACAAGTGTTACAAGAAGAAGCCGATGCGATTGAAAAACTAGATGGCTATACATATATGCATTGCAATCGAATTAAAAACTATTCCATTGAGGTATGGACGGAACTTGATATGCCGAAACATCTTTTGCAGACGCTAAGATGGGGTGCATACTTTCATGACATTGGAAAACTTTCAGTTCCATTGGAAATACTCAACAAGCCCGGATCGTTGACCTCTGAAGAGTGGGCTAATATGAAAGCCCATACAATTGAGGGTGCTAAAATTATGCGCAATCATAAAGTGGACATGCTTAGGAAATCAGCCTTTATTGTAGAACAACACCACGAACAATATGACGGTAAGGGGTATCCATATGGACTGAAGGGCGACGAGATATCACTCGAAGCATGCATTGTTAGCGTTGTTGATGCGTTTGACGCAATGACCACAGACCGCGTTTACAAAAAAGCATTACCAATCACAGATGCCATTCAAGAACTAGTTGCGGGGAGAGGAACACAATTCAATCCGAAAGTCGTGGATGCATTCCTATCTGTGCTAAAGAAAAGACAAAATGGCTGGAAATAAATTTTATAGTACATAGCTAAAGGACTCGTGTGCGGACGTTATTGAATGTAACGTACCATGTAACCTTCTATCCGTGTGATTTAGTAAACAAGCCAATGATTGTGGAATATGGAAGTGGAGGATACTTAATTGATTACATTACAACCTATGAACGAAGAAGAGTTCAAACGATATATCAGTTATGCCATTGAAGACTATGCGAAAGACAAAATCGCGTCTGGAAATTGGAATGAAGATGAAGCGATTGACTTATCGATAAAATCATTTGAAGAAGAATTGCCAAAAGGTGAGAAGACCGAAAATAACTATATGTTCTCTATCTTTCACAATGATATCTTAATCGGAATGATTTGGTTTTTACAAAAATCACCTGCAACGCCCAATGAAGGTTTCATATACGATTTTGTGATTTTTGAACACTATCAAGGGAAAGGGTATGGCAAGAAAGCAATGAAAGAAGTTGAAATTATTGCTAAAGAGTTAGGTATAAATAAAATCGGACTTCATGTTTTCGGTCATAACAAAATCGCGCGTGGCTTATATGAAAAAATGGGCTATGAAATTACCAATATAAAAATGTCCAAAACAATTTAATTTTGAAACAATCATTAATTAAATTGAAAGTGTGGCCGAAACAGTCAAACGAAAAAAAGATGCGGGAGATTACTTTGAGAATGTCTGAAATCGGTTTTAACTTCACTAGAAAGTAGGAACAGGTATGGAAACCATCAATCTTATATCACTACATAATGAAGTACTGCCTAGCTATGATATTAGTGATAAAGAAATTTCATTTGATGTTTATAGTAGTCCTGATGAACAAGTATGTATCATTGGAATGATAGATAATAACTACATTTGTTGGTGCTCCATCACTACTATTCAAGATATTGAAGTGAATGCTGCAGTATTCGATTATGTCGTTAACCGGCCAATCAGGAACGTATCGAGCATGTACAATGTGCTTGGTGCTGAATATACAGAAGTATATGAATGGCATAGGCTGCATATCGAAAAACGCCAGTACAACAATCAGGACTATTATTATTCACCTGCCACCCAGATTTACTTTCAAGATAGCAAATCGTTTGCGCTTGAAATTAAACAGTTCTACACACAAGAAAAATTGAAATGCGATTATAGATTACTCGACAACACCTATATCATTCTTTTAGAAACCTACAAACGACTAGTACATATAGATAATCCAGATCCACACTATTATTACGAAATGAAACCGGTGTTTCAGATTTTGGAGGACGAGAGTTACATTAAGTTAAGCACAGATACGGAGATTAGAAAGCTCTATGCTGACTGTATGGAAGGAGCTCGTATTCTTTACAATCGTTATATGAATGACGCCCATTAACTAGTTAACAAGCTTACTTCAATTAAATTTAATCTGTAATTCCCGTTGAATCATGCGTCACCCTACCTGACCGTTTCCTGACATATGCTAGATAGAATGAATATGTTCAATGGAACTTCAAATCATGATCTGCTGTCTTATGATAGACGAATTTAAAATCCGCCTCAATTTTCTTGGATCCTTCTTGTGTCTCGTTAAAGCGCTGTATCTTTTCTTCACAAGTATCTTGTTGTCCACTCTGAATGAGTTGAAGGGTTGTTTTCGTTTCATTACGAAATCCTTTTGGTTAGCCCTCAACCCCACCTAGGCGCAAGTTCATCCCGTCAAGACGATGATCAAACCCATCAAGACGCTGATGAATCGGTTGTACCGCGACATCCAATACGGATTTTAATGTATGGATAAATTCCATCTCCATGTGAATCCTCCTTTCTGTTTTTCGGCAGTTCTGTTTGTCATAAAATCCCGGATTATCCATCCGTGTGTATCCGATTTGTATAAAACTAGAATCCCACAGTTCAAGAATTTATCTACAGATCACTCACTAGCTTCAAACATGAAACTGCATTGGAATTTCAATGCCTAAAGATGCAACTTCCTACAGTAACAGCTATGATTAACGTAGTAGAAGATGCACCAGTTAGTAAAGGAGTGAAGACCCATGCAAAGTTACATAGTGATGCAAGGACGTACCTATTATGAAGAGAAAGAATTAGGCATCCTCTGGTCGCAGCAGCAAGATAGCGCCGGTAATATCCAGCATTTTTGGGAACGGATGAAAGAAGTGAATGCGGGAGATCGCATCTTCCATTACATAAAAGGAGATATTGTCGCAATTAGCGTTGCGAAAACTGGATACAGAGAAGAATCGAAACCAACCACGCTCGATCTACCCGTCACTGAAAGTGATAAAGGATATTTGGTTGAAGTTGATTACCATGAACTCGAAAAGCCTTTAGCAATCGAGGATTCTTTCAATGAAATACTCCCACTTCTGCCTATAAAGTATTCACCATTTCAGGAGAATGCTAATGGAAATCAGGGTTATCTTTATCCATGCAACGAAGAACTTACCATTAAACTAGTTGAGTTGATTGGTGATTTAAATATTTACGAAATTGACGAGGAACAATTGGAGTTTGTGATGGGCACGGTCCGAAAGACGGAACACGATTTTCTCACTCCTATCCTTGCTGAAACCGAAGCAGAAGCGAAAACTAAAGTACGATTAGGACACCAGCGATTCCGCATTGACTTAATGCCACTCTGGCACGACAAATGTGCACTATGCGATATAGCTCTTCCTGAATTGCTTAAAGCCAGTTACGCAAAACCATGGAAAGACAGCACGAACAATGAACGCGTCGAACCAAACAACGGCATTCTCCTCTGTCGCAACCATGACGCTCTTTACACGAATGGCCTCATTGCATTTGACGGACAAGGGAAAATCCATATTTCCTCAAGGATTCCCGAAGAAGATTACAACAAGTACGGTCTTTACGGGAAAATGCGTATAACAAGAAACGAGACCAATAAGCCGTATTTGAAATGGCATAAAAAGCACGTATTCAACGAGTAAGCAAATATATCAAGTCCAGATCTGTATGCGTCAAAACAGATCTGGACTTTTTTTATGAAACCTACTGCTACATACACCTGTCTAATTTCCACGTATTGTGACAACTTGAGATTACTGGTAACATGTGGGTAGAACTAGAATACTTCAGTCAGTTGTTGAAGGCATGATTATTTATGAGTCAACGAATAACAATTCGTCGGAAATGTTGTCAACGAGCTTCATGTTGATCGCCTTTACAACTCTTATCAACAGAAAATAGGAAGGACGAGTAAAGCTGAAATTCGATTATGGTAAAACTCGCTTCAAAGGACGCGGAACGGCATGCAGGATGATGACATACCAAAAGATGCTGCGGTTGCGGTTGAATTTAACATTCCAAACACATCGAAGCGAGTTGACTATTTGATTGCTGGAAATGATGGAGTTCAAGATCATGTTGTGATAGTTGAACTGAAGCAATGGGAAGAAGTGGAGAAAGTCCCAACACGTGACGGAGTCGTTCGTACTTACATGGGAAAGGGAATGCAAGAAGCTTGTCCACCCGTCCTATCAGGCGTGGTCGTATGCTGCGCTTATTGAAGATTTTAATGAAAATGTCCAACAACAGGAAATTCAATTAATGAAACCGTTGCCTGTGCACGACACCACTCCAACACTATTCTGAGAGGATTGGAGTGGTGTCGTGTGATCCATAGGGGAAAATCACTAAGTGTTTGAAAAACATAAACGCCTATTGTGAAGGAGTTGACTAGCTTGCGAAAAGTTCTACTAACCCTAATCACCGTGATAGGGCTTATTTATATTTTCTTAATTCCGGAAGAACCAGTGGGCTTCAAAATCGCTATGAAATTAGTTCCCATGATTTTGATTATCCTGTACGGAGCTACTAACACGTCTCGTGTTTCTTCTCTCTATAAAAAGACTATTCTCGTTGGCCTAGTGGTTAGTATGGTGGCCGATGCGGCAATTTATTGGTTCATGGCAGGGCTTGCTACATTTTTTGTTGCGCATTTGTTTTATATCTTCGCTTTCCGGACAGCGAGCCGTAAGTCTATCCCTCTCTTTGCAGCAATTCCTCTCATTCTATACGGGCTCTTTATGGTTATCTGGATTGCGGTACCGCAAATGGCTTCGGGAGAATTGTTGCTTGGCATGGCGATTATCGCTTATATCCTTGTCCTTCTGGTGATGGGGTGGGTGGCGATTAGGACGCGACTCCCGCTCGTGATTATAGGTTCCCTTCTTTTCATTTGTTCAGATTCATTCCTAGCAATCGATCGATTCGTTATTGAGCTTCCAGCTCGTGACGCGCTTATCATGATTACTTACTATGCTGCGCAAGTATTTTTTGCCGCTAGCATCCAAAGTCGATTAAATTTGTTGCCACAATACGACACAACTCTGAATCGAATCTGAATATTGTTGAAGTTGTGTTGTACACAGGCAGCAATGAATAAAGTTAGATGAAAAGCTATTAGTAGCTTTCATCTAACTTTTTTTACGTTATCTACGTTTGGAAACTTTTACCTGTGTGACACAATTCTAATTTAACCCTGATTCATGCCTTTTTAGCTGAGAACTTAGTTGGTTAGCTTTAAATAGTTGATGTTTTCGGTGGCCACTTCTCATATTTACTTCTAATTAATTTAGTGATATATTGACTAAGTCCAATCATCCTACAACTTTTTAAGAAGATACTTTGGAGGTGCTGTCATGCTAAAAAAGACAGAACGTTTGTCGTTGGTTGAACAAGTGGTGATTCAAATTGAACATCTTATCGAAAGTGGTCATTGGCAAATTGGCGATCAATTGCCGGCTGAGATGCAATTGATGAAAGAGTTTGATGTGAGTCGGAATACACTAAGAGAAGCGATCCGCGCTCTAGTTCATGCAGGTTTACTTGAGACTAAACAAGGGAGCGGTACGGTTGTAAAATCATCTAGTGCCTTTGGTGTAGCACTCCATAGACAAGTTGAAAAATCGAGCATCATGGAAACATTAGAGGTGCGACTTGCTTTAGAAAGAGAAGCAGCACAACTGGCAGCTACTCGGCGCGATGAACTTGATTTAGAAGCGATGACGGAGTCTATTCAGTTATGCGAATTGGCATCTGAAAAAGGAGATGTACAAGAATTCTTACAAGCAGATATTATATTTCATAAAGCAATGGTTAAAGCATCACATAATAAGATGTTGCAACGTCTTTATGAACATATAACAGAACCGTTACAGTCGTCGATCGAAGAAGTGATGGTGGCAGATGACTATTTTAATTATAGTGAAGAAATTCATTATGAATTACTTGAAGCAATCAAGAAGCAAGATGTGCAGGCAGCGATTGATTATGTAAATAACTACATAAACGATTTCAGAGAGAAGATTAAACGCATTCAGGAGGTCTAAACTTGCAAAAAGAAAAAGCATTACAACAAACAAAAACAGATTCTAAGAAAAAATGGCTTTTAATGATCGGAGTCATCTTAATTGCTGCCAATTTAAGAGCACCACTCACATCGATTGGTTCTTTAATTACATCCATACGAACGGATTTAGGGATTAGTCACGCATTGGCGGGAACGATTACAACGCTTCCCTTACTCGCATTTGCTCTTCTTTCACCTTTCGCACCGAAAATAGCACATAAAATAACCATGGAAAGGACTATTTTCCTTTCATTAGTTGTCTTGGCAATTGGTATTGTCTTACGATCATTATTTGGAACAGGCGCTTTATTCGTAGGAACAATTCTAATCGGTGTTGCAATTGCGTTTGGAAACGTATTACTACCTGGATTTATTAAAATGAACTTTCCTTTAAAAGTTGGGATTATGACCGGTTTGTATGGCGTGTTTATGAACATCTTTGCGGCGCTGGGGTCAGGCTTAAGTGTACCTTTAACATCTATCGGTGAAATTGGCTGGGAAGGATCACTTGCATTTTGGGCAATTCCTGTTTTTATTGCGATTGCGGTTTGGGCTCCACAATTGAAAAAGGTAAAAGTTCCTATTGAATCTAAAAATGCAACCTCACAAGAGAAATTGTCGTTAGTTCGTTCTCCACTTGCATGGTCGATTACGCTGTTTATGGGATTACAATCTCTTATTTTTTATACGTTAGTGACTTGGTTACCAGAAATACTACAAGGCATGGGGTATAGTATGAGTGCAGCTGGATGGATGTTATTTTTAATGCAATTTGCTATTATTCCATTTTCATTTATCATTCCTGTTCTATCCGAAAGGATGAAAAATCAATCCCTACTCGGTGTGGCTATTGCAGTTATGTTTATACTCGGTATTACAGGCGTTTTAATTGGAAATCAATCTTTCATCCCTATATCCGTAATGATGATTGGGATTGGGGCAGGTAGCGCATTTAGCTTATCGATGATGTTTTTCAGCATGAGAACAAGCAATGCTGTTGAAGCATCAGATATGTCAGGTATGGCACAATCGTTTGGTTACTTACTCGCAGCCACTGGCCCTGTTGTATTTGGTGCTTTACACGATATGACAGATAGTTGGACAATGCCTCTCATTATGTTAATGGCTTTGGCTGTTGTCATCATGATAGTCGGCATTGTGGCTGGAAGAGATAAAGTAATTAGTAATACAATTTCAGAAGAGTCCCAGAACTAAGAGTGGTTAATGTTAAGAAGCTCTTGCCCGTGTGCGGTAAAACCGAATCAAACTGAATAGTGTTGAATTTGTGCAGTGCACAGGTGATACTCACGATTTCGAAACCGTTCAACAACTGTGTGTACTCATAGCTTTTACTTTTACTTAATCAACCCGGAGGGAGAACTTGTTAAGAAGTATAATGGCTTGAGTGAAGAGGAGAACGCGTTGCTCATGGAAGATGTCAAGACAGTTTTGATGAAATAGTTTCGTGTGTATAAAAAAGACATGAAAGTGCATTGCCTTACCACATAAAAGTATTATCTAAACAAGCATGAAGGCTAATTCTTCATGCTTGTTTAGTTGTTAAAAAAAGAGATGTCTGTGCACAAAACAATCGTGAATGTTCGGTCAAACACGAGAATTTCTTGCACAGGCATCTGAACTTTATTTTGTTTACCAAATCGGTTGTCCGTCAACGAAGTCAGGTGCTTGTAAACCTAATAAATCATATAGACTAGGTGCTATATCGGTCATTGTAATTCTATCGCTCAACTCACCAGGTGAAATTCCAGGTCCTGATGCATACAAAATAGGTCGTAATCTTGGACGTTCTGGATCTCCGCCATGGCTTCCCAATTCCATCGTTGGTTCAGCAGCAATGTTTGCATCTTTTCCCATTAAGAAGCCTGAAGCTGCCGATAAGAAGACGTCACCACTATTACCATTATTTAAAGACGCATACTCTCCATTATCATCTGTCCAGATTTTTTCATACGGCGCGAGTTTTTTTGGATTATTAGTTGAAAACATCGTAACTTTTGGGTATGGATAAGCTTTATAAGAGGTATCACCTTTACCGGTCAACCATCGTAAAATAGGATTTGCTACTTTCCGTGGGTCTTGAAACAGGGGAGAGAACACTATGCGATTTGTGAAAACCGATACAATTTCTTGTTTCACTTTTTCGAATTCTGCAGGTTCAACAATTCCTTTTTTCTCTCTGCCTTTTAAGTTTACATAGACATGTGCAATCGTCCCACTCGCTTCCGCATATGCTTTTGTTTTGGAAGAATCGATAGCACCATTCTTATCTTTCACCAAGAGACCCGCCTTCTCAAGCTCCTTATTCGGAGATAGTCTTGTATGAATCGGCTCCAGTCCATGATCCGAGATGAGTAGCAAATGATCTTCAGCATTTTGATTGTTTTTGATTCTTCCAATAGCTTGATCCGCTTGTCCGAATGCCCAGCTCACGTATTTCTCCTTCTCTTGTACATTTTTCAAATCATAGCTAGGCTGATCAGGTTCTCTTAATAAAAATTTATGCAGTTCAGTATCTACAGTAGGGTAGTAGTAAAAAAGTAAGTCAGGTTGATAGGTATCTTTAATGTATAAACTGACATCGGTGACCCACTTTGCAAAACGTTCTCCTACTTGTTCATACTCTTCTCGTGTAATAATTCCAGTTGTAAATGCCTCTAATTCATCAGCAGCCGGATAAAATCCGAATTCCGATCCGATTTGCTTCGGAAAATTGTCTGGCCCACGGTAAAGTCCGCCCATCACTGTACCTTGGAATAGTTGAAGTTCATCTTTATTTCCGATATCTCCTTTAAGCTTTACATAAAATCCTGCACTGTCTAGAGGTGGTAAATCCAATTCGATGGAATTCCAGTCGTCTGCTAAAATCTCTTCTCCAATTTCTTTTTGATCTGTGGAAATATAGAGTTTCGGATCTTTTTCATCTGTTCTCAGTACAAATAGCTGCTGAGTGGGATAGTCTTTAGTATCCAATGTAACAACAGCTTCTTCAACTTCTACCGAATCTGAAGCTATCTGATGGACTCGTTCATCTTCTACAGTAGAAAACTTCAAATTGTGCAAGGCGGATTGGGCTAATGTTCCACCTGAATAAACGGCATAGGTAGCAGCAGAAGCGTTGTCTGGATTAGAGTCTGGAAAAGCAACAGTCGCGGTCACTTTACCTTGATTTCTTGCTTTTTTCCAAATAGGCGTAACACCGAGCGTCTGAGAAAATCCGCTTTGATTGTCTTTTGTTTTTTCTCCAAGAGTATGAAATTCATTGCTGACGATACCTGTTTTCACAGGTTGTGCACCTGTAGCCATCGCACCATGGGACGGAGCAGTTAATGAAGGCATTACGGTGATGAAATCAGTAGCGTAGGCTGCTGCTTGTTGAAACTCTTCCAAATTACGCATAATCCCTTTATCCATATAGCGTTGAGCGTCCATATAACCTAAACCGTCAAAAGACACCACGCTAATCGTACCTGTTGTCTCAGCTGCAAAAACAGGTTGAGTAATAATAGAAGTCATACTGAAAAGAATAATGATACTAAAAACTTTAATGTGCGTATATATAGTGCATCCCTCGCTTCAAAGAATTATTCCCATTATGAAAACAAGATAAACTAGTGGTATAGATAACAGTTGCCTATACACGATACAACGTGACACCATTGTGAACAATGATGAAAGTGTGAGGCGAACTGGTAGATTTTATACAAAAAAAAGCGAATAGCTATGTAAAGCTGTCCGCTAAAACTCTTGCATAAAAATCGCTACCTGTGCGCAATACAACTCAGACCTTATTCAAAACTGTATCGTGCATAAATAACTTTTTAAAGCATTTAAATTTGGTTCATTATATTGGTTCTACTTTAATAAGTTGTGTCGTACAATCTAGATTGTAGAATCGATCAACTAAGTTATAAATCGTGACCAGTTCATAGAGAATAATTAACTCTGGTGGAAATTGGGTTGGGTGTATTTCATTATTTTTCGTTAGTTCCTCATTGTCTTCCCAGAATAGATCTGTAATATTTTTTAATTGCAACTGATGCTTTTCAGAACTATAGTCCGCTGCATGATGTAAGTCATTTGCTAGTTCTGTTACAGCGTACATGATGATATCACGTTCTGACTTTGACCATGAGATTATATTCAAGGGTAAGTAGATTAAATTCCCTATGTGATAATCCAGATTGTGCAAATATAACAATTGTCTTTCAGTCATAAGAAGCTCCTTCGCATCTCCGCCAATGAAGGGATGCAATTTCGAATCATCTTTTTGAAAACGAATTAATGTCTCTGTTTTTAGGATTTCCTTATTAAGTTGGTGAATAATTACACCATCTATTTTGCGATCTTTGTTCTCGTCATATAAGATCGTACGAAACGTTTGTTCTAAAATAGATCCTGCCCGTGAACCAATACTCTGTATACTTTCTGAAATATCATTCCTATAATCAGGTCGAAACACGATCATGTTAACTGCGGTGGACACCAACAGACCAATCGTTGTTGTACCTAAACGGATGAAAAACGATATTAAGTAATTGCTATGGATGACTTCAACCATTGCTACAGCTGTCAACGTTGCCACAAGCAGGCCTGCATGCAGTTTTAGTTTATAACAAGTTAAAATGGTGAAAACAGCAGCCAAGGTATATGTAATCGGAGAGTTTCCAAAAAGTGCGATGAACAAGACAGCATAAGCAGAACCGATAGCGGATGCCGGAAACCGAATAATTCCTTTTTTAATAGAATCACTAACAGTGGGTTCAATGGTTACAATTGCCGTTATTACAGCAAATACTGGCGGCCAGTTAAACCATTCACAAATAATAGCCGTTAAAAATATAGCGATTCCTGTTTTTAGTATTCGGCTACCATGGAAATGAAAGTTCCTCATACATTCTTAACCCCCCCAATAATTTTATTTTAACATAGAAAAAAGCGTTGCGTGGCTGTATAAGAATCATTCAAGCAGCATGTGCCCACTAATAGAATGTCAATAGGAACCCAAGCGCAAAGTAATCTTGAATGTTTTTCAAACACGAGAGTTCGGTGCACAAGTAATGGAAAATTCGTCACGGAATTGAAAGCTATTCGATAAGCTAGATAGATTTGCTATAGCAAGAGAGTAACTAATTCTAAACATTCGTGGAGAGATAAAATGAAGAGAATTTTAACACTTTTAGCTGTATGTGGGATTGCTTGTATAGTAGCTGTGCAACCAGCAGCTGCGGCGGCGACTAGTTTTCCCGATGTTCCAGAAAACAATAGATTCCATGATGAAATTCAATATTTGATTGAAAAAGAAATCATTAGTGGCTATTCCAATGGGAAGTTTCAACCTACGTGAAATGTAACTCGAGGAGAAGCTGCAATTATGATTGGTCGTATGCTTGGATATGATGGGAGATCACGCCCTAAGCGTTTTACAGATGTCACTGCGCAAAACGGGGCTAGTGGATATATTGCCGACGCAGCAGTCTATAAGATTATTTCTGGCTATCCCGACCGTACTTTTCGACCCAACCAACAGATCACACGAGGCGATATGGCGATTATTCTAGCACGGGCATTTGATATAGAAACTGGTACGATTCGGAAATTTAAAGATATCGGTGAACAAATGAAAGCATATCCTTCTATTCGAGGTATCGCAGGGGACTTCATTACAACAGGTTATCCAGACGGTACATTCCGGCCAAATGGCTATGTTACCCGTGAACAGTTTTCTGCATTTCTTGCAAGAGGTCTTAGCCCTCAGTATAAACAAAAAACGGTGAAAAAAGATGGCTATTCTCGTGACATGACGAAGAAGTACATCTACAACTCATTAATTGGTGATATCCATATGGAGTATAAGAGAACAATGGGACAGTTTGGTGAGATTTACTATGCCGGTTTCTTCTGGGTGATTGAAGGGCTGAAATCTGGAGATGTTACGTACGTCAACCAAGAAGAAACAGATGAACAGCTGATTGAATCGTTTCCGTTCTCGGAGTACTACACGTACCTAAGTATCCTGTTAAGGTAGGGAAGACTTGGCAGAGTGGACCGTCCACAAATGATATCTCGAAAATCACAGACGTGAATAAAACAGTAACAACACCATATAAAACATTCACACATGCTGTAGAAATCAATGAAAAAGGATATAAAAAATACTTTGTCAAAGGTATAGACGTTGTGAAAGTGGTGGACCCTTCAGGTAAAATAGTTAGCCAATTAAAGTCAATCCAATAAAAGTCTGAAAACGTCGGTGACGAGCCGACGTTTTTTTATCTAAAAAGAGGTATGCGGGCAGGAAATAAATAACACGAGATCTATTCAATCCTAAACTAGCTGGCTTGTTGAAAAAAGTTATAATAAATAGAAAACGGCGGGTGGAAAGAGTCGTAACGGGTATCTAAAGGTTAGTAGGTAATCTATTGATATGAAATAGAGGATTATATTGTAAAAGGGAGAGAAAAAACTTAATTAAAATTAAAATCAAGGGCTTGTTATTGAAGAAAAACAGCAGTATAATGCGTTAGATATCAATTTCTCTGACGATTTTGTATAAGTGCACTATTATTGTTCTTGATAAATACGGAAAGCTTGTATTTTAATTGGACATTTTGCATGCGTATTCAATTAATCGTCATTTAGAAGTTTTTTGACCATCACTACATAATAGAGGGAGGAAAAAGCTAATGGCCGATAAAGATACAAATAAGCCAAAAGGCAATGGAATCGTAGCTGATCCAAGCCGTCGTCAATTTGTTAAGAATTCAGGGATTGCTGTAGGAGGCGTAGCAGGCGGTGCGCTACTCGGCGGATTGTTTACAAGTCAATTCGGTAAGAATAATGATAAGAAATCTACAAATGGGAATGAAAAAAAGCCAGCTAAGCGGTACGAAGAAGCACGCATGTTTTTCACTCGGTTTGCTGATTTCGCGATATTGGAGCAAGCAGTGGAGCGCATTTTCCCAGAAGACAAAAACGGTCCAGGAGCGATTGGACTTGGAGTTCCGTATTTCATCGATAAACAGCTTGCCGGCCCGTATGGTAATAATGTAAAAGATTATCGCCAAGGTCCATTTACAAATGGGAATGGGACTGCAGCAGATTCTAGCTTGAATCGTGGAGAGATTATCATCAATGGTTTACGTACGATGAGCGAGGAAAGTATGAAGCGTTTTGATGCTAAATTCGATGATGCCACAGCAGAACAACAAACTGAGATTTTGAAAGATTTCGAAGCGGATAAAATTCAACTAAAAGGAATTAGCTCTAAAGCATTCTTTAAATTGTTACGGACGTTAACTCTAGAAGGGGCTTACTCTGACCCATTATATGGAGGAAACAGAGACATGGAAGGCTGGAAGATGAAAGAATATCCGGGCTCGATTGCTTCTTATATGAATATGATCGAGGAAAAAGAATTTATCAAAATGGATCAAGTCAGCTTAACAGATTACCAACCAAAATAATCTAGAAGTGAGGAGTGAGTATTATGGCAAAAACATTGCCGAAAACAGATGTAGTTATTGTTGGTTCTGGTTGGGCAGGCGGTATTGCAGCAGCGGAGCTAGCGAAAAAGGGATATAAAGTAGTGGGTTTGGAAAGAGGTAAAGCTCAGGTACGAGAAGACTTCATCGGATCTAAAGATGAGCTTCGTTATGACAGCCGTAAAGTCATGTTTCAAGATTTAAGCAAAGAGACATTGACGATTCGTAACACACCAGAAGAGGTTGCCTCTCCTAACCGAAGCAACGATACGAATGCGATTAATGGTACAGATACGGGTGGTTCTGGTGTTCACTGGAATGGTATGGTGTACCGCTGGCTTCCGACCGATTTTGAAATTCATAGTAAGACAATTGAGAAGTACGGGAAAGATATTATTCCTAAAGACATGAGATTGCAAGACTGGGGAATTACATATGACGAGCTAGAAACTTATTACGATAAGTTTGAAAAAGCGACCGGCATCTCTGGTGAGCCAGATCCATTGCGTCCAGGCCAACGTTCAGATGAGTACCCGACACCACCACAGAAAGAAACAGAAATTATCCGTACATTTACAAAAGCAGCTAAAGAACTTGGGTATCACCCATATCGAATTGCTTCTGCTAACCTTTCAGAAGCGTATACAAACCCAGATGGTGAAACAATTAATGGATGTGTCTATTGTGCATTTTGCGAATCATTCGGTTGTGACTTCGGTGCAAAAGCCGACCCTATAGCTACAGTACTCGCAACTGCTTCGAAAACCGGAAATTTTGAGTTGCGTAATAATGCGTATGCTGTCCGTATTTTGCATGAAAATGGTAAAGCAACTGCTATTAAGTATATTGATACGGAAACTGGGGAAGAGTTTATTCAACCAGCTGATTTGGTTGTAGTGAGTGGATTTGTGTTCTCCAATACTCGCTTAATGCTTCTTTCTGAAATCGGTAAGCCTTATAACCCTAAAGATGAAACAGGTGTTATTGGTAAAAGTTTAACTGCTCACCAACGTAACTTAACGCATACACGCGTACGTGGTTTCTTTGATGAGAAGAAGTTCAATCGTTATGCTGGAACAGGAGCACTTGGTGTCACGATGGATGACTTTAACCTAGAACAATTGGATCACCGGGAACATGACTTCCTACATGGCTTCTGTTTGAGAACTTCTCAAAGAGGCGATCGCCCGATTTCAAATAACCACGTTCCTGATGGTACGCCTTCATGGGGACCAGAATTTAAAGAAAAATCCTTATTTTATGCGAATCGTCGCATAGATGTACAACAACAAAACGGGGCACTTCCTTGGCGTGAAAACTACATGGATCTAGATCCAACGTACAGAGACGTATTCGGTGATCCGCTATTACGTGTTACTAGTAAATTCCACGACCAAGATCGAAATATTGTGAAATATGCACACCAAAAAGCTAAAGGCTTGCTCGAGCAAATGGGTGCGGATTATGTTACAGTCCCTGAAATCACGGATGAAACCGAATTCGATAAAACGTCATTGTCTGACCATACTGGAGGCGGAGTTATTATGGGAGAAAACCCAGAAACTTCTGCAGTGAATAACTACTCACAAGTTTGGGATATGAATAATCTCTTCGTAGTTGGTGCTTCGTCATTCCCTCATTTAAGCAGCTCAAATCCTACCGCAACAGTCGGTGCTTTAGCATACCGTGCAGCAGAAGGTATGATTAAGTTCTTAGAAAACGGTGGCGGCCAGCTGATTGAAGAAGGAAAAGAAACAGCAACTTCAACAAATAGCTAATCAGTCTCATTAGGAACTGGCGGGGTGAAAACCGCCTTTTCCGTAATACATACTCTAGTAAGGGAGTGCGTCTATGAACGTGAAAAAAGCGGTAATCTACTTTGCAGCCATTCTATTTCTTAGCGCATGCAGCAGTAAACATATTGAAACAAACATGTCAGAAGTCATTCCTAATTTCAGCTATACGTCTCAAGACGACAAACCCTTTGGCTTGCAAGACACTAAAGGAGAGTGGTGGATTGCTTACTTTTCCTATACGCACTGCACTACGGTTTGCCCAAGAACAACTGCCAACATGGTCGGCATTCAAAGTGAGTTGAACAATGAAGGCTACACCCCTCAAATCGTCTCTTTTGGCATAGATCCGGATAATGACACGCCGGAAGTATTAAGAAACTATGCAAAAGATTACGGAGCAGACTTGAACTCGTTTACTTTTTTAACAGGCTATGATTTTGAAACAGTACGAGATCTATCAATCAATACGTTTCGCGCTGTGTTAGAAAAAGGGGCATTGGACCAACGTTCTCATAGCTATTACTTTTATTTGATTAATCCTGATGGTGAGATTGTTAAAAAGTATAACGGTATGAGTGAAATAGATAACGATTTGTTAATAGCAGATGTAAAAACAGTATTGGGGAAGTAGTGTTACAAAGACTTTAATGTAAAAAACAAGAACACTAAGCCTAATTTAAGTTCTATAATCAGTCATAAACCAATCTCTTTTGTATAATGAATAACAGAGGTAATGACCGTGGTAGTCAATAAAAAGAATTGGATGTCCACTGGGGGATTTAACGTATGGCACTAGGAACGAATCGTAAAGAATTAAATGAATGGAAAGAGTCTGTTCGCGCTGGAGAGATTGCCTTTCTTACTCATTATTGGATGGATGAGCGATTTCCAGGTTGCAAGACCGTAACTAAGGTAGGTTGTGCGAATTTGGATCGACTGATTGAATGGGGACTAGGTTATGGGTTAAAACCTGAATGGATAGACTATAAAAAAGATTACCCTCACTTCGATCTGTTCGGCAAAATTGAAGTAGATGCATTGTTGGATGCAGGGTTAACAGAGCGTGTAGTGCGATTCAACTTAATGAAATGAATAATGCAAAAGGTAATTTCATTCGAATATAATTAAAAGCATCGCACTTGAGATGCTTTTTTTCTTTACGTACGAACAAACATTCCCTATACTGATTATAAGGAGGGGAACGAATGTGCGTAAACAATTAGAGAGAGCAATGCATTATCAGCAAACAGTAGATATGATGTACCTAGCCAAGGACGGAAGTATAACGAAACGAAGAGTCAATGTGCTCCAGTTAGGAGAGTCATCTTTCAGAGCCTACTGCCACTTACGTAATGCTAAAAGAACGTTTGCAATCGATTCTGTTTTAGCACTTGTCCCTGTAATCGCGCGTGAAAAAGCTGTGATTTAATAGATATAAGCCTCTAACAAATCAATTTCATTATATAAACGTGAGCCGAAGCATTCCTACTGTTTCGGCTCACGTTTTTACAATGAAGAGTCTAGGTTACTACTCAGATATAATGAAAGGAATGCATACGATATTTTTCCCATAAAACCAATTCGAAAGAACTTTTTGAGCAGCCTCGATAAAACGGCTGCTTTTTGCATGGAGAGAAGCGAAAGAGCTGTTTGAAAGTGTAATTAAAAGATTTAATCTAAAGCAAGCGTATCTCTAGTTGACAATTAGACTGAACATTAACGTAAATCAGTGAATTTTAACAAATTGTAGGTTATAATCCAAAGGGGGGGAATGCAAACATGATTAAGCAATCGCTAATAGAAAATGTGTTAGAAGCCGCCTTATCGACAGGCGGTGATTTTTCAGAGGTTTTCATAGAAGATAAGTTTGTGAATTCGATTGAGTTGCAGAGCGGAAAAATCGAGAAAAGTATATCGGGTCGTGACTTTGGTATCGGAATTCGTATTTTTTCAGGACTTCAAAGTATTTATACGTATACTTCTGACTTCACTGAAGAAGGGTTGATAGAGGCAGCAAAGCGTGCTGCTTTAGCCATTCACGGAGGCGGAAATGGAATTATTCATCCATTACAAAAGGAAATCATTACACCTATTCACACGATTGCTCATCTGCCACAAACTGTAGAGCATGCATTAAAAGTGGCGGTTATGAGAAAGGCAAACGAAATAGCTAGAAATTATGACGAACGAATCCGGCAAGTAGGGATTCGCTATTATGATGAACAACAGAATGTCTTAATTGCAAACTCAGAAGGTAAATTCGTTGAGGATCAACGTGTCCATTCTCGACTAGCGATTGAAGCGACAGCGACGGATGGTGCAGAAATGCAGAGTGGATTCTATGGTCCTGGCGCGCATGCTGGTTTTGAATTTATCGAAAATCTAGATCTCCAGCATTATGCAGGAGAGGCATCTCGTATTGCGGTGACGATGCTAGGTGCAGATGAGTGCCCGAGCGGTAAGTTCCCTGTGATCATTGACAACGAATTTGGTGGAGTTATATTCCACGAGGCTTGTGGTCATGGACTTGAGGCGACTTCGGTGGCAAAGAATAATTCAGTATTCGCGAATCGAATCGGTGAACAGGTAGCACCTGATATCGTGACGTATATTGATGATGGAACACTCCCTAACGAATGGGGTTCCTTGACAATTGACGACGAAGGAGAAAAGACGCGCAAAAATGTGCTTATTGAAAATGGCATTTTAAAAGGATATATGATCGATAAATTTAATGCGCGTCGCATGAATACGGAAGCGACGGGTTCTTCTCGCCGACAATCGTATCGATTTAATCCTACTTCACGGATGACGAACACGTATATTGCGCCAGGCACATCCACACCGGAAGAAATCATAGCATCTACTGAAAATGGGATTTACGCAAAATATATGGGTGGCGGTCAGGTGAACCCTGCAACAGGGGATTACAACTTTGCGGTCGCTGAAGCGTATCTCGTAAAAGACGGTAAGATCGATCGTCCGGTACGTGGTGCAACCCTGATAGGTAACGGTGCGAAGACACTGCAGTTGGTCGACAAAGTCGGAAACAACTTGGCACATGGTGCGGGAATGTGTGGGTCTGTCAGTGGCAGTCTTCCTGTAAACGTAGGTCAGCCTATGTTGCGTATTTCTGAAATTACTGTTGGCGGGACAAAGGGGGAGTAATCATGGGGATTGAATACATTCAAGAAAAACTATTGACGCAAGCAGGGAATGCTAGTTTTGAAGAAGCTGAAGTTTATTATGAAACTTCGAAATCATTTTCAGTGAAAATATTTGAAGGGGAAATCGATAGTTACGAAACATCTGAAGAAGGCGGAATTGGTTTCAGAGGCTTGTACAACGGTAAAATGGGCTACGCATATACAGAGAAAACCGATGAGGATTCCATTACGTTTTTAATAGAACGTGCCAAAGCGAATGCAGAAGCATTAGATGAAGATGACGGAACGGATATTTTTGAAGGCAGTGAAGAATACTCGCAACAATCGCGGTTTAGTGATGCGCTTGCGGATGTCTCTATTCCCGAGAAGATCGCGTTCATAAAAGAAGTGGAAAAGAAGACATTAGCTTACGATTCCCGAATTACTTCGTTAAATTATTGTCTACTTCAAGACTTTGCTGAAGAACGTGTTCTTACGAATAATAAAAGTCTTTCTTTACATGACAAATCGAATGGGGTCATTATCTTCATCTCAGCAGTTGCAAAAGACGGCGATGAAATGAAGACGGGTGGCGCTGTTCGATTGACACGGGATTTTAATTCGTTAGATGCGGATGAAATTGCGGAAGAAGCAGCAGAAGAAGCGCTTTCCTATTTAGGTGAGCAATCGATTCCGTCACGTAAGTATCCCATCATTATGCGGCACGATGCCTCTGCCTCGTTATTAGCGGCATTTACGCCAATCTTTTCCGCTGAAGAAGCTCAGAAAGGTCAGTCGTTGTTGAAAGACAAAATTGGAATGAATATCGGGGCTGAACACTTTAATCTTATTGACGATCCATTCCATCCCGAGGCGTTATTAGGTAGGAACTTTGACGGGGAAGGTGTAGCGACTCACAAAACGGTCATTATATCGAATGGTACATTAAAAACCCTTCTTCATAATCGGAAAACCGCGAAAAAAGAGGGAGTGGACTCTACAGGTCATGCTAGTAAATCCTCCTATAAGAGTACGCTATCCGTTGCACCTGATAACTTATACATTAGACCAGGCGAAGAAAGCCAAGAAGAGCTAATTGCAGCTATTGAGGAAGGTGTGCTGATCACGTCATTATCGGGTCTTCACTCCGGAACGAGTACCACTTCTGGCGATTTTTCAGTTGCTGCGACAGGTTTCTATATAAGAGGTGGTCAAATTGCTTCACCTGTGAAACAGATGACGATTGCAGGGAACTTCTATGACTATATGAAGGCAATCGTATCTGTTGGTTCTGACTTGAAATTTGTACCTGGTGGGTATGGTTCACCTTCTTTAAAAGTGAAAGAACTGTCAGTTACAGTGGAATGATTTATGGTGAAATCCCTGAGTCTAACATAATTCCTCACTTCTTCAACCGCTGTATTTCATCAGCCACAACAAATGCAAGATCATCATTCCCGAACATCTGGAGAACATCCAACATTGTTTCATTGTCGATGTGAAGTTCTTCAAATCCATCATCGCTATCGATAACTTCTTTCAAAACTGAATTGGCGGATTGCTGCGGGTAGGCGGTTTGATAAAGAGCATGCGGATCCAATTTATGGTTAGCACACCATTGTACAAATAGCCGCACCATCAGTGTTTCATCTTCCTTATATTTCTGAATGACTTGTTCGTCAATATTATTAAATTCCATTAGTTGAACCTCCATTGTTTAGCTATGATGTTAGTATATACGATGATTGAAGTTTCTAAAATAAATTAAAGTTAAGGTTGCAATCTCGTGGAATGGTTACTAGTAAGAGATAACAAGGATATTGAGAATCTTTCAAACACATTCGGTGGCTTCCAATATAGTTGTTTAAAGTAATGTTACATGTCGACTGAGAGTTTTGTGGGTGAATGTTTAGGGATGGCTGTTTCCTCAAAAGAATCAGATAAAACTGTAAGCATTCTATTCCAAAGGCAGTATCGAGACCTTTCAGCAATTTAGTTATTGTTTGAAGGCGTAATGGAATTCCACATTTCACACCGACCTCATCAGGATTCCATTTTTCTTGATGCAAAACTAGTTATTCATGACGGATTGATGTATTGGACAGATGATTGGGGCTGGGATCCGAAAGAGAAAGCATCCGAATCCAGTAGTTGGATTGCTGCTAAATCTTTAAAATGGAGAGACGCCAGCAATTGGATGGAAAAACAGAATAGGTACGGTGTTATTGACGGAGAATGATAGGAAGATTTTAATACAACCCGTCTGCTATAATAGTCATCAAAACACAAAAAAAGTAATTCTTTAGAATGTATCAAAACGAATATACATGATTGTTTTGACGGTTGTGTTCGGAACAATTAAATGACTAACTTCAATAATAGAAACAACGTAAAAACCAGCTACCTGAAAAGCTACAGGTCGCTGGTTTTTCGCTAGAGAAATTTAATAACGTTGCATATCTGATTGCACGTAGTGATACAGCAACTGTAACGTACACGCGAGTGATTCCTCATGAGTACGCTCAAATGCGTGTGATGAATCGATACCAGGACCAATCAAACCATGAATAATATCATGTCCTGCTTTAATCGCAGCTGAAGCATCAGAACCATAATACGGATAGATATCCAACTTGTATGCGATGTCATGTTGCTTCGCTAAATCGACTAGTGAGTTGCGGAGGCCAAGATGGTAAGGACCGCTCGCATCTTTCGCACAAATAGATACAGTGAATTCATCCGTAGATTGACCGTCTCCCATTGCACCCATATCGACCGCCAAATACTCGACCGTTTCTTCAGGAATATTCGAGTTACCGCCATAGCCGATTTCTTCGTTATTGGAAATCAAGAAATGCGTCGTATACGGAAGTGAAATCTTTTCCTCATGTATTTGTTTGACAAGCTGCAACAAAATCGCGACACTCGCCTTGTCATCTAAGTGGCGGGACTTGATGAATCCATTTTCACAAAGTTCTACTCGAGGATCGAGTGAAACAAAATCCCCAACTTCGATACCAAATGCACGAACTTCTTTCTCATTCGTTGCTTTTGCATCAATACGAACTTCCATATTCACTTGGTTTCGTTCTGCTTTGCCAGCTTCTTTATAAACATGGACGGAAGTTTGGTGCATTAAAATCGTACCTGTAATCGTTTCACCTGAAGACGTGTGGATCTGGCAATACTCGCCTTCAATCGAATTATAATTATAGCCACCGATTAAATCTAGACGAAGACGTCCATTGCTTTTTACTTCTTTCACCATAGCGCCAAGAGTATCTACGTGCGCTGTCAGCATACGGTGCTCCTCGCTGTTTTCACCAGCTATTGTCGCAATGAGCCCACCTTTTCGATTGCGCTTCGTTTCTACGTCGAAAGGTTTTAAATATTCCTCCACAAAAGTAATAACCTCTTCTGTGAAGCCGGAAGGGCTTGGAATCGATACGAGTTGTTCAATCAGTTCTTTTGTTTCTGCTGTGTCGGGTTGATTAATCATATGTATTCTCCTCTCGAAATGGTTCGTCTCTCTAAGTTTATCGTTTTATAAGAATTGTCACAACTTTTGAAGCTAGGAAAGTGACAAAATGGAACGTTTTTATTTAATATTCACTCATCACTTCGATTCAAAAGCATTTATCTTGTATTGGTTATTTGTATCGTATAGGATTTAATCGTACGCGATATATAAAAAGGGAAGAGGAGTTTTTACATGAAATCACTTTACGAAACGACAATTGTTAATACGGGAGGACGAGATGGATCAGTTTTTTCACCAGATAATATCTTCTATTTAGATGTAGCAAAGCCAGCAGCACTTGGCGGGGAAGTGACAACTGCAACAAACCCTGAGCAATTGTTTGCGGCAGGATATAGCGCTTGTTTTAACAGTGCACTCGAACTTCAATTAGAAAAAGACAAAGTAGAATTTGAAAGTAGTGAAGTCATCGCGACGGTTGCACTCTATCCAGATAAGGAAGATCGAGGCGTGAAGCTCGGGGTCAAACTGGAAGTTACAATTGAAGGTGTGGATCATTCGGTTGCTGAAGAGTATGCGCTCAAAGCACACACGTACTGTCCGTATTCTAAAGCGATGCGTGGTAATATAGAAGTTGAAATTTCTGTTAACTAAAAGGAGGAATTCGAATGACTTCAATCTATGATTTTGAAGTAAAACAACCGAATGGTGAGCTGCTGTCATTGAAGGAGTATGAAGGAAAACCGCTTGTGATTGTTAATACAGCGAGCAAATGTGGATTTACGCCACAGTTCGGAGGATTACAAGAATTATATGAGAACTATAAAGATCAAGGACTCACTGTGCTAGGTTTCCCGTGCGATCAATTCAACGACCAAGAATTTGACAATATTGATGAAACTACGGAGTTTTGTCAAATGAATTATGGTGTCACCTTCCCAATGTTCGCTAAAATAGACGTGAATGGGGACGAGGCAGATCCGCTATTTGATCATTTGACGACAGAGCAAAAAGGAATGCTTTCAAAAAAAATTAAATGGAACTTTACGAAGTTTTTAGTTGATCGAAATGGCCAAGTTGTTGAACGATACGCTCCACAAACAGCTCCTGAAAAACTGGCGAAAGATGTGGAAAAGCTTTTATGATGAAAGATTTCAATTCACTCGAGAAACAACTATGTTTTGCTGTATACGAAACAGCCGGAGAGTTTAACAAACTGTACTCAAGTGTGTTGAAACCATTTGGTCTAACGTATCCTCAATATCTAGTACTACTGTCATTATGGGAACAAGATGCAGTGACAATGAAAGAACTTGGAGAGCGGGTACATCTCGGTACCGGGACGTTGAATCCGATGATTACCCGTATGCAAGAAAATGGTTGGCTCCGAAAAGAGCGCTCTACAGAGGATGAACGAAAAGTATATGTGACTCTTGAAGAAAAAGCGTACAAAGAACAAAGTAGCATTACTAAACGGGTTACTGAAGAAGTTCAGCTTTGCAACATCAGCTTAAATGAATATGAAGAATTGATGGAGCGACTGAATGAGCTGCATGGGAAATTGAAGCAACGCTCTAAATCCATTGATGCGTAATGGTGGATGCCTTTACCTATTCAAACAAGCAGAGAACCTGATTGAACTGTCTCTGCTTGTTCGTTATTGTGAAAAGTAAGTGACAGTCCTATTAAGACAGTCTTTCCAGTGAAGTTTATAGATAGAAGATCCACGCAATTACAGGCCCAAGTACTGATCCGAAAATAGCTGAAAGAGTCATGGCGACGGAGCTCAAAGACGCTTCCTGTTCGCCGTATTCAATCGCTTTAGACGTTCCGATTGCATGAGTGGCAACGCCTAAACCGATACCACGGCCAAGTGTGCTATCCAACTTGAAGAACTTTAAAAAATAAGGGCTCAGAAGAACACCTGTGATACCCGCAATGATAACGAAAACAGCTGCGAGTGCTGGAATACCGCCTACTTGTTCGGAAATCTGCATCGCAATAGGTGTTGTAATAGATTTTGGCAATATGGAGAGGACGAGTTCCTTAGAAAATCCTGCACTTTTGGCAAAGAGCACTCCTGTTACCATTCCTGTCAAACAACCAGTAAAAACACCTGTTAAAATCGGATAAATCTGGAGTTTAAGCAGTGCTCGCTGTTTATATAAAGGAATCGCTAAAGATACAACAGCAGGTCCGAGCAGTTGGTTAATCCATTGTCCACCAATCATATACGTTTCATAAGGGATATTGAACACGACGAGAATCACAATGATCGTAATTGTAGTCGTAATAATAGGAACTAAAAATGGGAAATGAAACTTCATGTAAACTACATTCATCAAAAAGTAGATGACGATTGTTAGGAGTATGAAACCTATTGCAACACCTATCAATTGCATTCAGACCCCGCCTTTCTCTTACCCAGTCGCTTCGCAACGGTTTGGCTGACGAAACTGGCTACACCCATCGTCAAAAATGTACTAACTATTGTGATGGGTATAAGTAAGCTACCTTTACCCGAAAAGAAATGGCCATAGTTCATGACAGCGACAGTTGCAGGGATGAAGAAAATCGGCAAAACGGATAATAGAGAATGTGCTCCCGATTCGATCCATTTTAAAGATAAAACATTCATACTTAGAGCTCCCCAAACTAATAACAAACCAATAATGCTTCCTGGAAGAGGAATTTGCAGAAAGTCGTGTAACCAGCTTCCTAACAAATAAAAACCATAAAGAAATACAACTTGAACTAGCTTAATGAAGAGATTCATGGAAGCTATTCCTTCTTTCGTTAAATTCGTATGCGTGAGTGATCTAAAGATAGAGAGGACATGAGCTGCCTCCTATTAACACTTCATGTACTTAGTATAATAAAGGGATAGCATCAAACGCAAAAAACATTGTTTTCAGTATTCGGTGAATTCCTTTAGGTAGTATATTGGTCTTCAATCAGACAAGCAGATAATTTGAAGGTCAAAAATAGTCAGTGTATAATACGTATATAGGTCAAAGATAGTCAAGGTCAGAACTTAATATAGATAATGATTTTAAGGAGGAACCCAACTATGAGATGCCAACATTGTGAAAAAAATGAAGCAACAATGAGTTTAATACTTCAAATGAATCAACAGAAAATGCAAACGAATCTGTGCCGTTCATGTTTTCAAGAATTAAATGGGAAGTTGAGTGCGGGAAATATTCCTTCATTCAATCAAGAAGCCAATCAGTTTTTCCAAGAAAATGGTGGTAAACAGGCACAAACTCAAGTAAGACACCAAGAGAATCATGAACCTGGTTTACTAGATCAGCTCGGTAAGAATTTATCCGATGAAGCACGCGTTGGGGGAATCGATCCCGTCATAGGACGTGACTCAGAAATTAAGCGTGTAATTGAAACGTTAAATAGAAGAAATAAAAATAATCCTGTATTGATTGGAGAGCCTGGCGTCGGCAAAACAGCAATTGCAGAAGGTCTTGCGGTGAAGATCCATGAAGGGGACGTGCCAGCGAAATTGCTAGGCAAAGAAGTGTATATGCTCGACGTGGCATCGCTCGTTACGAATACAGGAATTCGAGGCCAGTTTGAAGAGCGGATGAAACAGCTCATCGAGGAATTGGAAACGCGACAAGATGTATTGTTATTCATAGATGAAATCCACTTACTTGTTGGAGCAGGAACAGCAGAAGGCTCACAGATGGATGCAGGCAACATTTTGAAACCTGCACTTGCACGGGGCACATTGCAACTGATTGGTGCAACAACGTTGAAAGAGTATCGTCAAATCGAGAAAGACGCAGCACTTGAGCGTAGATTCCAGCCGATTCTTGTAAAAGAACCGTCTGCGGAAGACGCTATTAAAATTCTGAACGGTATCAAAGACCGATACGAGCAATTCCATGAAGTGAGTTACTCGGAAGAAGCCGTGCAGGCGTTTGTAATGTTGTCAGAGCGCTATATACAAGATCGTTTCTTACCAGATAAAGCGATTGATTTGATGGATGAAGTGGGGTCACGTTTGAACCTTACTCAGACTTCATCTAATGCAGAATCATTGGAAACGCGCTTGCAACAAGTAGTTCAGCGAAAAGAACGAGCAGCCGAACAAGAGAATTATGAGAAAGCGGCGACGTTACACTCAGAAGAAGTTTGCTTACGACAAAAACTCGAAGAGACACAAAAATCGAGCGAAGTCAGTCAGTCAGTAGTGACCGTTGCGGATATCGAACAGATTGTAGAAGAAAAAACGGGGATTCCTGTAACGAAACTACAATCAGCGGAGCAAGCGAAAATGAAATCACTTGCTGAAAATCTCAGCAAGAAGGTCATTGGTCAGACTGAAGCTGTTGAAAAAATAGCGAAAGCGATTCGACGCAGTCGTGCTGGATTGAAATCTAAAGAACGTCCAATTGGATCATTCTTGTTTGTCGGTCCAACTGGTGTCGGGAAGACAGAAATTACGAAAGTGTTGGCAGAAGAATTATTTGGTACACGTGATGCGTTCATTCGCCTCGATATGAGTGAGTATATGGAGAAACATGCGGTGTCCAAAATCATTGGTTCGCCTCCAGGATATGTCGGTCATGAAGAAGCGGGACAATTGACGGAACAGATCCGTCGGAATCCATATTCAATTCTGTTGTTAGATGAAATCGAAAAAGCACATCCAGACGTTCAAAATATGTTCCTTCAAATTATGGAGGATGGTCGGTTAACGGATTCACACGGCCGTACGGTCAGCTTCAAAGATACGGTCATCATTATGACAAGTAATGCAGGAACGGGTATAACTAAAAAAGTGAGTGTTGGATTCAATCAGACAGAGCATGACTCTGTAGCAATGCTCGACATGTTAGGGGATTATTTCAAACCTGAGTTTCTAAACCGTTTCGATACGATTGTCTCATTCAATGAGTTAACGGAAAAGAATCTACTGGAGATTGTTGACTTGATGTTAGTGGATCTACAAAAAGCTATCCAAGAAAACAACATTGAAATTACGATTACTGAAGAAGCGAAACAAGCTCTAGTCAATCTAGGCTATGACAAACGTTTCGGTGCTCGACCACTTCGTAGAGTGATCCAAGACAAAATCGAAGACCCACTGACAGATCTATTGTTGGACGAAGAGACTGTTGGAAAAGTTAGCGTAGAAGTTGATGGCGAAGAGATTGTAGTTGTAAAGATGTAATCAATAATGAATTTAAAGAAACTACCTTTTGCTAATAAGCAGAAGGTAGTTTCTTTTTTACATATAGAGCAACCTATTTGATCGTTTTCATCTTACATATGGGATAAACAGTTTGATGTTACCTGCGTCAAACTTACCAATTTCAGCTATATATCACTGTCAGAATGTTGTATGATTAGATTTGAAAAACTACATAGGTGTTGAGTAGGAGGGGGAACAATGGATTCACAGCCAGGACTCAGAGTCTACCTGGTGACTATTGCAGGAGCGGTATGTTGGGGTCTAATCGGATTATTCATCGCTCCTTTATACGCACAAGGGTTCACTGCTTGGGATGTCGTTGCGATACGGGCAATTTTCAGCTTTATATTCTTACTCGTTATTATGCTTGTCTTTTACCCGGAACAGTTACGCACCCGATTGAAAGACCATCTCTTTTTCGCTAGTGCTGGCATCTTTAGTTTGGCGTTGTTTAACTATTTTTATTTCGAAGTGTTTTCTAGGTCGAACCTATCTCTCGCAGTGACGCTCTTGTATACAGGGCCACTATTCGTAACGATTTTGTCGCGTATCTTCTTTAAGGAACCCCTCACGATCCGTAAAGGATGGGCATTGGCATTTGCCATTACAGGCTGTGCGTTTGTTGTTGGCTTATTGCCACTCGGACAGCAAAGTATTCCAGGAATGACGCTGCTTATGGGTGTGCTTTCAGGATTTTGCTATGCGCTTTATAGCATATTCACAAAACCTGTCACGAAACGATATTCCCCTTTGACGATCACGACATACACATTTTTTTATACAAGTGTTTTCATGTTGCTAACTAGTGATGTGTTGACGAAGGTGGATAAATTCCAAAACATCAATGTCTTAGTTTCCGCGCTGCTTTTAGCATTGGTCTCAACAGTTGCTGCGTATGTTTTATACACATCAGGACTGAAATATTTAGAAGCGGGGAAGGCATCTATTTTAGCAACTATCGAACCGATTATTGCAGTAATGATGGGTGTTTTGTTCCTAGGGGATCAGTTATGCGGGTGGCAAGTGTTGGGGGTTGGTTTGGTGTTGTATTCCGCTGTACTTGTGGCGGGGAGAAGATATAAAAAGGTCCTTTGAATAACCAAGCAATAACTACTGAAATGAAAAACTATAAATAGAAAACAGGAGGAGAAAAGCCAACACGCTTTCTCGTCCTGTTTTCATTTAAACTAACTTATTGAACAGTAACTTAAACGTTAACCTCGACACCAGTCCCTATTTTATCAAACACAAATGCATATAACGCCGCAACTTCCTTCAACTGATTAAAACGGCCTGACTCTCCAAAGTGGCCAGCACCCATATTTGTTTTCATAACAAGAATATTATCATCGGTTTTCAGTTCTCGTAATCGCGCGACCCACTTCGCGGGTTCCCAATAGCCCACTCGTGGATCGTTCAAGCCTGTGGTTACGTAGAGATGCGGATAGTTCTTTGCTTCTACGTTGTCATATGGACTATATGATTTCATGTAGAAATATGCTTCTGATTCTTGAGGATTTCCCCATTCGTCCCATTCCAGTGTGGTAAGTGGGATGCTTGTGTCGAGCATCGTTGTAACAACGTCTACAAACGGAACTTCAGGGACAATGACTTTAAATAGATCTCCTGCCATATTAGAGACAGCTCCTGCAAGTAAACCTCCGGCACTACCTCCGCGTGCAGCCAGTTTGTCTGAAGTTGTATAGCCTTCTTCAATCAGGTAGTGGGCAGCTGCTATAAAATCAGTAAACGTGTTTCGTTTGTTCTGCATCTTTCCATCCTCGTACCACTGTTTCCCCATCTCAGATCCCCCACGTACTTGTGCGGTTACAAAGACAATACCTTTGTCTAATGCAGGTAGGCGATACGGACTGAAGTTCGGATCACTGTTAGCTCCATAAGATCCATACGCATACAGAATCATTGGAGCTGGTCCATGATCGAGTGCACCTTCTTTATAAACCACGTTTAATGGAACTTTTACGCCGTCATCTGCAGTGGCCCAGATTTGTTTTTGGCGGTAGCTTGAAGAGTCATAGGCCCCACTGACAGGTGCTACTTGCAAGCAGTTTCTTACTCCAGTTAAGAGATCGAGTCCGTACGTCGTTTCTGGCGTTAGCATCGACTCAAAACTGAGTAATACTTCAAAAGTATCGTAGTTTTGATTTGATTGAACTGAGACGGAATAGAGTGGCTCGTCCCATTGAATTTGTTCCAGTTGACCGTCTTTCAGTTCCCAGATTTGTGTTAACCCATTTTCTCGTCCCATGACTAGTAACTTATCCTTAAATGGATACATAGCTTGAAGGAAGCGATTCTCGTTATACGCGACAACGTTTTTCCTTGCATGTAAATCAGTGATTGGACAAATGAGTAGCTGGAAGTTTTGCGCGTCTTCATTAGTAAGAATCAGCAAGTTATCTTCCTGATGCTCAACATCGTATTCAATACCGTTACGTCTCTCGTCAACTAATTGGAGAGGAGAGAGAGGCGCATCTGCGTCAACCAGACGGATCTCACTCGTAGTTTTCGAATCCGCATGTACGATAATGTATTTTCCACTCTGAGATTTGTTCATATAGAGTGTGAAGGTCTCATTCGTCTCTTCATAAAGTAGTTCATCCTGATTGAACTCAGTCCCTAGACGATGACGCATGAATCTACTAGGACGTTCGTTTTCATCGACAGTAATATAGAACATATACTCACCACAACGGCTCCACTCCATGCTGCCATAGATGAAGACATCTGAAATTCGGTCGGAAAGAAGTTCTCCAGTTTCTAAGTTTTTAATGAAGATCGTATACCGGTCTGTCCCATCCCGATTCTCTAAATAGGCTAGCAGGCGATGATCGGTGCTTCGGCGCAAAGCTGTGACACTTAAATAATCACCTCCCTTGGCCAACTCATTTAGGTCAAGAATGATTTCTTCTTGAGCTTCAGGTAAAAGATCGCGCGTAGCTGCTTTCTTACGAGCGTATATAGGATATTGCTTGGCTTTGTCCATACGAGAGTAGTAAAAGTAAGGACCCTGTTGTACAGGAACGTTTACTTCGGTGTCTGGAACACGGTCCACCATGGCTTGATAAATCAGTTCTGTCTGTTCGTTAAGGGGTTGCATAATTTCATTGTAATACTGATTTTCTTCCACTATATACTCAATGACTTCGGGATTCGAACGATCTTTCAACCAATAATAATCGTCCTCGCGCACATCTTCATGCAATTTGTGAGGATGTGGGATTCGTTTTGCGATAGGTGGTTTCATAGTTAGTAAAACTCCTTCCTTCGATATAGGAATTGATTTCGTGATACATATCAAAAATCCTCTTTTTGGTGTAGGAATCAATTCGGGAAAGTGACTAGCGGTTACTAGAAATAGTGCGAAAACGGAATAAATAAAGACGTAGGAGGTTTATGAATTCTGTGGTATTAAAACTTTCTAAAGGATATTTCTGTAATAAATAGAATTATATAAACATACTTGCTGAAATATTGAAACCATCTGAATTCGTTCTCGTATAATAGATGAATCTAACTAAAAACGGAGGAGATAGTATGTCAAAGAGAGTATGGATTCTAGTAGTTAGTGGAATTTTATTGTCATCTATTTTCTTAATATTTGGTATTAATAAAATGAACGATGTAACTAATTCCTGGTACGGAGTTGCATTACATCAAGAAAGCAATAATGGTTTAACTTATTATGTTCTTTCGTTTAGAGGTGACTCGTTAGTTATTAATGATGAAAGTTTAGGAGGATATTTAGACTTTGAGATGAGTGAAGCGGAGGTTTATGCAAAAGCAGAAGAATTGCAAGCAAAAAAAGAGAAATTAACTTTGAAGTCAGGCGAATTTTCAGGCTATCGTGTCAAAAAGAATAAAGAGTTTTATGAAATTACCGTTCCTGGCAAGGAAGGATTTACCTATACATTTGAAAAAATCGCTCCTCGAAAATTTATGGGGGAGGATGGTATTCGTTTTAAGACGAGTTCATTTATTGATTAACTATAATGGATATGTGTTCAAAGAACATGAGCAAACGAGCGCTTTAACTTGATTTTGCTAGACAAGGAGAACTCAATACTGTGCAAAACAACATAGTTTTTAACCAAGCTATTCAAATGAATATACAACATCTACAGTTCTTCCGTTAATAGGATATGGTTTTTGGACGCTCTTGATGGAACATTTTTTAGCAAAATCAGATGTGATTGACATTTACTGTTGGGACGAAGAAATTGACACTATTGAAGAAATTCAATCTCAATTCATAGGAAAGATTAAAATTCGTAAAGAAGAAAAACTCACCATAATGACAGCTAGTAACAGCTCATTACTTACAGAGTATTTATTGAAAAGCCATTTAAATAACAGGGGTGAGTTAAAGTGGTTTACAGTAAATCTATACAAAGATTTGGCGTCTATGTTTTATGCAAGTCACTGGGGTACTGAGTTTGTTGTACCTCATGTTACGGAAAAAGATATTGCATTTATTGTAAGTGTTACTCCGGAAGAAACTATATTTCATCACTATCAAAATTAACATTCTCTTGAACGAATAGGAATAATTATAAGTTAAAAAGTAGTTCTCTTCTTAAGGGGTAGTGGTAGTTGAGTGAATATGAATATTTAATAAAAACACTAAATTGCAAGGAGGGGTACGTGTGTTACAGATCATCATTCCCGTTATGATTGGAATAGTTATCACTCTTATTTTTTCCCTTACTTTTAAAAAGTCCGAAAAAGTAGATAAAGGATTCAAAGTTAATTACTTTAATTTATCATACAGACGAAAAATGATTAGAAGCTTAACAAGTCTTCCTATATCGATTTTGGCACTCATTTTTATTTTCATCTATGCAGATTGGAGTATGTTAGCAAATGTGATTTTTAGCTTTCTTTTTATAACGGCTTATTCTGGTCAGGTCCTATACAATTTCTTCATGTGGAAGAAAGTTGAAGCCTAATTTGAGGAATATACTTTCAATAATAGGAGTTCAGCAAAAGGGGCGCAGCTGTGTTAAATTGGCTGCACTTCATTCGGGACAAACATAAATCTCTAGGGGGTGAGGTAGATGAGTGAAAGATTTCATCTGAGTTTCAAAAACAAAATAGTTAGAGTGTGTTTACTAATTATGATTCCAACTCTTATAACAGAAATAGTTCTACTGCAAACCACACAGATTCAAACAGCATATATTACAGGTTGCTTCCCCCTAGTATCTTGGATGATTTTTTACATATGGCTATACATTTTTAAAAGAAAACGACAGAAGTTACAATCTTTAACTTAATGGAGATGCCATGTAATATGATCCTTCTCCTGGATTTATCATGAGACAAAGCTGGATTGATGTTTAAAAGGCATACAGATCACGGATAGGAGACTTTTTTTCTGCTTGAATCTAACGTTACCGGAACAATAGAAGTTGATGTTCATACATTTGAAACGCTTTTTGGAAATGTGAAAGCGAATCCGGGTTATGAATCTATACGGGGGACTAATACTTTAAAGTTGATGGATACCCAACACACTATGACTCATGAGGAAATGGGTTACCAAAAGTATTTTAATCAATGGAGAGAGCAAGGTTTATTTAAATTTCAAGCAATTATCTCGTGGAAATAGAGAACAAGAAAATGTAGCTCATTTCGTAAATAAAGGACAGGTGATAAACCTTATGTATTATGAAATACGAAGTCTAGAAAGGCACGATCTTCGCTTTCTGAGAGAAATGGTTTATGAGTCGGCATTTGTTCCAGAAGGACAAAGACCTTTCCCAAGGACAATACTAGACGAACCATCTGTCTCAAAGTTTTTCGATGGGTGGGGAGAACAGAGTGATGATATTGGATTAATTGCAGAAAGAGGTGAACAGCCGGTTGGTGCCATTTGGTTGCGTCTGTTTGATAAAGAGCAAAAGAGCTATGGTGACGAGGAAACTCCGGAAATCGGAATGGCTATACTAAAAGAATTTCGGGGCAAAGGAATTGGAAGTACTTTAATGGGTATGCTCGAAACGCAAGCTAAAAACTATGGGTATCAGAAATTATTTTTAAGCGTAGACCCTAGAAATCCAGCTAGGCGTTTATACGAACACCTAGGATATGAACATGTTGGATGGGATGAAACTTTCTGGGCAATGGAAAAGGAATTAGTTTGACACAAATTAAACAGAGCAATCTATTGTTTGAATGGTTCACTGATAAGAATTGAGGCGTAGAAGATGAAGCCGAAAAAGAGCTATTGGATTATTAGTTTTGTGATCATGTTGTTGTTAATAATTATTGTGACGCTAGATTTTCAAAAAGATGGTTATGAAAAGAGCTTTGAAGAAGAACTAAGATATTATGAGAATCTAAAAACGCGTAATGTTGAAGAGGATTTGCAATTTGCATTAATATTATCAAATGATAATAAAGTAGAAATAGCTAAAAGTACATATAGATCCATTCTAGAAAAAAGTCCTGTTAATGAAATGGCAAATCACAGAATGGCAATCCTAGCGACTGATGACGGAAATCTAGCGGAAGCTAAAAAGTACTTCGAGAAAAACATTCAAACTAATTCTCAAAACCAAGTCAATTACTATAATTACGCATTGTTATTCTTAGTTGAAGATTTAGACCATGCAGGTTCGATGATGACAAAGGCTCTTGAATTTTCAGATGAAGAACATAAACAATTTTATAAGAATTGGATAAATATAATAGAAAGTATTAAAAAAGATGAACTAAGAGGGTATCAAAATTTAATGAAGAACGATGATTTCTACTTACCTAATGTAATTAAACTACAGATAGAGGACAAATTAAGTGGTGAAAAGATATGAAGTTTCGGAAAACACGAGGTCTAATTAGAATTTTTAAAGCTTCTTTCATCAGTATGTTCTTTATGTTAATTTACTTACTTTTTATTGCTTTTTTATTCGTATTTATTGAATCTGGCAACACTTTAAAGATAGTAGCGATATCGATATTATTATTAGCTCTTTTATTTGTGTTTTATAAAGGCAAGTTCGATTTTTACTTTAAACTGTTTCCTTTTATGGGTTTGATTTTTTTACCTATTATCATAAGTATCAATAACCATTTGATTCAAGAGTTAGGTACAGAACAAGTCACTCCCAGTAATAAAATGAATATGTTGAGTTCTGCAGTAGCAGAGAAAATTAATGCCACATATTCCATATTAACCTATCAAAATCATGAGGTTGGAAACTTAAATATTATCTATCCATCTATATTACATAAAGAAGCTGCTGATTTAATTACTTTGCAGCCATATCTTTCATCGCTAAATAACTATTTTCCCGGAAGTATGCAAAGCGATTCTATCACTGTCACTTTATACGATGAGAAACTTTTTATGTACAACAAATTTAACGCGCGAAATGCAATAGCTAGATTCAAAAATGGTGAAATTCAACTATTTTATAATGATGAAAATTCAACTCTAATACGCGAAGCTTTGGTTCATGAATATATCCATGCTTTATTTAACGATTATAAAAAAACATTAAATGCACAACATATTCCGGTTTGGGTTGAAGAAGGTTTAGCTGAATATAGTAGATGTGAGTTTGTAGAAGAAGAAGGGGAAATCTGTTTTGAGGACGAGGATAATTTGAAAAGCGACATTCCTTTAGAAAATCTACAAACTATAAACGATTGGAGCCATATATATGATATTTCTTCTGCATACTATACCAGCTATCATAAAGTAAGAGAGCTAGTGGAGGTTTATGGTGCCGACTTCCTCCAAGAAATCAATAAATGAAATATCGTACTGGATCTAGCTTCTTCATTATAAAATGCTCTGGTACGATTTTTATACACTCAGCCCAAGTTCGAGAATTTAAATTGATTAAAGTGAATACATAGGACTTTCAATGGATGGCAGCGTTATATTATTAAATTATACATGAGGTGAAACTATGGGATTTTGGTATTTCTTAATATTATTTGTAGGATTGTTCTTAGTAGTTAAAGGGTTACTTAGGCATAAAAAGTTGGGCTTGGTATTTGTAGGACTATTATGTATTTCGTTCTCAATATTTATGTTTACGCCAGGAAGTGATGAACTAATTTTAGACTTCTTCAAGTTTAATTAAAGTGAGCTTATAGCAATTGGTGTAGATGGAACAGAAAGGTGAAGTAATGTGTAAAGAAGAAACTTGAGTATTATTTCATTGTAATGGTTTACTTTGTTCATTATTTTTACTTTTATTACACTAATTGAAGTGAACGGAACCTCGGAAATTGGAAATATTGTGGTCATTTCTTTAATAATTGCTGCATTTCTTACTGCATTTTTTAGCGGGAAAGGGAAGATTAGAAACTTTGCTCAAATTGTTTCCTCGATTCCAGTACTTTTTCTATTTGGCTTGGTTTTACTTCCGAAATTATATTTATTCGAGCAATAATCGAGGGCAGTTGTGTAACAACAGCTTCACTTCCATCGGGCTAGTTGAAAATAGATTCTAGAGTGCGTTGTGAGATCATAGTGAATCACAGATAAAGTGACTCGAAGAAAACAAGTCAAATCAAATTATGAAGTAAACGATGAAATCATCTATATTCAGGAAAGAATATAAATAAAGCTCAAAATTATTGTACTTAAATTCCTGATAGTGATTTAGTTCATAATCTGGTGCACTATCCTAACGATAAACAGTTCTTAACTTCAGGATTAATCAAAATGTTAAAAAAGGTAGGAGTTTCAAAAATGATTGAAACCCTGAGAATAAGCGGTTTTATAGATGTTTCGAGATAAATATTAGTGCGTTCGTTTTAAATATCAAACGAACTAGTTGCAATTTCAACTTACATCTGTTAATCTAAAGAAGTATTATTTTTGTTCGTTTCGGATTAAGACAATATTTTGTTTTTCGTCTAAGGTATTTGAGCAAGCATAGTAACATAATGTGGGATAACCGCACTAGGAGGAAATTAATTATGGAACAAGGTACAGTAAAATGGTTTAACGCAGAAAAAGGTTTTGGTTTCATCGAACGTGAAGCAGGGGAAGATGTATTCGTACATTTCTCAGCAATCCAAAGTGAAGGTTTCAAATCTTTAGACGAAGGTCAAAGTGTAACATTTGAAATCGAACAAGGACAACGTGGCCTACAAGCTACAAACGTTCAAAAAGCTTAATTTTAGCTTTAAAAAGACCCTATTTATAGGGTCTTTTTTTTGTCTAAATTTAATAATGCATGTCACTTTGTTGATTGTCCACAATTAGGGCCGCAAATCAATTAGGGTTAATCCATATGAAAAGCCGTCATCTGCAGTTTCTCAGATGACGGCTTTTTGTTAAAAGAAATAAAGTCCTATACTAATAATGATTCCGCTAAGCACGAGTACGAACACACAATAACCCATAATATCTTTTGCGCGCAGACCAGCAATCGCAAGTGCAGGTAGAGCCCAGAATGGCTGGATCATATTGGTCCAGGCATCACCCCATGCAATGGCCATAGCTGTTTTGGAATAGCTTACACCAAGTGATTGAGCAGCATCGAGCATGATTGGTGCCTGCACCGCCCATTGGCCACCACCAGAAGGGACGAAGAAGTTGACGATACCAGCAGCATAAAATGCAAAGAGCGGGAATGTCGCAACTGTTGAGATGTTTACAAAACCTTCCGAAATCACCCCAGCGAGTCCTGAAGTCACCATCATCCCCATGATTCCTGCATAGAACGGGAACTGAATAATGATTCCACCGGCAGTTTTGACTGCGTTTGTAACGGCTGCCAGAAAGAGTCTAGGCGTACCGTGGAAGATGATTCCGAGAATGAAGAATATGAAATTGACGATGTTGAGATTCAAGTCGAACCCATTGACCCCGAAGTGTCGAACTAGATAGATAACCCCTAGTAATCCAAGTAGATCCAGCTGTCTTCGAGACGGCTAGCAGGAGTCTTCTCTTGCACTTCATCGACGATTAATTCATCTGTCAGCAGTTTCGGATCGACTGCTACCGTATCTTCCGGTTTTGGCATCATGAAACGGTTCAAAATAGGTAATGTCACGAAGATAGCGCCGACAATGAGCAGATTATAGAGCGAGAAGATCGTTTCGGAAGTTGGGATAACACCCATGATCTCAGCAAATGGATGATCTGCAGTTGCTATTGACAATGGAATCGAACCACCCAAACCGCCATGCCAAACGATGAATCCTGAATAGGCACTCGCAATCAACAAGCGATAGTCGACTGTTTTTACTTTCTTCGCAATTTCTTTTGCGAACAATGCCCCAATAACTAAACCGAATCCCCAGTTAATCCAGCAAGCGATCAAAGAAACCACTGTGACGAGTACAATTGCTGAGCCAGGAGACTTTGCCAGTCCCGCTAAATTACTTAGCCCTTTTTTAAACAAGGGACTGCTAGCAAGCACATGACCAGCAACTAGTACGATGACCATTTGCATCGTAAAGGATAGCAATCCCCAGAAGCCATCCCCCCAGAATACGACCATATCGAGTGGACTTGAATCTGTCAGGCCAAGCCCGAGTGCGAAAACGACGAGTGTCAGTATCGCAACAAATATGTACGGATCCGGTAAATACCGTTCCATGATCGTATTCGACCATTTCGTAAGCACGCGCATCTTTCTTTCCCCCTTTTAGTTGTTACCCTAATAAGACTAACATATTAAATTTCAGAAGAGAATATGTTTTCAGTTGAATAACATTTTTATATAAAAGACTGTCATATGAATTCGGATTTGTAAGAAAGTTAGGGAGGGGTAGGATTCACTTTGTAACCCGAGTGAACTTCTCTCAAAATGTACATGCTGTAAAAGTGAATCTGTTCCATCATGCTCCCGATTGAATGAATATTAAAATGAACCTATTTGATTAAACAACGAGCAAGTTATTTGGTTATGAATTTTGTGAGAATCTAACTTGATTGGTAATAGCGAAAAAATATATTTATCAGTCCCAAACTTTTTATCGAAGTTGCCCGTCAAATAAGTAATACGTGATCGCGACATGTTGAAAACTGAAGAAGGTGGATCATTTGTCATGACAAATCATGAAAAATTCGAACTGGTCGAAAAGTTTATTATTGAAAACCAAGCAGCCCATTATAGGCTTGCCTATAGCTATGTAAAGAACAAAGAGAATGCCCTGGATATTGTACAAGAAGCGATTGTCAAAGCGTTACAATCGATAGATCGATTGGATGAAACAAAGTATTTAAAAACCTGGTTCTATCGCATTCTCGTGAATACTTCAATCGACTTTATACGAAAGCATCAGCGTGTCACGATAGTGGACAATGATGTTCTCGATGGATATTTAACGCAAACAGAAGACGAACAGATGGATATGGATTTACTAGACGTGCTTGATGACCTTACGACTTATGAAAAATCAATAATTTTTCTACGATTCTTTGAAGATATGAAAATCGAAGAAGTTGCAAATATACTAGGTGAAAACGTAAATACAACGAAAACGAAATTATATCGAACCCTGAAAAAATTGCGCTTTGAAATCGGAGAGGAGTATAGACTATGAAGAAAATTACTAAACTTAAGCAGGACTATGAGAATATTGAAATCCCATCTGAACTGGAAGACATAGTGAAACAGTCTATCCAGCATGCGAAGACCACTCGTAAAAAAGGAAGTCCTATTAAAAAGGGAGTACTTGGAGTTGCCGCAGCTGCAGCATTGTTTGTCGGTAGCATAAATGTCAGTCCGGCTTTTGCTCGGTCAATGGTGCATATTCCTATACTTGGACAAATTGTGGACGTCTTCACAGTCCAAACGCTAACAGTGGATAAAGGAACGTATCAGGCGGAACTGAAAACTCCGGGGATTACTGGTTTGGAGAACAAAGACTTAGAAGCCGCATTGAATGAAAAATACATTGAAGAAAACAAAGCACTCTATCAGCAATTCGAACAAGAAGTTACTGAAATGGAAAAGATAGGCGAAGGACACCTAGGAATGGACGCGGGATACGAGGTAAAAACCTATACTGAACAATTACTATCGATAGCACGTTTTGAAGTGAATGCAGTGGGGTCGTCATCTACAACGATGCAATACGATACATTGGATAAGCAAAATGGTGTCTTGATTACCTTGCCTAGTCTATTTAAAGATGACACTTATATAGAAGTCATAAGTTCTTATCTAAAGGATGAAATGCATTTCCAAATGTCAGCAGATGACGACATTAGCTATTTCGAGTTGGAAGGAGATGGCCTTGATTTCAAATCGATTCAGCCTGATCAAAGCTTCTATATTACGGAGAACCATAAACTAGTGATATCGTTTGATAAATATGAAATTGCTCCGGGGTATATGGGTATCATTACATTTGAAATTCCTTCAGAAGTTTTAAAGGATGTTCTTGTGAGTGACAATTATATTCGGTGAATTGTTAAGCAGCAGTGGATGAATAAGCTAGTCTGCTGCTGTCCTTCTAGTAATAAAATTACTTTATCCTTACATAAGCTTCACCCTAGTGGGCTGTTCCCAATAGATATTCTTGATGAAAGGTGATTTGGTTTGATATGAGTCAACTCAATACAGAAAGTCGTAAGAAAAGAAGGAAATTAAAAATACACTATTTCATCGTTCTTTTACTTTTTATATTCTTTGCCGGATTTTTTGTAGGAAAAACGTATGCCGCTTACGAATTGGAAAGTATCCCTGACGAATCACCCCTACCAACAAAAGAAGTACCTATGACGTCATTAGAAAAAGCCATACCTATTATCCCTGTTGAAGAACAAACAGAAATTGAAGAGCCTGCTGGTAAAGTGGTCTATTTGACGTTTGATGATGGACCTAGCAAGTTGACTGAAGAGTTTTTAGATGTATTACAAGAACGTGATATAAAAGCGACGTTTTTCATGCAAGGAAGTAACTTGAAGAAGGAGCATCTGCAAAAAAGTGTGAAACGTGCAGTACAAGAAGGGCATTATATCGGGGGGCATAGTATGACTCATGATTTTAAGCAACTTTACTCAAATGAACAATTCGTACCTGAAATGTTGAAAACACTGAACTTGATTCGAGAGATTACAGGAACAGATCCTACGTTGGTTCGACCACCTTACGGATCAGCTCCAGGGCTGAAAAATGAGCAAATGCGGAAACAACTCGCTAATATGCATATTAAAATCTGGGATTGGACAATCGACTCAAAAGATTGGGAACTTCCAGGAAACCCTGCTCAAATAGTTGAAAATATTAAACGTGAGACCACGGCTGACAGAGAAATCGTTTTAATGCATGAAAAAGTACAGACGTTAGAGGCCCTACCAGGCATTATAGATTTCTATGAAGAACAAGGTTATGATTTCGAAGTTTATGATGATGCTCATCATTTTGTCCTCAATTTCCAAAATGATCCTGCACTTTAGGTAGGGGCAAGGTTAATGAGATTGGTATTCCTTGCTGGAAGAGTATGTAGCACAGGTAGTTGCTTTTTATGTGCGATTGTCTGTGTAACATGTACTATAGCGATTTACAACTCCATCTAGTTGAACGATCACTATTGATCAATTGCTAGCAGTGGACCAAAAATAGAACCGTATCAAAATACAGCAGTCACTTCCGAATGGGTAATCGGGGGGGACTGCTTTTTTAATGACTGAAGTAAATGATAGAGACACACATGATTATTAGAATATAAAGGGTATTTGAACACCCAAGTATTCGATGTATAGTACGACGAGTTTGAAAGTCGTGTCTTAGGTTATGAGATTACCCGTACACCAGATCTATCCTACGAAATAACTTTCGTGTGTAGCGTTCTTTTTGTTTAAAGTGCACATAGTTATCTAAGAGGAATAATCATAGAGTGAATAGTGTGGAAAAGCGTAAGGAGAATAAAGATAAGGTAGGTGTTTTTTTGAACTATCCATCGAAACGGTTGGGACAAATTCCCCCTTACTTGTTTGCAGAAATCAATAAGAAAAAAGCTGCGATGATCGAAAATGGAGTGGATGTTATTGACTTAGGGATAGGGGATCCTGATCTACCGACACCGTCTCATATTGTTGAAAAGCTGGTAGAGGAACTGCAAAATCCTGCTAATTTCAACTATCCCAATTTTATAGGTTGTCTCTCATATCGTCAGTCCATCGCTGACTTTTATTTGCGGCACTATGGAGTGGAGCTTGACCCAGAAACAGAAGTGCTTGCTCTTATCGGTTCTAAAGAAGGGATTGCTCATTTGGTTCCTGCACTGATTGATCCGGGAGATACGGTTTTAATACCGGATCCAAGCTACCCTGTGTATAGAATGGCAACGTTACTGGCAAATGGTAACTATTACGATATGCCATTGCTGAAAGAAAATAATTTTGAACCTGACTTTCGTTTAATTCCTCAAGATGTCATTGACCGTTCTAAATTAATGTTTTTAAACTATCCAGGAAATCCAACTTCTGCTACTGTGGATATTGATTTTTTCAAGGATGCTGTTACGTTTTCAAAAGAACACTCAATCCCGATTGCTCATGATTCTGCTTACAATATGGTGACATATTCAGAGTATAAAGCGCCAAGCATTTTGCAGGTTGAGGGTTCTAAAGAAGTGGCTATTGAATTCGGTTCATTTTCAAAAACCTATAATATGACGGGTTGGAGAATCGGATATGTCGTTGGAAATAAGGAAATTATTAAAGCACTATCTATTCTTAAGAGTAATACGGATACGGGACAGTTTACACCTATCCAAAAAGCTGCAGCATTTGCATTAGATAGTGACCAAAGTTGTATCAAAACGCATAACCGTATTTATGAAGAAAGAATGGCGGTCGTATTAGAAGGTCTAGCTTCTATCGGAATAGATGTAGAGGCGCCTAAAGGAAGTTTCTTTGTTTGGGCACCTGTCCCTGAAGGCTTTACTTCCACTGAATTCGTCACAAACGTGTTAGAGAAAACAGGAGTTATCCTCACTCCTGGCAACGCTTTCGGACCAAGTGGAGAGGGGTATTTCCGTATCTCATTATCCGTTCCAAACGAGAGACTTTTTGAAGCCATTACTAGAATCAAAGAAAGTCTATAACTTGTCGAAGCGGAATAATTAACGATTTTAATAATAATGTACGTACTATAAAAATTGGAGGAAGCTAAATGAAAAACTGTCTAAATTATATTGACGGCGAGTGGATCGAATCGTCATCCGGTGCCTATGTAGAGATTTTGAATCCTGCAAATGGAAACGTTTTAGGGCAAGTTACTCAATCGACTGAAGCAGATGTCGATCGCGCTGTTCAAGCTGCTAAAAAAGCTCAAAAAGAATGGCGTCTCGTTCCGGCACCTGAGCGTGCGGAATACTTATATAAAATTGCAGGTTTGTTGAAGGAACGTAAAGAAGAATTGTCGCAAATTCTTACGAGTGAAATGGGCAAAGTGATTGATGAGGCTCGCGGAGAAGTTCAGGAAGCAATAGATATGGCTTTTTACATGGCGGGAGAAGGTCGTCGTCTCTTTGGTGATACAGTTCCTTCGGAGCTTCGAAACAAATTTGCGATGAGTGTACGCGTTCCAATTGGAGTTGCGGGACTGATCACACCTTGGAATTTCCCGATTGCCATCGCCTCGTGGAAGTCATTTCCGGCTCTTGTTTCAGGAAATGCGGTTGTATGGAAACCGGCAACTGAAACTCCTATTATTGCCTATGAATTTGCGAAGATCTTTGAAGAAGCAGGATTGCCAAAAGGTTTACTAAATCTAGTGAATGGTTCGGGAAGAGAAGTAGGTAATGCAATGGTAGAACATCCAACTATCGATTTGATTTCCTTTACAGGTTCGAATGAGGTAGGGAGCGCCATTAATGCGCGGGCTGGAGAGCTTTTAAAACGAACATCTCTTGAAATGGGCGGTAAAAACGCTGTGATTGTTTTGGAAGATGCTGATCTGGATCTTGCGGTTGACGGCATTCTGTGGGGTGCTTTTGGTACAAGCGGCCAAAGATGTACAGCGACGAGCCGAATTATCGTTCATCAGGATATAAAAGAGGCTCTAGAGAAAAAGCTCGTTGACCGTATTGGTGAATTATCTCTTGGTGATGGTGCAGACGAAACGGTGAAAGTAGGTCCAGTGATCAATCGAGCCTCCCTCGAAAAAATCCATGACTTCGTGAAAATTGGACTGGGAGAAGGGGCTATACTTCTTGCTGGAGGAAGTGTTGTAACAGACAACGGACTAGATACAGGTAATTTCTATGCACCTACCATTTTTACCGATGTGACAGACGAGATGCGAATTGCCCAAGAGGAAATATTTGGACCAGTCGTGTCCATTATTGCAGTGTGGAGTTTGGAAGAAGCGATTGAAGTGAACAATCGTGTGGAATTTGGTTTATCTAGCTCTATTTTCACATCCAATGTCAATCAAGCTTTCGAAGCGATGAGGGATCTGGACACGGGAATAGTTTATATTAATGCGGGTACGACTGGAGCGGAAATCCATTTGCCGTTCGGCGGAACAAAAGGTACGGGCAATGGTCATCGAGATTCAGGAGTAGCTGCGCTTGATGTCTATACTGAATGGAAATCCGTCTATGTAGACTTTAGTGGGAAATTACAAAGAGCACAAATTGATAACTATTAAGTATTGAAAAAGACAGCCGCCAGCATTATTGACGTTGAATTATCGTCAGTAGTACTGGCGGTTTTTAAATTTCTTAGAATGCTCATTAAATCGCTGTGTGAATCATTCACACAGCTTGGACATATAGTTAACAAACTTGTTGCTCGTGGATGAGGGACAAACAATAGACCGACACAAGTTGAAAAAGGAGGAAAGATACATCTATAGTCGTAAGCGTTCGTAAATATAAAACTGGGGGATTACTCATGAAAAAAATGTTGTTGTTTGCGGTTCTGTCTTTAGTGATGGCAGCTCTACTTGCGGGTTGTGGAGACAAAGGTAAGAACAAAAAAGACGAAGTGGCGAACTCGGATGTATCAGATCGGATCACCGATTCAAACGTTATGAAAGTAGCGTTTGAAGGGACGTACCCACCCTTTAACTTCCTCAATGATAATGACGAGTTCCAAGGATTTGATGTAGACATTTCAAATGAAATTGCTAAGAGATTGGGCGTTGAAGCTGAATTTATTGCAACAAAATGGGATGGATTAATTGGAGGACTTAAAGCAGATAAGTTCGATATTATTATCGGTCAGATGACGGTTACAGAAGAACGGAAGAAAAGTGTGGATTTCACGGATCCTTACGTGGTGACAGGTTCTGTATTAGTTACGCGTGAAGATACGGACGATATTACAGAGCTTGCGGATATTAAAGGGAAGAAAGTAGGCGTCGGTGGTGGAACCACTTTCGAAGAAGTTGCTAATAGTGTTGAAGGTGCAGACGTGAAATTGTATAAAGCGGTTGGTGACTATATTCAAGATTTAACAAATAAGCGGTTGGATGTCATAATTAATGACCAGTTGCTGATGAACTATAACATTAAAGAGAACAACCTACCAATTAAGGTTACGAGCGAGATATTAAATAAAGATGAAATTGGTATGGCAGTAAATAAAGGAAATGAAGTTTTCGTTGAAAAAGTAAATAACGCATTAAAGGAAATGAAAGAAGATGGAACTTATAAAGAAATCTATAAGAAGTGGTTCGGAACAGATCCGCTAGACATATGATGAACTCCTAGGGTAAACCGCGAAATGGGTGTTGCTTACCCTAGGAGTTTTGTTCATAAAAAACGGATCGGGGTGAACAGTTTTTATGCGGATAGTCGTTTTAGGAACGGGAATGATCGGCACTACAATTGTGAGTGAAATCGCGAAATTTAAAGGAATCGAATCGGTCACGGCAGTAGATATCCGACAGGAGAGTATCGATAGGTGCCTTGAAATCGCAAATAATCCGAAGGTTTTTGGGAAAACAGCATCTTTGTTATCTCAAGAAGATTTTATACAAGTTCTCCAGGATGCAGATGTAGCAGTTGGGTGTCTCCCTCATTCCTTAAGCTTAACCGCTATAAAAGCAGCAATCGCGTCTCAATGTCATTTCGTAGATCTTGTGGGATCTATGTTTCAAGAAAAAATTGAATTACACACTCAAGCACAAGAGGCTGGCGTGACGATTATACCTGGATGTGGAGTTGCACCCGGCATTACAAACTTTCTCGCAGCACAAGGAATTGAAATGCTCGATGTTGCAGAAGAAGCGGTCTTAATATGTGGGGGGATTCCAAGATGGCCAGTTCCGCCATTATGGTACCAAGTCGTATTTCGGTTGGAGAGTGTCTTAGGGCTCTATACAAAACCTGCATTTGCAATAAAAAACGGTGAGATTGTAGAGTTACCTGCACTATCCGGGCTTGAGTCTTTGACGTTCCCTGAACCAGTTGGTAAATGTGAGGCTGTTATTACGGATGCCCATAGCACTGCATTTACGTTAAAAGGAAAAGTGAAAAACTTAACTGAAAAAACAATTCGTTATCCAGGCCACTGGGCAAAGATGAAGGTGTTAGAGGAATTAGGCTTTCTAGATAATCAATTAATCGAAATAGATGGGGGATTAACGGCCCCAGTGAAGCTATCTGAACAAATACTTGCGCCAAAGATGGTAGGACACTCAAACGAAGATGTCACGGTTGTTCGAGTGGAAGTAACGGGAACTAAATCGGGGATTTCTAAAAAATATACGTGGGAAATGGTTGACTTATATGATCACACGAGAAACATAACGTCAATGGCAAAAACAACTGCACTGCCAGCAGCAGTAGCGGCCAAATGGATTGCAGAGAAAAAGATAGTAGAAACTGGAGTCGTACCCATTGAAACGATCATTGTCAAAGATCGATTCAATCCTTTTCTTGCAGAATTAGAAGAGCTCGGACTTCACATTGAATTTAAAGAATAGCGTAGTTAGGTTCCGTTCGAATCGTTAGAAAGGAAGTGTACTAGTGGATGTTACGATAATTATCGACTCATTGCCCTCACTATTAAAAGCAACGACCATGACGATATTCTTAAGTTGTCTATCTGTAGTTATTGCGCTAGTTATCGGTTTTTCAACAGCTCTAATTCGAATACTCAAGGTTAGGATCTTATATGAAATTGCCAGTATCTATATTTCAATTATTCGAGGTACACCACTTCTTGTACAAATTTTTGTTATTTATTATGGATTGCCACAGATTGGCATTTCTTTAGATCCTATCTCTTCTGGAATCATGGCGTTAAGCTTGAACGCTGGTGCCTATCTTTCTGAATCATTCCGCGCATCCATCCTCGCTGTAGATAGAGGCCAGATGGAGGCAGCTATTTCCATGGGTATGACATATGGGCAGGCGATGCGAAGAATCATTCTACCTCAAAGTCTTCGCATTGCAATTCCAACTCTTTCGAACTCCTTTATCGTTCTCGTTAAGGATACATCGCTCGTATCCGTCATAACCGTTACCGAATTACTTCAAATGTCTAGTTTAATCATAGCAAAAACTTTTGAGCCTTTAACGATCTATTTAGTAGCTGCAGCCATTTATTGGGTCCTTATTACATTCTTTACAACATTACTTGATAAATTCGAAAAGCGTTCGTCCAAGCATTTAGTGCGGTAAATTATATAGAAAATCTGTGGTTTAGGGAGAGGGAATCTTGCAGATCATACAAGTGGAAAATCTTAAAAAAGCTTTCGGAGAAAATCCCGTTTTACGCGGTATCGACTTGACAGTAAATAAGAGTGAAGTTGTTGTGATCATGGGGCCAAGTGGTTCAGGTAAGTCTACTTTCCTACGTTGCTTAAACTATTTAGAAGAGCCGAACGAAGGATTTATTCGAATCGGCCCTCATGAATTACATACAGGCGGAAAACTGGATCGTAAACGTAAAAAAGAAATTAGGGAACTCAGGAAGAAAACTGGTTTTGTTTTTCAGTCATTTAATCTTTTCCCGAATAAGACAGCGATGGAAAACGTGATGGAAGGTCCTTTGACGATTACGGGGGTCCAACCAGATGCAGCAAGGAAAGTAGCGGAAACGCTCCTAATTAAAGTCGGCCTAGGAGATCGTTGTGATCATTATCCGTCCCAATTATCAGGTGGTCAACAGCAGCGAGTGGCGATTGCTAGGGCGTTATCCCTTAATCCGACAGTTATGCTTTACGATGAACCTACGTCAGCTCTAGACCCTGAATTGGTCAGAGAAGTCTTACAGGTAATTAAAGAATTAGCAGAAGAGGGAATGACGATGATCATTGTGACGCATGAAATGAATTTTGCGAGAGAAGTTGCGGATCGAGTGATTTTTATGGATGACGGCTATATTGTCGAACAAGGCCATCCAAAAGAGCTATTTGATCATCCAAAGGAAGAACGTACTAAACGATTTCTTACCATGACAGAGTGACTTCGTTTTTGGTTACTAGTTGCACCATACACAAATTAAAGCAAATGGAGGAAAGGAAACACTTTTCTCCATTTGCTTTTTTGCGTGCTCACAAATCAGTCCTATTTCTAGGTAGACCCGTCTACGTGTGGATGCTGTTTTAAGGCTAAATATAATAGTGTGCATTGTTTAAATGAGTGCAAATCAATCTCTACTACTTGCTGGAGTTGTTGCAATCTGTATAAAAGCGTATTTCGATGAATGTATAGTTTCCTAGCAGCTTGGCTCATGTTTAGTTGCTCTTCGCAATAGGCGAGAAAACTCTCTATGAGTACCATACCATTCAAATGATTGAGTAATTTGCCAATGTGATTTTCAAGAGTCCACTGGGATGGGAGTGATATCTCTTCTATAAAGCCATGAGATAGTAGATCCCAGTCATCTATAGAAAAAAATGATTGTTGAAAGTCATGACGTTTGGCAATGTCTAAAGATTTTTTACAGTATTCATAGTTTTTAAAAATTCCTTCTATCGAAGAAGACGGCTCGCTATATGAAAACATAAACCCACGGACAACATCTCGTTTGTCCAAGAATTTATGCAACTTGCCCGATGCAACTTCTAATCTCTTTTTCATTTGCCTAGAATCATCGGGCTGGTTAGCAAGTAAAATAAGCCATTGTCCTTTAGATAAGGGGGCGACCACGTCCTGTTCATTGGTAACGAATACCTTCGTTAAGAATAGGTAAAGCGCTTGTTCTTCTTGATTGAATGTTGGTGTTTGCTCTAAATTCGGTACTTGGATATTGGAAGATTGTTTATCCAACAAGATACAACGTCTTGGAATGCCTAATGTAAAGCCATGCAGTTCACAATAGTTTTGAATTCTACTATAATCCGTTTCCTCTTTATAGCTGGAGAGACGCTGAATGAAATCTTGCATGACTTCCATTTGTGAGGCAACACTTCTGGAACGATAGCTTTCCATGAGAATCATTTCTATATGGGATTGGACAAATTGTACATAACGTTCCACTTTTGCAGGATCACCAATGAGACCAAGGACACCGACTGTTTCTTGTTGGAATCTTAAAGGTGCTGCAATTCCTGGAAAGACGTTAACGAGATCATCCGTTTGTTCTTTAGAAAAAAACAGCACTTTTCCTGACTGAGACACTTCAGCCGTCCCTAAGTGAACTGATCCAATTCGATTATTATCGGTGCTTCCAATAATCACGCCGTTGTTATCCGTAATACTAATTGGAATGTCCAATAGAGAAGAAAACTGTTCTACGATAGATTGTGCATAATGTCCAATATCTTTCAATACATTCAATCCTTTCAACTGCTGGATTTTCAATTCTTTTGAGTCAATCTGAGCTGATTTTATTTTTAGTATCCGTAGAATGTTGTGCACTTTGGATGCATTACTTTCAAGATATGAAAGTATAGTGGAGGACATACTAAATTATTGTTTGGGAGGGAATTTAAATCTTAGTTTTGAGTGCGAAAAACCAAGTGGAACTAGTGAATATGAAAGAAATCTTACACTGTATTGAGATTGCGTTGAAGGAATTTTCAGCGGCAACCACGCATACTCCAATTCGAACAATTTTACCCTTCGGTACAGAAAACTCGGGCGTCGTGATGCCATCAGTAGCGGAAAGTTTACATTCAATGGGTCTAAAATATGTAACGGTGGTGCCTTCAAATGTCAACGTTGGTAAAAAGGTCATTAATGGCGTTGTTTTACTTTCTGATAGTACAACGGGAGAAACACTTGCCTTATTAGAAGGTTCTTATTTAACACAATTACGGACGGGGGCTTTGTCAGGTGTGGCAACAAAGTACTTAGCCCGTGAAGATTCCAAAACACTTGGGATTATCGGTACTGGAGAACAAGCTAAAGGACTTTGTGAAGCAATTCTAGCGGTAAGACGTATTGAAACAATCTATCTGCATAACCGAAGTGTAGAAAAGGCAATCGTTTTTTCAAAGTTTGTGGAAGAAAAATTCAACAAGAAAGTTGTCGTATGCGAAGATGCGAATGAAGTGGTTAGGAAGTCAGATATTCTAGTCACTGCTACCACATCTATGCAACCTGTTTTTACGGAGCCATTAAAGCCAGGTGTACATGTAAATGCAGTAGGATCTTTTAAACCAACAATGCAAGAGTTACCGACTTCAGCTATTTGCGAGGCGACTAAAGTGGTCGTGGAATGCATGGATGCTGCGCTGGCAGAAGCAGGAGATTTAGTGGTTCCCATTCAAGCTGGCGTATATTCTGAGGAAAATGTTCATGGTGAACTTGGACAAATTATAAGTGGAACGTTACCCGGCAGAGAAAATGATCAGGAAGTAACAATTTTTGAATCTGTTGGAGTAGCTATTGCTGACATCGTCATAGCGAAATACTTTTACGATAAAGCATGCAAAAACAATGCGGGAGTAACCGTTGACCTATCATGAAGCAATGCTAGACGAACTATTAGTTTAGGAGGGGTACGGACTATGAAAAAAGCAGATATTATAATTGTCGGTGGTGGCGTCATGGGATCGAGTACAGCGTATTCACTCCGCAAGAATGGGTTTGAAGGGAGTATTACCGTATTTGAAAAAGATTCCACATATGAATATTCATCTACCTCGAGAAGTGCAGGAGGCTTTCGGCAATTATACTCTACCTCCATTAATATCCAGTTGAGTCGGTTCAGTTTAGAAGTCTATAAAAATTTTGCGGAGGACATGGCGATTGGCGAGGAAAAAGCTGAAATCGATTTTAAACAGCGGGGCTATTTATTTTTAGCGACTGAAAGGATGCTGGCTGCTTTTGAGAAACAGCTCAAGTTGCAAAATTCACTTGGAGTGCCTTCGGAGATTCTTTCAACTACCGATTTATTAAACATCATTCCTGAGCTAGAAACAAGTGACCTAGCAGGAGGGTTATTCTGCAGAGAAGATGGTTATCTAGATCCGTATTCTGTTATGCAAGCGTACCGAAAAAATGCTCAATTCTTAGACGTTGATTATGTAAACGAAGAGGTTTCGACGTTACTGACGGAAAGTGGAAAAATGATAGGTGTTCGATTAGTAGACGGAACGACTTACATTTCGCCTATAGTCATTAACTGTGCAGGTGCGTGGGGAGCTGCATTAAGTGAAAAGATCGGATTGCCTTTGCCGATTGTCCCGTTGAAGCGCCAAATGTATGTATTTGACTCTACAAAGAGATTAGAAAAGATGTTACCGCTTACAATAGATCCGACGGGCGTCTATTTCCGTCACGAGATGGATCGAGTAGTCGCAGGATTTTCGGATGATGTACAACCGGGAATCGACTTTAAATGGAAACGTTCTTCGTTCGATCATTTGTGGCCAATCTTAGCGCATCGAATTTCAAACTTTGAACGCCTCAAATTGGAATCTGGTTGGGCAGGGATGTACGACCATAATACGGCTGACCAAAATGCGATTATTGGTGAGCATCCACTGATGAAAGGTTATTATGTTGCACTTGGGTTCAGTGGACATGGAATGCAACAAGCCCCAGGAGTTGGTCTTGGATTGGCTGAGCTCATTTGTAAAGGAAAATATGAAACACTCGACTTAACACCGCTTCGGGTAGAACGATTTGCAGATAATGATCTTGTTATGGAAGATGCGATTGTGTAAGGACTTTACATGATTTGTAAAAAGAAAACCAAAGGAGATGAGTGAAGTGCATACGATTATTATGGTCGAATTCGTTCTGTATCTCTTAATCATGTTGATTGTTGGATATCTCGTTAGTCGCAGATCGAAAAGTCACGCAGATTTCCTTTTAGGCGGTAAGCAGTTACCTGGTTGGGCGTTAGCATTTTCAGAACGTGCTACCGGGGAGTCGGCATGGTTACTACTAGGATATACCGGTTTTGTATTTGCAACAGGGCTGTCTGGAGTTTGGGTAGCTGTCGGAATTGCTTCAGGCATTATCTTCTCATGGTTATTCTTAGCAAAGCGATTTATGAAGGAAGCAGAGAAAACAGGTACGTTGACGTTACCTAGTTTCCTAGCATCCCGTTTCGGCAAACACGGTAAAATCATTCTTTGGCTTTCTACTATTCTTATTTTTAGTTTTATGATGTTTTACTTTGGCGCTCAAATTGCCGGTGCTGGAAAAACATTGTTTGCCGTCTTTAATATCCCTACTAAGGTAGGTGCCATTTTAAGTATTATAGTCGTTGTGATTCTTGCGTATGTGGGTGGGTTCGTAACAGTCGTTTGGACAGATATGATCCAATCCATCATGATGCTCATTACGTTGGTCGTGTTACCGATTGTTGCACTCGTGCAAATTTCAGCAGCTGATTTGTCGATTAGTCAGGCTCTTATGGCTGCAGGACCTTCAATGGATTCATGGACTGGAGGTGCAATTGGGTTCTCATTAGGGTTATTACTCTTTAATAACTTCGCTTGGTTCTTCGGTTTCCTAGGAGGCCAACCTCAACTGAGTGCACGATTTATGGCGCTACGAAGTGAGAAAGAAGCAAAACAGGGAAGTATCGTCGCAATTACTTGGACGATCTTGGCTTACAGTGGAGCGTTCATGATTGGGATTACAGCGCTCACCTTATATCAAGGTCAAGTATTTGCAGATGTCGAGATGATTTTACCTTTCATGATTCTTGACTTGATGCCACCTTGGATTGCAGGCATATTACTAGCGGGTATCCTTGCTGCTATTATTTCAACTGCCGATTCGCAGCTGTTGGTGATAACAAGTTCAGTGAGTGAAGATATCATCAATCGTGCGTTGAATTTAAAGTTATCCGAAAAGAAATTAGTCGCTATTTCACGACTTACTATTGTAGGTGCGGGGATTGTAGGATTAGTAATTGCCTTAACCTCAAAGTCTCTGGTCTTTCTCGTCGTCAGTTGGGCATGGGCTGGAGTAGGATGTACTCTGTCGCCTGCAGTCATATTAACATTCTTTTGGAAACGATATTCAGGTATCGGTGTCATCGCAACAATTATAGCGGGGTTTGTAAGTACAGTTATTTGGATCTCCACACCACTCGATGCGATTGCGACGTCGCGTTTCACAACGTTCTTCATCGCAGCGGCATTTGGAATTGTGTTTAGTTTACTGTTCCCAGACAAAAAAGAAGATGAAACAGATACATCTGCTGCAGAAGCAACGAAGTCTACACAAGTGTAACGTCGAGAAAGAGTAGATTTCATCTAGAATAATTAAAGACGCAGACGTTATTGTTTGTGTCTTTTCTATGTAGATGGCAGAGTCTTAACCTTTGTGGTTTTAGAAGTAGAACGTATGGCGCGCTAGGGTTCGGAATATACATGGTATGAAGGTGAACGAATGTCCGCGTAAAAATGATGCGGAAAGGGGAAAAAACATGGAGAAATTATTAAAAGGAAATGAGTTTGTCGATTTCATCAAAGATGGAGACCGACTGCTAGTAGGTGGATTTGGAATGTCAGGAACGCCATTAACTTTAATCGATGGAATCGCAACATCTTCCTTAAAGAATCTTACTGTCGTCAGTAATAATTTAGGAGAGTCCGGTAAGGGTTTAGGAATTCTTTTGAAAGAGAAGAAATTGAAGAAAGCTATTGGATCGTACTTTACGACGAACCGTGATGCCGTTCAAGCGTGGGTTGACGGAGAATTAGAAATTGAGTTAATTCCTCAGGGAACGTTAGCGGAAGCGGTTAGATGTGGTGGTGCTGGGATCGGTGGGTTCTATACGAAAACGGCAGTTGGAACCAAATTAGCTGAAGGAAAAGAAGAGAAAGTGATTGACGGGGAACGATTCATCCTGGAAAAAGCGATTAAAGGGGACATTTCGTTAATTAAGGCGCACAAAGCAGACCATTTAGGGAATTTAGTATACGACCATACAGGTAGAAACTTCAATCCAGTAATGGCGACTGCGGGTAAAATCGTTATTGCAGAAGTGGATGAAATCGTTGAAAACGGTGATCTGTTACCTTCAGAAATTGTAACACCCCATGTATATGTAGATTTTATCGTAAAGAGCAATTACGTGAAAAAGGCAGGTGTTTTTGTTGAATCAGTCTAATCGCATAAAAATAGCGAAACGTATTGTTCAAGAATTAAAATATGGCCAAGTTGTCAATTTGGGTGTAGGGATTCCTACGCTGATTCCTGATTACTTAGGAGATAAAAACTTAGTCTTGCAATCAGAGAATGGATTGCTCGGAATCGGACCTACACCGCCTTCTGAAGAAGTGAATATGGACTTGATAAGTGCAAGTAAAGAGCCCATCTCAATGGAGATCGGTGCTTCTCTATTTGATAGTTCGAATTCGTTTGCAATGATTAGAGGCGGTCATATTGATGTTGCGGTTCTAGGAGTGTTGCAAGTAGATGAGACTGGTGAAATTGCCAACTGGGCAGTCCCTGGACAAACGATCCTAGGTGTGGGAGGAGCTATGGATTTAGTAGCGGGGGCACAAGAAATCATAGTCGCTACTCTACACACCTCTAAAAATGGAGAGCCGAAACTTGTGAAGGAGTTAACGTTCCCATCGAGTGGAATAAGAAAAGCGGATTTGGTCGTCTCGGAACATGCTGTTTTTAAGTTTGAAGAAGGAAAAATGAGATTAGTTGAGATTTTATCGGATATTACGTTAGATAAATTGATAGAAATAACAAGTGCTACGTTCGAATACAATTCAGATATTATGTAACCAGCTATAAAGTAAGTAGGAGGCCAAACGTTGAAGCAAATCACAATTGTCGGATCTGGAGTTATGGGAAAAGGGATCGCTTATTCGAGTGCAATCGCAGGATTTAAAGTGATTGTGAATGACTTGAACGAGGAAGTATTGGAGAAAGCGAAAAGGGATATTGAAACGTTACTAGAGTCCAGCTTTCTTGGAGGATTTCTAAAACAAGAGAACTATGATGCTGCAAAAAAGAATTTGGTCTATGAGGTTAATTTAGATGAAGCAGCGAAAGAAGCGGATCTCGTCATCGAAGCAGTTCTTGAAAAGATCGAATTAAAAATCGCAGTCTTCCAGAGACTAGATCGGATTTGTAAACCTGAAACTGTTCTTGCTACTAACACCTCGACGATGAGCCCTACTGAAATTGGTGCTCAAACTTCTCGACCGGACAAAGTCGTCGCGATGCATTTCTTTAATCCCGTTCATAAAATGAAGCTGATTGAAGTGGTTCGTGGGCTTGAAACATCAGATGAAACAGTTGGATTTGTTAAAGATATTGCGAATCGCTTAAGAAAAGAAGCTGTTGAAGTCAACGAGTTTCCTGGTTTTGTAACTTCCAGAATGAACTGCTTGATTGGTAATGAAGCGATGAATATGCTCATGGAAAATGTCGCTTCTGCTAAAGACATCGATAAGGCGATGAAGCTTGGACTGAATCATCCGATGGGTCCCTTAGAACTTGCTGATTTAGTTGGATTAGATACGAGACTTCGAAATATGGAGTATTTGTATGCAACGTTAGGTGAGAAATATCGCCCTTGTCCGTTGCTTGTCAACTATGTGAAAGCTGGGCGCCTTGGCAAGAAAAGTGGGAGAGGGTTTTATGAATATACGTAAGGGAGGAAACGAGATAACCACTTACACGAACATTGTTGTGCGAAAAGAAAATGGCATCCTATGGCTCACGTTAAACCGACCGGAAACTAGAAATGCACTAGATGCAAAAACGTTACTAGAAATCGAAGCCGTGTTTTCTGATGCTGAACTGGACAGGGAAGTACGAGTCGTAGTTATACAAGGTGCGGGTGGTAAATCATTTGCTGCAGGTGCTGACATTCAACAACTACACGAACGGGAAGCACTAGAAGCGCTTGTTCCAGGAATGCAAGGCTTGTATACAAAGATTGAAAATTGCTCAAAGGTTACCATTGCAGCCGTAACAGGGTTTGCTCTTGGTGGCGGTTGTGAATTGGCACTCGCTTGTGATATTCGTGTAGCTACAAAACAAGCGAAGTTTGGATTGCCTGAACTCAATTTGGGGATAATTCCAGGTGCTGGTGGTACGCAACGACTATCTAGAATCATTGGAAAAGGACGCGCTCTTGATATGATCTTAACTGGAAAAATAATTGATGGCGAAGAAGCTGAACGGCTTGGGCTCGTCACCTATTATGTAGACAAAACAGAACTTATTGAAACCGTTGAGAATGTTGCTTCTGAAGTCATGAAAAAAGGTCCAGTTGCTGTACAACTTGTAAAAGCAGCTGTCCATAAAGGATTCGATGTCGACGCTGGTACAGCGATGTGGATTGAAAAACTATCCCAGGCTGTCGCCTTTACTACTGAAGACAAAAGAGAAGGGACTCTAGCCTTTCTAGAAAAAAGAACTGCGAATTTCATCAATCGATAAGGGGAGAACGAGCTATGGATTTCAATTTCACAGAGGACATCGATTTTTTACGGGCAAACGTCAGGAAGTTCGTTCGGGAACAAGTTGAACCAGTTGCAATGGAGATTGAAGAAAAAGATCGCATTCCGAAAAGAATTGTGGATCTCTCTAAAGAGATGGGACTATTCAGTCTCGGAATCCCTGAAGAATACGGTGGACTTGGATTGGATATGGTCGGTAAATGCGCAATCTATGAAGAGCTTGGGAAAACCCATAATGGATTTACGACACTGATTGGTGCTCATACAGGAATAGGAACGGTTGGAATTGTAGACCTAGGAACGGAAGAGCAAAAGAAAAAATTCTTGCCGAAGATGGCAACAGGTGAATGGATCGGTGCGTTTGCATTGACAGAGCCAAGTGCGGGATCGAATGCAGCTAACTTAAAGACAACCGCTGTTAAAAAGGGCGATAACTACATTATTAATGGCTCCAAGCATTATATAACAAATGCTGTTGATGGTCATGTATTTACTGTAATGGCTGTAACTGACAGTTCAAAAGGGGCACGTGGAATCACGTCGTTCATTGTTGAGAGAGACACACCAGGATTCATCCTAGGATCGGTAGAACAGAAAATGGGCTTGAGAGGATCTCATTCTGCTGAATTGTTTTTTGACAATATGGAAGTACCTGAAGAAAACGTGTTAGGCGAAGTAGGATCAGGTTATATTAATGCACTTAAGATCCTAGCGAATGGTCGTGCAGGGCTAGCCGCTAGGAACTTGGGCTCATGTGTCAGGTTGCTGGAACACTCTCTTGAGTATGCGCATGAGCGAGAACAATTTGGCCAAAAGATTGTCGACATGCAAGCCGTTCAACATATGCTTGCTGAAATCAGTATGCAAATCGAAGTTCTCCGTTCCGTGACCTATCGTGTGGCCTGGATGACGGATCAAAACATGCGTGTCGTAAAAGAAGCGGCGATAGCTAAACTTTTCGCATCAGAAGTGTATAACAAAGTAGCAGATCTAGCTTTACAAATCCATGGAGGAATTGGTTACATGAAAGACTATCCAATTGAGAGATATTACCGGGATGCTAGAATTACAAAAATTTATGAGGGTACTTCCGAAATTCAACGAAACATTATTGCGAGTGAACTGAAGCGGGATTATGCAAATAAGGGGCTGTAAAAGTTGCGGAGTGCTTATATTGTTGAAGCGGTAAGAACTGCAGTTGGTAGAATGGGTGGTTCTCTTAAAGACGTCACCGTCGATCAGTTAGCAGAAAAAGTGATTCGGGAAGTAATGGAAAGAACGAATACAACTATAAAAGTCGATGAAGTGATTTTAGGTCAGGCAAAACAGAGCGCGGATACTTCGAACTTAGCACGTCTTGCTGCCCTTAGAGCAGATTTACCCGTGACAGTCCCGGGCTACACAGTCCATCGTCAATGTGGATCCGGCTTACAGGCTATTAATAATGCAGACCAACAAATCCGGCTAGGTTTATCAGACGTTGTGATTGCGGGTGGTGCTGAAAGTATGAGCACAGCACCTTATTACATTCGAAATGCACGCTACGGGTTCGGCGCCGGAAACGGGATGATTTTGGATCCAAATACAGAGAGTCAACCGTGTTCACAACCCATAGAAACCTACGGGCAATTGACAATGGGATACACAGCTGAAAATTTAGCTGAACAGTATCGTATTTCACGCGAAGAACAAGATGAATTCGCAATGAGGAGTCAACTTCTCGCTGAACAAGCAATTCAGGACGGCCGGTTTAAGGATGAAATCGTTTCTTTTGAAGTGAAATCAAGAAAAAGTAGTGTTGAGTTTGAAGTGGACGAACACCCAAGAAAATCCACAAAAGAACAACTTGCAAAACTTCGCGCAGTTTTCAAAGATAATGGAACTGTCACTGCAGGTAATACGAGTGGAAGAAATGACGGAGCGTCCGTCGTGCTCATGATGTCTGAGGACAAACTGAACGAATATGGAGTAAAGCCTAAAGCAAAAATTATTGCGCAAGCAGTGAGTGGCGTATCTCCAGAAGTGATGGGGATCGGCCCCGTTACTTCTACGCAGAAAGCGTTGGAGCAATGTGGTCTAACTATCGAAGAAATTGACTTGATAGAACTAAACGAGGCATTTGCTGCGCAAGCATTGTCTGTTATTAAAGAGACGGGTATGGACATCGACAAAGTGAATGTAAACGGTGGAGCTATCGCACTAGGTCATCCGATTGGCGCTACGGGTGCAGTGCTTATGACTAAATTACTCTACGAAATGGCTCGTAGAGGTTCGAAGTACGGATTGGTCACGCTTTGTATAGGCGGTGGCCAAGGGATTACAACGATTGTTGAAAACTTACAATGACTATACGAAAGGTGTTGTCCATTGTCTTTGCATATCATTCAAATTCTGCCGATGTACCATCCCGATGGCGAGGAAAAGCTAAGAGACCTTGCAGACGTAAAGCAATTCAATGAGTTTGATGAACAAGAGATTATCGATTATTTAAAAAATAAGCAAGTAGATGGAATAATTTTGAGAGCACCTGCTAAAATCACTTCTGAAATATTAGATTCCTGTCAAAGCGTCTCTGCGATTTCAGGTGCAGGAATCGGACTCGATAATATAGATGTAGAGTATGCAACATCTAAAGGAATTAAAGTGTTACATGCCCCCAAAATGAATAGCACAGCTACTGCAGAGCATGCTGTTGCTTTACTGCTTTCTGTCATGAAAGATATAACTGTGTTTAATAATGAAATGCAAAAAGGGAATTTCTCGTTCAGAGATGGAAGATACACAACGGAACTAGAAGGTAAAACTCTTGGCCTGATCGGTTTCGGATCGATTGCTCAAAAAGTAGCAAAAATAGTGAAAAACGGTTTTGGAATGAATGTATGTGCCTACGTTCGAACGATTTCAGCTGATAGACAAGAGCTTGCGGATTCTTTAGGAGTAGAAGTGACAACTTCTATGGAGGAAGCGTTCGCTATAAGTGATGCTGTGAGTCTCCATATCCCGCTGACAGAGCAAACGAAAGGTTTTATTGACGCCAAGTTCTTTCACTTAATGAAGCCGTCTGCAGTTTTGATTAATACATCACGTGGCGGTGTCATTAATGAATCAGATTTAGTTGCAGCACTTAAGAATAAGAAATTGTCTCGGGCTGCAGTTGATGTATTTGCAGTTGAACCTCCAGGGAGAAACCATCCATTTTTCGGAATAAGTGAAATTACAATGACGCCACATATTGGCGGAATTAGTATCGAAGCTGCAAAAAAGACATCAGTTGTGATTGCGGAGAACTTAGTAAAGGCAATTAACGGAGAAGAGTTAGCTGTAATTGTTAATGCTGAAAAACTTGTTCAGTTAAAAAGAGAGTGATTGACTGACCAAAAGTACAGGAGGAAATTATGAAGACATTTAAGGTTGCACTCATTCCTGGGGACGGAATAGGTCCTGAAGTAGTTTCGGAAGGTGTCAAAGTGTTACAAGCAATTGAGAAATTAGATCCAACCCTTTCTTTTTCATTCACAGAGTTACCATGGGGATGTGAGTATTACTTAGAACATGGCAAGATGATGGCGGATGATGGGATTGAACAACTTAAGGAATTTGACGCTATCTATCTAGGGGCAGTCGGATACCCTGGAGTGCCTGATCATATTTCTTTGTGGGACCTGTTACTTAGGATTCGAAAAGAGTTTGATCAGTATGTGAATCTCCGTCCGATAACACTATTGAATCCAGTACTCACGCCGTTAAAAGACAAAACAGCGAAGGAAATTGACTTTTTGGTTATCCGTGAAAACAGCGAAGGCGAGTATGCAGGTGCGGGAGATTGGCTATTTAAAGGGAAGCCTGAAGAAGTCGTTTTGCAAACAGGCGTCTTTTCTCGTAAAGGGACGGAACGGATCATTAGGTACGCATTTGAAGAAGCGAGACGATCCAATCGGACGTTGACGAGTATAAGTAAAGCGAACGCATTGAACTATTCTATGGTGTTCTGGGATGAAGTCTTCGATGAAGTAGGCAAAGAATATCCTGAGGTTCAAACGTATTCTTATCTTGTGGACGCAGCGAGTCTTTACTTTGTGACGGAGCCTGAACGCTTTGAAGTGGTCGTCACATCCAATCTTTTTGGAGATATCTTAACTGATATTGGCGCCGCTATCACGGGTGGAATGGGTTTAGCAACTGGTGCAAATATCAACCCTGAACGTAGCTATCCTTCCATGTTTGAACCCGTACACGGTTCTGCACCGGATATATCAGGAAAAGGTATTGCCAATCCGCTTGCTGCCATATGGTCGGTCAGTCAAATGATGGACTTCTTTGGAGAAGAAAGATGGGGCGAAGTGATTTTAACTACGATTAAAGAAATCCTAACTGAACAAGAATCTCTTACTTCAGATTTAGGAGGGGAATCTTCCACTTCACAACTGGGGAATCGGTTTGTTGAATTACTTTTAGCAAGGGTGAGTGAAGTAGGGGTTTCTCAAGAATACTAGTTTTACCAAATCCTTGTTAATCGTAAAAGCAGCCCATTCCGACGATTCAATCGGGATGGGCTGCTTTTATATAGTATACATGAGCTTAGAGAGACATCGTTTCCGATTGATGAAGTACACGATTCAAAGAATTCAATTGTTCATCGGTCAGCGGTAACATCGGTAATCGTACGCCACCTACTGCAACTCCTTCCAAGTTCAACGCTGCTTTGACAGATGAAGGATTTGGGGCTGCGAACAGTTCTTTCATAATGGGTAGCATGCGACGGTGCATGGTTGCCGCTTCACGAATGCGACCGCTATTAAAATGGCCAATCATTGTTTTTATCTCAGGTCCGATAATATGTGCAGAGACAGAAACAACTCCAGCACCGCCAATAGAAAGAACTGGGAGTGTGAGCCCGTCATCTCCGCTGTAAAGCGCAAAGTTCGATGGTGTATTCTCAATGATATCTGACATAGCGTCTAAATTGCCGCTCGCTTCTTTGACCGCTAGGATATTCGGAATGTCAGCGAGTCGAATAATTGTTTCGGGGTTCATATTAACTGAACTGCGTCCTGGAATGTTGTACAGCATAATTGGCAGTGAAGTAGCTCTAGCAATTGTCTTGAAATGCTGATACATTCCTTCTTGGCTCGGCTTGTTGTAGTAAGGGACGACGAGCATGATTCCATCTACACCAGCTGCTTCAGCTTGCTGAGTCAACTGGATGGATTCTCTCGTATTATTCGATCCTGTTCCTGCAATGACGGGCACTCTGCCGTCAACTATCTGTACAGTGAATTCAAACAAATTTACTTTTTCTTCATGCGTTAAAGTAGGTGATTCCCCTGTTGTGCCTGCAACAACTAGACCATCAGATCCGTTTTCTAGTAAATGATTAATCACGTCTCGTGTGGCGTTGAAGTCAATTTCCCCTTGCTCATCAAATGGCGTGACCATAGCGGTAATCAGTTGTCCAAAATTCATCTGTTCTCCATCTCCTTTTGTTTTTGTTCAAAACATAGAGGTGGAAGGCAGTGTCTCCTGAAACGCAAAAAGCAACAGCGAAGGAACGCTGTTGCTTAGAAATAATAAATTATTTCTTGCATCAGATAGCCCTCCATATAGTTTCCTATATGACAATTCTGTACTTGTTCAGTCCAGAACCAGCTTAGAGATAATGAGAATCTCTTCACTTCGGCAAATTCCCCTTTCAACAATCATCATCGGATCTCATCATCCTCTGATTGTGTACTGATGGTCTTTGCGCCTCTATCCTTACTTCAAAGTTTCGAAATAAGTGAATGTTTAATTACATGTAGCTTACACTGTATCGAATAAAAATGCAACTATATCTAATGATTACTACTTGTTTGGTAGTTATGAATGACCCATAGAATACTTGAATAATTCGTTACAAATTGAAATTCATCGACAGGACTGAGGATTGCAAATTTACTTAAATCGAGCATATGGTCAATTTATAGTTTGATATACCAACCTTACGAATGGAGGAACACCGATGTCGATTGTGGAAGCTACTAATATACAAAAGTCTTTTGGTGCACGACATGTCTTAAAGGGTGTAGAGTTCCAAGCAAACAAAGGTGACATTTTAGCGGTAATTGGTAAAAACGGTGCTGGGAAGTCAACATTTCTAGAAATGTTGATGACAATTCAAAAACCAGATTCGGGAGAAATTACAATGTTCGGGATGGACTTGAACGGTCTTTCACTTAGTCAACGGACACAATTGAGAGGACAAATTTCTGTTGTGCTGCAACCAACCCAGTTTTATAAAACGATGAAGGTGATTGAACTTCTAAACCTATTTCATGCGTATTATAACTCTAAAATGGATGTTGAAGATGTGATAAAGAGGTTTCATTTAACACCGTATCGTAAGGTGTATTTCAATAAATTATCAGGTGGCTGGAAGCAAATTGTAAGTTTAGCCATTGCATTTTTAGCGCAGCCCAAGATGTTAATTCTTGATGAACCGACGACAGGGTTAGATCCGCATATGCGTCAACTATTTTGGAATTATATTACAGACTACAATGAACGAACTGGTGGAACGGTAATTCTATCCACCCATAACATGGATGAAGTCGAATTATATTGTAACCAGGTAATGCTTCTCGATGAGGGTATGACAAAGGTTCAAAGCTCGACTGAAAAAGTTATGGAAACTGGGTTTGGTTCGATTAACGATTTTTATTTACATCATGTGAAAATATAAGAGGGGGCTGGATATGTTAGCCACACAATTGAAATATGACCTTTTAATGTTTTTTAGAGAGATTTTTTTCGTGATATTTATAGTTATCCTGCCGCCTGCATCCTATGTGTTTATGGGGCAATTATATGGTGAATGGTCATATAATGGGGGCTTAAGTTATGCAGAAACATATACACCATCATTCATTTTACTTATAGCTTTTGGGATCATTTTCTTTGCATTTGGATTTGATCAAGTGGAAAATCGGACAACAGGTATTGAAAAAAGAATTACAATAACACCTGTCCCAAAGAGCATATTATTGCTATCAGCTATAGTGAAATCCGTTATTTTAACAAGTCTAGGATTTTTCCTCATTTGTTTAATTGGTGCCGCGGTATATAAGCTAAACTTTCATCTAGTGAATTTCATTGCTGCTTATACTTTTTTTATTTTCATGAATGCAGTACTTCTCGTCATTGCATCCGCAATTTACTCCTTCTTCAAAACGCAGAATAGTGCACTCATCTTTTCTATTGTGATTTTTCAAGTTGTCATGATTACAGGTGGCTTTGCGATTCCGATAGAGTTGATGCCTAAATTTGTTCACACCATTGCCAATTTCAATATGATGTCTCATATGAACCAGCTGTTTGTTTCAATATGGAATGGACAGTTGGCGTGGACGAGTGAAACAATGATTTCCAGTGGTTTCATTGCCTTGATATTCCTTATCAGCTTGGTTGTACTCCGGCTACGACAGGAAAAGTGATGTCGATGTTTGATGCGAATTTGAGTAACAATGAATGAAAACCTTCTATATACGAAGTACGATTAGCATTTTTGTTCTGTTATTTGTAGAGATATGAAGATTAGTTCTTATCTATATTTTAAAAATGAAGTTGAGAAGATGACTGGATAGTTGAATGGGGTGTAATTTGCCGTCACTGCGCACACCATGAACTCATAGCTAATTTACGATTGTTCGAAATTCAGGGGGAGTATATAATTACAAGTGGTAGTCAGAATAATTTGCAATTAGACGTTACAGAAAAAATCATAAAATGTAAAAGAGGAACCATATGAGAGTAGAAGTAGCCGACCATAACACAAATTGGGCTCAGTTGTTTCAGGATGAAGCGGAAAGACTCGAGCGTATATTCGGTGAAGAGGTCGTCAGAATTCATCATATCGGAAGTACATCGGTACCTGGATTACGAGCGAAACCGATTCTTGATATGCTGCCCGTAGTTCAAGATATCCAAAAAGTTGATTTGCTTAATGAACAGATGCAAATACTTGGATATGAGGCGTTAGGCGAGTTTGGAACGCCGGGACGCCGGTATTTCCGTAAAGGTGGAGATGCGCGTACTCATCAAGTGCAAGTGTATCAAGAAGATGACCGATGGAATATTGATCGACACCTGGCGGTTAGAGATTTTTTGAGAAGTCATCCATCAGATGCTGCTCGATATGGTGATTTGAAAAGTAGATTGGCTGAAAAATTCCAGGACGACTTGGCATCTTACGTGGACGGGAAAAGTTTGTTTGTAAAAGACCTCGAAAGTCGCTCGTTGTCTTGGTATGAGGATGCGGAGCGTTTTAAGTGAATCGAGAAGTAGATCTATACGAGGATGCCTGGTGAGTTCCATAACTTGAGTGCGAAACTCTTTAGATTTCTCCACTGGAATGAAACTTTCGATACGAGTATTCGTATAAGTGAGTATAAAAGAAATCAAGTGGCTTGCTAGAAGTGTTGACTATCCAGGTGGGGAATTTAAGGAGGGGTTTCGATGGAGGAATTATACGTGAAGCAAAAAATGTTCAGTATGAGTGGCAAGTTCACTGTAAAAGATATAGATCAAAAAGATGTGTACCGCGTTGCAGGTAGTTTCATGCAAGTACCGAAGACGTATACCATTGAGGATTCGGTTGGACACGAGGTTGCCATTATTACGAAGAAACTCTTCAGTTTCTTACCGACATTTTACGTTGACGTTGCTGGCCAGGAGCAGGTGACCATCCAGAAGCAATTCACGTTTCTGAAAGCCCGCTACACGATTCATGCTGCAGGTATGGAAGTCAGTGGAAATTGGTGGGATATGGACTTCGAGGTTTTGCAGCATGGAGAAGTGGTGGGTAGGGTAGCGAAGAAATGGTTTGAATGGGGCGACAGCTACCGAATTCAAGTTGTGAAAGAAGAGATGGAGACGTTAATGGTGGCGCTTGTTGTCGCGATTGACTGTGTCCAATCAGACCAATCCGCTGCAACGTCAGTGATGTAAACGATTAAGTAAGTTCTCAGTAAGAAGTTATTCAAATAATCACACTGAAAAAGTTGATTTTCGTTACAGTCAGTCGCTATCCGTAGTGCTTGATTTTAGCCTGGTCGCTTCGCTTCTGCGGGGGACTTCAATCTTCGCTGATACAGGAGTCACCACTTTAGAGAAAGATGCATTGACGTGGTATGAAACTAAATGAATTTATTGAAAGAGGGGGAACGTTCTTCTCTTATTTCACTTGGAAAAGTTTAGTCTTTAAACAATGATAGGATAGTAAAGATTAGAAGAACTAAGTTTTATATGTTGAAAGAGAGCGAGGGTAGAAATACTAAAGGGATCTCTTTAGAGGTGTAAAACGTTAAAAAACATATGAAAAGGGGTGCAAATCCTTTTTTTAGATGACCCCAATAAGAATTATGGTATCAAATTAATATCGTTATATTCTACCGACGATTGCATGGAGAAATACAATAAAGATAACACCTAATGAAATGGAAAGTAACGAGATATACTTTATAAATCCTTTTTCTTTCTTAAAGAAAGCAATGATACCAAGTACTATGCCTATTGAATAGGAACCAAAGCCAATGAATATTCCCCACCAACCCAAGAAATCAATATTAATCGGTGGAAAAGCCATATAAGTAATGAAAATCCCAAAAACAATTAGAATGATGGAGTACTCACTATACTTTCTATTCACTTCTCACATCCCACTTAGTAAACTAAATGGCCCGATTGTGATATAGACGGTATCGCTTATAAAGCAAACGCACCCGTTTGTTTGTTGGAGCTTTTGATATTCTGAATTTCTTTTGAGAGATAAAATAAACCAATGTAGCAGTTAGCAATGTTAATAGTAATGGATTTGAAGCATTCCCAAATGACACTTCTCGACTTAGATCATTCGCAACCGAAGAAGGATTAGGAGTAAAAGAAGAAGTTAGTATCAACCCTGACACTATTTGAAAAGCCATAAATATAATTACGAAACTACTTATAAACACTAGAAACTTTTTCATAATGGTCACCTCCTTGTCTAATTTCACAATGATTTTTAATTGATCTGGCCCGATTGAAGCACAGTCCTTGTTCAGCAACTGCCCCCGATTGAGGAACGTTTATTTTCCTTTATCGCCTTTAATTGCTTGAAATATAATGTAGCATTTGGTTTCAGCATACACTAGTTTCTAATAGTATGGCGTTATATTCTAAATGTTGATATAATTTGACTTATATGAAATATCTTTCATTCTTACTACTCTTCTTTTAGATAGCAATTCTTTGTAGAAATTTTTTGTGTTCTATGTATGAAGTTTTTCTTAATTTAAAGGAGGAATAATACGAATGTAAAACTACCCGAAGAAATCAGATTTTAATTTGATAGTAAAGGGGTAGTAAGAATGAAAAATCAATCGTTTCGTTTTCTATGGATGGGCCAATCAATGGCTAATCTAGGTGATGTTTTTTATATAGTCGGGATCATTTCTTTATTATACACACTCACGGAGTCGCCTTTTGCATTAGCATTGGTGCCTTTCATCAATATGTTCGGTCGCTTTATAAGTGGGATTATTTCTCCGTGGTTGATAAATCGTTTTCCTTTAAAGATATTGCTCGTTTATTCACAAGTAAGTAAGACCGTTCTATTGGTTGTTCTATCGCTTTTATTAATTTCTGAAACAACGGAGAATCTATTCATCATTCTAACGTTTGTTGGTTGTATTGCGTTTTTGGATGGCTGGGCATCGCCCGCAAGCCACGCTATGCTACCTCGATTGGTACCAAAAGAACAACTTGTGAAAGCGAACAGTTTCTTCTCCATCGCCTCTGAAACAGTGAATTTAGGAGGCTGGGCACTGGGAGGATTAGCTGTCGCATTAACGAGTGGACAATTTGTTGTTTTCGGTACAGTTGGCTTATATATAATTGCAACGATGATGATGTTCGGTATCTATGATCCCACTCCGTTCCAGAAAAAAGAGTTTAAAGGTAAACGGGGTAGTGAGCTAACCGAAGGCTGGCAAATTGTATGAAGAAACCCGCTTTTCAGGAGTCTACACGTGATTATTATTTTTGAAGCAATTGCCAATGTTGTATGGATTGCTTCTATCCTTTATATCTTCGTGGCAGAAGTTCTAGGTCAGACAGAAGCTTGGTGGGGTTACATTAATACAGCCTTCTTCTTAGGTATGCTAATTGGTGGAGTCATCTGCTCTCGATTTGTAATTGAGATTGAAAACAACCTAAAACGCTTGCTTATTCTGTTATCATTTGGAATTAGTGGGGTCACTCTTTTTTTCGGAGTAACAACCATTCCATGGATTTCAATTCTAATTGTTATTCTGAACGGAATTGTCCAACAATTAAAAGGCATTGTAAGTGAGACAATGCTTCAAAAATCTGCAACTACTGACGAGCTGCCTAAAATTTACGCTGTTCAAAGTGCTTTAATATCACTGTTATTCGGTATTTCCTCATTAAGTTTCGGAGCGGTTGCGGAACTTTGGGATGCCAGGGTCACATTTATCCTTGCAGCAACTTTGTTAGGTCTCGGTGCACTTTTTGCATTAATTCGTCGTCGTGATTTCATCGTTACAACTGAATAATATGCTTAAAGCCTTACCTTAGATGGCTTTTCATGTTTTTCAAGATTTAACCCAGATAATTATTATAAATTAACTAAAAAATGATTGGACACTTGTCCAATCGTTTTTTAAATTCCACTACATATAAATGGCCCGATTGTGATATTGCTTCTTTTTACTTCCCTAGATTTCTCCATCGAATATAGCAAAAAGGAATACAACATTTAAAACAACCTGCTATTGATTTAAAAAGTCATTTGCTTACGACTTTTAGGAATAACTACGAATTTAGCGATTAGAAGAACCACTAAGAATACAAAGCAACTAAAACCAGTGTTATTACTTGTTAGTATATTTGACTGGATAATTCGCATCGCAAATAAAACGTTTAACATATAAGAAATTAGAAAACCCCCAAATGACAAACACGTTATATAATTGCCGAATAACGTCTTTCTGTAATTTGATACCGCTATTTTATTAGCTTTTCAGATAGTCAAAGTATGTTGGATTTGTCTAACAAAACCATATGTGAAGCCCGTAATTAACAATACAACTACTACATAACCAATTATTTCATCAACCATTAATTCACCCTCTCATCTTTAAGTTTACACCAGTTACTTTTATGAAATTTTTCTTCTGGTATTAAATAGTCTAATGCTCAAAAAAGGTAAAATTCTTCTTCATGAATTGCAACCGTTAATTATATAACTCATGCTGCCTCTCTTCATTTTTCTTGAAAGTGCCAACCGATAACAGAATAAGTCCTAAAGCAAATAGTATTGGGAATACATATAGGATTAGTAGTAGTGCAAAGGGATTTTCTATAATTATAGTGTAGGTTGTGGCAATGGAATAAGCTAATGGGAAGGAAATGGGTAGCATAATAGCAATACCCCATATTTTGTATTTACTTTTATTCGTCTTGCCAATACCATACAGATAAGAAGTGCCAATACTTACTAGGGTAATTAAATAACCTAAATACAACGGGGCTGTCATAATAACTCGTTGTGCAAATGAAATATCGGAACTAAATACTAATGAATCCGATATCAGCCAAGTTACAACGAAAAGTATTACTAAAGTAAAAAGAATAATCATCAGAACATTTTTTGATTTTAACCTTATGTAAATTCACCTCCCGATAACAACAATTATTTTATACTTATTCTCTAATTGATTCATTTTTCATTAATCTGGCCAGTTTACGGCATACCGACTTTATTACGAATTAGCCGATTTTGTATAAAGAGTGTACTATTTACATTTCTGAAAAGTATATTTATTGTCTTTAATTATCCAGAAGTTATGAAGTGGTAAAGGTACTGTCATTCACTGGTATAATCTATTTCACGAGTGGTACATTTCATTGGCTGTAATCAAAAGTTATACAGTATATTACAAACTAAACTTATATAAAATTTTTAAATCGATTTAAAAGGTGTCACTTTAAGAGATGATCTGCGCTTATTTTAAGCACTATTTTGCACAACCAAATTTAAAATCCAGCTCACAGTTTGGATAAGTGCTTTTATTGTTTAGAAAAGGCGTACTTTGAAATGCAATTTACCAATTAAAGTGACAAATTAGAATGTGCGAAGAGAATTCAAATGCCAATTAAAGTAACATCCATTTCGTCAAGGATTATATAGTTACTAACCTTTGACTTTTAATAGACGAAGTGCATTTAAAATAACGATCAGCGCAGCGCCAGTGTCACTTAATACAGCAACCCATAGCGTTAACCAGCCAGGGAGAATTAGTAGTAGAGCTACAACCTTTACTATTAACGAAAACCAAATATTTTGTTTGATAATGGACAATGCTTTTCGACTTAGCTTAATTGTATGTGGCAGTTTCTCTAAGTTGTCAGCCATTAAAACGATATCTGCGGTCTCCATTGCAGTATCTGTACCAGCACCACCCATCGCTATCCCGATGTTTGCAGTAGCCAGTGCAGGGGCATCGTTTATCCCATCACCAACCATGGCTACTCGATAGCCTTCTTCTTGCAATTTTTTTATCGCATCTACTTTTTCTTCTGGTAATAATTCAGAGAAGTAGCGATTCACGCCGGCTTCTAAAGCGATTGCTTTGGCAGTGCCTTCGTTATCACCTGTCAGCATGACGACTTGTTCAATGCCTATTTTTTCTAGGTTTGCAATCGCTACTTTTGTTGCGTTTCGGATTGTATCTGAAACACAAATTATCCCTAAAATCTTTTCGGCCGTCCCTATAATGATAATGGTTTTCCCTTCGTCTTGCAGTCTTAGAATTTCTTCAAGATGGTTATCAATAGGAGTGTTGACCTTTTCAAACAATTTTTTGTTTCCTGCAAAGTAAGTCACATTCCCGATTGTTGCTTGGATCCCTTTTCCTGTAAGGTTCTTAAACTCTGAGCCACTCTTTGCTTGAATGCCTTTTCCTTTCGCGTAATCCACAATTGTTTTAGCGATGGGATGTGTGGAGTATTCCTCTAATGTTCTAGCGAACGATAACAGGGTTTCTTCTGAATCATTAAAGACGACTACATCAGTAACTTTTGGTTTTCCTTCAGTGAGTGTTCCGGTTTTGTCAAAGGCTATGGCATTAATAGTTCCCGCATTCTCTAAGAATGTTCCACCTTTAATAAGAACGCCATTTTTGGCAGCATTTCCAAGAGCTGAAACAATGGCAACTGGGGTCGATATAACGAGTGCGCAAGGACATGCAATCACTAACAGCGTTAGCCCTTTATATATCCATTCATCCCACGTACCAAATCCGAATAATGGGGGAACGAGCATCACTAAAAGAGCAAGTATGAATACAACAGGTGTATAAATACGTGCGAATTTATCAATAAACGCTTCTGTTGGCGCCTTTTGCTCTTGAGCTTCTTCAACTAAATGAATGATTTTAGAGATAGTTGTATCCTCTATTAGTTTCGTAACTCTAACGCTCAGTGATCCGTGCTCATTTAAAGAACCTGCATACAACAAACTACCTTTTTCTTTATCGACAGGGATGGATTCCCCTGTTATAGCAGCTTGATTGACACTAGATTCGCCTTCTATCACATCTCCGTCTAATGGGATTCTATCCCCGGGCTTCACGACAATCACGTCATTAATGGAGATCTCTTCAACAGGCTTTCTGATTAATTCATTGCCAACTTGAACCCAAGCTTCTGGTGGGGTTAACTCCATTAGACCACGAATCGATTTGCGTGTTTTTTCGATTGCCCGATTCTGTAAGTTAAGCCCTAACGCAAATAGCCAAACAACCGTGGCCCCTTCAAGCCATTCTCCTAGAAAGGCAGCCCCGATTGCAGCTGCTGACATGAGAACGTTCATGTCTAACGAACGACTTCTAATCGCATAATAAGCACTCTTCACAGGCTTATATCCGCTTATGACTAGTGCAACTGCATACATTGTTATCGTTAGATAAGGAGAAATTCCGGTGTGAGAACCGATAAATCCTAGAGCAATTAATATACCTGAAAAAATGACAGCTCCATTCTGATTAATAGTACGTGTAGGGGAAGGTGTCTGCTTATTGTTAGTGATGAGTGAGGCTATAAATCCAGCTTTAGCTACTTCGTTAATAATTTCTTCAGGGCTATTTACGTGCTCAATTTTCATTTTTCCCGTTGAAAAATTCACCTGAACGTGTTTGACAGTAGGAAGATTATTCAAGTGGTTTTCAATTGTTAAGGCGCAAGAACCACAATCCATTCCTTCAATAAAGTAATTCTTCAACCTGTTATTAAATTTAATAGGTTCAACTTCAAAGCCAAGCTTATTCATTTGTTTTTGGATGGATTCAAATTCGAGTTCTTTAGTCGAACTAACCTGCATTTTTCCGGTACTATAGTTTACTTGAACTCCATTGATACTTTGTTGTTTGCTTAAACTTTTTTCAATTGTCACCGCACAAGCGGGGCAATCCATTCCATAAACTCGAAATTCCTCTTTCACTCCTTCATTGAGATTTACATTAACCTGATTTAGAATTTCTTTTGTATTAGCGCAACAATCGTCTCCAACAATCGATGCCTTTTCTTGTTCTTTACTGTTGCAGCAAGTCGTTACTTTACTATCTTCTTTCATAATCATTGAATCTTTGTTACAACATTCATCTTCGACTCCTGTAACTATAGTGTTACTGCTACAACAAATTGTCGTAACGCCCTGCTTTTTTTCAATTTGAGTTGCTTGGTTGCTACTGCAACAATTTGGTTGTTCCTCAATTTTTTGGGGTTCTGTTTTGGTCGAACAGCATTTTTTGTCCATTTTCCGCACCTCCTTAACTTATATGATTTTCACAACAAGCAACATTATCTTGAATTTGACTAAGTACATTATCAAATGTGTCTAACAACTCTTTTATTTGCTGATTTCTCAATCCATAGTAGACGTATTTTCCCTCTGGTCTTCCCTCAATGATTCCACATCCTCTTAGACAGGCTAAATGTTGCGAAATATTTGACTGATTCCCGTCTAAACTATCAACAATTTGTGATACTGTCTTTTCTTCATATTTGATGCACTCTAATATTTGAACCCTTGTTTTATCTCCGAATGCACGTAAAAATTTCACTTTAAGATCTAAATCTACTTGAATCATAATATCTCCCCTTATATATTAGACAGTACTAATATGTTTTGTTATTATCATATTAGCTATAACTAATATGTGTGTCAATCTTATGTCTTTATCTGGGGTAGTCGTGAACAATTCCTTTTTTTTGAATGGAACGTTTTAGTGTGTGACTTTTTTTGTACAATAAATTTTGATTCAACACTATTTTTACCGCTATTGAAAGGAAGAGAAGCAATGAAGAGGATTATTTGTGCAACATTAATTTTGTTTTTCGCATTTACAACCACTGTTTCTGCACATACCGGTTTAACGAGTTCCTCACCAGCTGGAGGGGAAGACATAACAGAAGATGTCTATGAAATTGTACTGGAATTTAATTCGAAAATCGAATCGACAAGTACAGTGAAGGTCTTTGACGAGAGTAAAGAGGAAATCATCATCAGTACTACACAAGTGAGTGGAGATATGATGACAGGAGGGTTCCTGTCGCCGCTGGATAAAGGCACATATGCAGTGGAATGGAAGATTATCGGTACGGATGGACACCCAATACAAGGAACCTATTCATTCATGGTAAGTCAATTTGAAGAGCCAGTAGTAACAGAAGAAAAACAAGAAATGTCTGTTGTGCCAAAAAAAGAATCAAATAGAAGAACCTGTAGAGCAGTCAATAGAAGATTCATCAAAATTAGCATCGAATGATGTTCTTGTTGTAATCCTTGTTATTTTATTTACGGTAGCCGGGGGGGGGGGTTGGTTGGATCATAGGAAGAAGGCAAAAGTAAATGGTTTGGATTTATATTTCTGAAAGTCTTTTGTATCTCTGTTTTTCGCTATTAATGGGATTTTTTATCCTTCAATTTATCCCGGAACGGCTGAAACCCGAAATAAGCATCCCTAAACGCTTGATCCAACTTTCCGTATTAGGTATTATTCTCTTTTCAGCTGCGCCTGTAGTTCGGATTATCTTGTTTCTTTATGAAGATATTGGGCTAGTGTTAACGATGCAAAATGTACTTAGTGGTTTTGAAGTAGGGAAGGCTTGGAATGTCACAGTCATACTTGCACTATTCTTTTACCTGTTTGTTTCGTTGTTCCCGGTATTAAAAAGCAAAGTACTGGCTGGTATATCTCTAGCTTTTACTTTAATTCTTCTCTCGGCATTGGGATGGGCAAGTCACGCAGTATCCCTCACTGAATGGAGTGGATTCGTTGTCCACTCGTTACACTTTTTAGCAGTTACAATTTGGGTGGGTAACCTCCTAATCGTTGGGTGGTATTCAAAAAATCAAGAGAATTGGCTTTCTTATTTAAAATGGTTTACACCTTTGGCAATTGGCTGTTTTCTCACGATCATGGGAACTGGATTATTTCTTATGACATTGGTCATCGATGTAAACGAGTATGGGGACGCTTGGATGTTATCATATGGACAAGCTTATTAGTGAAGCATTTGACCATCATCCCTATTTTGTTTTTTGCTTTTATTAATGGATTTTGGATCAGGCGGAAATTGAAGCGACAAGAGCAAATTAATCTAATACCGTGGTTGAAGTTCGAAAGCATATTACTTTTCTTTACTTTTGTTTCGACAGCGGTCTTGGGCCAACAAGAACCACCTCACAGTATCGAGATGACTCTTGATGGTAGTGGTCCTTCGGCAGTCTTCTATTATTTTTTTTCAGGGAACATTGACCCTTCAATGCATGTGCAATTCGGGTTAAATACAATTAATATACTGTATTTCATAGTGGCGATCATCTTCATGTGGCTGATTTTCTATAGCTTCAAAAAAATGGCGCCAGCGGTTGTTTCGTTTTTCATGGGGATGTTCTGTACCCTTTCGCTATATTTAGGATTAATTGTAAGCATTCAATAATTCAGTAGAAAAATAATAGAGAAGAGGTATTTGATGAGACATAATAAGAATTCAAATATGAAATTTATAGTTGTATTAACGCTTGTGGTAGTAGTTATATTGGCCGCAGTCGCTGTATTCAGCAATAAAGAAGAATCATTGCCAACAGAAACAAAGCAAATCGATGTCACTGGGCAGCCGTCACTTGGAGAGAAAGATGCCCCTGTAACGGTAGTAGAATTTGGTGATTTTAAATGCCCATCATGTAAAACATGGAGCGAAAAGATTTATCCAAAGCTAGTTAATGATTATATCGAAACAGGTCAAGTTAAATTTTCATTCGTGAGCGTATTATTCCACGGTGAAGAATCGACTTTAGCGTCGATTGCCGCTGAATCCGTTTATGAGCGAACCCCCGATTCGTATTGGGCATTCCATCAGGCACTATTTGATGCACAGCCTGTTGAAAATCATGATGGACTTTGGATAACGCATGAGAAAATTCTGGAAATCGCAAGTGGGTTTCCTGAGATTAATCAGACTTTGTTGAAAAAAGACATGGAACAGGAAGCTACTATGGAGAGCGTTAAAATCGATAAAGATTTAGTAAGAGAAGCAGGAGTTTCAATGACTCCGTCCATTGTGATAAACGGAAGAATGATGGAGGATCCCTTTGATTATGAAGCCATTAAGTCAGCAATAGAACAAGGGATTAAGGATAAAGACTGATGGGGGGGACTACAAGAACGGATTCTAAACCGCAGGGATTTTTATTATATGGGGCTTGGGTAGTCTCATTAGTTGCAACGTTTGGAAGTTTGTACTTCAGTGAAATTAAAGGGTTTATTCCATGTGAGCTATGTTGGTATCAGCGGATTCTCATGTACCCGCTAACTTTAATATTAGGGATTGGAACTTTCCAAAATGACAGTTCTGTTAAGAAGTTCGTGCTTCCTTTAGCACTTATTGGAGGAAGCATATCGCTCATGCATTATTTAGAACAGAAGATACCCGGCTTTGGAGGTTTCAAGCCGTGCGTGAGTGGTGTACCTTGCAGTTCTCAATATATTAACTGGTTCGGGTTTATAACAATACCATTTTTAGCGTTAGTGGCATTTGTGATTATTACTTTCTGTATGTTTTCAATAAAACCAAAGAAATCAATTGAGTAAAGAACATTTCTAAAGAAGCCATAGAAGCTACTGTTGTCGCGACTATGGTTGTTATTTTCAGAGTTGATTTGCGCCTATTTCAAATGCTATTTTGCACCAGAAATAAATAATAAATCCTAATTTCCCTTTTAAAAGCTAGAGAAATTAGGCTATTGATGTTAAACAATCGCATCCTTTTGCAGAAGATTAATTTATTGGAAACATTACATTTTTCACCTATTCAAAATGAAATATTTGGTAGGGATAAGTTAATCATTCCTGAACAATATAAATATTTAAGAGGAGGTTGTGATCATGAAAAAACTATATCCATTATTTGCTTTATTTTTTTTGTTAATTTTGGGCTTCACTGTTTCAGCCCAGGAAATAAAGTCCTCCAAAGTGCTAACTTATCATGGTGAAAGTGAAAATTGGTCTGGTGCATTTACAACCGAAGTGTTAAACGGTGTAGTCACCCAGGAGGGGGTTTTAAAATATAAAGGGCAAGATGTTGATTCCATAGGACAAGTTTCATGTAGCTATGAAACAACTGCTGGAGGACTTTCATCCACAAGTCTATTAGCAGGTAGTGGAACTAATTCCCCTATCGGCGAAAAAGGAACCCAGAAAAGTATAGGTAAGGGAGGTAATATTAATTTATTTTCTAAGGTAGAGATGGTTAAAGTAACTGTTAAATGGGATGGTAAAGTTGAATCGTTTAATTTATATAAACAATAGAATTTAATCGACAGGCGTCATAAATTACCACCATCTACCGTCATTGAAAATACTATCAATTATTACGCCATATTAAAAGGTTGATTAATCTTCTCACTAACTGGCCCGTTTGCGATATAGTTGAAATCGCTTTTAAAGCAAACGCACCCGATTGCGATATAGACACAATCACTTATAAAGCAATTCCCCCCGTTAGTGAAATAAGAAGTTTTGTTCGTTTTCTGATTCTAATCCAGTTATTAGCTTACAAAGGTAGCCAACGATATATTCTCTTAATATATTTTATTCAAATTTCATTATTTTTATTAATATCAACTGTAAACATAAGCTATTCACCTGTTAATATAAGCTCTCGCGAATTGACATCATAAATTTTATAATCAATTTCAAACAGATGGTCTTTTGTAACTGTCACCTCACAATAATACGGGATTGACTCTCCATAAGCATCAAGTGCAGGAATATAGTTAAAAGTAAATATTTCATCTGAATCAAGCATTTCGAAGGTCGATTCTTTAAAACGCCCTGAGGAAGTTATTTCGATGGTGCATTCCCCGCTGACAACATCATATTCCTTTAGTAGTATGTATTTTAGACTTGGTAGAGTAATTACTAAAAGGAAAACACCAAATAGAAGGGCTCCAATGGTCTTGACTACATTTGGTAATGTAAAGTCCTTTTCAACATACATAGAACCAAATATAAGTACTGCCATTAGAACTGACAAAGCTCCTATTATTAGCATAATATAAAACATTTTCCACTTCCCTATATCGACTTAATAATTAGATTTACGTAATTTCATTAAAATGGGTTCATTTTAGAGAATCTAGATAAAATATTTTCGACTGTCTACATTCTCTCTTATTGAACTAATCTGCCCGTTAGTTTAAGTAATAATTCCACAAAATGGCCCGATTGTTGCACATGCATAGTTCCACTATTGATACGATCATAAAGCGTGAAAGTTTTCATTTTTCTGGTGGTTATGAATTCAAAGAAGCGTACTAGAGACTTCTTATTTCAATCCCATCACCTACTATACCAAAGGTATCCAAAGAAATTCCTAGAAAGCAAATTCTTGTTGAGTTTAAGGGTTGAAATAAATGAAGATTTTTACATAAATATATAATCAGAGGATTTGAAATGCTTGTTCTCTATAGGGATTTTTAAATATTGAAAACAGTCTGGATTTTGGAAATTTGACTATTTAGTCATATTGCTATAGAAATCTAAAGCGCTTACATGTATTATAAATTCATATTTAAGGAGGATTTCTCATGTCAAAACAAACAAAACAACAAGTGCTAGAAGAAATCCCGCAGACAGGTTTCTTTGGACATCCGAAAGGTCTATTTACTTTGTTTTTCACTGAATTCTGGGAACGCTTTTCATACTATGGGATGCGAGCGATTCTTGTATTCTACATGTACTATGAAGTATCGAGTGGAGGACTAGGGTTAGATAAAACTGTTGCGCTATCCATCATGTCGATCTACGGTTCACTAGTTTACATGTCGGGTATTATCGGTGGATGGTTAGCTGACCGAGTCTTGGGAACTTCCAAGTCAGTATTTTATGGCGGCGTTCTCATTATGTTTGGTCACATTGCGCTTGCAATCCCTGGAAATATTTCGATGTTCTTCCTGTCGATGGTGCTCATCGTACTTGGAACAGGCTTATTGAAACCAAATGCTTCTAGTGTCGTTGGTGAGTTATATCCTGAGAATGATAACCGCCGTGATGCTGGATTTAGTATCTTTTATATGGGAATCAATATGGGTGCATTCATTTCACCAATCATTGCAGGTGTCTTGATGAAGCAAAGTTTCCATCTTGGTTTTGGGGTAGCGGCAGTAGGTATGTTCATCGGGTTAATCGTATTTGTTGCGACGAAAAAGAAAAACCTCGGACATGCAGGTACAATTGTTGCCAACCCACTATTAGCTTCAGAGAAAAAACGGGTTTATGCTACATTTGCGATCGCGGCAGTCGTGATTGGTGCGCTAGTAGCAATAGCAATTCCTCGAGGTTGGTTAACATTTGATTCGTTTGTTGGACTCATCGGAATCCTCGCATTCCTAATTCCGACCGCTTATTTTGTTGTTATGTATAGAAGCCCCAAAACAAATGAAGTAGAGCAGTCTAGACTGTTGGCTTACATACCGCTCTTCATTGCATCCGTATTGTTTTGGATAATTGCAGAGCAAGGGTCAACAATTTTGGCACTGTACGCAGATACGCGTACGAATTTAAATTTTATGGGCATTGAACTTTCACCCGCATGGTTCCAATCATTCTGGCCATTATTTGTTATAATTTTAGCGCCGATGTTTGCTTGGCTTTGGGTAAAACTTGGAGATCGTCAACCGAACATTCCACAAAAGTTCTCACTAGGATTGTTATTTGCAGGTCTATCGTTTATCGTAATTTTACTTCCGGGCTTTTTGGGAGGATCTGATGCACTTGTTAATCCACTTTGGTTAGTCCTAAGTATTTTCTTTGTGGCAGTTGGGGAATTATGCTTGTCTCCAGTTGGCTTATCAGCAACAACAAAGCTTGCGCCTGTTGCTTTTTCAGCACAGACAATGAGTTTGTGGTTTTTATCAAACGCTGCAGCTCAGGCTCTAAATGCACAATTGGTTAAGTTGTATTCTGCAGATACAGAAGTTCTGTACTTTGGTACAATTGGCGGAGTTGCAATTGCTATGGGAATCCTCTTGTTCTTCATTTCACCAATCATCATGCGCTATATGAAAGGGATCAGATAAAATCGAAACCGTACACTGCCATTTTTAAATAGTTGAAGGAGAGGGAGGGAGTAGAGATACTCGCCTCTCTTTTTAGTACGTAGAAAGAAAAGATTCGTTCGTGAAGGATTTAGAGAGTGAGCATTATCTCAGTATGAATTGTTCTACTACACCTATTAACGAAACCTTCTGAAGGGTCAACCGTATATGTAGTATCTAAAACACGACCTTAGAACAATACCTGTACATGTATTTCTGAAGATGTACGTTCGTTTTAAAATTCGAGGAGGGATTCAAATGAAGGAATTGTATGTGAAGCAAAAAATGTTCAGTATGAGTGGCAAGTTTACAGTGAAAGATACGGATCAAATTGATGTGTATCGGGTTGCAGGCAGTTTCATGCAAGTGCCTAAGACGTATACTATTGAAGACTCGGTTGGACATGAAGTTGCGATCATTACAAAGAAGCTCTTCAGTTTCTTACCTACATTTTTCGTTGATGTCGTTGGTCAGGAGCAGGTGACCATCCAGAAGCAATTCACGTTTTTGAAAGCACGATACACGATTCATGCTGCAGGTATGGAAGTGCGAGGGAATTGGTGGGATATGGACTTCGAAATTTTGCAGCATGGAGAAGTGGTAGGAAGGGTAGCGAAGAAATGGTTTGAATGGGGCGACAGCTACCGAATTCAAGTTGTGAAAGAAGAGATGGAAACGTTGATGGTGGCGCTTGTTGTTGCAATTGACTGTGTCCAGTCGGATCAATCCGCTGCAGCTTCAGTGATGTGATATAGCTAGTAAAGAGAAAACTCTCCTGTTTTAATTTACAGGAGAGTTTTCTGTGCATTTGGGAAAATGATTATAGTGGCACATAACTAAAATTATCCAAAGATAATACACTCCGCCTGTCCACCTTTTGCTCTTTGCACTCTATATAGAGGGTAAAGGGGGATTCTACTTTGACACATTACCTATCGCAATACGCAAAATTTAGCACGAAAGAACAAATGGACACTGCTGCTCGACAACACGTCGATTGTCACATCAATGCAATGAATAAGACGGATCTTGCAGTACTGGAAATGATAAGATGTTATTCCGTAAAATATTTAGCTGCACACTTGAAGCATGAAACGATAGAAAAGAAATTAAGTCTCTCGAATTCCACTATACGACGAACTCTTCGCAAACTTGAAAAACTGCAAATTATTGAGCGTATCCATTTTGTACGACCAGTTATGAGTGGGCTTGGAGCTAACATTTATGTTATTTTGCCTTTTAATGACCAGGGGATTTTGATCAGTGGAACAAGCGGGAACGAAGTGCATAGTGACGCGGTTGAGGCGCAAGATTTCGAAGGTGAAGCATCTTTCTATAAATCTCAAAAGCCTAAAGATCTTATAAAGACGTCTCACTCCGTTGTCGAAAAGTTATCCACAACGTTATTTGGGAGAATGAAAGAGATCTTGTCAATCAGCGGCGATGTGTCAAAAGCACGTGACCTTTTTGGTATTCATCGAGCACTATCTGGAATGATGTTGAAGTATGAGATTCACAAAGGGAAAGAAGCTGTGTTTGAAGCCTTGTCTCTACGTGCTACACAAATTGCAGTAGTGGCGCAGAAATCAAGAGGGATCCGTAGTTTGCCCGGATACTTCAGTGGTATCTTGCGACAACTTATTTGCGATGAACTGTTTTCGGAGTCGTATAAGGAGTTTTCGGTAGCTGTCGATGATTTCTATTGTCCGGGGTATTAAAGATGACAGGCTTATTATATTCGTATAACCTTCAAGCTAATAGGGAAACCTTCATATGAATCAGGATTTGAATGGAGGACTAAAATTGACCCATTATAATGAAAAACTGCCTAAGGAACCGTTATCGTACTGGCGCACAAATATAGAGTTCCCTAAGTTTCCGAAACTGGAACAGGATATTGACGTGGATGTAGTAATTGTTGGAGCAGGTATTACGGGAATTACTTCTGCTTATTTGTTAGTGAATGAAGGGCTGAAAGTGGCTGTCATTGAATCAGATGAAGTACTGAATGGTACAACTGGGCATACGACTGCTAAAATCACCGCACAGCATGACTTGATTTATGCTGAATTCATGCATAGCCTGGGGAGAGAAAAAGCTGGATTGTACTATCAAGCGAATTCTGAAGCACTGAATTTTATAAAGGAAACGGTGGACAGGCATTCAATCGAGTGTGAGTTTAGTCCACAAGATGCGTACATCTACTCAACCTCAGAGAAATATGCAAAGAAGATAGAAAAAGAAGCAGAGGCTTATAAGATTTTAGGAATCGACGGGGAATTGTTGGACACGATTCCGTTTAATATAGAAATCCAAAATGCACTCGTTATGAAAAATCAAGCGCAGTTTCATCCAACAAAATATTTAATCCATCTCATACAGCACATTACGGATAAAGGTGGTCAAATTTTTGAACAGACAACGGCAGTAAATATAGAAACTGGTGAGAATCCGTCTGTACTAACCACAGAACATAGAAGCATAACTGCAAAACACGTCCTCATTTGTTCCCATTTCCCTTTTTATGAAGGAGCAGGACTTTACTCAACTAGATTGTATGCAAATCGTTCGTATGCTTTAGCAGTGAAGCCGAAGAAAAAATATCCGGGAGGAATTTATATAAGTGCGGATAAACCTGCGCGTTCTCTTCGCTCTGTAACTGCAAATGATGAAGAGTTGGTCCTGATTGTTGGGGAAGACCATAAAACGGGTCAAGGAATAGAAACATTGGAACATTATAAAGCTTTGGAGACGTTTGGGGAAGAAGTTTTCGAGCTGGAAGAAGTGAGATATCGTTGGTCAGCACAAGATTTAGTGACACTTGACAACTTGCCTTATATCGGTGAGTTAACAGCTGGAAACCCTAATGTCTTGATAGCAACAGGATACCGGAAATGGGGGATGTCGAATGGAACTGCTGCCGCTTTGCTATTCCGGGACATGGTTCAAGATATAGAGAATCCTTATGAAGATTTATATACACCTTCCAGATTCAATGTGCACCCGAGTGTGAAAAACTTTGTGGTTGAAAATGCGAATGTGGTTGGACAGCTTATCAAAGGAAAGTTTGAGACGCCAAAGACAACACCCGAAGACTTAGCGAATGGAGAAGGTGCGCTCATTACATTGGATGGTCATAAGAAAGGAGCGTTTAAAGATGATGAAGGAAATGTACATATCGTAGATACGACTTGTACGCATATAGGGTGTGAGGTGGCATGGAATAACGGAGAACGAACTTGGGACTGTCCATGTCATGGCTCCCGGTTTTCATATACCGGTGAGGTGCTAGAGGGACCGGCGGAAAAACCGTTACAAAAATACGACTATAAAATGATTGATAATCTCACTTCTGAGGATTCAGGATATTAACTTGGAGTAACTCGCTATAGTTGCAAGATACTTAGATCCTTGAATCAGAAAAACGGTTACAGTAAATCTTTATGAAAAAACCGAACAGTACTAATGCTCGATTTGGTTATCTTATTTGTCAGTTGCAGAACTACCCATTGCTATAGAAATTCGATTCCAATTGTTGATTTGATTGATGATTAGAATCAATCAAATCAAGATATTGTTTTTCGTTAAAAACTAATGGCACCCGTTTGTAAAGATCATCTGGAACGCGTTTTGTCGGGATTAACGTCACATGTTCAGTTAATTCTAAAGCTACTCTTTCAGATTCTGTGTAAAAATTGCAGTCATCCCATGCGCTAATACTGTATATCCTTTGTTCTGTTTCACCCATTTTCCGAGCTTCGGCAGTGCGCATATTTAAACAGTATGCACACCCATTAATCTGGGAAGCGCGAATTTTGATTAATTCCTGTAAACTTTGTTCGGTGACGGTGGTTTTAATATACTTCTCCATTTCTAACATAATACTCATATCATCTGGTGCTTGGTCAAAATGAGAAACTCTTTGTTCCATTACGCAAAACCCCTTTTGTCTTAGTTAATGCTATTACACCTTTAATGGACGAGAGTATTTTTTAATTTGATTGGATTTGCCAATGTGAAAGAATTAGTCTGATGCATTATCCTTGTCTTTGTTTATGTTTCTGATTTTCGCAGATTACCATTACTTTTCCTCGTCTTCTGATTACCTTGCATTTTTCACAAATGGGTTTAACTGTGGGACGGACTTTCATCTAATCCAACTCCTTTTGACAAGCTTATATTTCGATTTTTTGAAAACATATTTAAATGCTTTTCGGAATAGACTTTTCTTTGTATATGAAGTAATATGCCCTTCGATTTCATAAAAATTGCTGGTAACTAATCCCGCAGTTTCTGGCTGGTTTTTTAGATTAAAACTATGGTTGTTTCGATGATAATTCAAATCCTGCAGAATTAATGTTGTAGATCACTGTTTACTACACATCTACATATCGTATGGAACAATAAAGTTGATTTCCTACCTTGACTATAGTAATTTTAACCATAGGTTACTAAAAGTAAGCTTGTAAACGAGTTCATAAAACAAGCGATAAGGAGTGTTGAAATTGACTTCAACAACAAAAACATTCAATGGAATTCCATTATCTGTATTAGATCTTGCACCCATCAACGAAGGCGGGAGTCCGACTGAGACTTTTAAAAACAGTGTGGAATTGGCACAACACGCCGAAAGTTTAGGATTCAATCGTTATTGGCTGGCGGAGCATCACAATATGCCAGGCGTCGGCAGCTCTGCGACATCTGTATTAATCGGTCATATTGCTGGTGCAACTGAGAGGATGCGAGTTGGCTCAGGTGGTGTTATGCTGCCAAACCACGCACCACTCGTGATTGCTGAACAGTTCGGTACACTGGATGCACTTTACCCTGGACGAATTGATTTAGGTCTGGGGCGTGCACCGGGGAGTGACCAAGCAACTGCGTATGCGTTACGCCGTACACTACATAGTAGTGGAGAAGATTTCCCTCAACAAGTGGAAGAGTTAAGATCTTACTTCGATCCGCAACCGAATGCACGAGTGCGTGCGTTCCCAGGGGAAGGTCAAGACATTCCGATTTGGTTGCTCGGTTCGTCAGGTTTTAGTGCACAGCTCGCTGCGCAACAAGGGTTGCCATTCTCGTTTGCCAGTCACTTTGCGCCAGCATATGTCATGCAAGCGATGCAATTGTATCATCAGAACTTCAAGCCGTCTAAGCATCTTAAAGATCCATATGCGATGCTTGGGGTTAGTATTGTCGCTGCGGATACAGATGAAAAAGCGTTGTGGCTCGCAACTTCCTTCCAGCAACAGTTCTTGAGTCTTCATCGAGGTATGCCGACTCAATTCAAGCCACCTTTGGATGATCCGGATGCCGTTTGGAGTCCGAGTGAGAAGGTGTCCGCTGCGAATATGCTCGATTCGCCTGCAACAATCGTAGGAAGTCCGGAAACCGTGAAACGGAAACTCGAAGCCTTTTTGAACCAGACGAAAGCGAATGAATTCATCATCAGTTCTCCAGTCTTCTATCAAGAAGACCGTTTGCGTTCGTTTGAAATTATTGCGGATATGATGGACTGACTCTAGTTTAGATACTGTCCAATGTAAGTCGGAAGAAACGACGTAAAAGCCTTTGACCCCCAACAATAATGGGAGTCAAAGGCTTTTTTGCTGGATTTCAATAATTTTTGAATGGTATAAGCTATGAGGATTTGTTCATTTCGGGGCAAGCAAGTCTTCACAACAGCTGAAGATCTAACAGGCTAGCGATTTTTTCTCTGTAGATATCAAATTCATTAACCGTTTTTAAATTTGCTAGCATCCCTTGAAACGTGTATTTCTCGATTGTAGGCTTTTTTAGCTCACTAGTTAGAAAGTCAATGACACCCGTTAGTCCTTCTATTTGTTCATCATTAAGATTCATGACTTCAAGCTGTTCTAGCATGTCCGTTAGTAACGCAAAGACTTTTTCATAGATGGTTAATGAGCCAAATGAATTGTTGGAAAAGATATTCAATAAGTTACGCTTCATGATTGGTTCTTCTCCCTTATCGAAAGAATCAACCATATCGTCAATACGGTTGATGATGAATGATGGAACGAGTGTCGCATCAATCTGCAAGTCTTGAATAAGGATGGCAACTAAGTAACTACTTCTGATCCCTTCAACAAGCATAATAATATCACCGGTATAGTCAGTGATTTTTTCCCCATATACTTCTTTTAATATGTTTTCATACCATGCTAGCATTTCAAATTGTGTTTTTTCCATTACTTGTCGAAGTTCTTTGTTGATAGAAAAGCTTTGTTCACGCATGTATACCATGAAAAAGTCTTTTTGTTGTGTCAGTTGTTCGAATGGAATGCTTAACAGTTTGGTTAGTTTTTCACGTGGAGGTAACTGTTCGGTGTTTATTTCGTGCGTTCTTGTTCTCATCTGCTCAAAGTAATATTCAAAGATAGCGATGTGTAATCCCTCTTTAGAAGGAAAGTAATTGTAAAATGCTCCTTTTGAGATCCCACAATCATTCACAATCTCTTGAATGGATGTGTTCGTGAAGCCATTTTCCGCAAATAACTTGATGGCCGACTCTATAATTTCTTCTTGTTTTCTTGCCTTCATTTAGTTTCACCTTTTCATAGTGAATATTTTATGTAGTACCATTCAGTTTACCAAGCAGTCCCATTTTGTCAACAAGAGTGATGGACGGTTTTAGGAATGGTTTTAAATATGACTAGTGAGTCATGAACTAGTATGCGTTCAGAACTAATCCTTTTCATAAGGCTATCATAGATAATTAATCTTGCATTTGACTGACTGGTCATTTATAGTATAAAACATCATGACTACACGGTCAATGATTGAGAGAAGTATCAAATACGGGGAGTGTATCATTTGAAGAAAATCACTAATTTCGCACTCAACAATAAATTCGCAGTATGGATACTGACGATTATGGTTGTGGTTGCTGGATTGTATGCCGGTTTCAATATGAAACAGGAAACAATGCCTACTATTACTTTACCGAACGTAACGGTTTTGACTACCTATCCAGGAGCAGCTCCAGATGACGTAGCGGAAAAAGTTACAGTTCCAATCGAACAACGGATTCAAAATTTGAATGGTGTGGAATTAGTTAGCTCCTCATCTCTAGCAAATGCCTCATCTATTCAAGTTCAATATAGTTTCAAAACAGATATGGATAAGGCGACTGAAGAGATAAAAGAAGCCTTGTCGACACTTTCGTTACCGGAGGGTGTGAAGGAACCACAAGTCTCACGATTAAGTTTCAACGCGCTCCCAGTCTTAACATTAAGTGTGAGCGATAATAACCGAACTACGGACGAGATGACTGACGTAGTGGAAAAAGATGTGCTGCCTGTTTTAGAAGGTATTGAAGGTGTGGCAGATGTCCAAATTACTGGGCAGCAACTGAAGAAAGTCACAATTGTCTTTGATGAAGAAAAGTTAAAGAAATACGGATTATCGCAGGATACAATTCAGCAAGTCATTCAAGGATCGGATATTACATTCCCATTAGGATTGACCAACTTCGATGGCAAAGTGAAGAACTTAGTCATTGACGGGAATATTGCAAGTGTGGACGATTTAAAAAAATTGAAGATTCCTGCCATGCCTGCTCAAGCGGGTCAGATGGGACAAATGCAACAAGGAAATCCAGGTGCACAATCCCAACAAGGAAATTCACAAGCACAAGCTCCAATGGAGATTCCTTCTGTCACGCTAGGCGAGTTAGCTGAAATCAAAGTGGTGAGTGAAGCTGAATCGATTTCTAGAACAAACGGGGAAGACTCCATCGGGATTCAAATTGTTAAAGCAGCTGACGGGAATACTGTCGAAGTTGTCAACAATGTGAAAGAGAAAATTTCTACTTTTGAAAAAGACTTGGATTTGAAAGTTATTACTACATTGGACCAAGGAGAACCGATTGAGAGTGCGGTTAGCACAATGCTTAGTAAAGCGCTGTTTGGGATCATATTTGCGGTATTGATCATCTTATTGTTCTTGAGAAGTATCAAAACGACTCTCATTTCCATCGTTTCGATTCCATTGTCTTTACTTATGGCAATATTCTTATTGCATCAAATGGACATTACGTTAAACCTATTAACCCTAGGTGCTTTAACGGTTGCTATAGGCCGTGTAATCGATGACTCGATCGTTGTTATGGAGAATATCTATAGACGAATGGCTTTGCCAGGTGAAAAATTGAGAGGAAAAGAGTTAATTCGGGAAGCGACTCGTCAGATGTTCATCCCGATCTTCTCATCTACGATTGTGACGATAGCTGTGTTCTTGCCAATAGGTTTAGTTGGTGGAATGGTTGGGCAGATGTTCTTACCGTTTGCATTAGCGGTAGCATTTGCACTCGCAGCATCTTTGGTTGTAGCTGTGACCATTGTTCCAATGCTTGCTCATTCGTTGTATAAAAAGCAATTGAGTCAGGTTGGAACAAAAGAAAATAAAGTAAAAGAAGAAAAGCCAGGAAAGCTGGCAAACGCATATATCCATGTTCTAGAGTGGACATTGAATCATAAATTGATAACTTTCGGGGGATCTGTAGTCGTACTCGTGTTAAGTTTCTTCTTAGTTCCATTGATTGGCGTCAGCTTCTTGCCTGATGAAGAAGAAAAAATGATTATGGCGACTTATAGTCCGGAAGCTGGCCAAACCAGAGAAGATGTTGAAGGAATCACAATGGATGCGGAGAACTATTTAAGTAACCATGAAGGAATTACGACTTATCAATATTCGTTAGGCGGAGGCAGCCCGATGGATGCCATGATGGGTATGGGCGGAAGTAATTCTGCGTTATTCTTCATTGAATACGATAAAGATTTTAAAAACTTCGGTGATGAAACATCTAAAGTCATTGACACACTTAATGAAAACACAGCCCAAGGTGAATGGAAGAGTATGGACTTTGGCGGTATGGGCGGCAGCGGCTTACAATTATATGTCTATGGAGATAATAAGGAAGATATTGAGAAAGCAACGGATCAGATCTTGCCTATTCTAGAAGACAATAAGAATTTGGAAAAAGTTGAGTCCAGCCTTACAGAAGCATATGACCAATACAAATTGGTCGCAAATCAGGAGAAATTGAGCAGCTTAGGATTAACTGCAGCACAAGTTGGCATGAATCTCATGACTCCTGGTGAAGCGCCTGCACTCACTACGGTAAAACAAGATGGAAAAGAGTTAAATGTGTATATCGAAGTGAAGGAAGATCAATATAAGAGTATCGATGAGTTGAAGAACAAAGTCATTCAATCACCTTTAGGCATCCCTGTGAAACTTGGAGATGTAATGGATGTTGAAGAAGGTAAAACGCCAGATACGATCCAGCGAAGAGATGGCAAAATGTATGCCTCCCTTACGGCTGATGTGAATAGTAAAGATGTCGCAGCGATTTCAAGTTCTGTAGAAAAGAAAATCAGTGATCTTGATTTACCAAGCGGAGTTAAAGTGGACTTCGGAGGTGTTACTGAACAGATCAATGAATCATTCACACAATTAGGGCTTGCGATGCTAGCTGCAGTAGCAATTGTCTACTTTGTACTCGTTGTGACATTTGGCGGAGCATTAGCACCACTCGCTATATTGTTCTCACTGCCATTTACAATCATCGGCAGTTTAGTGGCGCTCTGGATTGCAGGCGAGCCGCTAAATGTATCTGCAATGATTGGTGCATTGATGCTGATTGGTATTGTTGTAACAAACGCGATTGTCTTGATTGACCGAGTAATACATCAAGAAAAGGAAGGACTTTCTACAAGAGAAGCCCTTTTGGAAGCGGGATCTACTCGTCTTCGTCCAATTTTAATGACGGCTCTTGCTACGATAGGTGCGCTAATACCTCTAGCATTAGGTGTTGAAGGTGGAGGCGGTGGCCTGATTTCGAAAGGTCTCGGAGTTACAGTAATCGGGGGACTAATCAGTTCTACACTACTAACACTCGTTATTGTTCCGATTGTTTATGAAACTTTCATGAAACCACGTAAGAGAAAGGCGAACCGTTAAATTTATAAACGAAAACCTGTTAATGATTTCAATTCAAGACTAAAAGTGAAGAAGGTAACTTGCCTACTGTGGCGAGTTGCCTTTTTCTGTTTATAAGGAATGTTTGCTGATTCTGACAGCTAAGGATAGTGAAATGAACTATATATCAGTCAACTTGACAACTATACTTGTCAATATGAAATGTATACGTTACAATCGATGTTAAGAGGTGAGGTCAGTGAGAACACGTTTGAAGGAACTGCGAGCTCGGGATGGTCTGAATCAGACGGAACTAGCGAAACGGGCAAAGGTTTCCCGACAGACAATCAGTCTGATTGAGCGGGAAGAATTCATCCCTTCGTTGCTCATCGCAGTTCGTATAGCTACTATTTTTAATGAAACGATCGAGAATGTATTTCTATTCAATAAGGAGGAGATAGAATGAGATTAGTAATTTGGGGATTGATTGGTGCAGTAACAGGCTTTTCTGTGATTTTTCTAACCGACGCAATCCAACTTGACATTGATTTTCTTTCAGTTGCATACGAAGGGAATATTATCTTGACAGCGCTGACTTTTTTACTATTAATTTATAGCGCATTCAACATCCTCATCATGAGGAAAAAAATGAGATTGAATGTGTCAGGAGAAGAAGAGGATGCAAAAGATGTATGGATTTATAAAAAATTCAGCGATACTAATTTTGCTTCGGTTGTTGGACTTGTGACAGGTATAGCCGCGTTTGCTTTGTCACTTATTACAGTACAACCTTTTTGGGTAATCTTGACATCCGCTATTGCTGCGTTCCTTGCGTGTATGTTCACAATCGTTGTACCAAGTTTAATTAATACATTTTATCCTGAACGGAATCTACCTGCGGTATCGGAAAAGAACTATGGAAAGAAGCTGCTCGCAGCATCAGACGAAGGAGAGCGCCATGTTATGCTCGAAGGACTCTATCGTTCTTACACCTTGTTAAATGCTGCATTGGTACTATCCCTCCTCCTTTTAATGGTATATTCGATTATGACGGAAGTCTCTCAGCTATTTGCAATTTTTCTGATTGGAGCGGTGCTAATTGGAGGAAATGCTCAGTATTATCTAGTTATCCGCAACCGCTCTTAATCTGCTAAATAAGTGGAATTTACAAAACCGCTGTCCTGCAGAACAAATCTGCGAAGGACCAGCGGTTTTTATTCATATCTATATCATTCTTTTATTAACACATACAAGGTTTCCAAGTCTTTCCGGTCCAAGATCCGTGGGACAGGGTAGAGAGGATTGGCTTCATTGTATGCTCGTTCAACCATCAACGGAATGTCTTTCGTGTTGATGCCACTTATTGTAGTGGGAATTCCCATCTTTTCATTCATCTGTTTGATGGCGTCGATGAATTTCTTACATTTCACTTCGTCCGTATCGCTCCTATCCGTAATCCCTGCTAAATCTGCTAGTTCCGCAAGTGGTTTGTGGACTGCCACTCCGTAATACTCGAGCACGTGAGGCATGATGACTGCATTCGCAAACCCGTGTGGCACATTATAAAAGCCACCAAGTGTATGAGCAATTGCGTGGATATATCCGACATAGGCTCGTGTGAAGGCTCTGCCTGCCAGGAAAGAAGCACGTTGCATATTTTTTCTTGCTTCAATGTTTGTACCGTTTTCATACGCTTCATAGAGATTCGCGAAGATTAGAATAGTAGCTTCACGACTCCACTGTTTAGTTTGAATTGTATTACTCCTACCGATATAGGCTTCGACTGCGTGTGTGAGCGCATCCATTCCCGTCGTGGAAGTAATGTGGGAGGGGAGATTCACCGTCAATAATGGATCCATCACAGCAAATTGTGGTGTCAGGACTGGATCGTTGATGGCATATTTTTCGTGAGTTTCACTGTTTGATACAACGGATACTATTGTCGCTTCACTACCTGTTCCAGCTGTAGTCGGAATGGCAATCAATGGCGGGGTTGCTTTCCTCACTTTGAGTTGACCTTTCAATTGATGGAGTGTTCTATCTGGACGAGCGACCCGTGCAGCGACTCCCTTCGCGCAATCCATTGGAGAACCTCCCCCGAATGCGATGATCCCCTTACAACCGGAATCATGATAAAGAATAAGTGCTTCTTCGATGTTATCAATTGTCGGATTTGGAACGGTTTTATCGTAAATTGAGTAGGGGATACCACTCTTATTCAAGTCTTCCAATAAACCGTCCAGTAATCCGAGTTTCGATATCCCGCTATCTGTCACAATCAATACCGGATGGATCGATTGTCTGTGAAGCAATGCGGGCAATTCTTTCAGACTGTTTTCTCCTTCAAGCAATAGTGGCTGCCGCCAAGGGAGAAACTGCGCAACTGTCTTATAAGCAAGTTGGTATGTTCTACAATAAAGAGAATTCATGTATGGACTCCTTTCTCCAATCTAGTTTCATCAAACCTAACCAAAGCCGTTTAACTAGCAGCTTTGCTTAGGTTTGTTTTGTTTCCACTTAAATTACTTCTGTAAAGTATCAAGAACTCCACATTGTGATAAGTTTATCTCCTATTGTAATCCAATTGGGACTCCTTTACTATAAACAGGAAGAGGGGTGAGGGGATGAAAAAAAAGATTGGACTCATCACTATTGTTGGAATTGTTGTCTTGCTCGGGATCGGACTATTTTTAGCTCAATCATTGCGTGATACGAAGGATTCACTGGATCGTCCAGCGAGTTCCAAACAGGACTCAATTGTTCATACAATCGATGAACACGACAAGAAGCCGGCTGAACAGGAATTTCCGGATACATTGAGTGAATATGATCTACAGGAAGCCATTCACGCAATGTCCCATCAAAAAGTAAAAGCGTCACCAAAATGGACTTCGATTTTAATGACTCCTGAACGCATTGACCGTCTACTCCAACTTGTGAACGAAAACGAAGAGCGGTATAAGAAGAACCATTCTCTCTACGTGGAAATTTTACAGAGGTGGAGTCTAGAAGACTTTTCTATTGTCGATCAAGACCATAATGCTATATGGAACCTTCAAAATGGAACGATTGGACAGGCAACAGGAATTTTAACCGATGAAGAAGAATCAGCATTTATACGAGATCGTTTGAAACTCAATAAATCAAAAGATAAATAAGAAGCCGGAAAGTCTGGATTCTACAGTGAATCCGGATTTATAAAATCTGTATATAAGTATATGCTTATGTGCTAATATAAAAGAAAGGGGGGAGAATATATGAGTAGTGAGCATGTTCTAACCATCGAACGAGCTGGTCTGTTACTGAAATTACTCGGTGATCCTACTCGTTTGACGATGATGAAGATTTTGCAATCGCAGGATTGTTGTGTGTGCGAATTCGTAGCCATCTTCGAAATGAGTCAACCTGCGATCAGCCAACATGTACGTAAATTGAAAGATGTAGGACTTGTTAAAGAAGATCGTTGCGGACAGTGGATATTTTACTCCCTTCAAAAAAATCATCAGGACATTGAGTTCGTCATGACGATACTTAACCAGTTACCTGATCAGAGTAGTGTCATCACTGAATTGGAAGCGCAAGGTTTGCGTATTTCCTGTACATAGGGAGGAAAACTTGTTTTGGGTTCAACTAGTATTGCAGTAGTTATTTTTGTTTTAACATTAGTTTTCGTCATTTTGCAACCTAGAAACCTATCGATTGGGTGGTCTGCTTGCACCGGAGCAATTTTAGCACTTCTATTTGGAGTCGTAGACTTTGGTGATGTAGCGGACGTCACAGGTATCGTCTGGAACGCAACACTGGCTTTTATCGCAATTATTATTATTTCTCTGATTTTAGACGAAATCGGATTCTTTGAATGGGCAGCGCTTCATATGGCACGAATTGCAAAAGGGAGTGGCGTTCGTCTCTTCATCTATGTGAGTATTCTCGGGGCATTGGTTGCTGCGCTATTCGCGAATGATGGGGCAGCGCTCATTTTGACACCGATTGTTCTAGCTATGGTACGGAATTTGAATTTCAGTGAAAAGATGATTTTTCCTTTTATTATTGCAAGTGGATTCATTGCCGATACGACTTCTTTGCCGCTTGTTGTCAGTAACTTAGTCAATATTGTATCTGCAGACTTTTTCGGAATTGGATTTGTAGAATATGCGTCTAGAATGATTGTACCGAATCTGTTTGCACTCGTCGCGAGTATAATGGTGCTCTATTTGTTTTTCAAAAAGAGTATTCCTGGAAATTATGACGTTTCACAACTAAAACGTCCTGCTGATGCGGTTAAAGATCATAACATGTTTCGGTTGTCATGGTGGGTACTTGCAATATTGCTTGTCGGATATTTTGCCAGCGAATTTATTCAACTACCTGTTTCCATCATTGCAGGTATTGTTGCGATCTTGTTCTTATTGATGGCACGAGGAAGTGCTGCTGTTGAGACAGCTCAAGTATTAAAAGGTGCACCATGGGCAATCGTGTTCTTTTCAATCGGTATGTATGTTGTTGTCTACGGTTTGAAAAATGTGGGACTTACAAGTGTGTTATCAGATGTTATTCAACTCGCAGCGGATCAAGGACTCTTTGTTGCGACGATTTCTATGGGGTTCATCGCAGCAATTCTTTCATCTGTTATGAATAATCTGCCGACTGTCATGATTGATGCACTCGCGATTGCTGAAACAAACACATCAGGAACAATACGGGAAGCGCTGATCTATGCGAATGTTATCGGTTCTGATTTAGGTCCTAAAATCACACCGATTGGGTCTCTTGCCACGTTGCTCTGGCTACATGTACTGTCCCAGAAAGGCGTTAAAATTGGTTGGGGAACGTATATGAAAGTCGGGATCATTTTAACAATTCCTACACTATTCATTACTCTTGTTGGATTATATCTCTGGTTATTAATCATATAAAAAAGGCTGTTCCGAAACGTCATTAGACATTTGGAACAGCCCTTTTTGTTTTAGTTTAGTGGGTGCTATTCGCTTTATACACTTCAGCCGCAAACTCAGCGACGTATCCACTGCCGCCATTATCACTAACATCTTCTATCATCATCGCAAGAACAAACGTTGGATTTTTCGAGTTATAGCTGACGAAAAATCCGTTTTCTTGCCCGCTAGCATCAGTTGATTTTTTCAATTCTGCGGTGCCTGTTTTTCCTGAGATCGGAATATCCGGTATATTGGCAGCTTGAGCAAAACCGTCTACGACAACATTGCGCAAGTCCTGTTTCAACACATTGGCATTCTCTGCGCTTAACAGTCCGTCTTTCCACACTTGCTGGGTTTTATCGTCTAGCAATAACGTCGGTTTATACATGATCCCGTTCGTTAAAATAGGCTGATAGAGCGTTGCAAGGTGAAGAATATTTGCTAGCATCTGCCCTTGACCAAACGAAGTATCTGCAAGTTGTCCTTCAGAACCGATCGTTCCATCGTTTGAAATTTGGGAAGGAGCAATGTTGAGCAAATATGGAATCTCTTCGCCGAACGCAAAGTTTTTCAATCCAGTTGTATAATCTTCGCGTCCAATTGCTAACGCTTGCTGTGCAAAGTAGATGTTATCCGAGTAGATAAGAGCTTTGTTCAAATCGATTGGATTTGGTGCTTCCGTATGGAGTCTTGAAACCCGATAGGCGCCCCATGACGAATCTTTCTGCCACGTTTTCCCTGTAATTGTAAGTCCTTTTTTAGGATCTAATGTTCCTTTCTCCATGCCAATTGCTGCGGTGATCGGTTTTAACGAAGACCCTGGAGCATATGCTGCTGCAAACCGATTGAAGAGCGGCTTGAGTGGGTTTTCAGACAATTTTTTATAGCGCTCTCCGCTCACACCGAGCATGAATTCTGCAGGATCGAAACTTGGTGAACTGACAAGTGCCAACGTCTCACCTGTCAACGGATCGACTGCAGCACTAGCACCTGGTTCGCCCTTCATCGAAGTGAAAATCTTTTTCTGCAATTCCGCATCAATCGTTAACGTAATTGTTTCTCCATCGACAGCCTCTGTTTCGACCACGGGTTGAAGAGTTGAGCCTACATCCGGACTTTTAGTATAGATGCCGACTCCATCTTTCCCGCGAAGTCGTTCTTCCAAGATACGTTCCAATCCTTGGCGGCCTATTAAATCTGTTTCAGTGTAGCCATCCTTTTCGTGCTTTTCAAGAAGTTCCGCAGTCATTTTTCCGATATAACCCGATAGATGCGCAAGCGATTCACCGTATGGATACTCCCGCATGGACGTTTCCTGATAAGTTGTCCCAGGAATGGTAATCAGTTTCTTAAGAAGAGCTTCATTGTTTTTAGCCACTTTCGCTATCGGTACAAAGTAATCGGGTTGTACCCAACTTTGGTTGAGCTGTTTGTCAATAAATTCGACAGTTGTGTTCAAAAGTGTTGCCAATTCCTGTTTCTTCGAAGTATCCGTAAATTTACCTGGAACGATACCGGCTTCGTAACCAGTTCCATTTACAGCAATCGGATTGCCATTGCGGTCAAAAATCTTTCCGCGCTTTGCTTTCGTTGTAGAAATTTGGATTTTGTCTTTCGACGTCAGTTTCGGCAAGATGAATGAAGGATCCCATTCCACGAACCAATTATCGGCGTCTTCACGCGTTTCGTAATTCAACGTCATTTCCTTATCGTAATTGATTGGTCCAGCAATCGTGTCCATCGCAATTTGGACGTCGAACACCGCAGGTTCTTCTTTATCCCATTCTGTTTCTTCTTTTGCTTTTGTGAACGTAACTTTCAAATTCTCAATCCCTAAATCCTTAGCTAATTTCTTTTGTCGCTCGACAAACTCTTTAGGAGCGTACGTCTTTTTTGTGTTAGTTGCTAAAAAATCATCATACATTACGCTGAACTCACTTTTGTTCCAAACTTTAACGTAGGCATTCAATCGATCTTCTGGTGTTTCTTTTGCTGAGCACGCTGTTAATAGTAAGGAAAGGACTAAAATTAAACTAGCCGCTATACGTTTGTTCAAGAAAATGACCCCTTTTCTCTGTGTTGGGTTGTGTAATTATTTCTCACTATACCTATCGTACTAGACCCGCGCATATAATTAAATAACAAATTGGAAAGTTTTCACTATATCGTAAGCCGAATTTTTTACAGATGTTCTTGTTAGCGATACGATTATAGTGAATGAAGTTACGGATTCACTTATGAAGAGAGGGGAATAATTATGAATTTTAATTTCGATACAGTAATTGACCGGATGAAATCCTCAAGTGTGAAATGGGACGGAGCAGAAGCGCTGTTCGGAGAGAAGGATCTATTACCATTATGGGTTGCAGATATGGATTTCAAAGTTCCTGAAGAAGTCTCTCAAGCGATTGCGGACAAGGCAGCGCATGGCATTTTTGGTTATACCATTCGGGATGATAGTTACTATCAATCCATCATCGATTGGATGAAAACACGTCATGACTGGACTGTTGAAAAAGACTGGATCTGTCACAGTCCAGGCGTTGTAACTGCATTGAGTCTGGCAGTTCAAGCGTATACGCAACCAGGTGACAAAATCATCGTGCAACCACCTGTCTACTATCCGTTTATGAAAGTAACAGAAACGAATGATCGAGAAGTCGTATTCAACCCGATAGTCAACAACCATGGAACTTATGAAATGGATTTCGAAGATCTTCTTTCAAAAATCGATAGCTCTGTGAAAATGTTGATGCTTTGTAATCCTCATAACCCAGGCGGATTCGTTTGGAAGAAAGAGGATTTAAAGCGTCTCGGGGATATCTGTATGGAACATCGGATTTTAGTCGTTTCAGATGAAATCCACTCCGATCTCGTGTTTGAAAAAGGGAGTCACATTCCGTTTGCATCGCTTTCTGAGCAATTTGCAGAAAATAGTATTACATGTACAGCACCGAGTAAAACGTTCAATCTAGCAGGATTGCAAACATCTAACATCATTATACCGAATGAGGAACTCCGTGAGAAATTCAACGCAGAAACTGAAAGAAATGCAATCGGCATGCCGAACTCATTTGGTCCAGTTGCAACAGAAGCAGCGTATACACATGGCGGTCCGTGGCTCGATGAAGTGTTGAGCTACGTCGAAGGGAATTTGAAGTTTGTTAAGAATTACTTTGCGGAAAATGTGCCGTCCTTGAAGGTTCTTCCGTTAGAAGCTACCTATCTAGCATGGATTGACTGCACGGAACTAGGAATGACAGCAGAAGAACTCGAAATGTTCTTCCTTACAAAAGCTCATGTTGCATTGAACCAAGGTAAAGTATTTGGGCCGGGAGGCGAAGGTTTTGTACGCATGAACCTCGCATGCTCGCGATCTATTGTCGAAAGAGCAGTCAAACAAATCGAGAATGCTATCGATTCTTTACCTGTATGAATTGATGAGAATAGTTGGAAAATTTAATTGCTAAACAGAACCTCTTTGGATAGAATTGTCTAAAGAGGTTCTTTTTTGTGTGATTAATTAAACGTAAAACAGTTGTAAAAGTCCATCTCGATGGCGCATATGTATAGCAAGCATTCATTAAAAGGAGTTCGCTCATGAAAAAGCTCATTTTAGTAATTTGTATGATTGTTCTACTAGGGATAGCGTATGCCTATCAAACACCTATTCTTGACACAAACGTTGCAATCGAGCAAGCAAAAAAACATCTAGTCACTCCACCAAAGGAATGGCAAGCATCTTTTCCTAAAGAAGAGGATGGGATAGTTGCGTGGGAAGTGAACAAGTCTGTATTAACGAAGCGACAAGGATTTTGGAATGGATTTACAAATAAGCGGAATTGGGAAGTAACGCTGGTGCTTGAAGGTTCGCAAGTCACTTTAGTGATGAATGCTACTACTGGAAAACTGTTGGATATTTATGGTTCTCTTAATTAACTCATAGTAGTTAAGTGTTTCTAGTATTCGATAGTAATTTGAAGCGTAAGCTAGCTTAAAATAGAAATCGTCCTTGGTATTCGAATGGAGATGGATACATATGACTGCGTTCTTTCAAAGAGAAGATAACGTGCGGGTCTTGAAAACACTTAGGTATATTAGTATTTTCCTAACTATAGGATTAGCATTCTTATTGTTCCTAACAATTACCGATCAGTTAGATTCTTCTTATTTTAAATTGATTTTTACACTCGCATTCATATTGTCTTTACTTGATCTTTTATTATGTTATATAAATAAAGCGGACAAAAAAGTAATACTAGTCCACATTGGATATACAATTTTATGGATAATTTTTTTACGTTTGTATGTTCTAACTTGATTATGAAATTTAGGAGAATGATCATGAAGCTTTTCGGTTTTATAGCTTTAGCAACAATGCTTGGGACGCTTTTACTAATTTTCGCTGGACCGCTTTTCGGAGGTGTCCTCGCGTTCGGACTGGAAGTAGGGTGTATTTTCTGGGGACTGTATTTGTTGAAAGACATCCATAAAGCAGTTCTTGCATCCTCTCCTAAAAAGGATAAGGTGCAGAGAGCATATGATCAGTATGTAAGCGAACGTAGTGAACAATTGAAATAAATGCAATTGCTTTAGAACAAAGGAAATAGGGAAAGCGGGGGGTTCTTATGAAGACTACAATTCGAACTATGCAATCAAATGATACGCAAAACGTCCAAGAAGTAGCAAAAGTCAGCTGGAATGTAACTTATACAGGTATTATTCCAGAGGATATCCAAGAACGCTTCTTAGCTGGTGCCTATAACAATGAGGTTATGCAGCGTCGCATAGATCACTCGGTGATGCTTGTTGCGGAACAGGAAGAAACTGTTGTCGGCTTCGCCAATTTTTCTCGTGTCAATGATGCTGGTGAATCGGAATTAGCTGCTATCTATCTTCACCCAGAACACCAAGGAAGTGGCATTGGGACGGCTCTACTACAAGAAGGTATCAAGCAACTTAAAAACGTAAAAAAGATTTTTATAACGGTAGAGAAAGAAAATTTGATAGGGAAATCATTCTATGATGCGAAAGGCTTTGAAACCATAGATGGGTTTGAAGAAGATTTTGACGGGCACATGCTGCAATCGATTCGAATGGTTTTGACATTGTAAGGGATTCTGTTTTGAGGATTCCTTTAGGAGGCAAATGATTTATGCACCGTGAGAAATATTTCACGCTTTTACCCCCATTTGTTATTCTAATGCTCATTTCGATCTTTACACTTCCTCAGCGGTATATGGTTTATATTTTTATTGTGCCGACTGTATTTTGGATCACGTGTTATGTTGGATATATATTGAAAAGAAAGAATCGCAAGCAGATGATAGGTAGTAAAAGGATTATAAGCATTAGCTAAAAATGAGCATGAAACTACTATTTTAATTGCGAGGGAATTAATGATGATTAGACAATTACATGAGCAAGATGCGAAGAACTATCGAAATCTTAGGCTGGAAGCTCTGCGGGTGAGTCCGGAAGCATTCGGCTCTACGTTAGAAGAAGAAAAAGATTTCCCGGTTGAAAAATACATAACTCGGATTCAAATTAAAGACTCTTATACATATGGCGTTTTTGAACAACATGAACTTATTGGAATTATTACGTTGGTTAAAGAAAAGTTGATGAAATTAAGCCATAGAGCAAACATAGTCGCGATGTACGTCTGTCCCGAAAAACGTGATTTAGGAATTGGAAGAGATTTAGTGAACGCAGCTATCCATAAAGCGAGAGAGTTGGAAGGCATTGAGCAGATTCATTTAACCGTAGTTACTTCCAATCAACCTGCACGAAATCTTTATTTGAGGTTAGGATTTGAGGTAGTTGGTACAGAGAAGCAAGCCTTGAAATTAGATGATACGTATTACGATGAAGACTTGATGGTTTTGTATCTTTAAAAGAGACGAGTTTGTTACTGGGAATTCCCATCAAACTTATGGACTCGAAAAGTAGATCGCGTATATAAATGGTTGTAGAACACGAAAACGTATCAAGAATCAAGTTCTTAAATGAAAATGGAAAGGTTACTTATCGATTACCTCCTGAAATAGGATCATGATGCATTTCCATGTTGCATTCTATGTGAAAATGACCGGTCTACTATGGTTATTTTTCAAGCACTAACCCTGCTCATAACAAGTGAACGTTTTGTGGAATAGGGTTGGCACACTAATGATTTCATAGTAAATCCATGCTACCTGTTACCAAAAATCCATTGGGATGAATAACGTAAATAAGGGGGATTGAAATGGCAATTGCAATTGGATATCTTATTACCATCCTAGGTGTATTTACCGCGTATCAGTTTAGTGAAGGTAGGTCGAAAAAACAGAAATATAAAGTCTGGGGCATTGCACTCATGTTGCCGATTTCACCATCAATTGCTTTTTCAATCGGGCATACGTACGCTGCAATCGTTAGAGATGGTTGGTCTGTTTTGATCATGTTCTATATTTTCCCCGTGATTTTTCTTATAGGATTGATTATGTTATTGGTTGGCTTTTTCATGAAAGAAGGTCAAGTGCATACTCATTCAGATCTTCAGTAGTTCGGTAGAAATAGGTGATATTCAAATGATGATTAATTTGGAAGATGGCTCTAATTTATTGATAATACCCTATGAGAACAAGGATTTTGAAGGGATACAGAAATTGAACAAAGATGAAGGTTGGACTAACTTGGTGGAAAATAGCATGAAAACAAAAAGTGCATGGGAGAATTCTAATATAGCGTTTGTAGTCGAAACAGAAAGTGGTAAATTAGTGGGGTATATTAGAGGGCAAACCGATACTAGTGTCAGTCTATTTGTTTGTGAAATGTTAATTCATAAAAACTATCGTAATCTAGCAATAGGTCGGAAATTGCTTCAGTTCGTCCACGATCTGTACCCTGATACGCGAATAGAAGTACTTGCTACAAGTACTTCGCGATCATTTTACGAAAATCTTGGGTACCGTCCTTTTTATGGTTATCGAAAGACATATAGTGAAGAAAACTAATAATCAAAAGTGAGGGGGTTCATATAGGAAAGATAATGTTGTTCGTTATTATTGCCATTGCCTTTTATTCGGTCTCAATTTGGCAATATCGAAATCCTACAAAAGTTATTCTATTATGGGGGAAACAAACATATACAACGCCCCCTAGCATAAATGAGGCACTTGTTAGACGTTCTATTATTCTAAGAGGAGTACTCTTCACGTTAGTTGTTACTGGGCTCATCTTAAATTATTTACATGAATATTAAGCACTAATAGAGTGTTGAATTTCAGGGGTGTAAGGTATTGAGAAGACGGTAAACAAGTAGTGAATGGATTGTAAGTGAAGGAGGCGTGATAATGGTAATCATGCAGGTTGCTTTCTTTAGTTTAATAAGTATTATTACGTTTTATCATTTCTTTATTACATTGAAACTTGCTTTTCTGATTCGCTACTTGACAAGTATCCTTATCGTATCATTTTATTTTGTTATAATCTTTCGCATGAATTCTGTGCTTTGGATAACGTTGCTGTGTGCAGTTGGATTGATTTTAAATTCAATGTATTCACTACCTAAAAAACTTCTATTTATAGTTATGGTTTTTCTATTCATTAGCACTTACCGAGTTCCGACAACACCGAGCGATTTTAAAGAATACTTAGTAAAAGAACACGGAATCTATTGTGCAGGTACAGAATGTCTGCAGTTATCATATAAGGACGCTCCTACGTTTCAAGCCAGTACATCCGATATTGAGTATCTGGACATCCATTGGTATGTGCTTTGGAGTAGAGCTGAATTAACGACAAGTGAGTATACAGTGAATCCCATCAACATTCTGGGATTTTGGTTCTCTACGAGGTTTGAGTATTGAATTTTAGTTATTGGATTGTTGAAGAAGGAACAAGTGGAAGTCACGGATTCATCTCTTTGGTAACACTTTGTTACATTAGTAAAATACATAATATTGACCTCCCACTTAGTACAACGTTCATTTGGACGAAAAGTATACATACCTGAGAAATACAGAATAGAGATTGTTCCCTTTCAAAGGTCTTACATTGACCAGAAAACTTTACCAATATGTTGATGATTACTAAAAAGTATGGAGGTAAATAGTTATCATGAAGAGTAATTGGGTTAGTAACAATGGTACCTCCATTGAATTTATCGATTATATTCCTGACGATGCAACTAACGATTTACCTTTAGTCATCGTGCCGGGACTTTCAGAATCAGCAGAGGATTATATCCCGTTTATGATACTATTTTCACGTCGATGCATTGCGATTTCACTACGTGGAAGAGGGAAAAGTGATGCTCCTGAAATGGGGTATTCGTTAGAAGATCATATTCTTGATATTGACGCGGTGGTCAAACACTTAAAGTTGGAAGAATTCGTTCTAATGGGATTCTCTAGAGGAGTTTCTTACGCGCTCGGCTATGCATTTACCAATTTGAATGCTATTAAAGGGTTAGTAATAGGAGATTATCCTGCCTATCACACTCAACTTTCGTCTGAATGGGTAGAGGTATTCTTAGCTTTACCTCCTTGGAGAGGGAAGACATTGTCGGAACGTATGGATTTGCATGCGATTCTCGGATTACAGAGAGAATCTAAACAAGTAGTATTTTGGGATCAATTAAACCTGATACAAAGCCTGGTCCTTATTATCCAAGGAGGAAAAGACGGGTCTGCACTTTCTGACGACGATAGTAGTAAGTATTTGAGGGGATTTTCAAATGCTGATTTAATCATATTCGAAGAATCTAACCATAATATTTTCGAACCGGATATTGAAAAATTTGTTGGGGTTGTCGAGTGTTTTATGGAACGTTTTTAGCTTCACAAGGAATGCAACCACTATGCATGGCGGTATTCTCTAATTAGTTCTCTTACACTAATAAATTTTAAATGGAACGAAACTATTAATCGTAAATATCCGTATATGAGCTAAAAGGGAGAGAGTATTATGAAACGTAAAGACTGGATTCTAATGGGACTAATTCTGTTTTTCATCACTGTAATAATGGCGTATGATTTCTTCCCAAAACTAAACAACTTGGTATCCATTCCACAACCAGTTGTTATTGGACTTATCGTTTTAAGCTTACTTCTTGGTTTCTTTGTAACACGTCTTCAAAAAGACAATTCACCACGAGTTAAATTTATGTGGCAAGTTGCATTCATGTCCTATCTGGTTGGACTTATCATCGTTTTTACTCTTCTTGGTGGCGTCTCACAAGTAGGGATATCCGTGTCCAGTCCTGCCCTCTGGATTGTACTCGCAATTAGCGTAGGTGAGATTCTCCACGAATATAAGAAACTGAAAGCAGCTCAACTTGTTGCCTGAACTAGAAATGGATAAATAGCATAACTATCAGTGAACTGGTAACCTTACGAGTAACATACTACACTCCTTTGCGGATATAGTTGATGTTACTTTTTTATTTTAGGAGGTTATTCCCCATGGAGTTAGAAATTATTGCAACAAGCTTAGAGGATGCACGTATTGCTGAAAAAGCTGGTGCCGATCGACTGGAGTTGTGTTCATCATTAACAGAAGGTGGATTGACACCGAGTTTAGGATTGGTAGAAGCAGTTGTTCAAGGGGTTTCCATTCCAGTTCATGTAATTGTGCGACCACATAGTAGAACGTTTTGCTACAGCGAAGAAGACATCCAGGTGATGCTTGCAGATATTCAGCATATACGGTCAGCAGGTGCTGTAGGAATTGTCATCGGTATATTAGATGAAACTAAGAGAGTAGATATCTCTAATCTGAAGCGGTTCTTAGAAGCCGTAGGAGACATGAATGTCACATTCCACCGTGCATTCGATGAAATCGACGATCAACTCAAAGCAATCGAGACGATAGGAGACTTCTCTCAAATCCAACGAATATTAACATCAGGCGGACAAGCACCCGCTCCAGAATCTAAAGAGAAGATCAGACAACTGGTCGAGAAAACAAAAAATACATCAGTTACGATACTCGCAGGGAACGGTATGACACCTGAAGGCTTGTCATCCTTCATAGAAGCAACCGGTGTTACCGAAATACATTTCGGCTCCGCGGTCCGTGAACATCGTAGTTTCCAACATCCCATAAATCCAGAAGTGGTAACAAGTATTAAAAAAGTAATTAGTGAATAAAGTATTCTCTATAATGATGGAATAACCTATTCTATAAATGGAATTGATATTTTTATCTTAATTACTAAATTCCAATGATACCTACTACTTGAACTAATACCGTTGATTGAATCGTAGGACGACGACTCCTAAGGGATCAGGGAAGATTGAAGCCCCCGGAAGGTAGCGAAGCGACTGAGAAGGCTGAAATCAAGCCCCCTGGAAAGCGTCGTCTGAAGAGGAAATCAACACTGTACATATACTGTTAGTAGACTGTCCCAAAAGAGAACTTCCTCTATTGGAACAGTCTATTTGACGTTCACCGTATCATTTCAAAGAAACTCCAAACATCAGTCTATAGGGTTTCTCTCCTCACAGCTCTACAATAGAACTACACACTACAACAAAAGGGGGTCCCTATATTATGTTCGGTGAACAAGTACTACTCAGCAGTGTCTTTGCGGCAGGGATTCTGTCCTTCTTCTCACCCTGTATTTTGCCGCTATTACCCGTCTACGTCTCTATTCTTTCTTCAGGAGATCCAACATCCACACGCGAAAACCGACTCATCACAATAGGTAAATTCAGTATCCATCCACGATTGATCATTAAAACGATGATTTTTGTGCTCGGTTTATCGACGAGTTTCGTACTACTCGGATTTGGTGCAGGCGCTTTAGGCTCGCTCATTAATACAACAACATTCATCACCATCTGTGGAGCTGTCGTCGTCATCCTCGGACTTCATCAAACTGGATTGTTCCATATTCCGTTCTTAGAACGCGAAAACAAAGTGAACTTAAAGCGTAGCGGGAAACGCGATTTTCTTGGTACGTATCTACTCGGTTTTACGTTTAGCTTCGGCTGGACACCATGTATTGGACCGATTTTAGGCGCAGTTCTCGGTCTTTCCGCGAACGAAGGGCAAGCGGCACACGGAGCATTCCTCATGCTCATTTACGCACTTGGTATGCTAATTCCATTTCTCATCCTTTCAATCTTCTCGGATTTCTTACTGCAACGAATGAAAAAGCTTAATCGTCACTTAGGAAAAATTAAAGTCGCTGGCGGCATCATTATCGTCGTGATGGGAATCTTCCTCATGACAAACAACTTGAATTTCTTTACAACGCTTATTCCACAATAAAGGAGGAAATAACATGCTGAAAAAGTTACTTGTTTTACTCGCTGTTGTCACTGTCCTTGGTGCATGCTCATCAGGAACTAAAACCGGAGCGTCAGATGATTCGTTGTTCCAACTTGAAGACTTGGATGGTAAAACCGTCAACCTAGCAGATTACGAAGGGAAAAACGTCTACGTAAAGTTTTGGGCTTCTTGGTGTCCAATCTGTCTTGCGGGACTTGAAGAAGTGAATGCACTCGCTACGGAAGACACAGATTTTGAGGTATTGACCGTTGTTGCACCTGGATACAACAATGAAAAGAAAAAAGATGCCTTTGTAAAATGGTATAAGGGCGTTGAAAACGTCCAAGACTTGCCTGTTTTGATGGATGAAGGCGGAGACCTTGTGAAAGAGTTCGAAGTACGCGGGTATCCAACCTCTGCGTTTATCAACAAAAAAGGCGAACTCGTTACAACGCAGGCGGGTCAGTTATCAAACGATCAGATTAAAGACATGATGGACCAACTAAACTAACGGGAAGGGGAGATGGATTATGAAACTGAAATACCTAATTGGACTTCTTGGGCTTACATTGATTCTCGGTGCTTGTTCCAATGGCACTGCATCTACTGACAAATCTGGCACAACGTCAGGATCACCAACTGCTGCAGCTTCATCAAAATATCCTGCCAATCCGAACGAAGGTTTGACGTTCGATGAAAACAATCTAAGAGAAATTTACCTTGCGGGAGGATGCTTTTGGGGAGTTGAAGCCTACATGGAACGTGTATACGGAGTCGCTGAAGTCACTTCTGGATATGCGAACGGTACAACTGAAAACCCAACATATGAAGACGTAGTTAGTGGTAAAACAGGTCATGCTGAAACAGTTCACGTGCTATATGATCCAGAGCGAACCGATTTAAATACGATTCTGGATCATTTCTTCACAATCATTGACCCGACTTCATTGAACAAACAAGGGAACGATCGTGGTACACAATATCGTTCGGGTGTGTTCTATACAGATCCTACGGAAAAAGCCGTTATTGAGAAAGTTGTCAATAAGCAACAGGAGCGTTATGACGATAAAATCGTGACAGAAATAGAGCCGTTAACAAGCTACACATTGGCTGAGGAATATCATCAAGATTACTTGGAGAAGAACCCGAATGGTTACTGCCACGTAGAATTTGATTCATTGGAAGACCAGGAAATTCCTTCATTAATCGACCCGGTGGATTACCCGAAGCCGAGTGATAAAGAACTAAAAGCGAAACTTACAGATGCGCAATACAAAGTAACCCAAGGAAGCACTACAGAAGCAGCGTTTTCAAACAAATACTGGGATTCGTTTGAAGATGGGATCTATATTGACGTTGCAACGGGGGAACCGCTATTTTCTTCAAAAGACAAGTATGATTCACAATGCGGATGGCCGAGTTTCACGCAACCAATAATTCCTGAGGTGGTAACGGAGCATAAAGATAAAAGTTTCAATATGGTACGGATTGAAGTAAGAAGTCGCGCAGGTGATGGTCACCTCGGTCACGTGTTCGATGATGGACCGAAAGACAAGGGTGGATTACGGTATTGCATCAACAGTGCAGCAATCGATTTTGTTCCACTTGAAGAAATGGAAGACGCAGGCTATGGCTATCTGACAAGCCTTGTGAAGTAAGGTACACTAGAAATACAACCTCGGAAGGTAGCTGTTGCTGCCTTTCGTTTTTCATCTTTACATAAGAAAGGGGCCTGCTATGTATACGTTACTAGTAGTAGACGATGAACCAATTTTAATACGTGGTATCCGCTCATTTGTCGACTTTGAAGCGCTATCGATTTCTGAAGTGCTTGAAGCATCAAATGGTGAAGTAGCGTTAGAATTATTCAAAACTCATCGACCTGATCTTGTTCTCGCCGACATTAATATGCCGAAAATGAACGGGCTTGATTTTGTGTCCGCTGCAAAAGCATTGAAGCCAGACGTCAAAATCGCGATGATCACCGGGTATGACTATTTCGACTATGCGGTGGCTGCGCTCAAAACTGGCGTGGACGACTATGTGTTGAAGCCCGTTTCCAAAAAAGACGTTCAGGAGTTGCTACAAAAACTGATTGGGAAAGTTCAAGAAGCTCACCGACAGCATGAAGTGACGAAACTGGTAGGTGGTCTCATTCATTCCGCAGATAGTTCTGAAGAAACTTCAGGGTATAAATATAAAATTCAACAGGAAATCAATGCGAATTTCGACAACGTTGAGTTTTCTTTAGCTTCACTCGCATCGACTCTAGCGCTCAGTCCCTCTTATGTCAGCACGTTGTTCAAGCAATTATTCGGCAAAACGTTCCAACAATATATGATCAACAGTAGACTGGATCGTGCAAAACTGCTGTTATTGAGTACGGATATGAAAATGTATGAAATCGCGTCATCCGTAGGATTTGAAGATCCGAATTATTTCAGTGCTGCGTTCAAGAAGCGATTTTCGTTGTCCCCCAATCAGTTTAAGGAGAAATCGAGGGAATGAAGAGGGCGCCTGTGAACACCTATAAAAAGTTACGAGTCCAAATTGCCCTTCATTATATACTCGCAAGTGGATTGACACTTTTGTTGATGGCAGGCATTCTTTACGCAAGCATTTCTTCGATTCTTTTGATTGAGTCTGCGAAAAGCATGAAGTCTTCTGTGAACCAAAGTGGAATGTACCTTGATTTGTATATTGATCGACTAAATGCAGTGTCCAGTTTACTTGCAGAAAATCCTCAACTCGTCGATTATTTATCGGATTCTACCCGTGCACCTGCTGTCAAAACTGATCTATTGAAAACAATCGATACGACACTCGCATCTGATGAATTCATCAAATCAATTATCATTGTGAGCAAAGATGGGCAGATCTTGTCTAACGAAGCAGGTTTGACGATGAGCAAATCGACGAATATGATGCGGGAAACGTGGTATCGCTCGGCAATCATGAATGGTGGACAAGCGTTCTTGACCTCTGCGCGCATGCAAGATTTCACGATGGACAAAGACACGTGGGTCATCTCGATTAGCCGGGAGATTACGGATGCAACTGGGGAAAACCGAGGCGTCCTGCTGATCGACCTCGATTATGAAGTGATTGAAGATTATTTAGCAAATTTGGATCTGGGTACAGATGGTTTTTCGTTCATCCTCAATGAAAATCAGGAAGTTGTTTATCATGAAGACCCATCGTATTTCCAGAACGATGCCAAGAAACATGAGTTGCAGACGATTGTTGAAGATTCAGCAGGCTATGATTCCAAAGAGAACACGCTAACTTATACGCATTCACTGAAAAATGCAGACTGGATGCTTGTCAGTGTCTCGTCTCAAGACAGTCTTCTAGCCATCAAGCAACAGTTGCTTGAAATCTTCGTATGGGTCGGCATTGCGTTGCTTTTAATAGCGGCAACGAGCGTTTATCTCTTTGCAGGACGTATCACTGCTCCATTTCAGAAGTTGGAACAAGCGATGCAAGACATTGAAACGGGTTTGAAGGAAATTCCTGTGGATGCAAAGGGGTGTTATGAGGCGCAAAGTCTGACCCGTCATTTCAATATGATGACACACAAGATTGATAAGTTGATGGTGGAAATCACAGTAAAGGAAAGACATCTCCGAACATCTGAAATTAGTGCGTTACACAGTCAAATCAACCCTCATTTTCTATATAATACGCTTGATACGATTGTGTGGATGGCGGAGTTTGGCGACCATGAAAAAGTGATCGACCTAACGAAAGCGCTGGCGTCGTTCTTCAGACTGTCGCTTAGTGGTGGTAGTGAGTTAACAACGGTTGGAAACGAATTGGAGCACGTCGAGCGGTATTTGTTCATTCAAAAAGAACGTTATGGAGATAAGTTGCAGTATCGCATTCAGTGTGTTGAAGCCCTACAAGACATAGAAATTCCGAAACTGATTGTCCAACCAGTTGTGGAAAATGCGCTCTATCACGGCATTCGTGGACTTTCTCGTCAAGGTGTAATCGATATTTCTGCTACTGCAGAAGATGGCGATCTGTTCCTAACTGTCCATGATAATGGGGAAGGATTTAATGTCTCGAAGATGAGTGATAGGAAAACAAGTTCTACAACGAAACTTGGTGGTGTTGGCATTCGTAATGTGGATGAACGTATCAAATTGTATTACGGAGAGTCTTATGGTATCCACGTTCAGTCCTCAGAAGCTGAAGGGACAACAGTGCGAATCCGACTGAATTCAAGGCTTTCTGAAACGTAAGACGTATTGTTAGCGATGATCTGGCGCATACTTCTGAAAGATGGAGGTGCATCGGACTATGGAACATACAGATTTCTTTAAAGTGGATTTTTGGGAAATGATTATACGAACGACCGTTGCGTTCTTGGTGTTGCTCATTTTGGCTCGTTTTATGGGAAAGAAACAAATATCTCAACTGACATTCTTCCATTATGTCACTGGAATAACAATTGGCTCGATTGCAGCGAATATCGCGGGTGAATCTGAAACACCATTCATGGATGGATTAGTGGCAATGATTTGGTGGGCAGTATTAACGATTGTGATGAATTATATTGCGATGAAATCCAAAAAAGCACGAATTCTCTTGGACGATAAGCCAATTATCGTTATACGAAACGGGGAAATAGAAGAAGAGGCGTTAGGAAAAGCCCGTCTCGATCTCAATGATTTGAACATGTTGCTTAGAGAACAAAGTATTTTTTCGATAAAAGATGTATACTTTGCCATTTTTGAAGTGAACGGCACTTTAAGTGTCATGAAACGTACAGGACTTGAAAATGCGACGAAAGCGGACGTGAAAGCATCCACTAAACAGCCGAAATACATTCCTACTGAAATCATTTCAGATGGAGAACTCATCTTAGAGAATTTATCTGAGTTAAGTTTGACGGAACAATGGGTCGATGAACAACTGAAAAAGCAAGGCATCAATCGAGTCGACCAAGTATTTTATGCTGAAATACAGGGCAATGGTGAGCTTCACATTACTAAAAAGGTAGAAAAGAATAACTAAGAGATACGGTTCTTGTTCATTTCTTATGAATAAGGACCGTTTTTAATGAAAATTCTCGTTTTGCTAGTAAGGCATCGACAGCAAAAATTCTTGATTAAAATTCAACTCCTTGCATAACCTATAACGGACGTACCATGTTCAGTTAAACAAATGTCAGCGCCTTTTAGAAAAGAAGGAATTTTCACACTTGGAGTTGAATTATAGTTAATGAGCACGTGTATCTATTTTAACAGTAGAGGAGCGAGTGAGATGACTTACGTAGTAGAACCAGTTGAAGATTTGATGAAACTGAATATCGAATCACTTATATCTGAAAGTGAAGAAGAAGGCTATCGTTTTTTAACGCGACTTGCAGAAGATTATAAAGAGGGCATCAATACGTTCTCTGAGCCAGGGGAAGCCCTGTATTGCGTTAAAGACGAATCAGGTAAGATAGTCGCGATTGGTGGTGTTAACCGATTCCCAGGTCCGGGTGGAGACCCTGAAACAGGTAGACTTCAACGTTTTTATGTAGAAACTGAAGAACGGAGAAACGGTGCAGGATCGTTACTGTTAAAAGAAATTATTAAACATTCCGAGAGTCAATTCAATGAATTGACTGTGAAAACGGAATCCTCCAAAGCGGATGCTTTTTATCGTCATAATGGTTTTGAATTTGATGATTCCGCTTCTGAAACGACGCATCGCATGGCTTTTAGTAGTTAACAAGCGAACTAATCAACTTTCTTGATAGTCTACCCATATGTGGATTGTCGAGAAAGTTATTTATGTTTCTAATATGCATAGAATCTAACTTGTAAAGCGGAACGGTTAAATAAGAGAGAAGGAAGTGGACCATCATTCACGCTGAACGAAGAAATATTCCTATGGTCATAGGGATATCATTACTATTACTAGCTCCTTTTGTTGTCTTTTTACTACCTAACTTCATTGCGAATTCTATTTATTTTAAAGCGGGAAGTTGGTTTATTTTTGTTTCAGGTGGAGTGTATATTATTTATGCGGTTGCATTTGCGTTTCTGATTGCCGCTTCTTTTGTACTGTACATTAAGAATATGAATCGGAAGTCGATCCTCGTCAGTGCAGGGTTAACGTTATTAGCGTGTGCAAGTTTTTACATAGCTTCACAGAATTATACGATGTTATCAGACGATAGCATTACGTACCGGCCATTATTAAGTTTTAAAACGCTTTCTTATAATTGGAGCGAAGTCGATGAAGCTATATTTAGATCGGTTCACGCTGCTGATGGGAAGTCCGAGTTCGACTTCATCTTTGCAGATAAAAAAGAGTTGACGCTTACGATGAATAGACTGTTTGCAAAATTTTTACCTCCTATTGAAAATCGACTTGCTCACGAAGGTGTCGAAGTCGAAAAGATTTTAATCCCTAAAAAAGAATGAACAGTCCTTTGCCCGTCTGACATGTGCACAGGGGAATTGCTGTGCTATAGTATCAGTGAAAGCAGGTGAAGAACGTGAAACGTAAGAGTGATGGATTGCATAAAAAGGGCAATATGATTGTTTTCCCTGGGACTGTTGAGCGTCTACTAGACCAAGCGGAGGACGCACTACAATCAGAAGAATTTGAAGAAGCTGTTCGTCTAGCGGAACAACTTCTTCAAATTGCACCTAACCTGCCTGAAATCCCTGGAGTACTCGCAATCGCTCTATATGAAACCAAAGAATTTGAACAGGCAAAACATTATGCAACACTGTGGTTACAAAGTGATGTAAATGATTATTTTGAAGCGATGGAGCTCTATCTTGCGATTAGTATGCAGCTCCAGGACTATACAGAAGTAGAAGATACGATTGGTGCACTTCTCGATGAAGGAGTCGTTCCAAACGAGTTGAAACAGAAGTTTTTGTATTTACGCGAGTTAAATGGAAGATTATCAAATCGCTTTTCGGATGATTACTTAGTGCAACCAAAAGAAGTAATCTCGTTTGATGACTTTTTGAAACTAACTCAATTTGAACAACAGCAAATTCTAGCCGACCTAGAAAGAACTGGACTCCGCGATGCCGAATATTTGCTTTCAGAGATTGTTGTTTATGATCATTTGCCAAATGTACTACGTACCGTTGCTTTAGTTTTGCTGCGACAAACGGGTTTTGATCAGCCACTCGTCGTTCGTAAATTTGGCAGGGGAATTACTGTCTACCCGGCGCAATTGCCGTTACCTGGCGAAGACAAGGTTACGCAAGAAGTGTGCCAGCTTCTTCAGGAGTCATTGGATAAAGACCCAACGAGACTATCACTCATTGAAGAATCGGTGAAGAAGTTCGCAATGATTAGCTATCCCCTTGGCTGGGGTGCTCCAACAGAGTCCGTTGTAGCTGCTTATGAAAACTATTCTTGTTATCTATTTGAAGGTGTATCACTCCCTCAAACTTCTCTCCATAAGTTAATTTTTGAGATTGATCAGGACTATAGTGAAGCTGCCGAATGAAATTTCTTGAAAGATAAAGAGACTATGATATACTGAGATGGTTGTCAATGGCGTATAAAACGGTACAAAATATATTCGTCACTATGATTCGGAGGTATGTAGAAATGTCAGTTAAATGGGAAAAGCAAGAAGGTAACAAAGGAAAGTTAACGTTTGAGGTTTCAGTAGAGGCTTTTAACGAAGGTATGGAAAAGGCATTCAAGAAGGTCGTTAAGCAAGTAAACGCACCCGGATTCCGTAAAGGTAAAATGCCACGTAAGATGTTCAACCAAATGTACGGGGAAGAAGCACTATACAACGATGCAATCGATATCGTTCTTCCAGTAGCATACGATGCAGCTGTTCGTGCGGAAGGTCTTGAGCCAATCGCATCACCAGAAATCGACATCGAAAAGCTTGAAAAAGGCGAGCCAGTTGTATTCACAGCTATCGTTCCACTTAAGCCGGAAGTTGAATTAGGCGAGTATAAAGGCCTTGAAGTAACACGCCAAGAGACAAAAGTTACAGACGAAGAAATCGACATGGAGTTACAAACACGTCGTGAATCAATGGCTGAAATGGTTGTTAAAGAAGAAGGCGCAATTGAAGACGGCAATACAGCTAACATCGATTTCGATGGCTACTCTGAAGGAGAAGCTTTCGAAGGTGGAAAAGCTGAAGGTTACGATCTTACTATTGGATCAGGATCATTCATCCCAGGTTTTGAAGAGCAGTTAATCGGCTTGAAAACTGGCGAGGAAAAAGACGTTGAATTGACATTCCCTGAAGAATACCATGCAGCTGAACTTGCAGGTAAGCCGGCAGTATTCAAAGTGAAAATCAACGAAGTTAAAGCTAAAGAAGTTCCAGAACTAAATGATGAGCTTGCTAAAGAAATGGACGAAGAAGTTTCAACAGTGGACGAGCTTCGTACAAAAATGAAAGAAAACCTAGAAACTGAAAAGAAATCAGCTTCAGAAACAGCACTTCGCGACGACCTCGTAGAAGCAGCTGCTAAAAATGCTAAATTCGAAGTACCTGAAGAAATGGTTGAATCCGAAACAAATCGTATGGTTGATGAGTTCGGTCAGCGTCTTCAAACACAAGGAATGAACCTTGACTTGTACTATCAGTTCTCTGGACAAGACGAAGCATCACTTCGTAAGCAAATGCACGACGACGCTGTAAGCCGCGTACGTGTGTCACTTACACTTGAAGCAATCGGTAAAGAAGAGAACGTTGAAGTCACTGAAGAGGAAATCAACGAAGAACTTAACAAAATGTCTGAGCAATTCAACATGGACCTCGAACAAATCAAAACTGCTCTTGGCGGTACTGATATGCTCGAAAACGATCTTCGTTTCAACAAAACAGTTCAACTTCTAGTTGACAACGCAAAAATCTCAGAAGCAGCTGCAGAGTAATCTGAAGCCGCTTTATGCAAGGTACGCTTAGCCGTACCTTGTTTTTGTATATTAAGGACATTGTTGTCATATCCAGCTGGCACTAATGATTGGAGCGGAAGACGGCGACTCCTGGGGGTTAGCAAGTTGGTAAGACCTTGGAGGAAGCGAAGCGACTGAAGCGGCTCGCCAACTTGCCCCACTGAAATCGTCCGTCTGTAGCAAAAATCATGCCAGTTGTATTTTTCTGCAAAACGAAACACGCGCGGGGGGACCCGTGTACATACAGCTTGAGAACGAAATAGTTGATAAACCAGTTGGAATCTTGTAAGATTTCACTGAATAGGGGTGAGCAATTTGTTCAAATTTAACGATGAAAAAGACAATTTGAGCTGTTCGTTCTGTGGCAAGACGCAGGATCAGGTCCGCAAACTTGTTGCAGGGCAAGGGGTTTATATATGTGACGAATGTGTTGAACTTTGTGCTGAAATTGTTGAAGAAGAAGTAGGACTCGAAGAAGGATTCGAATTTAAAGAAGTACCGAAGCCTAAAGAAATCCAAGCTATTCTTGACGATTATATTATTGGACAGGATCGTGCGAAAAAATCACTTTCAGTTGCGGTCTATAACCATTACAAACGTGTGAATACAGGTAGTAAAGTAGACGACGTCGAGCTTGCAAAATCTAACATTGTACTAATTGGGCCTACAGGTAGTGGTAAAACACTTCTTGCTCAAACACTGGCACGCATTCTTGATGTTCCATTTGCAATCGCAGATGCAACATCACTAACAGAAGCGGGATATGTAGGGGAAGACGTAGAAAATATCCTACTTAAGCTTATTCAAGCTGCAGATTTCGATGTAGAACGTGCTGAAAAAGGTATCATTTACATCGATGAAATTGACAAAGTGGCACGTAAATCAGAAAATGCATCCATTACACGTGATGTTTCTGGTGAAGGTGTTCAACAAGCACTACTTAAAATCCTGGAAGGTACCGTTGCAAGCGTTCCTCCTCAAGGTGGACGTAAGCACCCTCATCAGGAATTCATCCAAATCGATACAACGAATATTCTATTCATTGTTGGTGGTGCATTTGACGGGATTGACGAGATTATTAAGCGTCGTGTGGGTCAAAAAGTCATCGGTTTCGGATCGGATCCAAACGCTGCTGAAGAAGAACGTTCATTACTGTCTCGTATGATTCCTGAAGACCTTCAATCATTTGGTCTTATTCCTGAATTTATCGGACGGTTACCTGTCATTGCGACACTTGAGCAACTTAGCGAAGATACGTTACGTCAAATTTTGACACTTCCTAAAAATGCAATTGTTAAACAGTATCAGAAGATGTTAGGTCTAGATGATGTTGACTTGCAATTTGAAGACGATGCCCTCATAGAGATTGCTCGTGAGTCTATTGAGCGTAAAACAGGTGCTCGTGGACTGCGTTCAATTATTGAAAACATCATGCTTGATGTCATGTATGAATTGCCTTCTTTAGAAGAAGTTAAAAAATGTATCATTACAAAAGATTCTGTACTAGGCAAAGGTTCACCACTTCTTTACACAGAAGATGGTACAGAAATAAAACTTGATTCAGAAAAACATACAGCTTAATAAAAAGGGAAAGCTGACTTAATGGAGGCGCATTTGTGCTGAATGGGTCAGCTTTTTCCTTATTTTTCTTGTTGATTATACATAGTGCGTAGTCCAAATTGAATGATGGAGGTGTCTGTTCCATGGTTTTACGACATAAGATTCCGCTTCTTCCGTTAAGAGGCATTTTAATTTATCCAACAATGACTTTACATATTGATGTAGGCCGAGAACGATCTGTTTTCGCTATTGAACAGGCAATAGCGAACGATAATTTAATCTTCTTAGCAACACAACTTAATATTAACGATGAAGATCCACAGCCTGAAGACTTATATCATCTTGGAACGTTAGCTTCTGTAAAATCGATGACTCAATTACCGAATGGTACCTATCGAGTACTAATTGAAGGGCTTGAGCGTGCGGAGTGGACAGATTATGCGGAAGTAGACTTATATCCTGTCGTTACCGTAAATGGTTTTCCAGATTCTACAGAAGTAGATGCTGAGTCTGAAGCTCTTATGAGGACACTCCTCACATATTTCAAAAAGTACACAAAAATCTCGAAACGTATTACAGAGGATGCATACCATTCTGTATCTGCAATCACGGAACCCGGAAGACTTGCAGATACAGTCGCATCCCATTTACCTTTAAAGATTCGTGCGAAACAGGATATTTTGGAAATGCGCAATATCCACGATCGTTTAGAGTGGCTTATCAGCCGGCTTTATAACGAACAAGAAGTCGTAGGGCTTGAACAGAAAATAAATGAACGTGTACGTGAAGCGATGGAGCGGACTCAAAAAGAGTTTTACTTACGCGAACAAATGAAAGCGATCCAAACGGAGCTTGGAGATAAAGATGGAAAAGGTCTTGAAGTCGAAGCGTTACGTGAGCGAATTTCCGAATCGGGTATGACAGAGGAAGTTAGAGAGACTGCGGAACGCGAATTGGATCGATATGAAAAGATTCCTTCTGCTGCAGCGGAGAGTGGCATCATTCGCTCTTATATTGACTGGCTCGTCGCGTTACCCTGGTCGAACTTTTCGAAGGACCAGCTAGATATCGATCGATCTGAAATGATTTTAGAACGAGATCATGAAGGACTGGATTCTGTTAAAGAACGGATTCTGGAATTTCTATCTGTACGTCAGTTAACAAAGTCTCTACGTGGTCCGATTTTGTGTATCGAAGGACCTCCTGGAGTAGGAAAAACGTCACTTGCGAAATCGATTGCAGAATCTTTGGATCGTAAGTTCGTTCGTATTTCCCTAGGTGGGGTTCGTGACGAATCGGAAATCAGAGGTCACCGAAGAACATATGTAGGTGCCATGCCTGGCCGCATTATTCAAGGTATGAAAAAAGCGGGAACGGTGAATCCGGTATTCTTACTCGATGAAATCGATAAAATGTCCAATGATTTCAGAGGAGATCCTTCGTCCGCGATGTTAGAAGTGTTGGATCCAGAACAAAATAGTACATTCAGTGATCATTACATAGAAGTGCCTTATGATCTATCTAACGTATTGTTCATCGCAACTGCTAATGATTTGAGCGCGATTCCTGGACCATTGCGCGATCGGATGGAAATTATCTCGATTGCAGGTTACACAGAACTTGAGAAACAGGCGATTGCTGCGAATCACTTGATTCCAAAACAAGTAAAAGAACATGGCTTGACGAAGTCCCAAGTGAAGTTTCAAGAACCTGCTATCTTAGATATCGTTCGTTATTATACGAGAGAAGCAGGCGTTCGTTCACTCGAGCGTGAAATTGCGGGTGTTTGCCGAAAGACTGCGCGTCTAATTGCTAGCGGGAAAAAGAAGAGTGTAACGATTAGCACAAAAACACTTGAAAATTTCCTCGGCAAAAAGAAATATAGCCACGGACAAGCTGAAACAACGAACCAAATCGGTGTTGCAACTGGATTGGCCTACACGGCTGTTGGTGGAGATACTCTTCAGATTGAAGTATCGCTTTCACCAGGCAAGGGCAAACTGATCTTGACTGGAAAACTAGGCGATGTCATGAAAGAATCTGCTCAAACAGCACTTTCCTATGTCCGTTCCAGAGCAGAAAGCCTTGGCATCGATTCTTCATTCTACGAAACAAAAGATATCCACATTCACGTCCCGCAAGGTGCGGTGCCTAAAGATGGTCCTTCAGCAGGTGTGACAATTGCTACAGCTCTCGTTTCGGCATTGACGAACCGTCCGATCCATCGTGAAGTTGGAATGACAGGCGAAATCACGCTTCGTGGACGAGTTCTGCCAATCGGTGGATTGAAAGAAAAGACGTTGAGTGCGCACAGAGCAGGATTACGTGTTATTATTTTACCTAAAGAAAACGAACGAGATATCGATGATGTTCCTGAAGAGATTCGTCAAGAGTTATCGTTTAAATTGGTTAGCGACGCTGAGGAAGTATTGGCGATCGCATTGGAGGAACGAGAATAATGAAAGTGCATAACGTTGAAATGGTAATGAGTGCTGTCCGACCTGAACAATACCCAGTCGATGGCTTCCCAGAATTTGCATTAGCAGGACGTTCGAACGTAGGTAAGTCATCGTTCATAAACAAAATGTTAGGCCGTAGAAGTATTGCAAGAACTTCTTCAAAGCCAGGTAAAACACAGACATTGAACTTCTACAAGATTGAAGAAAAACTTTTCTTTGTTGACGTTCCAGGATATGGATACGCACGTGTTTCCAAAACAGAAAAAGAAAAATGGGGCGGGATGATCGAACAGTATTTAACTGGACGCGAACCCTTACGTGCAGTTATTCAGATTGTAGATATCCGTCACGCACCATCAGCTGATGATATCAACATGTACAATTTCTTTGTCCATTACAATATCCCAGCGATTGTTATCGCAACAAAAGCCGATAAAATTCCAAAAGGAAAATGGGAAAAGCATAAGAAAATAGTTAGAGAAACGTTAAATATGCTTGGTGATGATCCTTTGTTCATCTTTTCATCTGAAAAAGGAATCGGGATGGATCCTGTTTGGGCCGAAATCGAGAGCAGAATGTAACACGTATTACTACGTAAAAGCAGAGGCTAGTGTTCCTCTGCTTTTTATGGCGTCTAGGTGACAATTGGGAGATAAGGTAGAGGGATGCTAAACATCCCATTGGCATCGTAGTGGAATTTAGATTATAATAATTATAAAGAGAAGCACAAAAGCCTTCTCGTTCATACGATGTTCATAAATGAACTCTTTAGACAAGACGATTTATGCTATACTTATTAGCAGGAAATAGACGCGAAAGGTGTGAGCACCTAGTGAAATTACTCGCCATAGGAGTCAATCACAGGACAGCGCCGGTAGAAATCAGAGAAAAACTTTCGTTTAACGAATCTGATTTGCCGCACGCTATGGAAACTCTACAATCAACTAAAAGTATTTTAGAAAATATTATTGTCTCGACGTGTAACCGTACTGAAATTTACGCAGTCGTAGATCAACTTCACACAGGACGTTATTATGTGAAAAACTTTTTAGCGGAATGGTTCAATCTACCGTTAGAGTCATTTACTAATCACTTAATCATTAAAGAAGAAGACGATGCGATTGAGCATTTAATGTCCGTTACATCAGGAATTGACTCGATGGTGCTTGGTGAAACACAGATTCTCGGTCAAGTTAGAACGAGCTTTTTGCTAGCACAAGAAATCGGGACAACTGGCACAATTTTTAACGAACTTTTCAAGCAAGCGATCACTGTAGCGAAACGCGCGCACGCGGAAACAGCTATTGGAGAAAATGCAGTCTCAGTATCGTATGCGGCTGTCGAGTTAGGCAAGAAGATTTTCGGTTCATTGAAACATAAACACATCGCTATTCTTGGCGCAGGTGAAATGGGCGAATTGACGATAAAAAACTTGCAAGGCAGCGGTGTCGGGAAGATTACTGTTCTGAACCGTACATTCTCAAAAGCTGAAGAATTAGCTACTCAATTTGATGGGTATGCAAAGTCTCTACAGGAATTGCAGTGTACGTTACTCGACGTGGATATCCTGATTAGTAGTACAGGGGCTAAAGACTACGTCATTGACTACGAACTTATGCAGTTTGTGGAGCGTCTACGTAAAGGACGTCCCTTATTCCTTGTCGATATTGCTGTTCCTCGTGATATGGATCCACGTATTGGTGATTTGCCGAATATGTTCTTGTATGATATTGACGATATGCAAGGTATTGTAGAAGCGAATTTGGCGCAACGCAAAGAAGCGGCTGAAGAGATTCGCACACTCATTCATGGGGAAGTTGCCATGTTTAAAGAATGGATCGCAACACTTGGTGTCGTTCCTGTGATTACAGCTTTGCGTAAAAAAGCTCTCAACATACAAGCAGAAACGATGGCAAGTATTGAAAACAAAATGCCTGATTTGACTGAACGTGAAAAGAAAGTATTAAGTAAACATACGAAATCAATCATCAATCAGTTATTGAAAGAGCCGATTTTACAAGCGAAAGAACTTGCAACAGATTCAAAATCAACTGAAAAACTGGAGTTGTTCCAGTCTATCTTTGGAATCGAAAAAGAGGTTGAACACGAAAAGAATCTTCAGGCACAACAGCAAAAAGCGGAACAGGGAGCCGGAGCTTCCCAAACGACCGGTTTGCAACCTGATTTGACATATTGAGTACGCTCCAACAAGTCATTTCCCATCCCGCTTTTATTGACGGTCGATGCGGAAGTGGCTTTTTTGACAGAAAGGCAGAGGGTGGCCAATGGTTGAAATGACGATGGCTCGACTGCAGGAAGGCATGCTCATTCTGTATGCCGTTAGCCTGGTTTTTTATTTTGTCGACTTTTTGAACAAAGATGCACGTTCTCAGAGAGCGGCGTTTTGGTTGACTGTGATTGTATTTTTCATGCAAACTGGATTTTTACTACAAGCGATACTAGTGACAAAACAGTTGCCTGTACTATCCCTCTATGATGGGGTTTATTTCTTTGCATGGGTACTCATTTCGTTGTCACTCGGCATTCAGCTTAAATATAGCTCGAGCTATGCTGGATTTATACTTAATATTATTGCGTTCTGTTTTATGACCATACACATTTTTGCCCCTACTCAACTAGAGAGTTCAGGAGTGGGCGAATCACTCGTTTCTGAGTTATTGTTCATTCACATTACATTTGCTATTCTTTCGTACGCTGCATTTGCAATGGCATTTGTATTTGCGATTCTCTATTTGCTTGTCTATAACTTGTTGAAGAAGAAAAAGTGGACGTCACAATTTAGTCGATTGCCTTCTTTGCAACATGCGATGACGGGCATGAAAGCAGCGATCTATACAGGAATTCCAGTGCTGCTTGTCAGTTTGATATTAGGCATTCAGTGGGCGTATACAGCATTATCTGATTGGACAGTACTTGATATAAAGATTGTCGGATCTTTCATGCTAATCATTGTCTATAGTGCGTTACTTTTCTTAAATAGAAGTGGGAAAGTGAAAGCTACAGATTTCGCATGGGCTAATGTTTTTGCATTTGTTTTGATCATCATTAATTTCTTTTTGGGCAGTAAACTTTCACAATTCCATTTTTGGTTATAAGGTAGACTAGTCCACAAAATAGTTCGTATTATTTACTTGGGGAAGGAAGATTACATTGAGAAAAATTATTGTAGGTTCACGGAGAAGTAAGCTTGCGTTAACACAAACGAAATGGTTCATCGAACAGTTGAAGGCAGTGGGTGTTCCATTTGAATTTGAAGTGAAAGAAATCGTTACAAAAGGGGATCGCATTGTTGACGTTCAACTTTCAAAAGTTGGCGGTAAGGGTCTGTTTGTAAAAGAAATTCAACAAGCATTGTTCGACAAAGAAATCGACTTTGCCGTACATAGTATGAAAGATATGCCTTCTGTTCTACCTGAAGGATTAATTGTTGGCTGTATCCCGACACGTGTCGATCCGCGTGATGCATTCATCTCAAACGGAAATGTTGCCTTCAAGGATCTTCCTGAAGGCGCAGTAGTTGGAACATCTAGCTTACGTAGAAGTTCTCAATTGCTCTTACTTCGTCCAGATCTTGAAATCAAATGGATTCGAGGTAATATTGATACACGGTTGAAGAAAATGCAAGACGGTGAATACGATGCAATCCTACTTGCTGCTTCAGGTTTGAAGCGTATGGGATGGAGCGACGAAATCATCACGGAATATATGAGTTTGGAAGATTGTATTCCTGCAGTCGGTCAAGGCGCGCTTTCTATTGAATGTCGTTCTGACGATGCAGAGTTACTTGCTGAACTTGCTAAGATGAATGACGAGCAAACGTTTAAAGAAGTAGAAGCGGAGCGTACGTTCCTACGTGAAATGGATGGTTCTTGCCAGGTTCCAATCGGTGGCTTTGCTCAGATGAAAGAAGATGGCATTGAGTTAACAGGGTTCATCGCAGCACCGGACGGTTCAGAAGTCTATCGTCATACCGCTAAAGCTAAAACGCCTGTGGAAGTCGGTGAAATCGTCTCTGATGTCCTTCGAAAAGAAGGGGCAGCAGAAGTCATTCAACGTGTGAAGGCTGAAATGGATGCGCAATAAACGATCTTTATCAGGAGAAACGGTAATTTTCACGAGTACAAAAAAATCGGATGAACCATACGCGTTAGTTAGCGAACTCGGTGGCGCATCCGTTTCGTTACCATTAATTCGGACTGAAGAACGAATATCCTCACAAGATGCGGAACGGTTCCAGCAGGCTGTTCGATATGATTGGCTGATTTTCACCAGTCAAAGTGCTGTAGCAGCATTTGAACAGAAACTATTACGGTTTAACCGGAAAGCATCTGAATTCACATCTAAAATCGCTGCAGTTGGTGATAAAACCGCTTCAGCCTTGGAACGTATCGGCTTCACAGTGAGCTTTATCCCTGACGTATTCAGTGCGGATGTGTTCGTACAACAGTTCAATCCTGAAGAGGAAGCACTTCGTGCGCTTTTCCTCAAAGGAAATCTAGCAGGGACGCTTATCTCAACAGAGCTCTCGTTAACGGTCGATGATTGGACGGTATATGAAACGCTTCCTGAAACCACTTCTGTAGAACGGATAGTGGAGTTGGTCAAGACAACGGATTCCGTTACTGTGTTGTTCGCTAGTCCTTCTGCAGTATCTGTGTTTACTGAACACGTTGCTCCGGTAATTGGATGGAGTGGCTATACTATTGGTGCTATTGGGCATATTACAGAGCGAGCGCTTCGTGATGTAGGAGCGCCTGTCCATGTGATGCCTGAAACGTATACATTACCCGAACTCGTGCGCACACTCGCCGAGTCGAAAGGATGGAACTAACTGATGAACAACTTAAACTTCCGCCGGCACCGTCGGCTTCGTAGTACTGCAGGAATGCGTGCAATGGTACGTGAAACTCAACTTCAAGTAACAGACTTCATCTACCCGATTTTCGTCATTGAGGGCGAGAACATTAAAAATGAAATTTCTTCAATGCCAGGGATTTTCCAGTATTCGATGGACCGTTTAGGAGAAGAGTTGGATGAAGCTGTAGCACTCGGTATTCCATCTGTCATATTCTTTGGTGTCATTACAGAAAAAGACGCAGTAGGAAGCGGTGCTTATCATGACCACGGAATTATACAAGAAGCGATCCGTTTCGCGAAAAATCGTCATCCAGAATTGATTGTGATCGCGGATACATGTCTATGTGAATATACCGATCATGGCCATTGTGGTGTGGTTGAAGGCGAACGCGTATTGAATGATCCATCTCTTAACTTACTAGTGAAGACAGCCATTTCTCAGGCTAGCGCCGGAGCGGATATTATCGCACCTTCTAATATGATGGATGGTTTCGTTGCTGCAATCCGCCAAGGGTTGGATGAAGCTGGATTCGAAGAGATTCCTATTATGTCCTATGCGGTTAAGTATGCGTCTGCCTATTATGGCCCGTTCCGTGATGCTGCAGAGTCAACGCCTCAGTTCGGAGACCGTAAAGCGTATCAAATGGATCCAGCCAACCGCATGGAAGCATTACGTGAAGCAGAATCAGATATAGCTGAAGGTGCAGACTTCTTAATCGTAAAACCAGCATTGTCCTACTTGGATATTTTACGTGATGTAAAAAACAATACGTTGCTACCAATGGTTGCCTATAACGTGAGTGGTGAGTACGCAATGGTGAAAGCTGCTTCGTTAAATGGTTGGGTAGATGAACAGCGTATCGTGCTTGAAACGTTAACGAGCATGAAACGCGCAGGTGCAGATCTAATTATGACGTATCACGCAAAAGATGCGGCACGTTGGTTGGAGGAGACAAAATGAGAGACTATACAAAGTCGAAGCAAGCATTCAGTAAAGCTGTAAATCTCATGCCGGGTGGTGTAAACTCGCCAGTACGCGCTTTCAAATCGGTCAATATGGATCCAATTTTCATGGAAAGTGGAAAAGGCGCAATTATTACGGATATCGATGGGAACGAATATATCGATTACGTGTTATCTTGGGGACCGCTAATCCTTGGACATGCTGAGGACGGTGTTGTGTCAGCGATTCAGCAAGCAGCTGTAAAAGGGTCTAGTTTCGGAGCACCAACATTGCTTGAAAATGAACTAGCTGAAATCGTTATCGATCGAGTACCATCGATTGAAATGGTTCGCATGGTATCATCAGGTACGGAAGCGACGATGAGTGTACTACGTCTTGCACGTGGTTATACGAAGCGTAATCTTATCTTGAAGTTCGAAGGCTGCTACCACGGTCACGGAGATTCATTGCTCATTAAAGCGGGCTCTGGTGTAGCGACACTCGGTCTTCCAGACAGTCCTGGAGTTCCTGAAGGCGTTGCGAAAAACACAATTACGGTTCCATATAACGATTTGGAAAGCTTACGTGTCGCATTCAAAGAGTACGGCGACGATCTTGCTGGTGTAATTGTTGAACCTGTCGCTGGAAATATGGGCGTTGTTCCACCTCAACCTGGTTTCCTTGAGGAATTGCGGAAGTTGACAGAAGAAAACGGAACAATGCTTATTTTTGATGAAGTCATGACTGGATTCCGTGTTGGCTACAACTGTGCACAAGGCCATTTCGGGATTACACCAGACTTAACGTGTCTTGGTAAAGTAATCGGTGGCGGACTTCCAGTTGGTGCTTATGGTGGTAAACGTGAAATCATGGAGCACATCGCCCCTGCTGGAACCGTTTATCAAGCAGGTACATTGTCCGGTAATCCACTTGCGATGACTGCAGGAATCGAGACATTGAAGCGGTTGAATCCAGCGTCTTACGAGCACTTCATGAAACTTGGGGATCAGCTTGAAAAAGGATTCCGTGAAGCTGCAACAGCAAACGGCATACCCAATACTGTAAACCGTGCAGGCTCGATGATCGGATTCTTCTTCACAAATGAAGATGTAATCGATTATGAAACGGCTAAGACCTCTGACTTGGCGCTATTTGCTGAGTACTACAAGTTGATGGCTGAAGAAGGTATTTTCTTGCCACCTTCGCAATTTGAAGGGATGTTCCTTTCATCTGCTCACACAGAAGCACACATCGCGAAAACTGTTGATGCATTCCATAAAGTATTTAGCCAGTTGAAAAAATAAAACACAAACAGCCTTTCTAAGATAATATCTTTGGAAGGCTGTTTTTCTTATGCAGTAGTTCTGTTAGCGTACGTCCGCTCATATACTCTAACGTATAAAAGGAGGCGGCAGAACAATGGAACCAATTCAGTGGACGTTGACGGAGACATTTCAGTTTCCTGCAGAATACGGGAAAGCAGTTTCTGCGCAAGATGTAAAAGTGACAGCGGGTTATACAGAGCAACTAACTGAAGACGCAGTTAGGCTCTCGGGAATTTATCATGTTGCGGCGAACATCGGATTTGATGGTGAGGGGTTGGAAGCTGCTGCGAGTTCGGATGCAGTCGTGATCGATGATGTAGACGTACAAAACAATCTGGGCTATTTCGAGTATGCTGTCCCACTGTTAGTCGATCTACCATCAAGTGATGGCGGACAACTTGAGGCAACGGTAACAGATGCAACAGCGAGTGCTACGGATGATGGGACATTGACAGTCATGTGGACGGTCGTTGCGACAGAAACGAAGGCAGAAGTAGCAGTACATGAAGAAGCTGTAGCTCATGTGGAGGCCAAAATTGAAAGTACGAGTTCTGAGATGGTTGAAATGGGTATCGATTATGTGAGTGACAATGAGATGCTCGCTTTCCTTAACGATTTGGAAGATGATGTTACGGTAACGTCTTTCCGCTTAAATGATGTTCTTGTGGAATAAGAAAGCACACCCGCAAAGGATGCAAAAGAGTAGAAAATCGCCTGTTGTCGGGATGATCAACAAACGAATGAGCTGGAAACAGGAAATCGGGATGATGATCACTTTACCGTAAAATCTACATCTTCTAAGCCAGGGTGGGAGCAAATAAGGGTTGTAACCTCTTCTCATAACACCATCCTTTCACAGTAGGCTTGACGAGCTTGCAACTCATCGGGTAAACTATTTGAAACAGCATAGTGATGCGATGAGCGGGAAAGTAGAGCAGTCGACTTTTTTAGAGAGGGTCCGTATGGTGCAAGGACCTATTGGCGACAGTTTGAAAGTCACCCGTCAGCAGTTTTCGTGAACAACTTTTTCAAGTAACGAGAGCCGGTTAAAAGCCGTTATTTCCATTGAGGCAACGTGTGATTTTGCACGGTTGCAAATAAAGGTGGTACCGCGAACTGACTCCTTCGTCCTTTAACGACGAAGGGGTTTTTTGTGTTTCATCAAACATGTAAGTTGTATTTAGTTAGTTAAAACAACTTGCAGCATGGGTACTTTTACAAGGAGGAATTGACATGACAGAAAAAGAGCAGTTAGAGATGCCGACTAAGTATGATCCGCAAACGATTGAGAGAGACCGTTATGAATGGTGGCTGAAGGGTGAGTATTTTAAAGCTCAGCCGGAAAGTGGTAAAGAACCTTATACGATTGTTATTCCACCCCCGAACGTGACGGGTAAATTGCATCTAGGGCACGCTTGGGATACGACACTACAAGATATTTTAGTTCGTATGAAGCGCATGCAAGGCTATGATGCACTATGGCTTCCTGGTATGGACCATGCAGGTATTGCAACACAGGCGAAAGTAGAACAAAAGCTCCGTGAGAATGGCCAGACACGTTATGACTTAGGGCGCGAGAAGTTCTTAGAAGAAACGTGGAAATGGAAAGATGAATATGCAGGGCACATCCGTAAGCAATGGTCTAAACTTGGTCTTGCACTCGATTATTCACGTGAGCGTTTCACGTTGGATGAAGGACTATCACGTGCAGTACGTGAAGTATTCGTCAAGTTGTATGAGAAAGATTTAATTTACCGCGGTGAATATATTATTAACTGGGATCCAGCAACGAAAACAGCATTGTCTGATATCGAAGTAATCCATAAAGATGTAGCGGGTGCTTTCTATCATATGCGTTACCCACTCGCAGATGGAACTGGAAGTATTGAAATTGCGACAACGCGCCCTGAAACAATGCTTGGAGATACTGCTGTTGCCGTACACCCTGACGATGAGCGCTACCAACATTTAATCGGGAAAACTGTAAAGTTACCAATCGTTGGTCGTGAAATTCCGATTGTTGCAGATGATTATGTTGAAATGGACTTCGGAAGTGGTGCGGTTAAGATTACTCCGGCTCATGACCCGAATGACTTTGAAATCGGTAACCGTCATGACTTGCCACGCGTTCTTGTGATGAATGAAGATGGTTCGATGAACAAGTTAGCTGGTAAATACGAAGGTATGGACCGTTTTGAATGCCGTAAAGCGATCGTTAAAGATTTGCAGGACATGGATGTACTTTTCAAAATTGAAGAGCACAATCACTCAGTAGGACACTCAGAGCGAAGCGGTGCAGTTGTTGAGCCATATTTATCAACACAATGGTTCGTGAAAATGCAACCTCTCGCAGAAAAAGCGATTGAGTTGCAAAAATCAGAAGGCAAAGTGACCTTCGTTCCTGATCGTTTCGAGAAAACGTATTTAACTTGGATGGAAAACGTTCACGACTGGTGTATTTCCCGCCAGCTATGGTGGGGACATCGGATTCCAGCTTGGTATCACAACGAAACTGGCGAAATCTTTGTTGGAGAAGAAGCACCTGCTGATATTGAAAACTGGCACCAGGAAAACGACGTACTCGATACGTGGTTCTCATCTGCATTATGGCCGTTCTCGACGATGGGTTGGCCGGACACAGAAAATCCTGAGTTTAAACGCTACTACCCAACAGATGCACTTGTTACAGGGTATGACATCATCTTCTTCTGGGTGTCTCGTATGATCTTCCAAGGAATTGAGTTTACAGATCAGCGTCCATTCAAAGATGTCTTAATTCACGGATTGGTTCGTGCAGAAGACGGTCGTAAAATGTCGAAATCACTTGGCAACGGTGTTGATCCGATGGATGTCATCGATCAGTACGGTGCAGATGCACTTCGTTACTTCTTAGCAACAGGTTCATCACCGGGTCAAGACCTTCGTTATTCAACTGAAAAAGTTGAAGCGATTTGGAACTTTGCGAACAAAATCTGGAATGCTTCCCGATTTGCGTTGATGAACATGGATGGCATGACATACGAAGAAATCGATTTGTCAGGCGACCGTTCAGTCGCAGACGACTGGATTCTTACACGTTTGAACGAAACAATCGATTCCGTAACGAAGTTGTCGGATCGCTATGAGTTCGGTGAAGTCGGCCGTGCACTTTATAACTTCATCTGGGATGATTTCTGTGACTGGTATATCGAGATGGCGAAATTGCCATTGTACGGTGAAGACGAGAAAGCGAAGCAAACGACGCGTTCTGTTCTTGCTTATGTTCTCGATAATACGATGCGGTTGTTGCATCCACTTATGCCGTTCATTACAGAAGAGATTTGGCAGAACTTGCCGCATGAAGGTGAGTCAATCACGGTTGCTGCATGGCCAGTGGCGGATGCGAGTCTTACGAACGTAGAGCGTTCAACTCACATGAAGCTATTAACAGATGTCATCAAAGCGGTTCGTGCAATCCGTGCGGAAGTGAACACGCCAATGAGTCGCCAAGTACCGTTGTACATCGCAGCGAAAGACGAAGCGACCGCGGCAGTCTTGAAAGCAAATAGCCAATACATCGAGAAATTCTGTAACCCAGAAACACTTGAAATTGGAGTGGACGTTCAAGCACCAGGCAAGTCAATGTCTGCAGTCGTTACAGGTGCAGAACTCTTCATGCCACTTGAAGGCTTACTCAACATTGACGAAGAAATTGCACGCCTTGGTAAAGAACTCGACAAATGGGTGGGCGAAGTAAAACGCGTTCAAGGCAAACTGTCCAACGAACGTTTCGTTTCTAAAGCGCCACAATCTGTTGTTGATGAAGAACGTGCTAAAGAACAAGATTATCTCGAAAAGCAAGCTGCTGTGCAGCGTCGTATCGAAGAACTAAAAGAGATTTAAGTGAGGAAGGGCTTTCTAGCGAAAGCCCTTTTTGTTTTGTGTAGGTTTGGGGATGCTGGATGGGGGGCGCGCTCATAAATCGCGAAAAATGATCATAAACACCAGAAAGGGATCATAACTCTGTAAATACGCTCATAAATACAGGAATGTGCTCATAAATCACGAAATGTGATCATAAAGCAAAAACAAACCAACCATACAACGCGATACGCTACTGAAAACAAGCGAAGCGCTACCAATTCATCACTTGAACTCATAAAAAAATCCTTACTCAGTGCTGTATTAGCACCTCATAAGGTTTTCGTAATCTTTTTATGAATATGATTCATCACTTCACGTGCAACATTAAGCTCACTCGTCTCGTATAACGACCGTGCACCAACAGGGTCTTCAATCTCATTCAGCAACCAGACACCATCACGTTGTTGAATGAAATCTACACCCACATAATCACTCTTAATTGCTTTAGCGATTTTCTCTGCAAACTGTCGTAATGGAGAGGGGGCATCAAAGTCTTCTGCCACACCACCGAGCGCGACATTTGCTTTAAATGAATCGACAGCTGTCCGTCGAACTGCGCCGACAACCTCATCTCCAATTACATATAGACGTACATCTGATGCGTCATGCTCAATGTAAGGTTGTACTAGCAGTTGAGAACTTCCATAGCGCGTACGCAACTCATCTACTTCAGCAGCATTGGCACATAATTGTACGTCCGTTCCACCATGCCCCTCACTAGTTTTCACAACAACAGGATAGGTTCCAATCTCATCGGATGACGTTAGCATGTTCGTAGGGATTGCAGGAATACCAAGCAAGGTTGCTAACTGGAATGATTGGTATTTGTCATTCGTAATGCGAGTCACTTCGCTACGGTTTACAACAAGAACCCCTTGTTCTTCAAAACTGCGACTCTTTTCAAAATCTCGTCCACGATAGAGGATGAAGGAAGTGTCGGAAGGCAGTTCAACATCCCCTGTGATCAATTCAACATCCATTTGCAAACTAGCACCTGCTGCGATCAATTCATCGATGAACCAACTATTCCTCACCGCATCTTCTTCCTCATAGTAAATGTACCCTTTCATGCGATCACCTCCAAAATGTACGCAATCATCGAATCCGCGACATTGATACCTGTCACATTGTAAATATTGCGGATATGCGCTGCAGCATTTACTTCGCACACAAGTGGTTCTTCATCTGGACCAAATAATAAGTCGACACCTGCAAACACGGCACCTACGGACTGTGCGGCCCGTAAAGCAATATCAATCTGCTCTCCTGTCAGTTCGACAACTTCTGCTTTACCACCGTTTGTAATATTTGCCCGGAAATCAGTTTCAGAATGGCGATACATGGCGGCAATCACTTTTTGACCAACGACATTTACCCGGATATCACGCCCCCGACTCGATGCGATGAACTCCTGGAACAAATAGTCAACGCCTCGTAACACTTCCGTTTTTTCATAAAACTGTTGTTCCGTTTCAATCAGATAGACATTCATGCCGAATGAGCCGCGAGCTTCTTTAATGATCATTGGGAGACCGAGAAGCTGTAGGACTTGCTCATAATAACCGCTGTCACGAATCGTGAAATTCGGATAGACTTTAGGGGCAATAATTGTTCTTGGCATTGGCACCCCATCATTTGCGAGCGATATCGCTTGTTTCGTTTTGTTATCACAGCGCTCGATGACTTCGGGATCATTAAATACCGGTACTCCATGAGACTTTAAATACGTTGCAAGTACGATATCTTTATCTAAAAAAACAACGAAATCTGGGAAGTTCTTGGTAGCTTCAGTGACATCCATCAATACTTCATAGTTTTTATAAATCGATGCTTGGACGCCAGTGCGAACTGCTGCTTCTAAAACGAGTTCAGCCTGATCTCTAAATTTATCGTTCACTAAACTTCCATTATAAATAATCCAACAACTTGTCATAAAAATCCCTCTTCCACGTGCTATACTTTTAGAAAATGACTATTCTAAGTTTATCATAAGGTGGAGAAAAGGTATGATACCGAAATTAGAAGTGTATAAGAATCGTGTAAGACTTACCAGTCATAATGAAATAAAACCCGGATTAACCGCGATTGAGTCTGCGTTACTATTGTTAGGTTCACCTGAAATTGAGTTGCGAGCAATCCATGTTGCAGGTACCAACGGAAAGGGCTCAACAATATGTTTTATGGAATCTATTTTGAAGGAAGCTGGAATTTCAACAGGTGTATTTACATCGCCTGCGATGATTGATATACATGATCAAATCCGAATTGACGGCGTCAATGTGACTGAGCATGAATTGACGAATTCCTTCCAAGAGTTAAAAGAGGCGGGACTGGACGGCATGCTAACCGATTTCGAATTGCTAACGGCTGCTGCATTTGTCACATTTAATCGGCTTCAACCTGATATAGTCCTCATTGAATGCGGCATGGGTGGACGTTTTGACAGTACAAATGTGCTGACGCCACTCGTTTCAGTTATTCCTTCTATTGCAAAAGACCATCAATCATTTCTCGGGAATACGATTGAAGAGATTGCGTGGCACAAAGCCGGGATTATTAAAAAAGGTGTACCGGTAGTTTGCGGTGAACTATCAGAAAGTGCACTAAAAGTCGTTAATGAAATTTCAAGAGATCTTGAAAGTCCGCTGCACGTATATGACCGTGATTTTCGGATGACTGACGAGGGGCATGAATACTTCCAAGGAAGTATACAACTCGAAATAAAAACTCGAAAGATGAAAGGCCCACATCAGGCAATTAATGCATCAGTCGCGATGGAAGCTTTATCTGTACTAGACTTAGATCTATCAATAGACTCCATTCAAACAGGTATTGCGAATGCACAACTCTCTTTCCGATTTGAAGAAGTCAGTCCAAATCTCTTTTTTGATGGTGCTCATAACCCAGCCGCTGCAAAGATGCTAAGAGAGACAATTGAACAGCAATTCCCTAGCGAGAAAGTCGATTTCGTAATCGGGATGATGGCAAACAAAGAAATTAAAGAAACACTAGATGAGCTAATACCTGTCGCTCAGTCGTTCACTTTTATCGATTTCGACGTCCCCGGAGCTGCGACTGCACAAGAAGTTTATAATCAATGTGATTTCAAAAATAGACAAGTGACGAGTGATGCATTTAATGACGTAATAGGATCTAAAGACCTACATAAAAAGAAAATAGTCTCAGGTTCATTATACTTGCTAAATAGTCTAAGGTCTCATATACTGTAAATAATAATGGATAGAAAATTCCGCCTCGTGGCTTGATGAGGGGAAGGGAGATAGCAATGCATCTGAAAGGCCGGCAATTGCAGTTACTATTTTTATTGTGGATATTGATTGTGCCGACCGGCATTTCATTCCCTCTTCTTACATATCCTCCGACGGAGTTAAATTGGATCTGGCTAGCTATGTCTGTAGCATTAGGCTATCTTTGTATTCAATTCCCGATAAATTATAATGGTAAATCAGTTATTCTATTTGCTTGGTTCACGCTTCCTATATTTTTGATGTTTGGATTAGCAACAGAATTAATAGTCACTCAATTAATTATAGCAATTGCAACCTTTACTTATAGAGAACCTGGGAATCTTCTTCATCGCTTCCTATTTAACTCACTAGCGTATTTTGCATTGTCTGTAAGTGCAGCCTGCGCCTTCTTTTTAGTTGGTGGAGAACTTGCGATTACTTCATTCTGGCTTCTATCGTTAAGTGTTCTTACTTACCAAATCGTTTACTCACTGTTGTATGCTTGGACCTTCAAAGTATATCGAAAGTTTAATAGCAGTATGAAAAGTGAGTCTATCAAAGAAACGCTTCTACATTATTTACGCATGATTGTTGTTGTTCCTCTATCTTTATCTTTGTATTATTTATTGTTAAATTACGGTGTCATCGGATACTTTATTCTCGGACTTCCTTTTTTCTTTATTACGATTGTAATTCGCTTGAATACACAAACAGAAGACTTGAACGATGCCATTAAATCAGCAGGCGAGATCGGAAAACAATTAACTCAACTAACAGATGAAGAAAAGGTAATCGATCAGTTCATGTCGAAAACAACTGATATGTTTAATGCGGAGTATGTTTATCTGTTCGAAAACATTGATGACTGGCTCGAAATGACACATTTGTTTGTGGCAGGACGGTCAGTCCCATTTTTGGAGGGGCAACTGTTTAGAGGCGAAGGCATTGCTGGGAAGATATTGGCTTCTAAAAAGGCGATACTCTATTCAAGGAGAGAAGAGTGGATCAATCTATCTGTAAAATCTGCTCCGGATCACCTTGAAAGTTTACTATGTATTCCTTTAATTAGAAATCAGCAAACCGAAGGAGTTCTCGTCTTAGGAAGCTTAAAAGTAAATGCATTTAAAGACTTCCATTTAAGAATATTAGATTTGTTAAGTTCGTATTTCATGGTAGCCGTGGAAAAAGCTCGATATATGGAAGAAGCACAGCGGGTCAGCGACCGATGTGCGTTAACAGGCCTGTACAATTATAAGTACTTGGAAGAGAGATTAGAGGCCAATATGGAGATGGTGGCTAGTAGTGTCTATAGTGATTTGTCAGTGGTCATGCTCGATATTGATCGTTTCAAATTGGTAAACGATACATACGGCCATGAAAGTGGGAATGCGATATTAAAACAGTTAGCAAAATTACTTAAAGAAATGATGCCAGCTGATGGAATGGTGGCTCGTTATGGAGGAGAGGAGTTTGTCTATTTGCTCCCTCAATTTTCAAAACCTCAAGCTTTGGAGTTTGCGGAGTCATTGCGAAATGCGATCCGAACCACACCAATGTTCTTGAATGACGATTTGTCCCTACAGAGAAATGGGAAGACTATACAAATCACCTCGAGTATTGGAGTTTCAACAGCTCCAGATGATACTGACGAAGCGATGGTATTATTAAGAAATGCAGATAGGGCACTTTACATTGGTGCAAAACAAGCAGGCCGAGATCGTGTAGCAGGATACCAGAAGTAATACAAATTGGAAAGGGGAGGCCAGAGTGAATCTGACACTACAAAAGCAATGGATTTTATTTTTTATATGGCTGTTAGTAGTTCCGAGCGCATTTTACTTTGTTTACGCCAACTTCCCTTTCAGTGATATGAACTCACTTTTCATATTAGTCAATTTAGGTATTCTGTGTTTTACCATGTCGTTTCCATTAAAAGTTCTTGGTAATTACATTGCACTTGAAAGATGGATTATATTCACTATATTCTTCCAATACGGCTTATTAACAGAAATGCTCTTCATGCAAGCCGCTATAATTATTCTTCAACTTACAACCAAGTCTCCATTGCCACCAACATATCGGTTTTTATCGAACTCACTGATGTTTACAATTGTGTCAATAGGAAGCGCTATTATGTTCTACTTCTCTGGTGGAGCTTTTAACGGTGTTATGGAGCCTTGGCAGCTAGTAGGGGTGGGGTTGGTTTATGCAATAAGCTATGGGGTTTTGAATAATATAGTCTTTTACCTCTTCATTAAATTTGAAAAAGGAGATACTAAAGGGTTTTTCACTTCCGCTCTTTGGGACTTTGTCACGACTCTTGTGATGTTACCCATGGCAATTTCTTATAGTTTGTTAACGGATAAACTTGGAATACAGGCCGCTTTTTTGTTAGGCGTTCCATTTGTACTAATGCAACTCGTCTTTAAAATGTACTTTTCTTCAGATAATCTAAACAAGAAAATCTCTTCCGCTGTAGAAATTGGTCACGAGCTAACTGATAGTCTTCGAACGCTCGAGGTATTGGATATATTCACCAAGAAAATCCAATCGGTAGTGAACTATGATCAGGCTTACTTATTAGACTTGCGAAAAGGTGAAAAATTAGTTCTTCTTTCAAGTGTAGAAGCGGGTGCAATTACTAGGAGTCCAGAATTTTTCCGGTTTGAGACAGGAGCTCTCAAACACCTACCTGCAATTCAAATTCAAACCTATGGAAAATCAACAGACTTTATCGATATGAAAATGTTCCAATTCAGTCAAGCAGTCGAAAGTGTGATGATTGCACCTGTTAAACGGCAAGGTGTAATAGAAGGATATTTAGTGATGACCTCTTTTAGAAAGCATTTCTTTGAAGCGCTTGATGAACAGATGGTCGATTTACTGACTGGGTACTTTGAAGCTGCTGTATTGAAAGCAGTTCATTATGAACGAACAATTGAAAAAGGAAAAGTGTGTGGGTTGACGAAGCTCAATAATTTCCGATATCTAACCACAAAATTAAATGAAGAAATTACCCGTTTTAATGACCAGGAACTTACAAATCTCTCTGCAATCATTTTGGATATCGATCATTTTAAAAAGATAAACGATACGTATGGTCATCAAAGTGGCAATGACATTCTCATAGATTTCTCGAAAATGCTTAAAAGATACCAAACGGATGGTCGAACGTTAGCAAGATATGGCGGAGAAGAGTTTGTTCTCTTACTTCCAGATTTCACAAAAAATTCAGCCATTACACTTGCTGAAAGAATTAGAAAAGAAGTTGAAGAACATACGTTTTTCATTTCACCGGACTTAACGGAAGAAAAGGATTCTATAGGTATTAAACTGACTGTGAGCCTAGGGGTATCATCCGTTCCAGCGGATACGACATCTGAAAATAGTTTGTTACGAAACGCCGATCGAGCACTCTACATCGGCGGAAAACAAGCGGGTCGAAATCGTGTAGGGGTGTATGAGGGAGAGCATGCAAATCCTATAGAAGTTTAATACCAATAAGCACAATTAAAAGGCTGCCGAGGCAGTCTTTTTTTGTAACAATTATCTCGATAAGTCTATTGAACTCAGGTTCTTACTCCGGTATGCTAGAGATAGGTAAAAGGTCGGAATGGGGCGGAATAATGGAAAATAAAAGGAGAAATAATAATGAGTCTGGACTGACTTTAATTGAAATACTAGCTTCTCTTGTGATATTAGGCATAGTATTCGTCGCGTTCATGACTATCTTTCCTCAGATGACCCTATTCAACAATCGCACTGAAACAAAATTAGAGACGATGAATGAAGCTCGAATTGTGTTGGAGGAATATAGATCTAAATCTATCAGCTTTACACCAATTGGAACGTGCCCAAATGACAATTGGAGTAATCTGCAATACACTGGAAGTCCCGGAGAGCATAAAGTAAATAAAAATAGAAGTGTGTTTATTGAGATAAAAAACTGTCCAGACGTAGAGCCGGCAAAAAAAAATGTCGCAGGTGTTGTTCAATTACACCAAATCCACATTGAAATTAGAGAAAAAGATAAGTTGAGTAGTGAATCATTTGGATATGTGAAGGTGGAATGAGTATGTATTTGAGAAGGCGAATTCAACCAAATGAAGCTGGTATGACACTAGTGGAGCTTCTCGCTGTTCTTGTACTTATTTCACTTGTCACCGGTATTATTTGGACTACAATGAGTATCAGTATGAAGCATAACAAGGTTGAAACGTCAAAGCTTCAACTGCAACAAGAAGCAAACTTGATTATTACAAAACTACAAAATATCCATAGAGAAAATGATTGCTATTTGCTCACAGTCGATGATGATTTGATGGAAATTAGTCCTTGCAGTAATAAAGTGAAGCCTTCCCGAGAAATTATTAGTAACGATTATACATACAAAGTTGAAGTTGAAGGGGCAAAAATTGGAACTAGAATCTTTGAAGTATTACCAAAAAATAAAGATCTGATTTTTAAAAGCTTAATTGTAGAAACAAAGCATGTACCAAATAGTAAAGACTCCTATTTAACAGTTAATGTACCCACAACTATCTCAAGATATAAAAATATAAAGGAGGATGGAAATGAGACGAACTAGGAATGAACAAGGATATGCCTTGTTAATTGTTTTACTATTAATTGTCTTTCTAACCATCCTAACCGCTGTTTTTTTACGAGGTAGCATAAGCAATGCGAGACAAGAGAAAAGTATAGATTATAGTCATTTAACTGTGGTGGCAGCTGAGTCTGGAGTAGATTATTATAAGACTAAGTTTAGTAATGAATATTTCGAGAAGATAGAGAATCTCCAATTATTTGCCGAAAGTGAACTTGAAGCTAGGTTGATTGATATTAATGGGAAAAGAAGAAAGCCAATAACAGAGGATTATGTACTAGTTCGTATAGAAGTAGTTGGAAAACTTAAAGAGTACTTATCCAATTTAAATATTGGACTTATCAAAACTCCAATTACCTTGCGGGCAAACAAAGATAAATTTGTTTTTAAAATAGATCCTGATAGGGACATCGTTATTGAAATAACAGGTGACTACTCTGTGAGAGTTTCAGGAAGTGTTTTAGGTTTAAGTGAAGCAGGAGGAAAGCGGAAATCACTAACATATGAACAATTGTTTAATGTTCCATCCTTTGATCCTTCCGTAGTTTCAGAGGGTAGTAACAGTGATAAAACCGATGACATGGTAATCAAGGATTGGACTTATCCTATTGAATCTCAGCCTTCCAAAGTATGTCCAAATCAGGAAGAATTAGAGGGTGAGAATTGTTATGTCGATAAAGATAATGGCCAAATTATTGAAAGTGAAGACTCAATTGTATACTTTCCACTTGGCTATAAATTTAAAGAATTGGAAATTGAAGAATCTCGAGTTCATATAAATGGTGATCTAATAATAACTTCTAAAAAGAATGATAAAGATGATGACGATGACGAAGAATTAGATGTTGAAGAGTCTATACTTGCAGTCGATGGGAATGTTAAAGTCCCAGGGGATATAGAGTTTGAAGATTCTGAGGTATATATTAGTAAAAATTTAACCGCTTCAGATGATATTGAAATTCAAAAGTCAAAATTAGTTAGAATAGGAGGGACATTAGAAACATCTAAAGATTTAAAGGTCAAAAAATCTAATTTAGATATAAATACAAAACGAACTCCAAATCACAGTTCTAGTGTTCTAGGGTCTTTAGATATGCAGGATTCTAAATTTTCATTGTATGGTGCTTTTAATGTAAAGAAAAACTTTGATTTGAAAGATTCAGGAATGTTAGTTGAAGGTAGCATGTCGGTTGGTGATCCATACAAATATGAAACCAAATTTCAAAACGGGATTTTATACGTTATAGGTTCATTAAATTTAATGGGTAAGAAAATAGAGTTACAAGATGATTCTACTATTTGTGTTCATGGTAGTGCTGCAATTGGACCGAGTGTTTCATTGTCTAAAAATAGTAGAATTTATTATTATGGTTCTTTAGCGTTTTATGGTAGTGATGAAGATAAGAAAAAAGTCATCCTTGTTGAATCACAACAATTAAATCAGTATTGTAAGATGCCGGTAGTTGATCAAAAGCCAGTTGTAGCAAAAAATAAGTGGCCAATTCCATCAATTGACGTTTCCTATCAATAATTTTACCGGAGGTTTCAGATGACACCCTATCTATTCCTATTAACTATCGCTTTACTCACATATGCAGGTGTATATATACTAATCCGCAAAGGACACGTGGCCACAATTGTTCAATGGATTGTCCTGCTCGGGACGTCCACGGCATTCCTAGCAATGCTTGTTTCTCAGACGGTATCGTTTTGGTATGCATTACTTGTTATTTTAGGATTGTCTTTTGCGACGGCTGTGTTGCTTACGAAGCAACAAGCATCAGACTGACTAAGAAGTTTTATAAAGATTTTATTGAGTGGGAGGCGTCTGCACCATGGGCAATCGAACTGTTATCACCTATTTTTTGAGTATATTAGGCGCATCTTTACTGTTTTTCGGAATCGCATCTGCTGGATCGTTTGCTGCTGAGACTTTCATTTTCGGCAAACGGTTTGGCGATCATACATATGCCGGTCCTTTTAATTTGTCCAAGCAGACGGGGAAGGAAGCGGAAATCAAGTTAACTTCCGACTTACTCGGCATGCAAGACAAGATTCAAGCCGATCTGCTCTATCAAGATGCACTTATTCCATTGCCAGTAGAATTGGTTCAGTACAATCCAGCTGCCACAATAGAACAAGCAGAGTCTGAATCGGAAAATTCACTCGTTGCTTCCGTTTCTGAAGATGGCTTGCGTACTCTATTAGAACAGCAATTGCCGATGATTACCTTTACCAATTCCGAGATTGCTGCGATTGCTGCTGGAGTAAGTGAGAAGTTAGAAAGTGGGATTATGCCCCAATCTATAGTGTTAACGGACTATTTGGAGTCGAGTCAACCGATGTCAGAGGTTGCTACTGCTTCCGTTGCAATCGATGGATTGACTGCTCCTATGTTCGGGTTGCTTAGTGAGTTGGATGGCTCTCAGCTAGAACCTAAAACCCAATTCTCTTTGTTGACATTTATTGATGAAAATCAGCCGGGTTTATTAAATGAAGATGAATTGACGATTTTGGCATCTGCGATTTATAAAGCTTCTTTACAAACGAACTTTTGGATAGAAGATCGTACCATTCGACGTGAATTGACAAAGGGCGTCGAGCCTGGATTCGAAGCTTCTATTAACGCTCAACTTGGTTTGGATTACAGAATGACGAATCCGAATCATACTTCGTATACATTGCACGCTAAATGGGAAGCGGGTTTCTTAACCGTTACGATTGAAGGACTCCCTCTCAAATATCAATACGACCCATATGTTGCTGAAACGAATACATTTAAACCAAAGACGGTTGTTCAGTATAGTGAAGATCTCTCGAGAGGACAAGTTCGTGTTGAAGAGCCTGGTATAAATGGATTTGAAATTATTGTGCAGCGCAAACTGTTAGAAGATGGCGCTTTGATCACAACAGAACCAGTTTCTGAAGATTTCTATCCACCTAGTTCTCGAGTCGAACAATTGCCGTTAGTGGAGATAGAAACAGCACCTGGTGCTGAGGCAGGAAATCCCTCCGGAAGTACTACGGGTGACGGAGCATCTACTAATAGTGGTAGTGGAAACGCGGAAGGAACAGAAGGCGATACTACGAGTGGTTCTGATTCTGGAGGTACTTCTACGAATAAGCCAGGTTCGTCAAGTAACGGAACTGGATCTAAACCATCTAAAAACCCAGACGATGCAGTTGGCTCAAATAACGGAATACCTTCAACGAAACCTGAAGGGGATGGACATGTGTACGATAAAGGCGGGAATTTAATCAAGTAACGTCTGTTGTGAAGGAGGAAACTGAATGGTGGCACCACGAAAAAGATTAGGAGACTTGTTGGTAGAATCCGGCCTCATCACAGATGCGCAACTTGGGATGGCGTTATCTGAAAAACCTAAAGATCAGCGACTCGGTGATGCGTTACTTGGACGAGGATATATTACCGAGCAACAACTGATTGAAGTGCTTGAATTCCAATTAGGGATTCCTCACATTAACTTATTCAGATATCCCTTTGATCCGAAATTGTTCAACATTGTAAACAAGGATTTTGCGAAGCGCAATTTGTTAGTTCCGTTAAAAGCAGATGGTGATCGACTCTTCGTTGCGATGAGTGATCCAATGGATTATTTAACGATTGAAGATCTCCGGTTGTCTACAGGGTTTCATATTGAGACGGCAATTGCTTCGAAAGATGATATTTTAAGAACGATTTCCAAGTATTATGAAGATGAATCTTTAGAAGATATTTTCATTGACCAACCTGAAGAAAACAAGCAGCAACAGGAAGAATTAAATGACCTCGATTCACCTATAGTTCGACTTGTCAATCAGTTGATGGTTTCTGCTGTTGCTCAAAAAGCGAGCGATATTCACTTAGATCCTCAAGAAAATGAACTAGTAATCCGTTATCGCTTAGACGGAATGTTGAAAACCGAGCGCGTGCTTCCGAAGCACATGCAAGGAATGCTAACAGCTCGTATAAAAATTCTCGCTAATTTGGATATTACAGAACAGCGATTGCCACAAGATGGGCGTATTAAGACGACGATTGATTTCCGTCCTATCGACCTACGGGTTTCTACGTTACCGACTATTTTCGGTGAGAAAATCGTTATGCGTATTTTGGATTTGAGTAGTTCGTTGAGTGATTTGAAAAAACTAGGGTTTAATCCCATAAATCTGGATCTATTCTTAACAGAAATTAACCGGCCTAATGGTATCGTACTAATTTCAGGTCCGACGGGTTCAGGTAAATCTTCTACGTTATACGCGGCGCTTAACAAACTAAACAGTGAAGAAGTTAATATCATTACAGTTGAAGATCCCGTTGAGTATCAACTATCAGGAGTCAATCAAATCCAAGTGAATCAGAATGTTGGGTTAACGTTTGCGACAGGGCTTCGTTCAATTTTACGTCAAGACCCCGATATTGTGATGGTCGGTGAAATCCGTGACCGGGATACGGTGGAAATTGCGATTCGTGCATCACTTACAGGACATCTAGTTTTAAGTACAATCCACACGAACGATTCCGTTGCTTCCATAACGAGATTGCTAGATATGGGTGTTGAACCGTTTCTCGTCACAGCTTCCCTCAATGCAGTCGTTGCGCAGCGCCTAATCCGCAAAGTATGCCGAGATTGTGCTAAGACGATGCCTGCGACAACACGTGAGCAAGAGATTTTTTCGAAGCGCGGGATGACGATCGACAGTATCAATAGAGGTGCAGGCTGCGCTGCGTGTAACATGACTGGTTATCGCGGACGTGTTGCGATTCATGAAGTGTTGCTGATTGACGACACATTGCGAGAATTGATCAACATCAACGCGACTCCCGCTAGAATGCGGGAAGCTGCGGTTAATAGTGGTACTATCTTTTTAATAGATGACGGTTTGGATAAAGTGAAACAAGGACTCACAACGACCGAAGAAGTACTCCGCGTAGCGTTGCCTGAATAGGAGGGATTCAAAAATGAGACAACAGATTGACGAGTTACTAAGTAAAGCAGTTGAATTAAAAGCATCCGACATTCACTTTACTATTGCGTCTCCGCCTGTTTTTCGGATAAACGGAGAGCTGAAGCGCTACGGAAGCGACCCGATTGACGAACAATTTACGATGGCAATAGCTAAGGCGACCATACCTGATAAGTTATTTACGTTATTCAAAGAGAAGGGTCAAATCGATTATTCGTATGAAGTAGCAGATGTCTCTAGATTTCGTGTGAATGCATTCCAACAACGCGGCGTGACTTCACTCGCTTTCCGTACGATACCTACAGAAATCCCGTCAATCGAGTCTTTGAATATGCCTGGAATTTTAAAGACGCTTGCAGAAACAAAACAAGGTTTAATTCTCGTAACAGGTCCAACGGGGTCAGGTAAATCTACAACTCTTGCATCGATGATCGACTACTTGAACCAAACGACGAGGAAGCATATTTTAACACTCGAAGATCCGATTGAGTATATTCATAATCATAGTTCAAGCATTATCGATCAACGTGAAGTTGGATTCGATACGGATTCGTTCGGTGATGGGTTACGAGCAGCTTTACGACAAGATCCAGATGTTATTTTAGTCGGTGAGATGCGGGATCTTGAAACGATTTCAACTGCGATTACGGCAGCGGAAACAGGGCATTTAGTTTTAGCGACGTTGCACACATGGAGTGCTGCATCTACAATTGATCGGATTATAGACGTATTCCCACATGGTCAGCAAGCTCAAATTCGTGTCCAGCTTGCAGGCGTGTTAACTGCGGTTTTATCGCAACGGTTACTGCCGACAAAAGATCGGGCAGGTCGACGCGCTGCAACTGAATTAATGATTAATAATGCAGCAGTCGCAAACTTGATACGCTCAGAAAAAGTTCACCAAATACCGAACGTTATCCAAACGAACCGGGCGTTAGGGATGCATATGATGAATGCCTCTGTTAAAGAGTTACTAGACAACGGGACAATCAGCTATGATACCGCTGAACCGTACCTGCAGGAGGAGTTCTAAACGTGGCTCGTTTTAAATATGACGGGCGAGACGCGAAAGCGGTCCGGACAGGTATTGTTATTGCTGATAACAAAAGAGAAGCTGCGCTCAAGTTAAAGCGTGAAGGCATTCGAGTGAAGAATTTGACTGAACAGGCTGAAACGACACTGACAAAAGACATTCAAATTGGGAAACCGGTTAAACGTCAACATTTCATTATGTTTTTACGTCAGTTTTCAACTCTATTACGTGCAGGAGTGACAATCGTAGAAGCCATTCGAATACTGTCACTTCAAGTGGAAGGCAAACAGTTTAAGAAGATCCTGACGGAAGTGAATGAAGACTTACGCACAGGAGGTTCCTTATCTGATTCCTTCGCAAAACACCCGAAAGCATTTGAACCGCTCGTCGTGAATATGATCAAAGCGGGTGAGTTATCAGGAACGCTTGATGACGCTCTAGATCGCTTGGCTGTGCATTACGAAAAAGCGTATAAAACGCGTCAAAAAGTGCTATCCGCTCTTTCGTATCCCATTGTTGTTGGTATCGTTGCGATTGGTGTAGTTATTTTTCTTTTGACGTTCGTTGTACCGATGTTTGTGGATTTGTTTGCAAGCGTCGGTGGTGAATTACCACTTCTTACTCGATTTGTTATGAGTTCAAGTGAGTTTGCCTTATCATATTGGTATATACTCGTCATGATTATCGCTTCGATTTCTATTGGATTTTACTTAATACGAAATAACCCGGCAGGTAAACTAATGTTAGACACAATTTTACTTCGCTTACCAATTTTCGGGAATATCGTCAATAAATCAGTTCTTGCCACGTTGACTCGCACATTAAGTTCGCTGTTTTCGAGTTCTGTACCAATTTTACAGTCGATTTCGATGACAGAGAAAGTAATTGACAATGAAGTGATTAAAAAAGTGCTCGAAAAGTCTCGGGAATCATTAGAACGCGGCGGATCATTAACTGAACCGATGGAAGGACATTGGGCATTTCCGCCTTTAATTCCTCATATGATTGCAATTGGTGAGCAAACTGGTTCTTTGGACTCCATGCTTGCAAAAGTAGCTGATTTTTATGAAAGTGAAGTTGATGCATCAACTGAACGATTGAAAGCGCTCATAGAGCCAGTTATGATCGTGTTACTTGCAGGATTAGTCGGGACTATTGTCCTTGCAATTTTATTACCGATGTTCAGCCTATTTAACGAGATAGATAATTTGTAACGTATAACTCTATTGATTTAATAAATTTTCATAAATTACTAGTTTTTTCGTTCCATTAGACCAGAACTTTTGGTATACTGACACTAGCAACAAAAGCACGTACACTAAGGGGGAAACCACATGAAGAAGTTTTTGCAGAAAAAGTTGAAAAATGAAAAAGGATTGACACTCGTCGAGCTACTCGCAGTTATCGTGATTTTGGGGATTATCGCAGCGATCGCAGTGCCTTCTATTGGAAATATTATTGAGAATAGTAGAATTAAAGCTGTGAAAGCTGATGCTCAAACTGCATTATCTGCAGCAAATATGTATTTTGCAGAGGGTAATACCGGTAATGACGGTAATCAAGGTGTTTTCAGCATCACACTTGATCAACTTGTTAAAGATGGTTTTTTAGAAGACACAGCTTCTTTCAAAAAGGATACATCAGCAAAAGTTTATAAGGAAGGTACTACAAAAGCATTTAAAATTTCAGGAACTGGAACTTCTAAAAATGTAAGTGTTGAATTTAGGGAAGCAACTAGCGAACAAATTTCTGGAAGTGGAAAATCTCTTACCGTTCCTGAATAATTACAGAACTAAGATACTTTTTATCTGAAATATTTATTTATAAGGAGCCAACCTATGCCATTCCCATTACCATTCTCCCGCCCAAAGCGGCCAATCTCACTTACAATTGAAGAAGACGCCGTTCGCTACGTAAAGCTGAAAGCGGGAGAACCGCTGACAGTGGAAGAAGCGGTGGAAGTGCCATTATTGGCCAACATCGTCCATGAAGGTCGGGTTGTGGATACGGCTAGTTTGGTTTCTGTGCTTGACGGGCTTGCGAAGGGGTGGGGCATTGCGAAACGCAGTGTCCAGTTCCTTGCACCCGATACATATGTAATGATCCGGAAAGTTCCTTATCCGGAAGATGTGATGGAAGATGAATTGAAAGGCCACTTTTTCATAGAAATCGGGTCGTCGATCTATTTGCCGTTCGATGATCCGGTTTTTGACGTTGTGCCTTACTTACCGAACGAAGATACGCATGAAGCGATTTTGATTGCGTCGAAAGAAAGTGTGCTCTCGGGGTATGAAACCGCATTGACCGAAGCGAAGTTTGTTCCGCTCGTTGCAGATATTGCACCGCTGGCCCTCTATCGATTAGCTCACGAGAAGCACCATTTTACAGGGGACGAGCATGTCTTATTAGCAGATTTAACGGATGGACAACTTGTCGTCTCGATCTTCCACCAGCATTATCCGCAATTCATGCGACCTGTGGATTTAGAAAACGCAACCGAACTCGATCTAACGGCCACTGAGTTGTCAACGAGACCGAGTGCGCTCTCACCTCTTGCCATCGTGCAAGAACTTGAGAAACTCGTCAACTTTTATCGTTACAATATGTGGAATGGCAGCGCGACCATTACGCATTTACTCGTAAATGGAGAATACGCAGAGTTGGATGCATTATTGAACCAAGTTGCGGGACGCCTCAATGTAGTGGCGGGTCCATTACTTCCAGATCCCCTTAAGTTCGCAGATGGTGGTACAGTTCCTGCGTCGTTCAATCGAACTATCGGATTGGCGCTGAAAGAGGTGCAACATGCTAGTCGATATTAACCTGTTGCCAGAAAAGGAGAAGGAGCGATCGAGCTTCCTCTACGTGGCGCTTGCGGTACTTGGCGCAGCGCTTCTTTTCTGGCTCATTTTCTTTTTACTTACCCGATCGGTTACTTTAGATACCGAACGGTTAGAAGATCAACAAATGAAACTTCAAGTCACTCAATCCGAACTGACGGCTCGTTTGAACCGTTCTGAAACTGCGCAATCTCATGATCAGTTGGCGACGAGTGTTCAATGGGCTGAAGACTATCGTTATGAAACTACTCCTTTGTTAGAAGACTTGGTTTCGTTACTTCCTCGAAGGGGATTCTTCCGGACGTTTGCGTTTGCGACTCCTCATCAAGCAACTATAGAAGTCCAGTTTGACGATAAAATGGAAGCGGCCTATTATTTGACGCGCATGTTGTCATCTGAATACGTGGAAACAGCTTCCATCGAATCTGTTGAAACGGAAGATATTGAAGAAGAGGAAAATACGGCGAAATACTGGTTACCTCGATACGTCGCAACGTATACGATTTTCTTTACTGACGGTCGTCAAGTGTTGGATGGAGAGGCACCACCGGTTCCAGAAAACCAACCAGAAGAGAATTCTCCTACTGAAACGCCAGTAGAAGGTAGTGAACCAGCAACAACCCCTGAACCGGATACACCTGTTCCAGAAGAGGAGGGCTACGATGCGAACGCTAACTAAACGTCAAAAGGACATCGCTCTTGTTATTCTAGCGAGTCTCTTTTTCGCCCTGCTCGCCAGTTACAGTTGGTTCCAACTCTATGCCCCCGCACGAGAAGCAAATGCACGAGCAGTAAGTGCGCTTGCAGACCAGCGCGAAGTGATTTTTGAATTACAACGGCAAGTAGCGGCTAAACCTATAGAGCAATCTTCGAGTTCATTACCTTTGCAGCGGAAAGTTCCTGTCCTACCTTTAGAAGACTCGATTCTCTTACAACTGGAAAAGGCCGAAGTGAAATCGAATACACTCATTCGTAACGTTGCCTTTAATAAGGATGATTTGGAAGAGGGTTCAACCGAACTAACGGAAGGTGAACAGCCTGTCATGGATCCTGCGCTAGCTCCAAGCCAATTGACAATCGATGTCGAACTGACAGCCGCTTCTTACAAGGAAATGGATCGGTTCATTAGAGAAGTGGAAACAATGGAACGGATTTTTGTTGTGCAAGCGATTGAATTAGAAGCTCCGGAAGAAGTACGTGAAGCGAGTGCTGAGAGTGAACCTATTCAACTGACGCTCTCTTTCCAGGCATTTTATCGCCCAGATCTCGTTGAATTGCAACCGGAAGTTCCGAAGCTAGATGCTCCGATGCCTGCGGGTAAAGAGGATCCAACTGCGCGTGCAGGTGATGACGAATGACACTCGTATGGACAAGCTTTTTCTTCATATATGGACTCGTTTTCGGATCGTTTTATAACGTTGTAGGATTACGAGTACCCAAAAAAGAATCCATCGTTTCTCCTCCTTCCCACTGTACAATTTGCGACCGGAGATTGACTGCGAAAGATTTAGTTCCTGTCTTTTCTTTCGTGTTCCTTAAAGGTAAATGTCGAGGGTGCGGTACGAAGATCAGTCCGATTTATCCGTTGATGGAACTCATTACTGGGATTCTATTCGCGTTTTCATTTTACACATTAGGTTTTACGTTAGAACTTGTCGTAGCGTTGCTATTCGTCTCCATGCTTGTCATCATCACGGTTTCGGATATTGCCTACATGCTTATTCCGAATAAAATTCTTTTACCCTTCGGTATTGCAATCGTGATATTTCGTATCGTGAGTCGACTAGAGCCGTGGTGGGACAGCTTCCTTGGCGCTGCTGTCGGATTTCTCGTTCTGTTACTCATTGCCATCGTATCAAAAGGTGGAATGGGTGGCGGGGACATTAAACTGTTCTTAGTAATCGGCCTAGTACTTGGTACACAGCTGACACTTTTCACACTATTTTTAGCGGCTCTAATTGGCTCAATCGTAGGTATCATTCACTTACGTCGGACAAAACAAGGTCGTAAAACGCCTGTTCCATTCGGGCCATCCATCGCAGCAGCTTCACTTATTAGTTATTTCTACGGCAATGCACTTGTCGGATGGTATCTGACGTTGTTAACTTAAGTCGAACAATTCCCAGAACAAGACGACACCAGTCTTGTTCTTTTTCATGCCCATTTTGATAAGGTAGATGAATACGGTTAATGAAACTGGGGGGATTGTAATGAACTTTAAGAAAAAGTATACCAAGATGACAATTATGCTCGCACTCGGACAAGGCGTGTTGCTCGGAATTGCAGCAGTTGCAATTGTCGGTTTTATCTTACTGAAGACAGAGAAACCTGAGAGTGCAGCTTCCAACCAAGTGGAAGTTCCTGCAAGTGGTCCCGCTAAGGAGCAAGCAGGTGGTAAAGACGACGCTTCTAAAGAGGATACCGCTGCAGCTGGTACACCGATTACGATGTACGCTAAGCAACACGGTGTGTTTTCATCCAAAGAATCAGCGACTACGTTCATAGCGGATGAAACCTTGCCGAAAGCGACACCTATACATGCTAACGGTCAATTTTACGTGTGGAGCGCATTAGGGCTTTCTGAAGCTGATGCCGATCCTGCGGGTGCAGAAGGTGTTTTCCGTAAACAAGTACGTGTTTCACCTCTTGCTTGTGATAGTGGTGAAGGAGAGTTGTTAAGAAGTGTAATGAGCGCAACGAAAATTTCTGAAATTCAGGATTTGGTCGCCTCTCGGAAACAGACTGCTGAAGCAGGAAAAAAAGACGCGTTCACGAGTAATATCACTGCCATTACAGCGTTTACGGAAGACTTAACGGTCATTAAAATGCATGTGCTTGCACACTATGCGGAGACGGGTAAGTGCGTCAAACTTGATTTTTGATAGAAAAAAAGATGCCAAAGTCATATTTTATGTATTTCTGAACAATTTTCTTCTTGTTCCCGTTATCGTATGATGGGAAAAAGGGGGCGTTTTATATGTTTTTTGAAACCGATGAAACCATTATTCTAGCATCAGCATCACCGCGAAGAGAAGAATTACTGAGTCGTTTAGGAATGCCGTTCACTATTCATGCAAGCCATGCGGAGGAACGTCCGATAGAAAATGGTGAAAAGCCGGAAACTTATGCTCAAGCTCTGTCGTCCATTAAGGCGTCCGCTATATACGAAGACCATCCAGGGACTCTAGTAATTGGAGCCGATACGGTGGTCGCGTTAGACGGAAAGGTGTTCCCGAAACCGAAATCCACTGCGCAAGCGGTAGAATTTTTAACCGAGTTATCGGGACAGACTCACAGTGTCATAACCGGCGTCACACTATTAAGAGAAGGCGCGATCACCATGTTTACTATCAGCACGGAAGTAACATTCCGTAAGCTAGATTCCGCACTTATTCAAGCATACGCAGCAACTGGTGATCCGCTGGACAAAGCAGGTGGCTATGGCATTCAAACAGCGGGCGGGTTACTTGTTAAAGAAATTTCAGGTGATTACGATAACGTCGTCGGTCTACCGATTGCAGAACTAGCGGACGCGATGCGTTCTAGAGGTCTGATTCGGTTGAAAGGGGACGAGCGCTGATGACAACGGGGTATAAAGATACGTTGATGATTCGAGATATCCATTTTGCAGATAGACCTCGTGAGCGAATGACCCGTCAAGGTGCCTCGAGTTTATCCAATCAGGAACTCGTTGCCATATTGCTACGAACAGGCTCACGCGAAGAATCGGTACTTGTTCTTGCCAATAAGCTGTTATCTGAATTTGATAAAATCCAAGATCTGCGAGACGTTACGATTGAAGAGTTAACGGCTGTCAAAGGTGTAGGCGATGCAAAAGCGGTGCAAATCATGGCAGCAGCTGAGCTTGGCAAACGAATCTATTCGGTTGCGCAAGACGGACGCTACGTTATTAAATCACCTGAAGACGCTGCAGCCTATTTGATGACAGATATGTCGAAATTGACGCAGGAACATTTTGTTGTACTGTTTCTCAATGTGAAAAACGAAGTGCTGCATAAGCAAACGATTTTCATTGGCAGTTTAAATTCTTCAATTGTCCATCCACGTGAAATTTTCCGGGAAGCTGTGAAACGCTCTGCAGCATCACTCGTCGTCGCGCATAATCATCCTTCAGGCAATGCGACACCGTCTCCTGAAGACATTGAAGTGACGAAGAGATTAGCAGAAGCGGGAGAGCTTATGGGAATCGATCTTTTGGATCATATTATCATCGGGGATCAGCGCTTTATCTCCCTTAAAGAAAAGGGATACATGTGACACTGTGAATTTGTTCGCCTTTCCGTTATACTATGGTGTATGCTTTTAAGAAGCCTCATAAAACGGTACTGCAGAAAGGAAGAACGAATTTGTTTGGACTAGGAGCGAGAGATGTCGGGATTGACCTCGGCACCGCCAATACGTTGGTTTTCATCAAAGGAAAAGGAATTGTACTACGGGAACCTTCCGTAGTTGCTAAAAATACGGTGACAAATGAAATCGTGGCAGTAGGTAGTGCTGCGAAAAATATGATCGGCCGTACGCCAGGTTCGATCGTTGCAACACGTCCTATGAAAGACGGAGTTATTGCTGATTTTGATATTACGACAGCTATGATTGAGCATTACATGAAAGAAGCGACAAAAGCTTCTGGTGGCGCATGGAAAAAGCCGAATGTTATGGTTTGTGTGCCTTACGGAATTACTTCTGTTGAACAACGTGCAGTAATCGATGCAGCACGTCAAGCAGGCGCTAAAGAAGCGTTTACGATTGAAGAGCCGTTTGCAGCTGCAATTGGAGCGAATCTACCGGTTTGGGAACCTACAGGTAGTATGGTTGTCGATATCGGTGGCGGTACGACTGAAGTTGCGGTTATTTCTCTAGGAGGAATCGTAACAAGTGAGTCGATTCGTGTCGGTGGAGATACAATGGACGCAGCTATCATCAGTTATATCCGTAAAACGTATAACTTGACGATTGGTGAGCGTACATCTGAAGCCATCAAAATCGAAATCGGTTCTGCAAGCGTTTTAGAACAGTCTGAGAAGATGGAAATCCGTGGACGTGACTTGTTAACAGGTCTACCGAAAACGCTTGAAATCGCTCAGGAAGAAATTGTTGAAGCGTTACGCGAGTCGATTGTGCAAATTATCGATGGCGTTAAGAAAACGTTGGAAACAACACCTCCGGAATTGTCTGCAGACGTCATGGAACGCGGTATCGTCTTAACTGGCGGTGGAGCACTCCTACGTAACTTGGACAAGGTTATTTCGGATGAAACAAATATGCCGGTGTTCATCGCAGAAGATCCTTTGGATTGTGTTGCGATTGGTACAGGTAAAGCGCTAGATAACTTTGACGTTATTAAAAAAATGCAAGCGAAATAATTGAGGGAGGATATCGGCAATGCCGCGATTTTTTTCGAACAAACGTTTAATTTTACTGCTCGTGGGCGTAATTGTCCTTGTGGCATTGATAGCTTTTTCTCTTAAAGACCGGCAGAGCGCCAACCTCCCAGAAAAGATGGTGAAGGATGTCGTCGGTTTTGGACAGTCTCTGTTTTCAAAACCGGCTCATTCCATTACCGGATTTTTCGATGACATTGATGGAATTTTGAATACATATGAAGAAAATAAGACGTTGAAAGCACGTCTGACCGAGTATGCATCCACAGAAGTGGAATTAGCGGATGTCAAAGAAGAGAATGATCGTTTGCGTAAGATAATCGATAAAAAAGAGGACTTACGCGCATATGATCCTGTTCAGGCGACTGTGATTTCACGGAATCCCGACCAATGGGAAGAGAAAATCATTGTCGATAAGGGTAAAAGCCATGGTGTGAAACTTAACATGGCTGTGTTAACTGCAAATGGATTAGTCGGAAAAGTTGTCTTAGTAACGCCTTTTACTTCCACCGTGGAATTGTTATCAACCGAAAACCAAAACTTCCGTGTATCAGCGATGATTCCAGGGAAAAAAGATATTTTCGGTCTGATGGAAGGATACGATCCTGAACGTGGCGAATTGATCATGAAACGGATTGATTCTGGGTTCGAGGTGAAAGTAGGTCAAAAAGTTATGTCTTCGGGACTTGGAGGGATTTTCCCTAAAGGTCTGTTAATTGGAGAAGTGACGGAAGTTTCTACGGATGACTATGGCTTGACGAAATTAGCTTACGTTCGTCCAGCTGCTGAATTTTCTATGCTCGACCATGTGATGATTGCGAAACGACAATCTGAAACTGTGAAAGGGACAGATGATTCAGAAGCGTCTGCAACAAAGGGGGAGGATGGATCATGAAACGGTTCATCATCCCTCTTATTGCAGTCGTTCTGTTTTTTTTAGAACCGGTTTTTAGTTTGTTTTCACCGATTGAACTCGGGAGTGTGCGGTACACACTCGTGCCGCGTTTTGTTATTGTATACTTAGTATTCATCGCTTCGTACTATGATCTTCGCAAGGCGGTTCTTTATGGATTATGCTTTGGCCTCTTGTATGATATGTATCACATTGATATTATTGGAATATATACGTTTCTCTATCCGCTAATTTGTTTCCTTGCTTCAGTGATCATTCGTCAAGTTCATCGGTCTACCGGGACTGTTATGCTCTTGTCTTTGTTTATGGTCGTGTTGCTTGAAACAATGTCGTATCTGTTTGCGAGTCTGATTTCGTTAACCTCAATCAGCTTGGATGTATTTGCGACGGCGAGACTTATACCAACAGTGATTGCTAACTTGATATTCATCATCCTGTTCGGTTGGTTGTTCAAAAATCTCATTTACAAACGAGTCGTAGAGAAGCAAGCCGGTATGTAATTTTCGCATAGGGCGGGGTGACGCAAGTGTCGAAACAGCAAGTGGTAACGATTAAAGGGACAAAAGATGGCCTCATTCTGCGGCTGGACGATCAATGCGCCTATAGTGAGCTATTAGAGGAACTGAGTAAAAAAGCGAAAGACCCTGGTCTAGATGGTGCTGTTGAAGTGCAAATTCATACAGGATCTCGCTATTGCAGTGATCAGGCAGCAAAAGAGATCATTCAAGTCGTCCAGTCTGCTGGACATTTACGAGTTTCAAAGATTCAAAGTGATGTCATTACGATGGAAGAATGCAACCGTCGGGTGCAAGAGCGTCAGTCTGAAACGTATATCGGTATCGTACGTTCAGGACAAGAAGTTCGAGCTGAAGGAGATTTGGTCGTGATCGGTGATGTTAATCCGAATGGACACGTCTCTGCTGCGGGAAGCATTTATATATTAGGTAGATTGAAAGGGAAAGCACACGCAGGAAATGCTGGGAACCGGGAAGCGGTCATTGCCGCTTCTTGGCTCGAAGCCACACACCTCATGATCGCGGACCAAATGGAAACAATGACCGATGAACTTGCGATTCTATCCGAGCATCCTGAAATGGAATGCGCGTATTTGCATACGAATGGGTTCATCGCCATTGACCGCTTGCAAGATTTAAGACTCTTGCGACCGGGTTTATCAACATTTAAAGGGGGGTGCTAATGTGGGAGAAGCGATTGTAATAACATCTGGAAAAGGCGGAGTCGGCAAAACTACTTCGTCTGCAAACCTCGGTACTGCATTGGCCCTTCAAGGTAAGAAAGTATGTCTAGTAGATACAGATATTGGCCTGAGAAACTTAGACGTCATTCTTGGCCTTGAAAACCGGATCATATACGATCTGGTAGATGTCATTGAAGGTCGCTGTAAAATTCAGCAAGCACTTGTCAAGGACAAGCGATTTGAAGATCGGTTATTTTTGTTACCAGCTGCTCAGACGACGGACAAAAATGCAGTAACACCGGAACAAATGAAAGACTTGATCACTGAGTTGAAGCGGGATTACGATTATATTTTAATTGACTGTCCTGCGGGTATTGAACAAGGGTACAAAAACGCGGTAGCAGGTGCAGACCGCGCGATTGTCGTTACGACTCCGGAAATTTCCGCAGTTCGTGACGCAGACCGCATTATCGGATTGCTTGAGCAAGAAGATATCGAACCACCTAAACTTATTATTAACCGTATAAGACGCAATCTCATTAACTCAGGAGATACGTTAGACGTCAACGATATTACGTCACATCTGTCTATTGATTTACTTGGTATTGTCTTAGACGATGAAAATGTCATTTCCTCTTCGAATCGAGGCGAACCTGTTGTTATGGATCCAAATAATCCGGCGGCACTAGGATATCGTAATATTGCTCGAAGAATACTTGGCGAATCGGTTCCACTTATGTCTGTAGATACAGGAAGACCTGGATTCTTCAGCAAATTGAAATCGCTATTTTCTAAATAAAACTTAGAATCCTCTACACTTAATGGTGCAGGGGATTTTTTTGCGGAAAATTATTCATTGAATGTTAGATTGTCCTCCTCGTCTACAAAACACGTAGCATCCCGACTATTCACTAGACGTCCTTCATATACTGAAAAAAAGGAGGGGTGCGTGTGAAAGGGAAGACAAAATGGATGATTGCCATTGTATTTACGTTAGGGATTCTGGGTGTTGCGAAACTAGAGCAACTTGGTGTAATGGAGAAGCCGGTAACTCAATATTTATCTACTGGGCAAGATTTTGTCGTCATGAAAAAATGGGTAGCCTCGATCCTCGACGGAGAAGACTCCGGGATGATACAAGTGAGTGGGGATGTCGTTGGTGTCGATCCGTTTGCAGGTTATGAGTCCATGCAGCCGTATAAATCAGGTGTGATTTTATCATACCCGGAAGCACTTCCAATCGCGGCTCGTGGAAGTGGTCTTGTTGTATTCACAGGATTCACGAGACAATCAGGAAAGACGCTCACGGTGCAATATGATAACGGAGACGAAGTGACTTATGGGTTCGTTGGTTCCTTCGCGAAATTACCGTATACAGCTGTTGACAAAGGGGACACGCTCGCGGTAATGGAAGAAGGGACGATGTACTTAAAGGTGAAACGTGATGGTCTTGTATTAGATTCTTCGCTATTGCCTGCTTTCTTCTCGGAAGTGGCTCATTGAAGTTCCGGCTGCATCCAATTTTGCTACCAATCTTCATTTTGCTAGCAGTTATGGACGGACTCGCTGCGTATGCGATTGTTTTTGTTTCCTTGCTTGTTCATGAAGCAGGGCATCTTGTAGCGGCGAAGATGAATCGCATGCGTGTTCGTTCAGTGACGATTTTGCCGTATGGAGGCGAATTAGAGATTTCGAATCGACTGGAGCACTCGCGTAAAGCGAGAATTGCTCTTGCGTTAGGTGGTCCAATAGCAACGTTACTAATCCTAGTGCTTGCACACGTGATTTCGTTTCCGGGATCTGACGATGTTATTCGCATTCAACTTCTAATTTTACTCGTGAATTTGTTGCCGATTTTGCCGCTTGACGGCGGACAGGCATTGCTCGCCTGGATGGAACGTGAAGATAGCAAGTATTTCGATCAAACCGCTTTTCTTGTGTTTTCGATCGGGTTTTTACTTGTAGGAATGGGTATACTAGTTACAGGATTACCCGAAACTGCATTATTAATAAGTCTTGCGATCTTTTTATGTCTCCAAAATATTAGCGTATTCCGTTTCAGACGATATCGAAGGATATATGATCAATTGAAAAGAAACCACTTGACTTGAAATGTCGTACATGTTATCATTCTACTGTTATGTTTGTAGCGCACCCGTGCTGCAACCGCACTGAACCAGGTACAAGCATCTGTAATGGATCACCTGGGAAGGCGAGTCTAAGATTATTTGAGGAGGTGCAAGTATGTACGCAATTATTGAAACTGGTGGAAAGCAAATCAAAGTTGAGCAAGGTCAGGAGATCTACATCGAGAAATTGATGGGTGAAGCTGATGAGGCTGTAACATTTGACAAAGTTCTTTTTGTAGGTGGAGATGACGTGAAAGTTGGCGCTCCATTCGTGGAAGGTGCTTCTGTAACAGCGAAAATCGTTAAACAGGGCAAAGGCAAAAAAATCACTGTCTTCAAATACAAGCCGAAAAAGAACTACAGCAGAAAACAGGGTCATCGTCAGCCTTATACTAAGGTTGTTATCGAAGGCATCAACCTGTAAGCTGATATGATTCAAATCACCGTACAGAAACAAGCATCGGGCCGTATCGACTCTTTTGAGATGAGCGGACATGCCGATTACGCAGAACATGGGAAAGACTTAGTGTGTGCAGCTGCAACCGCCGTGTCATTTGGCGCTGTGAATGCTATTATCTCACTCACTGGGGTTACACCGACGATCCGACAAGGAGAAGATGGTGGGTACCTAAAAGTCATTCTACCGGAGACGGAAGATGATCATGATCAGCAAGTAATCGTGCGTGCGATGATTGTTTCCATGCAGACGATTGAACAAGACTATGCGCAATTTATTAAAATAACCTTTATCAAGTAGGAGGTGGAACACATGTTACGTTTGGATCTTCAGTTTTTCGCATCGAAAAAGGGAGTAGGTTCTACAAAGAACGGTCGTGACTCCGAATCGAAACGTCTTGGCGCTAAGCGTGCCGACGGACAATTCGTGTCTGGTGGTTCGATTCTTTATCGTCAACGCGGAACTAAAATTCACCCAGGTGAAAACGTAGGTCGCGGAGGCGACGATACACTTTTTGCTAAAATCGACGGCGTCGTACGCTTTGAGCGTTTTGGTCGCGATAAGAAAAAAGTAAGCATTGTACCTGCAACGCAGGAAGCATAAGAATTGAATTCAAAAAGGACTGCACGCGCCAAGTGTGCAGTCCTTTTTTGTTTTTTAAATGACATCTGCTTGTAGCATGTACGTGTTACGATGAAAATATAGCTCGTGAAAACATCAAATTAAGTTGTTTTTGACTAAGGCTACCCCCAAGATGTTATACTGTAGAGAATCATACTGTGGGCGGTGAAATGATGAACAAATCGGAGTTGTCTGTCCGGGATGCGATGCAATTCGCTCGGCATGACTTTTTAAATGAGCTGCAGCTTATCCTCATGCACATGGACCTCAATAATGTCCCCGATGCGCGCCGTAAACTTCTTGAATCCACAGAACGTATGCGGAGCGACTCTCAAATCAGTGGACTCGGGATGCCAGCGCTCGAGACCTGGATCTTAACGTTTGACTGGAACTATTTGGCGTTCAATAAACATCTTGAAACAAAGATTGCACCGAGAACTGCCGAACGACTGGCAGATGATCAGGCAATCGTGAAGGTGTTGGACGATTTGTTTCAGCAACTGATAAACGGGGCGGATCCATACGTCGACTATACAGTGGACATCATAGTCACAACAACGGCCGATGGATGGACGGTAACCCTTGCGCTACCCGGACAAACAGCGCCGATTGCATGGATTGATGTAATAGAGAACAACTGGACAGCCAAAATGTCCAGAGAGAATGAGTATTGGACGTTCACGATTCGTGGACAATAGGAGGAAATCACATGTTTGTCGATCAGGTAAAAGTATACGTAAAAGGCGGGAATGGTGGCGATGGTATCGTTGCATTTCGTCGTGAAAAATATATAGCATTCGGTGGACCATCAGGCGGAGACGGTGGTAACGGTGGTGACGTCACCTTCATCGTGGACGAAGGTTTACGCACGCTAATGGATTTCCGTTATCAACGCCACTTTAAAGCACCTCGTGGAGAGCACGGAGCCAATAAGAACCAGCATGGTCGTCGTGGTACGAGCATGATCGTTAAAGTTCCACCTGGCACAATCGTGACTGACGTGGAAACAAAAGAGATTATCGCTGACTTAGTTGAAGATGGTCAAACAGCTGTTATTGCACGTGGAGGACGTGGGGGACGCGGAAATAGCCGCTTTGTTTCACCTCAAAACACGGCACCAGAACTCTCTGAAAAAGGAGAACCTGGAGTAGAGCGTGAAATCATGCTTGAATTGAAAGTACTTGCGGATGTAGGACTCGTCGGATTCCCTAGTGTCGGTAAATCTACTCTTCTTTCCGTGCTATCTTCAGCAAAACCTAAAATTGCAGATTATCACTTCACAACGCTTGTGCCGAATCTTGGTCTAGTTGAAACGAATGATCACCGTACGTTTGTTATGGCCGACTTGCCAGGACTTATTGAAGGTGCACACCAGGGCGTAGGACTTGGACATCAGTTTTTACGTCATATCGAACGCACACGTGTTGTTGTCCACGTCATCGATATGTCTGGACTAGAAGGACGCGATCCGTTTGAAGACTTCCAAACCATCAATGGAGAGCTTGAGCAATACAATCTCCGTCTAATGGAACGTCCTCAAATCATTGTCGCAAACAAAATGGACATGCCGGATGCTGAAGAGAACTTAGAGCTATTCAAAGAGCAGCTTGGTGAAACAGATCATAAGATCTTCGCGATTTCTGCAGTTTCTCGTAATGGATTAGAGCCTTTGTTGTTTGCAATCGCAGATTTACTTGAAGTTACCCCTGAATTCCCAATGCATGAAGTAGAAGAAACAGATGAAGAGCATTCTGTTCTATACAAATACGAACCAGAAGTAGCTGATTTCAGAGTTACACGTGATGATGACGGAGCATTCGTCTTGTCAGGTTATTCAATTGAGCGTCTCTTCAAGATGACTGATTTCAACTTCGACCAATCTGTACGTAAGTTCGGTCGTCAGATGCGTGCTATGGGTGTAGATGATACATTGCGTGAACGTGGAGCTGAAAACGGCGATATCGTTCGTTTGCTTGACTTTGAATTTGAATTTATCGATTAATGTAAAGCCGTTCTTCGGCTAGGGGGATTGACGATGAAGCAGTTGGGGGAAGACCAATTCTATTTGGTGCGAGAAGATGTCTTGACGGAATCCATGCAAAAGATGTTGGAAGCAAAACGTCTGCTTGTATCAGGTGAAGCGTCAACGATTTTAGAGGCAACCACTCGAGTTGGATTGTCACGAAGCGCCTTTTATAAGTACAAAGACGCAGTGTACCCGTTCGAAGCGATTGCGCGCGAGCGGGTGCTGACGATCTTCATCCAATTGGAAGACTTGAAAGGCTCACTTGCTGTGTTGATGGAACTTATTTCTTCGTCGCATTGCAACGTGCTGACCATTCACCAGACGATCCCTGTTCAAGGGCGAGCGAATATAACGTTGTCACTGGATGTGACGGAAATGAACTTATCGATGGAGGCGTTCCTTCATAAATTGAACGGTCCGAGCTTTGTCGATTCAGTTCACTTAGTCAGTTCAGGCGCATTGTGAGAGGAGAATGAGAAGATGAAACATGAACCGTTAAAGCCGTCAGTCGCTTATTTAGGGCCGGAAGCTTCGTTTACACATATTGCTGCGACAGACTTTTTTGGATCGGTTGGACTGGTGCCGTTCCCATCCATTCCTGATTGTATTGAAGCCGTAACTGAAGGGCATGTCGCATATGCAGTCGTACCCCTTGAGAACGCGCTGGAAGGCTCTGTACCTTTGACAATCGACTACCTGTTCCATGGGAGCGATCTATTCATTAATGCCGAGTTATCGACACCTATCCAACAACATCTTATGGTGCATCCTGAACAAGCAGGTGCAGTTGAATCTTTGGCATCGATTCACTCTCATCCTCATGCTCTTGCGCAATGTCATAAGTATTTGCAATACCACTTTAGACGGGTTCCGCTTATTCAGACGTCTTCTACTGCAGCTGCTGCGAAGTATGTCTCCGAGCATCCGGAACTAGCAATTGCGGCGATTGGCAACAAACTCGCTGCAGATACATATGGGCTTCATATCGCAGAGACTTCGATTCACGATTTTCACTTTAACCATACGCGGTTCGTAGTCCTTTCCCTTCGTAAGGAAACGTTAGCGTATGAAGGTGGCGGAAGTCCAAAAACGACGCTAATGGTGAAATTGCCAGAAGACGATCAGCCGGGAATGCTCCATCAGATTCTGTCTGTATTTTCATGGCGAAAGTTAAACTTGAGCAAAATCGAGTCTCGTCCACTTAAAACTGGTCTCGGTAATTATTTCTTCATAATTGATGTAGCTGAAACAGAAGATCACCCGATGATGAATGGGGCAATGGAGGAACTCAAAGCTCTCCATTGTGAAGTTTCTTCGTTTGGGTCTTATCGTACTTATAACCAACAAATGCCTGCCGGCAATTAAATCCGGCAGGTCTTTTTTTGGGATGAAGTGCTATTCACCCTCTGTGATTCATATAGTTGAATGAGAAGGAGCCTGACGTAGAAATGATGCACACGTCCGGGCATCCGTTCATAAGATGATTTGATGGAAGGGGGACTTTACAGAGTGAATGTCCATATCGTTGTAAAAGGTGACACGCTTTGGAAGATTGCGCGTCAATACGGAATTTCGTTTGAAGAACTGAAGAAGGTGAACGCCCATTTAGCCAATCCTGACTATATTGTTCCAGGTATGAAGATTTTTCTTCCGGAGGGAGGAAAACACCACGAAAAGCATGGAGGAAAAGAAAAGCAACCACATCATCAAGAAAAACCCATGAAACCGGAGTCCGTTGCACCACCAGTACCTCCCGTACAGAAGCCGATGCATACACCTCCGAAGCATGAGGTGAAACCGCAGCCGCCAACACATAAGCCAACACCGAAACCTGAAATGAAACCAACGCCTAAGCCGACTCCGCCACCAGCACCACCAAAGCCCGAGATGAAACCGGAGCCAATGCCAGTGCCAGTGCCAGTGCCAGTGCCAATGCCAATGCCAGTGCCAGTGCCAATGCCACCAACACCACCAGCACCGCAACCGCCAGTTTGTGAAACACCACCACCACCAGCACCACCTGCTATGCAACACCCGATGGTGCACCCGATGTACATCGGAATTCCATGCGGCTGGATGCCAATCTATGACGCCGATTGTCATCCAAATGCCTATCCAATGCATCATCACATGAATCACCAGATGCCACCACAAATGATGCCGCAATATCCTATGCCACAACAACCAATGCCGCCACAATGGCAAATGAAACCGGAATCATCAAGTTGTCCGGATGAATCAGCGATTATGCCAGGCCAAGGACCGGGTATGTCTCCATCGCATTGTGACAGTATGAACCCCTGGGAATCACCAGAACATCAGATGCCGAAAATGGAATCATCGAGTTTTGACTTAGCACCACCAGCCTACTGCCCGCCAGAGTCAGGATATGTACCGCAACAGATGCCGCAACAGATGCCACCTCAAGGTTACCAGCAGCAGTATCCAAATCAGCAAGCGGGTCCTATTCAAGGGATTCAAGCGAACCAACATCCGCATCTCATGCATCTTTGTACGTCGTGCGGAGGTAGTATGTCGCCAACGCCTTACTATGGAGCGCCAATGATGGGTGTGCATCCTTATTATGGAGGGTATCCACAGATGGCTTATCCACAGCAAGGAAATTATGAACAAAACCAACCGGGCTCGTATTGATCGATTGTGAATGGTGAAAAGAAATTCTCAAGCATCAAAGAGAATGTTTGGCGTTTGCAAGAAAATGAAGAGGATTATGCTGTAAAACGTTTTTCGGATATTCGCGACGCAGAGAAAATCAGAGCTCTCCATGACCAGCTACAAGCAATCCAGTATCCCTATTGTCTTCCTGTGACGAAAAAAGGGAATGCACATATTGTGATACAGCCTTGGTTAACGGATTCGGTACCTGTGAACTTTTCAAAAAAAGAAGAACGGACGGCTTCCCTAACTACACTCGTTGCCCTTCATGAGACAGAAGTGTTTGTAGATTGGGAGTCCCTTCCTTTTTTGAAACCTTATGCGTTGTTGGATAAATGGAGATGGCGACTCTATCGATTCAGAAGCCATCGTGATCAGATAGAAAAGTTTTTAGGTAGTGAGACTTGTGATGAGATTGAACAGTATGCTGAGCATGCACTCATGATATTACAAACCGCCTCAGTCCGTGCTATTCCAAACACGTTACTTCACGGAGATGTGGTACATCATAATCTGCTGAAAACACCAGATGGCAGTGTCTATTTAATTGACTTCGATTTAGCGTGCACGGGGCATCCGGATATTGAAATTGGATTATGGCTTCACCGGGTACTTCCGAAGGTCGATTACGATGCGATGTTGCTGTTTTCAGAACAACCTAGACTTCAAGAACTGGGAGAACAACCCATTGCCATGCTGCAATACCCCAATGAGTTGTTGCGTGAGTGGTCCTATTTGGCAACATTGCCCGAAGCACGTCAAAATCGTCTAGCCGATCATTTGCTCCCATTTACTGAACGAGCGTTGAACAGTTGGCCAGAACTATGTCGATTTTCAAACAACTTACTAGATTTCGAACCATAATAACTATAAAGAGACTGCTGAGAGCCGTAGTGACTGCGGCTAGCAGTTCTTTTTTTCGTGCGTAGACAGACGTACAAAGGGTACGCCTGTGGTATACTTTAAGATAAGACTCTAGGGGGTAAGTAGCATTGTATGATTACATAAAAGGATTCATCACACGGGTGACACCTGAATATATTACAATTGAAAATAGCGGAATTGGCTATCAAGTTTTGACACCAAATCCATACGCGTTTCACGCTTCTAGCGAGGAACAACAGATTTTTATCCACCACCACGTTCGTGAAGATGCACAATTACTCATGGGATTTTTATCGCTGGAACAGCGTGAACTATTTCGTAAACTAATTACGGTCTCAGGAATTGGTCCTAAAGGAGCGCTTGCAATTCTTTCCAGTGGTATTCCGTCACAAGTGATTAGTGCGATTGAACGCGAAGATGAGGCGTTTCTCGTACAATTCCCAGGTGTCGGCAAAAAGACGGCGCGTCAGATGATACTAGATCTGAAAGGGAAATTGGTCGACCTCTTTACGGAGTTGGACATGCCTGAAGACGGTCATTCATTATTTGCGCTCACTGAAAATGGTGCACTTGAAGAAGCGATGCTAGCATTAGAAGCTCTCGGTTATTCAGCACGTGAAATTGCAAAAGTGAAAAAAGCCTTGGAATCGGAAGAAATGTCTACAGAGGGTTATATGAAGCGTGCACTCCAATTGTTGTTGAAGCAACAATAAGTCTGTCGCAGTTAAAAAGGAGGGAGAACGATGGATTCACGTGTACTTTCAAGTGATCTTTCGGATTTCGATGAAGGATTTGAACAGTCGCTTCGCCCACAGCGATTATCGCAGTATATTGGACAAGATAAAGTCAAAGACAATTTGTCGATTTTCATAGAAGCAGCTCGTGGACGAAGTGAGAGCTTGGACCATGTGTTATTGTATGGACCTCCTGGGTTAGGGAAGACGACGCTTGCTGCCGTGATTGCAAATGAGATGGGCGTCAACCTTCGTATGACAAGTGGCCCCGCGATTGAGCGTCCAGGTGATTTAGCTGCAGTTGTTTCTTCGCTAGAGCCAGGAGACGTCTTATTCATCGATGAAATCCATCGCTTAAATCGGGCAATCGAGGAAGTGCTTTATCCAGCAATGGAAGACTTCTGTCTCGATATTGTCGTAGGGAAAGGACCTTCTGCAAAATCGATCCGTCTGGACTTGCCGCCGTTTACATTAATCGGGGCGACAACACGAGCAGGATCACTTTCAGCACCACTACGAGATCGTTTCGGTGTGCCCTTACGTTTGGAATACTATGATATTGAGCCATTACGTGAAATTGTTATTAGAAGTGCGGGCTTATTCGATGTGAAAATCGATGATCAGGCAGCAGTAGAGATTGCACGTAGGTCAAGAGGGACTCCTCGTATTTCCAATCGATTGCTGCGCAGAGTGCGAGACTATGCTCAAGTTCGCGGTAATGGTACAATTTCTCTCGACATAGCAATAGAAGCTCTTGAAATGCTACAAGTGGACTCACACGGACTGGATCATATCGATCATAAATTATTGACAGGTATGATTGAACGTTTCCGTGGAGGCCCTGTTGGCTTAGAAACGTTAGCTGCAAGTATAGGGGAAGAGTCCGTGACGCTAGAAGATGTCTATGAACCGTTTCTGTTACAGATCGGTTTCATCCAGCGGACACCTAGAGGACGGGTTGCAACACCGTTAGCCTACGAACACTTCGGCTTCCCATTACCGGAAGAGCGTTAACTTTACAAAATTAAGGAGATTAGACGGTATGGATGTAAATGATTTTGACTTTGACTTACCACAGAAACTGATTGCACAGACACCACTTGCAGATCGTACAGCGAGTCGGTTACTCGTGCTGGATAGTGAAACAGGAGAAGTGTCTCACAAACACTTCCGTAATATTGTTGATGAACTGGAAAGTGGCGATTTACTCGTCTTGAACGACACGAAAGTATTACCTGCTCGGTTAATAGGTGTAAAAGAAGAAACGGGTGCTTCGATTGAAGTGCTGTTATTAAAAGAAACGGGCGACAACGAGTGGGAGACGCTTGTTAAACCTGCTAAACGAGTCAAACCGGGAACAGTCATCACATTCGGGGATGGACGTCTAACGGCCGAATGTATTGGTGTTGCAGACCAAGGTGGACGTACATTTAAGTTTACGTATGAAGGAATCTTCTATGAATTGCTAGATGCGTTAGGCAAAATGCCATTACCTCCTTACATTACTGAAACGCTCGATGACCAATCACGCTATCAGACTGTATTTGCGAAAGAGCGTGGTTCTGCAGCAGCACCAACTGCTGGTCTTCATTTTACTGAGGAAATCCTCGATGCACTTCGCGCGAAAGGTGTCGGTGTAGAATTCATCACACTTCATGTTGGGTTAGGCACATTCCGTCCAGTTAGTGTAGACACGATTGAGGACCATGAAATGCACGCAGAATATTACCAAGTGACGGAGCAAACTGCTACTGCTATTAATGATACGAAAGTAAATGGCGGACGTGTGGTTGCTGTAGGTACGACGTCTACACGAACGCTTGAAACAATCGCGAGTGATAATGGCGGGAAGATGGTCGCGTGTTCCGGTTGGACATCGATTTTCATTTTCCCGGGATATGAGTTTAAAGCAGTAGATGGACTGATTACGAATTTCCATTTACCGAAGTCGACATTAGTCATGCTTGTCTCTGCATTATCAACACGTGATTATATTTTAAATGCGTATCACAAAGCGATTGAAGAGGAGTATCGTTTCTTCAGTTTCGGAGATGCGATGTTCATCAGACCGTCAAGAAAGAAGGAGAACTAATTATGCCAGCAGTAAGGTACGAACACATAAAAACATGTAAACAGACCGGGGCACGCCTTGGTATCGTCCATACACCACACGGCTCGTTTGAAACACCTGCATTCATGCCTGTCGGTACAATGGCGACGGTCAAAACGATGTCTCCTGAAGAGTTGAAAGAAATCGGTGCCGGCATTATTTTAAGTAACACGTATCATTTATGGCTCCGTCCAGGACATGAAATTATTCGTGAAGCTGGCGGCCTTCATAAATTCATGAACTGGGACCGACCGATTTTAACGGATTCAGGCGGATTCCAGGTGTTTTCGCTAAGTGATATGCGTAAAATCGAAGAAGAAGGTGTTCACTTTAGGCACCATTTGAACGGCAGTAAACTATTCTTGAGCCCTGAAAAAGCGATGGATATTCAAAACGCACTCGGATCAGACATTATGATGGCGTTTGATGAATGCCCGCCATTCCCTGCCACTTATGACTATATGAAAGCGAGCGTTGAACGGACTTCTCGTTGGGCAGAGCGCTGCCTAAATGCGCATCAGCGTCCAAATGACCAAGGGTTATTCGGGATCATCCAAGGTGGGGAATTCGAAGAACTGCGTAAACAAAGTGCGAAAGACTTAACTTCTCTAGATTTCCCTGGATACGCAATTGGCGGACTTTCAGTTGGGGAGCCGAAAGATATTATGAACCGTGTACTTGAGTTCACGACACCGTTGTTACCTGAAGATAAGCCACGATATTTAATGGGCGTAGGCTCACCAGACTCTCTCATTGATGGTGCAATCCGCGGTATCGATATGTTCGACTGTGTGTTGCCAACACGTATTGCGCGTAACGGTACCTTGATGACGAGTAACGGTCGTGTTGTCATTAAGAACGCAAAATACGAGCGGGACTTCGGTCCAATCGATGAAAATTGTGATTGCCATACGTGTAAAAACTATAGCCGAGCTTACATTCGTCATTTAATTAAATGTAATGAAACTTTTGGTTTACGTCTTGCGTCCTATCATAACTTGTACTTTTTACTCAACGTAATGGAACAAGTACGGGAAGCAATCCGTCAAGATCGTCTCGGTGATTTCCGTGAAGAGTTCTTCGAACAATATGGTTTCAACAAACCAAATGCAAAAAACTTTTAATTCTTGTATACTAGTCAAGGTAGGGGGGGATTTTAGATGAATGCAACTTTAGTGAATTTACTGCCGTTCGTAGCAATGATCGCAATTATGTGGTTCTTGCTAATTAGACCAGCACAAAAACGCCAAAAACAAACAAAACAGATGCAGACAAGTTTGAAGCGCGGAGATAGTGTTGTGACAATCGGTGGATTGCACGGAACGATCGATGCTGTCGATGAAACTTCTGTGTTTTTGAAAACTGCAGATGGCGCTGTACTACAATTTGACCGTCAAGCTGTAGGTCGAGTGACAGATAGCTCTATTGCTATTTAATAATGCAAAACTAGAAAGACCTGCCAAGTAACTTGGTAGGTCTTTTTTTGTACGTATTTTCGTTTAATGACTTGCGTTACTGGGCAGACTAGTTTCGATAAGGAGGGTACTGCTATGGATGATTTGTTAATAATCGGCTTCCGAACGCTATTCTTATATGCATTAATTGTGCTCATTCTACGGCTAATGGGAAAACGGGAAGTTGGCGAGTTAAGTGTTATTGACGTTGTCGTATTTGTCATTATTGCAGAAGTTGCAGCATTTGCTCTTGATTCCCCGGATAGGAAGTTGATCAACTCTGTTCTTCCTATGCTTGTGCTACTTGTCATTCAATATGTCTCATCATTAGTTTCATTGAAAAACAAGAAGTTCCGAGACATTGTAGATGGCGATACAACAGTCATTATTCAAGACGGAAAAATACTAGAAGAAGAGATGCGGAAACAACGCTATAATTTAGACGACTTATTCCAACAGTTACGAGAACAGAAAGTCGGATCCGTATTTGAAGTCGCCTATGCGTACCTGGAGCCTTCAGGTAATTTAGCTGTCTTTAAATATGGTGAGACCGCACCAGTTCTTCCTTTGATTTCAGATGGGGATATCGATGGTCGCCATTTGAAAATCCATAACAAAACAGAAGAATGGTTACGGGAAGAACTGCGTAAAAAAGGAATTGAAGAACCTGAGCAAGTGTTCTATTGTTCATGGGAAAAAGGAGAACTCAAAGTACAACTGAAGCAAGCTTATTTATAACGGGCAAATAACTTCTTGAAATGGCGGATATCATTGCGCTGCAATTGGCCTGTTAAAAATAGCACAACTGTCAGGAACAGAACCGTAATTCCACACTCAACCCACAATCCATAATTACCGATTGGGAAGAATATCGGTCGCATGATTGCTGTCATGATGAACGAAGCATACGGTAGTGCAAACATTGTGAATCCAGTATCGGTCTTTTTGTTCTTTCGTAACGTTGCAATATGTAGAAACGAAGTGATCAATACACCGAATCCAATTGCTAGAATTGCACCAGTTTCCTGTAGTCCTGGTTGAGAAGCGAGGACGAACATGACGACTAATTTAGCAATCCCGCCATAGACGGAGTTCATCATTGCAGCTTTCGCCTCGTTGGTTGCCTGTAAAATCGAGAACAAAGGTCCTTGAATATAGTAAAAGAAGAAAATTGGAGCGAGCAGTGTCATATAGGATGCCCCATCTGAAATGTGGAATAGGGCCTCTGCCATTTCCTTACCGTGTATAAAGAAAACAGCTGCTGCGGCAGTACCTGTTAATGCGGATAGCCGTAGCGATAAGTGAATGCGTTCCTGGAGTTTGCTAATATTGCCCGCAGCCGATGCCCCACTCACCGCTGGAATGAGCACAACCGAGAGCGCAAAGGAAATAAAAGATGGAAATAGCAACAGAGGGATAAGAACTCCTGAAATAACACCATACAACGACGTAGCAGCAACAGCTGTCACGCCCGATACTGCGAGTGCACGTAAAAAGATGATAGGCTCTAAAAACCAAGTGAACGTTCCGAACAATCGACTTCCTGAAGAAGGTAACGCAATGGACATCAATGGTTTAAGAGGGTACGGACCATCCTTGGCGCTGGACTCTGGGGTGTTTTTTTTATGCTTTTTATACTTGAACCATAAATAGAGGACGGATGCGGCTTCAGCTAAAAGTGTAACTCCCATTGCAATAGCAGCATTCAGTGGAGCATTGCCTTCTACGAGAAATGCTGGCAGAAGCCAAGTAATTAGAAGAATACGGACGAATTGTTCAAGTATTTGAGACCAGGCTGTTTCTTCCATACGTGCAATTCCTTGAAAATATCCACGGACGATCCCGCCGATAGCTGCAATCGGAACAATCGCAACTCCAACATATAACGTAACAGCAGACGCGGAATTGCCAAGTAATGTTTCCGATAAAAACGGAATGAAAAGAATCGATACCGGTAAGAAAATGAGTGATGTACATATGGTGACGAGCCAAGAAGTGCGCATCACTTGTGATAGACGTGCCGTTTCACCCTTCGCTTTAAGTTCTGCAATGACTTTTGCAATTGCAATTGGTATCCCTAGTTGAACGAGTGATAAGAAGAAAATGAACGCAGGATAAGCGGTCATATAAATCCCTACGGCTTCTTCTCCAGCTACACGCATGAATTGAATTCGATAGACGAATCCGAGTAATTTTGTCATAAAAACAGCAATCATTAACACAACAGTTCCGCGAATAAATGAAGACAATGAAAACAACTCCTTCTCAAGTCCAGACAATTCATATACACTACTTGTATGCGGAAACATGTACATTTACAACTCTCTATTCAAGAAGGGATGAACGTGAGTGGATATCAAATACGAACAATTGTTTGACCATGTCCGCCCTGCAATTGAAAGTAAGATGAATGAGTTCCATTTTTACGGGTATTCAACAGTGACAGAAGCTGACATTTGGAAATATTGCGTGCAAAAAAAGTGGCGAAAGCGTAAAATTAACGAAATGAGGGCGTACGAGGTTATTAATGGGGTTATGGAGCTAACGCCTGCAGAGTACATGACCTATACACAGATTGAAGAGCAACGGAGTTCTGACTGGTTTTCGGATTTAAATAGTGAAGAGTTACAGATTTTACTCTCGTCTAAAAAGAATTCAGAAAATTAGGTGGTGACGGGATTAGCATTTGACACTACGCGCGCACTGTCTCATAATTGTTGTGTTGATGTTTCTTACGTACATAACAAAGTACTACCGCTTCACATATAAGAGGGGGAAAATGGATCATGAAGAAAAGAGGACGGCTGATCGCCTTTTTACTGTTGCTTGTAATTTTCGCAGCAACAATTGGCAGTACAGCGAACCCGATTTTAAAAAATGTTAAATTAGGCCTGGACTTACAAGGTGGATTTGAAGTCTTGTACGAAGTTCAGCAATTGAAAACCGGCGAGAATAAGCAAAAGATCACGGAAGATGTTGTCGCAGATACAGCAAAAGCACTTGGAAATCGTATCAACGTTCTCGGAGTTAGTGAACCGAGTATCCAAATTGAATCGAACAATCGGATTCGTGTTCAACTTGCTGGCGTAGATGACCAAAAGAAAGCCCGTGAGTTACTTTCGACTCAAGCAAACTTAACGTTCCGCGATGCGGATGATAAATTGCTACTTGACGGAGATGACTTGAAAGCAGGGAAAGCGAAAGCCAACTTTGGTGAAGGCGGCAATCCTGTCGTCACACTTGAAATGAAAGACCCTTCTAAGTTTGCTCAAGTGACAACAGAAGTTGCTGCAAAAGCACCTGAGAACGTCATGGTTATCTGGCTTGACTTTGAAGAAGGTAAAGACTCGTATAAAGAAGAAATGAAGAAACCGAAACCACGTTTCATTTCTGCACCTTCTGTACGACAAACCATCAACTCGTCTAGTGTTGAAATCTCTGGTAGTTTCACAGTTGAGGAGACAAAAGACCTTGCGGGTATTTTAAACGCAGGTGCACTTCCTGTTCATCTTGAAGAGATGTATTCGACTTCTGTCGGGGCTCAGTTCGGTGAACAAGCGTTAGATAAGACGATTACTGCAGGAATTCTCGGTGTTTCGTTAATCTTCGTCTTCATGCTGTTTTACTACCGTGTACCAGGGGTTGTGGCAGTTATTACTCTCTCTGTCTACATCTTCTTAATAATGGTAGTCTTCACACTCATTAATGGTGTTCTTACACTACCGGGTATTGCCGCATTGCTCCTTGGTGTCGGTATGGCCGTCGATGCGAACATCTTAACCTATGAGCGTATTAAGGAAGAACTGCGAGTGGGTAGTTCCATTAAGACTGCATTCTCTCGTGGTGCCAAAGAATCGTTCACAGCAATTCTCGATGCGAACGTAACTACACTCCTTGCAGCAGTCGTATTGTTCATTTTCGGGACAAGCTCTGTTAAAGGTTTCGCAACAATGCTCATCATCAGTATCGCAGTCAGCTTTATAACAGCGGTATGGGGCGCTCGTTTACTTCTAGGATTACTTGTTCACAGTGGCTACTTTGATGGGAAAACTAGCTGGTTCGGAGTTCCTTTAAAACGCGTTCACCCAGCATCCGAAAATGTAGATACGCTCGAATTGACAACAAGATTCGATCGCTTTGACTTTGTTCATAGCCGCAAGCGATTCTATACACTTTCAATCGTATTACTGGTTGTAGGAGCGATTGTTCTAGGGATCTTTAAATTGAACTTAGGAATCGACTTCTCGAGTGGTACTCGTGCTGAAATTCTTTCAGACAGTGCATTAACGAAAGAAGAAGTGAGCACATACTTGGATGAAATCGGTCATTCAACGGATGACATCGTCATTTCAGGTGAGAAAAAGAATATCGGTGTAGCACGATTTAAAGAAGAGTTCAGCCAACAAGAAGTGAATGACATTAAAACTCAAGTTACTGACAAATATGGTGCTGAACCGAATATTTCTACTGTCTCCGCAACAGTCGGTAAAGAGTTAGCGAAAAATGCGATCTATGCATTGATACTTGCAGCGATTGGAATCATCATTTACGTAGCATTCCGTTTTGAATGGCGTATGGGTGTTTCCGCGATAATAGGTCTGCTACATGATGCATTCTTCATGATTGCAATCTTTAGTATTTTGCGTTTGGAAGTCGATATTACCTTTATCGCAGCAGTATTGACGATTGTCGGGTATTCCATAAACGACACAATCGTTACGTTTGACCGAATCCGTGAAAACCTTCATAAGATCGGTCACTTGGATAACGAAGATGAATTGGCAAGCATTATTAACAAGTCACTTCGCCAAACTCTCGGACGTTCTGTAAATACCGTATTGACTGTACTTATTGTTGTCGTTGCACTTATTGCATTAGGCGCAGAAGCAATTCGACCATTCTCCATCGCGTTACTGATTGGTCTTATCGCAGGTACGTATTCGTCGATCTACATTTCCGCTCAAATCTGGTTCGACTTGAAAAAGCGTGAAATTAAGAAACACGGTAAGCTGAAAACTGTAAAAGAAAAGAAACAATGGGGATCAGACGAGCCCGTTGTCTAATACGTTTCAATAATTCCACTAACAGGTATACTTAGGTATACCTGTTTTTTTAGTTGTCATACAGTATTTTAGTCAGAGGAGGAATGCCCATGAAATCCCAGTGGATGCTGTTATTCGGACTTTTATTTGCAATTATTATCGCGATATTTGCTGTCTTTAATGTCGCAAAAGTTCCAGTCGACTATGTGTTCGGAGAGGCCCATTGGCCACTTGTTCTAGTCATTCTTGGATCTGCATTATTAGGAGCACTTGCAAGTGGGCTATTCACCATATTCCGCTCAGTTAAAACAACTCGAGAAGTGAAACACTTGCAAAGAGTTATTACGGAAAAAGAAAGCACGATTGCGAACCAACAAAATGAAATTGCCATGCTACAAAAATCACCCGAGCTTGCGCACGAAGTGATGGATGATAGCTTCGATGCAAAAAAGTGATAGCTGAAACGTCTTTGTGAATCATGCAGAGACGTTTTTTTTATCAGTCCGAATCCTTTCGGAAAACACCTGGAGCCGGTATACTTAGCGTAGAGGAAGTGATTGCATTGATTAAATCGAGTAAAAATTGGAAAATACATAGACCGGACGAGGATGTAGTCCAACGACTGATTACTGAGCTGCATTTGCCGTCTCTTCACGCAAAAATTTTAGCGTCTCGAGGATTTATGGATCCTGCTACCGTTAAAGCGTTTTTAGCGACAGATGCAACCGTTTTACATGATCCTTTCTTATTGCATGATATGGGCATAGCAGTCGCAAGAATTCAAGCGGCTGTAGAAGGCGGTGAGCACATCGTTGTATACGGTGATTATGACGCTGACGGAGTTACGAGTGTCTCTGTACTCACGACCGCACTGGAAAGAATCGGAGCGGATGTCTCGTTTGTCATACCGAATCGTTTTGAACATGGCTACGGGCCAAACAGTGAGCTTTTCCAGGAAATCGCTGACATGGGCGCATCTCTGATCATTACCGTCGACAACGGCGTTTCTGGCATCGAGCAAACTGCCTTTGCGAAATCGATTGGTCTAGATATCATAATTACCGATCACCACGAAATCGGAGAGTCTTTACCATTAGCAGACGCTGTCATTCATCCAAGACATCCTGAAGGAAACTACCCGTATGGGGAACTTGCAGGAGTCGGTGTTGCATTCAAGTTGGCGACTGCGTTACTCGGCGAAGCGCCACTCGATTTGTTAGAGTTTGCAGCAATCGGGACTGTAGCGGATCTTGTTCCTTTGTTGGATGAAAACCGTTACTTCGTTAAAGAGGGAGTTCGACGATTGCGCATGTCTAGTCGTCCTGGTATTCAGGCACTCGCTAAAATTGGGGGAACCGAACAACGTCAATTCACAGAAGAGACGCTCGGCTTCATGGTTGGCCCTCGACTCAATGCACCCGGACGTCTAGGGGATGCAGACCCCGCAGTTGAGCTATTAAAAGCAGAAGACAGCGCAGTTGCAATGGGAATCGCCAATGAGTTAGACCGACTCAACAAAGAACGTCAAGCACTCGTCAATGGCATCACAGAAGAGGCGCTAACAATGATTGAAGACGTCAACGGATCCAACATCCCGCATGTATTTGTGCTTGCGAAAGAAGGATGGAATCCTGGAGTCATCGGAATCGTTGCTTCTCGATTGACGGAGAAGTTCCATAGGCCGTCAATAGTACTAGCGATAGATCCTGTAGCTGAAACTGCAAAAGGCTCTGCACGCAGTATTGAAGGGTTCGACTTATATAAGGAACTTTCAAAAAATAAAGAACTTCTCCCGCATTTCGGTGGACATGCTATGGCGGCAGGAATGACGCTTGCGCTTTCGGATGTCGATACTTTACGAGATCGGTTAAACGAACAAGCGAAAGACGTATTAACAGAACAACAGTTAGTTGCTACAGTTCATATCGATGTGCCTTTGACGATAGATGAAATAGAAGTAGATGTACTAGAATCATTGGAACAACTACGTCCATTTGGAATGGCATTTCCAAAACCAATCTATATGATCGAAAACATTACTGTCGGATCCATCCGTAAAATCGGTGCGGCTAAAAACCATTTAAAACTGGAGTTAGAAGACGGTGCGAGTAAACTTGATGCAATTAGTTTCGGTTCAGGTGAATTAGCTGACGAAATGACACACGGAATGTCATTAATGGTGACAGGTGATTTACAAGTGAATGAGTGGAATAACTTCAAAAAACCACAGATCTTACTACAAGATATTCGTTCTGACGAGCGCCAAGTATTCGACTTGCGTGGTATCCGTGATCCTCTTCGATGGGTTCATACGATTCCTAAAGAGCATGTCCGCTATATTGCGTTTCAAGAACAAACCAAAAAGCATTTCACACCGATCCTTCCTGGCATCGAGATTATGATGTATGAGGATCGACAGCCCGATGCTTCAATTGAACATATCGTGTTACTCGATATTCCTGAGCGACAGGAACAGTTGGAGTTATTGATAGGCGTGTACAATCCAGGTAGAATTTATGCTCATTTCTATGCGCCTGAATCACGCTATTTCGACGGCATACCTGATCGACAAACGTTCGGTTGGTACTTCAGTTTCTTGAAAAAACGGGAAACATTCGACTTGAACACTCAAGGTGAACAACTTGCGAAGCACAAAGGTTGGAAATTAGACACGATTTATTTCATGTCGAAAGTGTTTTTTGATTTAGGATTTGTTACTATAGAGAATGGTGTTATTCAAAGTGTGCCCACAGCGGGTAAACGCGATCTTGCAGAAGCACCTGCTTACCAAGAACGGAAAAGACAGATTGAAATGGAAGAACGGATGCTGTATGCACCTTACCATGAGCTTAAACAATGGTTTCAGAAGGTACATGCAGAGATAGCCGTCGAGGAGGAAACCGTATGGACTTGAAACAATTCGTCACAGTAGTTCCAGATTATCCGAAAAAAGGGATTAGCTTCAAAGACATTACTACAATCATGGATAACGGTGAAGCCTACAAATATGCGACAGACCAAATTGTAGAATATGCAAAAGAAATGGGAGCAGAACTAATTGTAGGGCCTGAAGCACGTGGGTTCATCATTGGATGTCCTGTTGCTTATGCACTTGAAATCGGATTTGCACCGGTACGTAAGCCTGGTAAATTGCCACGAGAAACAATCGCTGTTGACTACGATCTTGAGTATGGCGTGGATCAGTTAACAATCCATAAAGATGCCATCAAACCTGGACAACGTGTTCTTGTTGTCGATGACCTTCTAGCTACTGGCGGAACAGTTGGCGCGACGGTTGAACTTGTTGAAAAACTTGGCGGAGTTGTTGCAGGATGTGCGTTCTTAATCGAACTTACATACTTGGATGGCCGCAGTAAATTAAACAATCACAACATACGTTCACTTATGACTTACTAAAGTTCGCTCCTTCACATTTATGTGGAGGAGTTTTTTCATACAGTCAATCTATAAAATGCTCGCTATTCGGACATGCTTTAGACACAGTAAGACAACTCCTTAAATTCATTTCTTTACAAATCTTCTATTTTCGCCATACAATAGAGGTATGTTTATTTTTTCGGAAATAGCTTGAAAGAGGTGAGAGAATGGCTAAAACTCAAGATTTAACGGCAGAAGATATATTTGAACTTGTAGGTTCCTATATGAATAAGGAACACGTCGCATTTGTCGGAAAAGCGTATGAATCTGCGAAACGTGCACATGAAGGTCAGTTCAGAAGTTCTGGAGAGCCTTACATTCTCCATCCGGTACAAGTTGCCGGGATTCTTGCAGAACTTCAAATGGATCCATCTACAGTAGCTGCTGGATTTTTGCACGACGTCGTGGAAGATACTGAAATCGGCAGAGCTGATATCGTACGGGACTTCGGAGAAGAAGTCGCGATGCTTGTCGATGGGGTAACAAAACTTGATAAATTGAAATTTAAGACTAACGAAGAAAAACAAGCGGAAAATCACCGTAAAATGTTTATTGCGATGGCTCAAGATATTCGGGTCATACTTATTAAACTTGCGGATCGCTTACACAATATGCGAACACTGAAATACGTTAAAGAAGAAAAACAACGTCGGATTTCATCTGAAACATTAGAGATTTTTGCGCCACTTGCTCATCGACTCGGGATATCTGCGATCAAATGGGAGCTTGAAGACATTGCCCTTCGCTATTTAAATCCTCAGCAATATTACCGCATCGTCAACCTCATGAAGCAAAAGCGAGTGGAACGTGAAAATTATTTAAAGAATGTTATGGAACAAATCCATACCGAAATCGGCACGATGGACATACATGCAGAATTATCGGGACGCCCGAAGCATTTGTATTCGATTTATCGTAAAATGGTCATTCAGAAAAAAGAGTTCAACGAAATTTACGACTTACTTGCAGTCCGTATCGTCGTCGGTAGCATTAAAGATTGTTACGCTGTACTAGGAATCATCCATACGCTATGGAAGCCGATGCCTGGCCGTTTCAAAGACTATATTGCGATGCCGAAGCAGAACTTGTATCAGTCGTTGCATACAACTGTTGTGGGACCCGCAGGAGACCCACTCGAAGTGCAGATCCGTACTGAAGAAATGCATAAAATTGCTGAATTCGGAGTTGCTGCGCATTGGGCGTATAAAGAGGGGATCACTGCAGATCACCCAGATACAATCGATTCTAAATTGACGTGGTTCCGTGAAATCTTGGAAATGCAAAATGAGTCTTCGAATGCAGAAGAATTTATGGAATCTCTAAAATTCGACTTGTTCTCTGACATGGTTTATGTGTTCACACCTGACGGAGATGTAGTTGAACTACCTAAAGGATCGGTACCCATCGACTTTGCATATCGGGTTCACTCTGAAGTCGGGAATCGAACAATAGGTGCTAAAGTAAATGGTAAAATGGTGCCTCTAGAAACAGAATTGTTCACTGGGGACATTGTGGAAGTACTTACCTCGAAACAATCATTCGGCCCTAGCCGAGACTGGTTGAAAATCGCTAACACGTCTCAAGCGCGCAACAAAATCCGTCAATATTTCAAAAAGCAATTGCGCGAAGAGAACATTTATCGTGGTAAAGAGCTGCTTGAAAAAGAAGTGAAAAGTCAAGAATTCGTTGTACGCGAAGTGGTTACACCGGATAGTTTAAAGCGCGTCATTGATAAATATAGTTTTACCTCTGAAGAAGATATGTATGCGGCTATTGGATCAGGCGGAATTACGGCTCAGCAAGTCGTCAACCGCATGACGGACAAAATCCGTAAAGAACGCGAACAGAAAGATACGATTGACAAGATTGTTTCCGATATTAAAACACAACCGACACAACCCATGACAGAGTCTGGAGTCATTGTGAAAGGTCTTGAAAACTTACTGATCCGTCTTTCTAAATGTTGTAATCCAGTTCCTGGAGATGAAATTGTCGGGTTCATCACAAAAGGACGAGGGGTTTCTGTGCACCGAGTAGACTGTCCGAATATCCATGCAGGTGGAGAACGAGAAGATCGATTAATCGATGTGAGCTGGGCGGTTTCGAGTAATGAAAGTGTTAAGAAAGAATTCCAAGTGGACATTGAAATCACTGGTTATGATCGGGCAGGCTTGCTGAACGAAGTGATGATGGCGGTTGTAGATACGAAAACAGCAATTGTAGCAGTTTCCGGAAAAGCAGACCGTGTGAAAATTGCTCATATTAGCATGTCCATCAAAATTACAGATTTGCAGCATCTTCAACGCATTGTTGACAAAATCAAGCAAATTCGAGACATTTACTCTGTTCAACGGATTATCAATTAATAAAGAGGTGTTTCTTGCATGAAAGTAGTGCTTCAACGCTCTAAAAAAGCATCTGTGACAGTCAACGGGGAAATAACTGGAGCCATAGATCATGGTTACGTTCTCCTTGTTGGACTAACACATTCTGATACTAAAGAAGACGTTTTGTATGTCGCCAATAAGATTGCAGGACTTCGCTTGTTTGAAGATGGGGATGGAAAGATGAACCGCTCGATTGAAGAAACAGGCGGGGCAATTCTTTCAATTTCGCAATTTACGCTCTATGGGGATACACGTAAAGGCAGACGCCCAAGTTTCATTGAAGCAGCAAGACCTGAAATTGCTGAGCCGCTCTACGATTATTTTAACGAAATGCTCCGAGCACACGGACTAACTGTAGCTACAGGCGTCTTCGGTGCAATGATGGATGTTGCGCTCGTAAATGACGGTCCGGTTACTATAATTATTGAATCCAAATAAAAAACGTCCGTTACTCACCGAATCTGGCGAGTAACGGACGTTTTTTATTGTGCATCGAAATAATGAAGGAGACCTTTGTAGATTCCTTGAGACGCTTGCTCCCTGAAATACGAGCTTTTCAAGACACGTTCTTCAGATGAATTCGAAAGAAATCCTAATTCGATGAGAACGGCTGGTAACCGATTTTCGCGCAACACTAGAAAGTTTGCGGCTTGCGTTCCACGATTGTTCAAATCGAGAGAGCCGGATAACCCATCGTTTACAGCTTGTGCAAATGAGAGCTGATTGGATTGCGTATAATACGTAGTAAACCCTTCAATTGTGCGGTCGGGATTCGCGTCATAGTGAAGACTTACAAATGCGTCGGCTCCTTCTTGTTGAGCGATTGCAGGTCTTTTCTTCAAAGATATATAAGTATCCGAGTTTCGTGTCATCACGACTGTTGCACCAGCATCTTTCAATTTACCTGCTAATAACTCAGCAGTTTGCAACGTCAAATCCTTCTCGTCAGTTCCACGTGTTCCAGTAGTTCCACGATCATTACCTCCATGACCTGGATCGATAGCGATCGTAAGTCCTTTTAAGGTGCCAGGAACTCGCTTCTGTTTTTTAGGGACAGCTGTGGAAGAAGACGTTGAAGCTGTTGTAGTGTTGACGACCCACTCTGCGACATAAGCAGTCTCGCCAGTCGCAAGTTGTATCTTATACCATTCTTTCTGTTTATCTAGCACCTGGAAGACTTCTCCCGCATCTGCTCTATGTACAACTTCTGAAGACGTGGAAGGAGAATTCCGGATATTCGTACCATTGGTTACGATGGATACCGTTTTTGAAGACGCTGTTGAACTAGAGCTATCAGTCGTCGACAGTTCGCCATGGAAAGAATAGACCCATCCGGATTTTTTTCCTTCCAGTGAAATACGGATCCAGTTGCCATCGATTTTCTCAATCGTAAAAGAATCATTTTTTCTAACGGTTGCAATCTTTTTAGAAGATTGACTCGCTCTTTTACGGACGTTAAGTCGATTCACAGTTACAGTGAACGTATTGGCATCAACTCGTTTAGAAGTTGTGGATGATTGCGCATTAGTTTTTTGTTCGGACTCCACTTCAGTTATGTATGTAGTATGAACCCAACCTTGCAACCCATCCACTTCGATAGAGGCCCATTCTCCTTGGTATTCAACAAGTCCTGCAAATTCTCCAGATCGTAACTTTCCGATAACTGCCGAAGTGATTGAAGGAGAGGAACGGATATTTAGTGCATTCACACGAGATACTATTGTTTTACCTTGCTTTGATTCGGTCCCCGCGGACTTTGTCAGCCATGCAGCGATCCATCCTTTTTGACCGTCAACGGATACTTGGAGCCACTCATCGGAGCGATCCAATACCCGTACAGTTTGCTTATCTTTTAGTTGTCCGGTAATTGAATACGTCAAGCCAGGGCCGGAACGTAAATTCAACGTTGGAGAGTCCACAACGACTGATTGCTCCGAGGAATTTGCAATTACAGTCGATGAATCCGTCAATAGAACGGACACTAAAAGGATTGCGGCTGCGAGTTTTGCAAATTTCGCCATTTTTTTCACACTCCTTTCATATTATTGTAAAAGACTTTGACGGAAAAGACTAGGGAAAATGAAAAAGGTTGACACATTTCCTTCAGATGGTACTATTATTGTTAACTGCATCAAGAAGTAGTGTCGATGACTTGGAAAGTACTCAAGGCTCAAGCTGAAACAGAGAAGGGCGGACGTGGCTGAAATCCCCCTACAGAAAACCTTGACGAACAACACCAAAGAGACTCTTTTTTGAAAGGTCCTTAGCGGCTTATTAGGAAGAGACGGAACCGGCCGTTATCCGGATACGAGTGGACGTCTTAGACGTCAATTTGGGTGGAACCGCGGAAGCTATTATTTAGCTCTCGTCCCTTGCATACGCAAGGGATGGGGGCTTTTTTGTATTTTGCGTTTTCACTGAATCAGATGAGAGGGGTTTACTTATGAAATTTAAAGTACCTAGAGGAACGCAAGACATCTTGCCAGCAGAATCTTGGAAGTGGCAAAAAGTAGAAAAAATGATTCGCGAAGCATGCGAAGTCTATCGCTATTCGGAAATTCGCACACCTATGTTTGAACAAACAGAACTGTTCCAGCGAGCAGTGGGAGATGCAACGGATATCGTATCTAAAGAGATGTACACGTTCAAAGACCGTGGTGATCGCTCCATGACATTACGTCCTGAAGGAACAGCTCCTGTCGTTCGATCTTTCGTTGAACACAAAATGTTCGGTTGGGTCGACCAACCCGTCAAATTGTATTACATTGAACCGATGTTCCGTTATGAGCGCCAACAAGCTGGCCGTTATCGCCAATTTGTTCAATTCGGTACAGAAGCAATTGGTAGTGCAGATCCAGCAATCGATGCTGAAGTGATTTCTCTCGCTTTAGAAGTTTATAAACGCGCAGGGTTAAAAGACATTAAGCTCGTATTGAATTCCCTAGGAGACAAAGAGTCACGCATCGCACACAGAGATGCTCTAGTTGCTCACTTCGCACCACATATCGAAGAGTTCTGTACAGATTGTCAAAATCGTTTAGAAAAAAATCCATTGCGTATTCTAGATTGTAAAGTGGACCACGAAAACCCACTCATGAAAACAGCACCGTCGTTAACGGATTATTTGAATGATGAATCCAGAGTTTATTTTGAAGCATTGAAAACGTTATTGACGAAAGCGGGCATTACTTTTGAACTTGACCCGAACCTTGTACGTGGACTGGACTACTATAACCACACAGCATTCGAAATTATGAGTACTACTGAAGGTTTCGGTGCAATCACGACACTTTGTGGCGGCGGACGTTACAATGGGCTATCTGAAGAGATAGGTGGTCCTTCAGCTCCAGGAATTGGTTTTGGAATGAGTATCGAACGGTTACTGTTAGCTTTAGAAGCCGAGCAAGTACCACTGACAAATGACGATGAGTTGGATGTCTATGTGGTGACTTTAGGTGAAGAAGCGAAGCAAGAAGGGTTCCAAGTCCTTCAGAAATTGCGATCAGCTGGTATTCGTGCTGATATGGATTACCTCGACCGAAAAATGAAAGCACAGATGAAATCTGCAGACCGTTTGCAAGCTAAATGGGTAACAGTTATCGGTGAAGAAGAAGTCGAGCAACAGATTGTCCAGCTGAAAAATATGGCTGAAGGGACACAACAATCTGTGTCAATCACAGAACTAATTAAACTTATTAAAGGCTAATTGAAGAGAGGCAGTGTTGAATAATGCAGCGAACACACTATTGTGGAGTATTGAATGAACAGCAGATCGGTCAAGAAGTTACATTAAAAGGTTGGGTACAAAAACGTCGTGACCTTGGCGGCTTAATTTTCGTGGATATGCGCGACCGTACAGGAATCGTTCAAGCTGTCTTCAACCCAGCAATTTCCGAAGAAGCCCTTTCGACTGCTGAGAAACTTAGAAGCGAATTCGTCATCTCAATAACAGGTACTGTCGTAGAACGTGAAGAACGCACGAAAAACAAAAACTTGAAGACGGGTGGAATTGAAGTCCAAGTTACGGACCTCACTATTATTAATGAAGCTAAAAACCCACCTTTCCTCATTGAAGATAATACGGACGTCAGTGAGGAATTACGTTTGAAATATCGTTATCTTGACCTTCGTCGTCCACAACTTGCCCGCACGTTCAAAATGCGTTCAGATATAACGAAAACAGTTCGAAACTTTCTAGATAATGAAGGCTTCTTGGAAGTTGAAACACCAATCCTGACGAAATCGACTCCTGAAGGAGCACGTGACTATCTCGTTCCAAGTCGGGTACACGATGGCGAGTTTTACGCACTTCCACAATCTCCACAACTATTCAAGCAAATGCTCATGGTTTCTGGATTTGACCGTTACTTCCAAATTGCACGTTGTTTCCGTGATGAGGATTTACGCGCAGACCGTCAACCTGAATTCACACAAATTGATATGGAAATGAGTTTTATGTCAATTGAAGAGATCATCGAGCTAAACGAGCGTCTTATGCAAAAAGTTATGAAAGACGTAAAAGAAACGGTAATTGAGGGGCCATTCAAACGAATTACGTATACGGACGCTATGGCACGTTACGGTTCGGACAAACCCGACACGCGTTTTGCAATGGAATTAGTCGACGTTTCTGACATTGTGAAAGATACAGCATTCAAAGTATTCACAGGCGCTCTAGAAGCAGGCGGCCTAGTGAAGTTGGTCAACGTTAAAGGTGGCGCAACAGACTATTCACGTAAAGACATTGATGGATTTGGTGAATTTGCAGCTGTCTACGGTGCAAAAGGATTAGCATGGCTGAAATGTGAAGAAGAAGGCTTGAAAGGTCCTATTTCGAAGTTCTTCGAAGGGGAAACAGCAGAAGCTCTAATCGCTAAAGCAGATGCTGAGCCTGGAGACTTATTGTTATTTGCTGCAGACAAGAAATCGGTAGTTGCAGACACTCTAGGTGCGCTCCGCATGAAGTTTGGACGGGAGCGTGGTTTGATTGACGAATCACTTTATAACTTCCTATGGGTAACTGACTGGCCACTATTCGAATATGACGAAGTAGACGGCCGATATTACGCAGCACACCATCCGTTCACGATGCCTGCTGACGTCGAAGAACTTGTATCTAGCCCAGAAACAGTTAAAGCTCTAGCGTATGACTTAGTGTTAAACGGCTATGAATTAGGTGGAGGATCTCTTCGTATTTTTGAACGTGATGTTCAAGAGAAGATGTTTGCAGCACTTGGGTTCACTGAAGAGCAAGCACGTGAGCAATTCGGATTCCTTCTAGACGCATTCGAATACGGAACACCTCCTCATGGCGGCATTGCTTTCGGACTAGATCGTCTTGTCATGTTGCTATCCGGTTCAACGAACTTGCGAGACACAATTGCATTCCCGAAAACTGCAAGTGCTACAGACTTATTGACAGCAGCTCCTGACGCTGTAGATCCAAAACAGCTAACTGAATTGCATATCCAGTTAGTGGATAAAAAATAAGACGTAACTCACTTTTCAGAATAAACTAAAGAATTTCGCTTTAAATGATTGAAACAAAAGAAGTCGTGTGATATGATACATCTAATAACAAATCCTGAGGTGTTCGTTATTTGCCAGACAGTTTTGACCGAACACTTTAATCGTCGGGAGTCTAGATTCTACTTGTGATGACATGCCTGTCATGGGACCTCAGAAACGAGCAGATCGGACACCCACCTGCACCGTGCGGGTTCAAAACGATATTACAAAGACGGCACATTTGGGATTTGTTCTAAAGTGAACGTACTCCTCTCGGCAATATTGCTGAGGGGTTTTTATTTTTGTGATTTAATACAGAAAGGTCGTTGAGTTATGTTAAACCAATTTTCTAGAAATGAATTATCCATAGGTAAAGAAGGCGTTAAGCGAATGAGCGACACTACTGTTGCCATTCTTGGAGTTGGAGGAGTCGGATCATTTGCAGCTGAAGCCTGTGCACGCAGCGGCGTAGGCAAGATTATTCTTGTCGATAAAGATGACGTCGATATTACTAACATTAATCGACAGCTCGTCGCCTATTTGTCGACAGTCGGTCGCTCTAAAGTTGAAGTAATGGTCGAGCGCATACAAGATATCAATGAAAATTGTGAAATCGTTCCTCTTCATATGTTTTATACAGATGAAACCGCAGAACGCTTTTTCCACCAACAGCCCGATTATGTCATTGATGCATCCGACACAATTAGCTATAAACTACATCTGATTGAACAGTGTGTAAAGAGAGATATCAAAATCATTTCATGTATGGGAGCCGCGAACAAAATCGATCCAACTCGATTCCAAATTTCGGACATTTCAAAAACGCATACGGACCCAATTGCCAAGGTTATTCGGACACGCCTACGTAAACTCGGCATCTACAAAGGAGTGCCTGTTGTATTCTCCGATGAAAGCCCAATCATCGTGCGCCCTGATGTTGCAGAAACAGTAGGGAAGCCGGACGCAGCAATTCGTAAAGCCAAAATGCCACCCGCATCGAATTCCTACTGTCCATCCGTCGCTGGTCTGGTTTGCGCAAGTTGGGTCTTGAATGACATCACAGCAGACATACCTTTGGAACGCGTGAACGACGCTAAGAAATAATAGCGATCGTTAGGAAGGCGCTCATAACTAGCGAAAAGTGATCATAAGCCTACTGCAACACATCAAGCCAATCGTACTTACTCGAAAGTACTCAGAAAAACAAGCGAAGCGCCACCAATAAATCGTTACATAACGAAAATGGAAAATCGTTATGTAACCTTAGCAACATGCTGAAGGACGAAAAGATTTAATTGGGGAAGTGCACTACGTTCAAAAGCTAGTAGTCTCCATCCAAAATGATCATATAATGCAAAAAGCATGCACATCCAGGGGTTGTTCATCAACCCCTGTGGTGTGCATGCTTTTTCTTATAGATTTTTCATATACGCTTTCTTCCAGGCGAGCACTTTCTCGAAGGCCTCGTCCACCGTGTCTGCATCAATCGTGACTTTCAAGTCATCGTCCACTTTTCCAGTGGAGTGCTGATAGCGCGGATCGTAATAATGTTCAAGTAACAAGAGAGTCGCTGTCTCAAAGTCACCTGTATCCAACGCAATTTCAATCTCTTTTGCAATTGGTACGTGAATCCGGCGTCTGATCTGTTCAAATGCCGCTATAAACTCTTCCGGGCGCTCTTTAGGTTGGTAATCTTCCAACGTGATGCGCACGCGTTCTTCAATCGGCAACTTGATGATGAGCTGGCGGCTATGTTCTTTTTTATCGAACAAGAATCCAGGCATTGTCACTTTACCGATACGCTTGCTTTCGCCTTCAATAAACACTACTTTTTCTTCATTTGTGCGTTTCAAGTCGTGTAATAATAGCGACTCGAAGTTTTTCTGATTGTTCGCTTCCAGTCCAATTTGACCGAAAATTGATCCGCGATGACCTGCTAGGTGTTCTAAATCTACAATGGGCTCGCTTGCTTCTGCTAACTTATGAAGAATCACGGTTTTTCCTGATCCTGTATAGCCATTCAATACAATTAGCTCAGGTGTGTATTCGAAATCCTTTAGTTGCTCGACAACCCACTGGCGATACGTACGGATGCCACCAGTAAGACGGTGGGCATGGATGCCCATGAGGTCAAGCACCGTAGCGGCCGTCTTACTTCGCATGCCTCCACGCCAACAGAACACAGTCATCGACGTGTCGATCGCTTGAAATTCAGCAATAAATGCAGGTAACTTTTCAGAGAAAATTGCGAGTCCTCTTTTTTTTGCTTCCGCTTGACCGACTTGTTTATAAATCGTTCCAACTTCTGCACGTTCTTCATCGTTGAACAAAGGAATATTCAATGCTCCTGGAATACTGGCTTCTGCAAATTCTTTGGGAGATCGAACATCGATCATCGTATGGGGCTCTTTTGCATGGAGCGCCATTAAATCCCGTAGTGTAATATCTCGAAACATACATGCACCTTCTTATTGGACAGAAATGTGTCCAGGATTGTCAGACGTAACTTTACCGATTTGTTTTGCGTCCACGCCGTTCTTCTGCATCGATGCAAGTAACTCTTCAGCATCCGCTTCTGAGACTGCAATTAGTAATCCGCCAGAAGTAACTGCATCACACAAAATCCACTGATCGATTTGATCTAAGTGATTTGCATACGTAACGTCATTTTCTAAATGGGCAAAGTTATTTTTTGTTCCACCTGGGACGTGGCCACCTAGCGCCAATTCTTTCGCGCGTGGAAGTACAGGAACAGCATCAGCGTATAACGTAATTCCAGCTTTGCTGCCTTTCGCCATTTCTGAAGTATGCCCAAGCAGGCCAAATCCAGTCACATCAGTGACAGCATGAACGTCGAAGTTCGCCATAGTTTCAGCAGCTGTCTTGTTCAAAGTCGTCATCACGGACGTCACGTGTTTAATTTCTTCATCAGACAATTCTCCGTGCTTCAAAGAAGTTGTGTAGATACCAACACCGATTGGTTTCGTAAGGATGAGAACATCTCCGGGTTGTGCAGCTGCATTCGGTCTGATTTTGTCAGGATGAACTGTACCTGTTACAGATAAACCGAACTTCGGCTCCTGGTCGTCAATGGAATGTCCGCCAACGAGTGCAACACCAGCTTCTTTCAGTTTGTCACCCGCACCACGAAGAATTTCCGTCAAAATTGTTTTATCAAGTGCCGCAATAGGGAATGCAACTATATTAAGGGCTGTTATTGGTGTTCCGCCCATTGCATAGACATCACTGATCGCGTTGGTCGCAGCTATTTGACCGAAATCATAAGGATCGTCAACGATCGGTGTAAAGAAGTCGAGTGTCTGCACAATTGCGAGATCATCTGTTAACTTATATACACCAGCATCATCGCTCGTATCTAGTCCTACTAGAAGATTTGGGTTTGCTGTTGCCACAGGGAGTGTGCGTAAAACTTCAGCTAAGTCCGCTGGTCCGATTTTACAGCCGCATCCACCTTTTTTTGTAAGTGTCGTTAGTTTAACGGTTGGTTTCATGATTACGTCGCCTCACAATTCATTTTTTGTTCAGTAAGCCGAAAAAGCTTGCTATCGTCCAGTTTATCACAAAACGCGTGTCAAACTATTGTGAAGCATTTAGAAATCCACGTTAACCAACAAAATTTATATTTTGAATCCTCGTACTGAGGTCTCGATAGAAGTTGATTGTTTGAATATGAAGGAGGAGTTTGTAATGGAAAGCTTTGAAATGATTATTGGAAAACCTGACTTTGGTGAAAAACTGGAAAAGGTCGCAGTCGTTAATCCATTTACGCAAGAGGAGATTGCAGACGTACCTAAAGGCGGAGAGAAAGAAGCGATTCGTGCAGTGGATGAAGCCACTAAAGCTTTCCCTGAATGGGCTGCTCTGTCTGCATATGAGCGCAGTGAGCTACTTATGAAATGGCATGAACTAATCGTAAGAGATACCGATGATTTAGCAAAAACGATGACCCTTGAACAAGGAAAACCAACAAAAGAAGCAGCAGGTGAAATTGGATACGCGAATGGCTTCAACAAATGGTACGCAGAAGAAGGGAAGCGGCTGTACGGGGAAACGATTCCTGCAACGCAACAAAACAAACGAATGTTTGTCATCAAACAACCTGTCGGAGTTGTCGCAGCGATCACGCCCTGGAACTTCCCTGCTGCCATGATTACACGGAAAGTGGCTCCTGCACTTGCAGTCGGTTGTACAGTCGTTATTAAACCGTCTCGTCAAACGCCGCTTACCGCTATTAAACTCGTACGACTTGCACTAGAAGCTGGTATTCCTGAAGGTGTTGTAAACGTAGTGACAGGGGAATCGAAAGACATTAGTGATGCTTGGCTTGCAGATGAACGAGTGAAAAAGATTACATTTACCGGATCCACAGAGGTCGGGCGAGGACTTATGAAAAAAGCATCTGACACAGTGAAGAAAGTTTCACTCGAATTAGGTGGACTAGCTCCAGCCATCGTTATGGAAGACAGTAACTTGGAAAAAGCAGCAGAAGGAGTACTCGCAACTAAATTTAGAAATGCTGGCCAAACGTGTGTCTGTGCAAACCGTGTCTACGTCCAAGAATCTGTTGTCGAAGAGTTCACGAAAATTTTTACAGAGAAAGTGAAAGCGTTGAAAACAGGAGATGGGCTGAAGGTTGGTACGCAGATTGGTCCATTGATTGACGAAAAAGCTATTGAAAAAGTAGAACGTCATGTGAAAGATGCATTGGATAAAGGAGCAAAAGTAGCTACGGGAGGACGAAAACTTGAAGGGCTGCTCTATGAGCCTACTGTACTCACGGGTGTGACAGAAGACATGCTTTGCATGAACGAGGAAACGTTTGGCCCAATGGCACCCATTTCAACGTTTAAAACAGAAGAAGAAGCGATACGTCGTGCGAACGATACCATTTACGGATTGGCCGCTTATGTATTCACAGAGGATCTTACGCGTGGAATTCGGATGAGTGAGCAGTTAGAATATGGGATTGTCGGATTGAATGACGGTAATCCATCCTCTCCTCAAGCACCATTTGGAGGATTTAAACAGAGTGGTCTAGGTCGTGAAGGCGGACATCAGGGAATTGAAGAATTTGTAGAAGTGAAATACATTTCAGTCGGGTTGTAATACAAAAAAACAGGCAGGGCTCTTAAGTAAAGAGCCCTGCCTGTTTTTTAATCCAATCAAATCAGCAATTCAAACAGCGTACTATTGTTATTTACTTCCGTAAACGCAAACCCATTTGAACTCATGCGTTCAAGCAATCCATCGTAATCTCCAGGATGCTTTAATTCAATACCAACAAGCCCCGGACCGTTTTCTTTATTGTTCTTCTTCGTATACTCAAACATTGTAATGTCATCGTTTGGCCCAAGCACATTATCAAGGAACTGACGCAATGCTCCAGCACGTTGAGGGAAATTCACAATGAAATAATACAACAACCCTTCATGAATCAAGGACTTTTCTTTGATTTCCTGCATTCTTCCAATATCATTATTCCCCCCACTAATAACAACTACAATCGATTTCCCTTTAATTTCTTCTTTATAATAATCAAGGGCGGCGATCGGAAGAGCACCAGCAGGTTCCGCTATAATTGCATGCTTATTATATAACTCTAGAATGGCGGTACAAACTTTACCTTCAGGAACGGCAAGTATTTCTTCAACAAATTCAAAACAGATTTCAAACGTCTTCTGACCTGGACACTTGACCGCTGCTCCATCGACAAATTTATCGATAGTCGGTAAGGATGTGAGCGTTCCGTTCTCAAAGGATGCTTTCATGCTCGCAGCACCAGCAGGTTCCACACCAATCATGCGTGTGTGGGGAGATAGGTTTTTAATGTACGTACTTATACCGGACATCAAGCCACCGCCACCAATGCTTGAAAAGACGAAGTCAATTGGTTCTTCGATATCGTTCATGATCTCCACCGCGACCGTTGCCTGGCCAGCAATAATATCAATATCATCAAACGGATGAATGAAGATTCGGTCTTCTTCATTCGTACATAGCAATGCACTTTCGAACGAATCGTCAAACGTGTCTCCGGTCAATAAAATATCTACAAATCCTTTTCCAAACATTTTTACTTGATCGACTTTTTGTTTTGGAGTGGTTAAAGGCATGAATATTTTCGCATCGATTCCGAGTTGAGCACAGGCAAAAGCAACTCCTTGTGCATGATTGCCGGCACTGGCACAAACAATACCTTTGCTCAATGCCTCTGTTTCAATCCGTTTAATTTTATAATAAGCACCTCGTAGCTTAAATGATCGAACGTGCTGCAGGTCTTCTCGTTTAATGTAAACCGTACATCCATATTCTTCAGAAAGTCTCTTGTTCTTTTGAAGAGGAGTGTGGGCTACGATATCTTTAAGCACCTGATTGGCGATTAAAATATCTTCAATACATAATTTTTTCTTTTCTACTTCTTGAACGTTCGTCAATGGATCGACCTCCTCAACACTAGCATTTTTCAATACTACCACGGGAAGTAAACGAAATACAACTACTAATTCTAAATAGTTAGAACATTTAGTTCGTGTGGAATTATGTAAGCGTTTTCTTTATAAAAACAAACATTTATTCACTTGTATTCACCAATTTTAAAGCGCTAGGTAGAATGCGAATAGTGAAACTAGGACTTTCAATGGGTTCACCGTCCAAAATGAGTAACACAGAGCGATCCGTTTTAATCGAAACAGAGGAGCAGGTCAAGTAGGTGATCGATGCACTTCTAATTGGATTGCCTTGTATTAGCTTCGGGAATAAGCTCAACAGTAATGATTTTCGACTGGCAGAGTGGACAACTGTGAGATTCATCAACCCATCATTTGTGAGTGCCTCTGGACAAACTTTCAGTCCACCACCGTATGAAGGCGTGTTTCCAGCAGCTATAAGCCATGTGCGATTCCAGTTGAACGGTTTGCCATCTACGGATAATCCAATTTCAAACGGGGAAAAAACGAGCAACGTGTGGATCGCAGCAATTGGGTACGCGACACCACCTAAATTGACCTTGTTTAACAAACGCTTATATAAAGAGTGATTTGCTTTCTCCCCAATTTCTGCATCCACACCAGCAGCTGCAATGGTTATACCGAGCTGCCCATTCACATCTAGCAAGTCAACCGGGTGAAAAGTTGGATTTTGTAACTTTTCTATGAAAATACTAGGATCGGGAGTCAACTTGAACGTACGCGCAGCATCATTTCCAGATCCAGCAGGAAGGATGGCGAGAGGGATACCTTGCTCCGATGCGAGTTGAACGACGGAGCCGGTTGTCCCATCACCACCAATTACTATAATGGCGGTTAGACGATTACTTTCCATCAATTGTTGGACAAACAGATGTGAAGCTTCTTTAGAATCGCTAAGTAACGTTTCATAACGAATAGCAGATGCAAGGAACTTCTGCTCGATTTGTTGAAAACGTTGAACAGCTTTTCCGCGCCCTGAAGATGGATTTACAATGATTGCATACATAGAGCACCCCGATTTTGCATAGTAAATTTAGGATTTAGAAAGTGCATCGTCAAGTTTCCTATAAATTTCCAACAATGAAGTCTGTTCTTCTTTTGAGATATGAGAAAACAATTCACGACGCACTTCAATGCCGTCATTGTATGCTTTGTTAACTAATGTTACTCCAGCATCCGTAATCGACAGATACTTTGTACGCTTATCTTTCTCATCTTGTCTTCTTACGATTAGCCCACGTTTCGTGAGTTTCGTGGAGAGGTGAGTAAGTGACGCGGGTGTGAAGTTCAATGTTTTTGCGATATCTGAAGGACGACTTTCTCCTTCATTCACGAGCTCTTGCAAAACTAAGATATGTGAAATCCCTAAGTCATTATCAGAACGCAACTGCCATTTAAGGACCATCTGATAGCTAACTTTTTCTATGGTATGTAGTAATTCGAAAATACTTTGGTTATTTGTGTCCGACATAAGGAACCCTCCATGGAATATACTTGATACGTTATAAATTCTAGTTTTTAAAAAGTGAATGACTACTCTATCATACCCTAGTCTTAGAAAAAAATAGAGAAAAAGAACTTCCAAATTCCTCAAGCTGGTCGATAATAGAAGTACACCATTTTTGTACTTTATGTGAAATAACTATTTAACTATAGTTATTGGATCATATGTAATGTAAGATGTGGAGTACAAAGTCCTTATTACATGTAAACGAAAGAGGTATTAGGAATCATGAAAATGACAAGATCTTTAACATTTCAATTGGGTAGTTTAATTATCGGAATTCTTGTTGTTATGCTTGCAATTACATCTATTGCAACGTATAAAACCGCGTACGACAAACTTTTCGAAGCAGCTGGAATCGAAGCGTACGGATGTGCAAATATAACGACAGGGTTGATTTTACCTGAAGATATGGAGAAAGCACTAGCGGGTGATGTATCCGTTCAAGACAAAGTTGGTGAACAGCTAAACTGGACAACTGCACACAAAGACATCTTCGAAACGCAATATATTGTCAATCTAGATGGCAAAATAATCGCGTTAGATGATAACTTGCGCAAAAAAGGCTTTAAACCCGGAGACACCTTCCAAGTGGATAAAGAAGCGATTGCAATGCTTCAAGAAATGAAGCACCCTACGCATTCTGAAGCGTATACATTTGCTGACGTCAAACGGTTGACGGGGTATGCACCTATCTTTAAAGACCAAGATTCTTCTAAAGAAGTTATAGCAGTCAGTGCCATTGATTTTGATGCGAGTATTGTTACAGATCGCACATGGGGGGTTGTACGTAACGGTATTCTCCTCAGTATTATTCCGTTAATTCTTGCTGCACTATTAACACTATTCCTTCTGCGGAAAAAGACGCGCCCGATTTCTGAGTTAATTGAGCACTCTAAGGAGCTTGCTTCCGGTAACTTGGCAATTGCAGATATACAAGTGTCTAGCAAAGACGAAGTCGGAGATCTCGGAATCACACTAAATACACTTGCAGCAAATTTGCGGTCCATGATAGGAACAGTCAAGTCAACCTCTTCAAAACTGACACTTAGTACGACACAAACATCAGATTCTTTGAAAGAGATGCAAGGGGCTTCGCATATGGTCTCTGAAAGCATAAACGAAGCAGCGAGTTCTGTTGTGGATGGAACTGAAAGTGCGGACCAAGTAGCACAACTGATTCAAGATTTAGCAAATGATTTACACACAGCAGATGAACGTGCAGGTAAAGCAGCATCGATTTCTAAGAATACGATGGAATTAGCTGAAGAAGGGCGAAAACGCGCTGTTTCTCTTAGTGAGGATATGAAGAAAATTTCTGCTTCTTCATCGACTACAAAATCAGCCATTCAAGGTCTCATCGATTCTGCTAAGAAGATTCAAACCATTACAGAATCGATTTCGGATATTGCAGATCAGACAAATCTATTGGCACTAAATGCATCTATAGAAGCAGCTCGAGCAGGTGAGCATGGTAAAGGATTTGCAGTAGTGGCAGATGAAGTTAGACGACTTGCAGAACAGTCTAATGTGGATGTTCAAGAAGTCGGTCAATTGATCAAAGATATTTCTTCAAGCATTGAAGAGGTAGTTCTATCTACTGAAGAAAGTGGAGGACTTATCGAAACAGGATCAGAAACCGTTCGTCAAACTGCACAAACGTTAGGTGGAATTTCTTCAGCAGTAGAAGAAACTGTTGCAGAAGTATCTGCGATTTCAGAGAGTTTGATGAGAGAAGCGAAGAAATCCGAAGAAGCCGATCGTTATATTCGAGCACTTGCGGATTCCCTACGTTCTTTAGAAGAAATGACAGCGAATATCTCTGCTTCAGGTGAAGAAACTTCTGCGACTATCAGTGACGTGGCAGAACAATCCGAAGAGATGAAGCGCCTTGCAGAAGAATTGGATGAAAGTGTACAAATCTTCCGCTTAGCTTTAGAAGAAGAAAGCCATTAAACATTCGAATAATTAGTGGTTGACCGTAAAGGCTTCATGAAAAAATGCTATGCATTTCATAGTTAAGATCATGTCGTATTCGAGCGATATATGATATAATGAAGTGGTGAAAAATTTTGTTCTGAGGAGTTTTCGACATGCTAAAAGACTTATTTATCGGCCTTTCCCAAAACCAGACATTAAACAGCGCAGCAAAAAAATATGGTTTGAAACTGGGTGCTCAAAACGTAGTAGCAGGAACTAACATTCCTGAGACAATTGAAAGTATTAAGGAACTGAATGCGCACGGTATTTCTTGTACTGTCGACAATCTCGGTGAGTTTGTTTATCACCGCGAAGAAGCGACTGCCGCAAAAAATCAAATCTTGAGTGTGATTGAAGCAATTCATGAAAACGGTGTCGATGCTCATATTTCACTTAAACCTTCTCAACTTGGGCTAGATATAGACCAAAGTTTCTGTGAAGAGAATCTTCGTGAAATCGTCAGCAAAGCTAACGAATATGACATCTTTGTCAATTTCGATATGGAAGACTACGATCGTTTGAAGCCTTCGTTTGATTTACTCGAAGACTTATCTAAAACATATAACAATGTGGGGACTGTTATTCAAGCATACTTTTTTGAAGCAGAAGACTACATGAAACAGCATGAAGATTTCCGTCTACGTATTGTAAAAGGGGCTTACAAAGAGTCTCCAGCAGTCGCTTATCAGGACAAAGTCGATATTGACGAAAACTATGTACGTTTAATTGAATGGCACTTATTGAATGGTAAGTTCACATCAATTGCAACACACGATCACCATGTCATTAATCATGTGAAGCAATTCGTAAAAGATAATGATATCTCTTATGACAAGTTCGAATTCCAAATGCTTTACGGATTCCGTAAAGAAATGCAACTTGAGCTAGCTAAAGAGGGCTATAACTTTACTACTTATGTGCCGTTTGGCGAAGATTGGTATGGTTACTTCATGCGCCGTCTAGCAGAGCGTCCACAAAATATGAACTTAATCGTTAAACAAGTCTTTAGCAAGAAAACAAATACATTTATTGGTCTTGCTGCAGGTGCATTCGCACTTGGACGTATGACAAAGCGTAACAAATAATCGTTTCAATACTAGCTGCTCGGATTATCAGTGAAAACTGATTTTCGAGTAGTTTTTTTTATGAGGAAAATATAAATACGCGTAGACATTTTAGTAAACCACCAAATAATAGTAAATTACCATAGCAAGTAGTCCGAATGGGAATCCGAAGCGTGCCCACTCTTTACTCGTAATGGATAGTTTACCGGCAGCAATTATATTAGGAATATTTCCGGGGATTAGCATGCCTCCACTAATAAGTAACCCCATCAATAGGGCGCGAACAGTTGGTTCATCCATAGATGGGCTCAATTCGATAGAAGCCAGAGTAGCATTATCCAATACTGCAGAAATCATATTGACCCAGTAAAGAACGGATGGACTTTTTCCTGCAAGAATAGGATTGAGCAATGGTTCGAAACCGGTTCCTAGAAAAGTCAGCGCGATTACAAAGACATACACTTTAAAACTCCTAGAAATAATAGCTCCCCACGATTCAACCTTTAGTTCTCGAACGTCGCTTCGTTTTTGCTTAGAAGGAGAAATTAACATACCCGCAATGATTCCAAGAAGGACTATCGCTATGATTACGTCACTACCGAGTAAAGTGAATAAGTAGAAGAATGTTTCGTTCAATCGGCTAGTGGCAATTGTCGATAAAGGCTCTCCTAGAGGTGTTAAAATGGCACCTAGCCCTATGGAATAGCACGATAAGATAACTAGTCGTATTTGGGTTCGTCTCTCATAGTTGAGAAAGCTGACAATTGACACGAGTAGAACTGCTGCAACAATTGCAGTAATGATACTTGCGACTAGCCCGATGCAGATTACAATCCCCCCTATGAAAAGGCGAGAGGGAATAACATGTTGGATAAAATTGATGGTACTACTGAAAGGCTTTTGAAACGCGCGTACGAGACCCCCTGCAATAAGGACTGCACAGGTAATAGCAATTGGATCTTTTGCGGCTGTAAGTACAATCTCAGCGCTCCACAGTCCGGAAACAGCTACAGCACAAATTCCGAGAGCGAGTAGATAGAATTCCAAATTCCGTTCTGCAAATGTAAATAAAAACGGTCCAAGCAAAACAGCTACAAGCAGTATACCTAATACAAGTGTCATTTAAATCCCTCGCTTAGCCATCTTTTGAATGTTAAATTCTATGCTACGAATAGGACATAAATCACCAGGCAAGAAAAGCAGCTTCCGATGAAGGAAGCTGCTTTTACCTATAGATGTAGAGTATGGAAATCGAATTGATTTTTATCCGCTTTGGCATTTTGATGCTTAATTTGTGGGGAATGGCCGTCATTGTTGTTCTTATATTTTAACTAATACTACGCCCTAGCTCTCTTTTTTTACGTTTTAATGGCTAATTAAAGCCAACGAATTGCACCACTAAAACATTTTTTTAACACCAAGTGAAAGAGGTTTTACCACTGAATATCTTCTGGGTAATTCAGGATGAAAGGACACACTTTTCAGAATTGGAAATGTTATACTTAATAAACAGCTAAGGTAATTTGTAATAAAGTAAGTCTTTAGCGATCAAAGACAAACAAAACAATTGCTTTGCGCTTCAGACGGCACGCTTTCCAGGGGGCGTGGCTTGAGTCTTCCCGATCACTAAAAGCGTAATGTATTAATACTCAGATACATTTGTAACCTTATTCTTACTTTTCCTTATATATTAGTAAGGAGATGATAAGGTGGATTTCTTTATTAATATTTTAGTTGTTATTATGTTTATCAGTCCAATAATTGCACTGATTAATGAATAATGACATGCATTTTTTTTGAAAATATATGGTTTCAGAGTAAGCGAGTCTTCCATTGTTAATGGTGACGTAATTTGGAGTAGGAACCATTTTTTAATTAAGAAAGCTTATTTCTTTGGCGGAAGGGTTATTCCTGAAAACAATGAGCTATTAAATAAGAGCCCGAAAATATTCTTTTACATAGGTGGGGTTATATTTAATCTTTTATCAGCACTAGCAAATCACTTATTTACTGGTTATGAATTTCTAGTTTTCCGAAATTACTTTGATAGTTTTATTTTCGTATCGTATTTAACCGTTGTAATTAATTTAATTCCTCTAAATACAATTATAGGCGCTACGGATAGTAAACAATTAATTGAATTATTTAGGAGCTAGTAGTTACGACTTTGGTTAAGCTACAAACGAACCAACTAATGCTGTGCGCTTTCGGAGGTGCGTCGATCGAGCCACCTCGGTCACGAAAAGCTTGGGATGTACGGGGTCTCAAGACGGACGGTAATCCCTCGGGGTGGGCCATCTTTCTCTCCAAGAAATTGAGCGTATTGTATTTTATGGATTATTCAACAATAGGGCCATTTAGCTGAATACGTTAAATTATAAAAAGAGAGGAAAGGGTGGTATTCATTCAAAAATGTCAAAACTGTAATGCTCAATTTAGTTGGAGAAAAATTTATAAATCTTGTTGGTGGAATTATAAGCCTATTAAATGTAATGAATGTGGCACAACACATAAGATAACATTTCCTGGAAGGATTATTTTTGTCTCCTCGACTATTCTACCAATGATAATCTTTGGAAATCTTATATCGCTTTTTAGGAACCTTCCTGCAACACTTGTAATAGCACTATTTATTTTATTTATTGGTTCTTTGTTGACTCCATTTTTTGTTACTTATAAAAAAATCCTTGTGAAGTAATGTACTTAAGTTAATGGGGGCAATAAACGAATAAGATCCGTGCTGCAATTTGGCCGAATTATGGGGGAATGTCTTGAATTTACTCCAGATATAACGAAAGGGGATTCCAATGGATATTAATTTAGAACTTGCCAATATAAATGATTTCAATGAAATTAATTTGATTGTAAAAGAAGGACATGACGAACATTCAGACGCATTACCACATATCTTTTCTAAGGTTGAACAGGTGATGCCTGAAAGTTACTTTAGAGATTTAATGGGAGACCCCAATATTGATATTTTAGTTGCAAAAATAGGGGTAGATGTAGTTGGGTATGCGGTAATGGAACTGAACGAGTCACCATCATTTCAGTCTATGATGCCAAGGACTTTTGCCTACATGAACGATTTTGGAGTTAGAAGCAGTTGTCAAAGAAGAGGAATAGGTAGAGAAATATTTAAAGCGTGTGTGGAATGGGCTAAAAATAAAGGGGCATCCTCATTAGATTTAAATGTTTGGGAGTTTAATGAGAAAGCTATTAATTTTTATGAAAGTTTCGCAATGGAAAATCTCAGTAGAAAGATGACTTTACGATTGTAGAAGTTTTAAGCAATCGGGTGCATTAGTTGCATAAGGACTGTGCCTCAATCGGGCCAGGTTGTTGAAACTTAAAGCATTATTTAATCATTGGAGGAAGACTTATGAAAAGAACTTTCGGTCTATTCATCATCCTTTTCACATTATTACTTGCCTCCTGTGCTGGAGTTTCAATTGCCTCGTCGTTAATGGTGATTGAAAAAGGTTATTCAAGCGACAATAATGAACATTGTATTATGGCATATGACCCGAACAATCACAACAAAGAAGAACCATTTAAGATAGTGATACAAGAAAAGATGGTTTGGAACCTTATTGAGAAAGATATAGAGTATTTCGCCAGGTATTCAAAAAACGGAGATAGTCCTTCGGTTTTAGAAGACATTCAATATTAGTGGTTGGGGGAATGTATAGTGCAATCCCCTCCCAACAATCGGGTGCGATTCTGAAACAGGAATCTTCTCTCTTTCAACAAAAGGGCCATTTTGCAAAGTTAGGAGGGGGAAAAATGAATGGAAAAAGTGAGACAAATAGTAAATCTATTATTTCGCTAACTCTTGGTATCCTTTCAATCGTGTTACCACTGATTGGTTTAGTACTTGGTGTTTTCGGACTTGTATTCTCAAGAAGTGCTACAAAGGAAATTGTTAAAACAAATGAAAATGGTAAAGGTTTAGCGACTTCAGGTTTAATTTGTAGTGTTGTAGGGATAGTTATTCAATTATTTGGTGTGTTGGGTCTTATAGCTTTCAATTTTTTAATTACTGTTGGTTAAGTCAATCAACTTAGATACAATCTCGTGAAATGTGATTCAAACGGGTGCATTAGTTGCATAAGGACTGTGCCTCAATCGGGCCAATTACCAAGAGAACAGAGTGAAAAAAGTTGAGGAATTGAGTGGTGATGAAATGGAACAAAATAACATCGAAAAGAATATTTTTAAACGTAGTAGAATGTTTCGACTTATTATTGTATTGATGGCCATTTCAAATGTGATCTATGTAGCAATTGAAATTTATAAATCTAAAATCAGTGAGCCGTTATTAGGTAAATCTGAGATAACTAAACTTGAGTATTACGAACTTGAAAATTTGTCTAATTACAGTTCAACTTTTGAGGCTATATTTATTATTTTAGCAATTATCGGTACCTCTTTAGCATTTACTGGGAAGTATAAACCACTATTAAAAAGTTATATTGTCATACAACTAACATTTTTAATATCTATTTGTTCAGCAAACGCTATTTTGGCTTGGATATTTGATGCGCCTTCAGGAAATATGACACAGCTTGTAATGGGTCCCTTTTTACTCATATTTGGGACGCTGATTTATTTTGTTATTAAAAATACTTATCGAATATTGATAGTTAAACGAATTTAAGCTAAAGCAGCAATCGGGGTGCGATAACGTAATACATGTCTCCTAGCAATCGGGCCATTTAGTTCAATAAGAAGTTTTTTTGCGTTTGTGATGAATAAGCTAATATATGTAAAATATTGAACTGAGGGGGAGAATTATGAAAGTAATTTATATTAGTTTATTTACTCTACTCGGACTAGTATTTTTATCAGGATGTACCAATCAAATAGCGGTTAAAGATACTAAGCAATCAATAAAAACTGAAGAAGTGGAAAATAATCATGAAATTGTTAGTGAAAACGATACCTATATTGATCCATTTAAGATAAGTGAAACTAATAGTGATTTTGCTAACTTGAATGATGATGCTTCAGGTACGGCTCTTAGAGGAGTAAGGTATGAGGTATCGTTGTTTTCTGAAAAAGAACTCACAAATGAGGAAAGAATATCTTTTAACTTTGAAGTTGTAACTGAGTCTTCTTTATTGAAAGAATCATTGGGACCAATACAACCCTTGGATTTAACAGACACGCGTGATGGTTACGTATATACCCTTGTCTTCAAAAAAATGTATAGAGATTACTCCAAGGAAGAACTTGAAAAGTTAAATAAAGAACGTAACTTTCAAATTTTGCTTAAATATGAAGGTGTAGTAAAAAAAGTAGAGTCCTTATAAAAAATGTTGAATTCTTTTTCAAGCAAAGGGTGCGATTCTTTCACAAGGATTGCACCCTTTTCAGTAATAGGGCCAGATTTTGTAGAATATGTAGGTAACTTATTTAACCTTTATCCGTCTAACGATAAAAGGAGGGATTAGATGAGAAAACGAATATTATTTTTAAGTTTGTCTATTTTTATTTTATTAACTGCTGTTGGATGTTCTAATTCATCAATTACAAGTACAACAGAAACTCATACAACTATAATCCCTGACGCAAAAGAGATTTTAACATCAGACCCTGAGTCTGATATATTTCAATTCGATGGTGTGATTTATCAAGCTGGAATTGATTGGATTGAAGAACTTACTTTAATAAAAGACGAGCAGGTAGGAGAAATAAAAACAAGAAATGATACAGATACAAACTTTGAAGATGATATGTCGAATAAATTGCCTGTTGGTGCAAAAATCTATTCGGCTAAAGAATCGGGAGAAGTTGGAGGGCTGATTTTACTCGTAGAATCAGAGGGGAAATTATTTAAATACTACGGGCTTGTGGAGGGTTAACCAATTTACCTATATCTATAATCGGGGGCGATTCTAGGATAAAGAATCTACCCTTTTCAGTAATCGGGCCATTTAATTGAAAAGAAGATGAGTATCAACCTTACTTTCTATAAAAATATTTGACTAAACGAAAATAAGAAAAACCAGGCGGCTTTGCCCGGTTTTTCTAGTTGTAAATTCTATTTGTGGAAAATGTACAGTTATTTGTTATTCTCTAAAATACTGCGAATTTTATCTGAATAAGTTCTGTTTAAAGAAGCAAAGGTATATTTGAAATTGGACATACTGGATTTTTTTTGAATCCCCATGTCAACCCATTGGCGGTCGAGTTTTGCAAGAATAAACCGGAAGTCTGCTTCATCATTATTATTATCATCTTCATCGAAACTAATTGGGCTTACTCCGTTATCTCCCAAATCAATTTTTGTACCACCACTTAATTCGATGATGTAATAGAAGTCACCTTTCGAGGGGCCTAAGAAATGGCTTTTCCCATAAATACCTGTGGTAATCTTTGTAATATCGTTGAAGTTGTATTGCTTCCCTTGAGGTACTAGGAAAGAATGATTGGAAATTTTATTTTTAGTTATAACCGCCACATCCGTGACAATAGCATAAAACAACATAATGTTAACTATGAAGAAAATGGGAAATAATATTTTACGATGTTTTTTAAAAAATCCAGAAAACCATTTTCTTGAATCTTTATTAAGAAGAAGGAAAAGGGCAAACATTAGGCAAAACTCATATATAAAAATAAACTTTGATGCGGGAGATTTAAAAATCCACAAAAGAGAACTATCAGGAACAAATAATTTTTCTTGAATAAATGATATGAATGCCATAATAGCTAGGAATAAAATAAGCACAGCAATTATACCGAATAAGCCTAATAAAATTGACTTTAACGCTTTCAATAAATACGGCCCCCAACTTGTCTATTTATTTGATAAGGTATTGCATTTAATATTATAGTGTAAATTATGGGCTTTGTAGATGGTTGTTATTTACAGCTAATTTTTTGGCGATTTTCAAGCAAAGGGGGCGTTTGCGTTATAAGCGATTTCGTCTATATCGCAAACGGGCCAAATTGTTGTAAACATTATTTAGTAACTGGAGGAAAAGTTATGAAAAAGGCTCTCGGGCTAATCATCATCCTTTTCACATTATTACTCGCCTCTTGTGGGGGTGGATCAACTGCCTCGTCGTTAATGGTTATTGAAAAAGGTCAGTCAAACAACAACAAAGAATATTGGATTAAGGTACATAACCCGAACAATCCAAAAAAAGAAGAAACATTTAAAATAATGATAAAAGAAAAGATGGTTTGGAACCTTATCGAGGAAGATAAAGAGTATTTCGCCATGTATTCAAACAAAGGAGATAATCCTCGGGTGTTAGAAGACATTCAGCATTAATGGTTGGGGGGAAGTGCTTAGTGCAATCCTCTCCCAACAATCGGGGGCGATTGCTTTATAAGCGATTTCGTCTATATCGCAATCGGGCAAATTGAGGAATCAAAATGATTTAGCAAAGTGAGGGGGTAGGTTATGACTTCATATGAAATAAAAAGATTAAATCCTGAAGAATTCAATAAATGCAGTAATATTTGGGATATGGAAAAGCAATCTAAAATGGCGAATAATTTTTATAGCGAACTAGTAAGTGGAAATAGAATCACCTTTATTTATTTAGAAAATAACGACTTTATAGGCGAAGGTTCGTTAGTTTTTGAAAACACTGATCCAGATTATACTATTCCCGATAAACGGATTTATCTATCTCGTATGATAGTTAAAAAAGAATATCGCAATCGAGGAATAGGAAGTATTATCCTTGATTATCTGATTGACCATGCCGAACAGCTTGGATATGGGGAAATCGCACTTGGTGTTGATACGGATAATGTAAATGCGCGGCATCTCTATGAAAAGAAGGGGTTCACTGACGTACTATTTATTGGTAAGGATAATTATGGAGAATATGTAAAGCTTCTAAGGGAATGAAAATAGTTTTATCTTGAATGGGTTACATTTGAGTAATGAAAATTCGAGAAACTTCACCACTCGGGTGCTGTTACTGAATAAGGGGGAAGTCTTCATTAAAAAAGGTATATCATATATTTTGATGCTTTTTGTTTTACTCATTATTTATCAATGGTTATTTGGAAATGAAATCCGATGGAAAGACAATATTGGAATTTCCATAATCGCATTTCCCGTATGTATTTTTTTGAATGGGTATGGAAACCGCGTGATTATAAGGAAAATAAAAAATGATGTGAAGAACGTTTTTTTTAAGCAATCAGGTCCATAGTTGCTTAAGGATTGTGCGATTTTAATAAAGGGAGAGTGAAATGATGGATAACAAACGTTTTGAAATTATTGAGAAGCAAGGAAAAATGGTACAGTTCCAAATTATTCGTGATAATCAGACTGGTGTTTTATATATGTCGCACGCAGCGGGTTATGGTCTAGGACTGACTGTTATGGTTGATCAGGACGGGAAGCCTTTAGTAGATACAGAGTATTTGGAATCTGAAACTACGTAAGGAATTTGTGGCGCTAATGGCAACGTGTTGTATCTGAAACTGGCCATTTTGCAAATTTCGTAAGTTGTATCAGAACACAGATAATAATTACAAAAAATACTTTTGGTAAAGGCTTTTTATTCTATTTACACCAATCATTTTAATCTGTATTATTACTGAGCTTATATATCTAAAAATCCCTTTTTTGAAATTGAAGATTATGGAGAATTTATTTTCTTTTTACTGTTTCATGCCCTGGTTTTGGCTGGAATATCAGCTTTCATCATTTCACTTGCTTGGAGATTAAAACAGTCAAAGGAGTAGTTTTGTACTTTGACCAAACTCATTTTACAGTGATAAGGTGCAATTAATGAATCAGGATTGCCATCAAACGGGCCAGATTTTAACGATCAAATTATAAACATGGCTTTATAACAGTTACTCGGGGTTTTCGAAATGGAGTTAGGGCAAGAATCGACAGGTAAGGGGAAACCTTTTTTTGTGAGTTTGATAATCAACACATTCTATGGGCTGGTTGTATACGGATTGATAAACCTTTTGGCATTTCAATACTTTGATAACTTCTGGGCGAATTGGGTGTAGTTTGTTTCTTGTTCAGCAATTGCTTTTATAATTTGGAGAAGGATAGACCCTTATAAAGGTGATTGGACAATAAATGGCTGGATAACCCGATCCGTAGCGGTTGCGATTTTCATGGTTCTTGCTTTTACTATTGGATTCTAGAAAAAAGTCATTTCACCAACCTTGGAGCGTTTAATACGTAAGGGAAGGATGCAATTAAGGTTAGTTTATGAATTAGGAAATTATGAAAAATAGTAGTCTGGGGAGATAAAAAGTGAAAGATTGTTTATTTTGCTATCCAGAGTTAGATCCAACACAAAACGTGGTTATGAGTAATGAATTTTGTATGTTTTTACAGTTAGATCAAGCTAAGCAAGATGGTATTCAACTTGAAGGTGCAGGCATAATAGTACCTAAGGAACATAGGAAAACAGCGTTTGACTTAACTCTTGAGGAATGGAATGCTACCCATGCACTTCTTCAAGAAGTAAAAAGATATTTAGATGAAAAGTATCAACCTCAGGGGTATAACCTTGGATGGAATTGTGGTGAAGTGGGTGGTCAGCATATCTTTCATTCTCATTTTCATGTATTACCACGATATGAAGACGAACCACTAGTAGGTAAAGGTATAAGATATATGTTTAGGAGTGAAGATAATCAAAGAAGAATTTTATAACGAAATCAATCATTAAACTAACGTTCAATTTCGTATTGGGGGAGATTTAATGAAAAAACTCCTAATAATCGGGTTGCTACTTTTACTACTTGTACCGTTTTATATTATTCAAAACAACAAACGATTGTACGAACGTAAAATCGAAACTTTTTTGACTGAAGAAATGTCATATAAGAGTGAAGATATTCAGTCAATTGAAGGTGAATGGCATCTTGCAGGACTGCCGAATTATTGGGTTAATGTAATCTTTTCAGATGAACCCGATATCGTATATATTTATTTTGCTCACGATACAGAAACGATGGGGCAGTATGAATATCATGAAATAGATTCCACTCTTCCTTCAGCAGATAAATTAAAACATTACAATCCATACGAAGGAAAAAAGTAAATGCTCTCCACTCCTGCATTATAAAATATAGACTTAAACGATAGAAAATCGGAATTATTACGACATAAATCCAAAGGGGATACAAATAAAAAGTAACTTAAAGCAAACCCTTTGGAAAGTTGCGCTCGCAGTAGTAATCATTTTTGTTTGTTTATATATGTGTAAATGAAAAAGCAGCTTCCCATAAAGGAAGCTGCTTTTTCTTTGGAAATTAATGAACACCTTTCATATAACGAGAAATGATTGGTGAGATGAAGAACACAACAATCGCTAAAACGATTGCAACACCACCGATGATACCGAAATAGAGCATCTCAGTGTCAGCAGAGTATAATTTAACGAGTTGTGCGTTCAATGCTTGTGCTGCTGCGTTTGACAAGAACCAAAGACTCATTGTCTGTGCAGTAAATGCTGAGGGAGCCAGTTTTGTCGTAGCAGACAAGCCGACTGGTGAAATACATAACTCACCAAGTACTAGTGTGAAGATACTTAGCACAAGCCAGATTGGGCTAACTAAAGCATCTGTTCCACTTAATACGCCCGGAAGTAGAATAACGATGAACGAAATTCCGGCAAATAGCAATCCAAGGGAGAACTTATGGGGAATCGATGGTTGACGATCTCCAAGTTTAACCCATAACCATGCAAATACAGGTGCAAATAGGATTATGAATAATGGATTCAATGACTGGAACCAAGCTGGAGACAAGTGAATTCCGAAGAAGTCCAAATTCGTCCGTTTATCTGCATATAATGCAAGGATAGTTGAGCCTTGTTCTGCAATTGACCAAAACATAACAGCTGTCAAAAATAGAGGAATGTATGCAAGTACGCGAGATTTTTCATCTGATGTTGTTTTAGGACTCCTATACATCATGAAGAAATAAGCTGCTGGTATTGCAAATCCTAATATACCGATTAAAGCTGTGAATGAGTTTAGTGTTAAATAGCCTGTTGGAATCGCGATTGCAATTAAAATTGCTAATATTATAACAGCAATTCCGACAATTTTGATCGTTTTGGATTTCTCTTCAGGAGATAATGGGTTTGCCACATATGTCCCTGCGAGACCAAGATTTTTCTTTTTCGTAAAGACGAACAATAACAATCCGAAGAACATACCAACTGCAGCTAATCCGAAACCTAAGTGGAAGTTGTACTTCATACCAATTGTTCCGACTGTTAACGGTGCGATGAAGCTACCGAGGTTGATACCCATATAAAAGATACTGAATCCAGCGTCTTGACGATTATCACCTTCAGCGTAAATATCACCAACCATACTAGAGACGTTCGGTTTCAATAATCCTGTACCAATAACGATTAACGCCATGGAGATGAAGAACATACTAAGATTACCTGGTAAGGCAAGTACGATATGCCCGAGCATTATGAATATTCCGCCGAAGAAGACAGAACGTGACGTACCAAATACCCGATCGGCTAACCAACCACCAATTATACCTGACATGTAAACGAGCGATCCATATAAAGAAACAATAGCAAGCGCCGTTCCTTCACTAAGTCCTAAACCGCCTTTTGACACTTCGTAATACATATAGTAGACGAGAAGTGCTCGCATTCCATAGTAAGAAAAACGCTCCCAGAATTCAGTGAAGAATAGCGAGAACAGTCCTTTCGGATGACCGAAGAAGCCTTTTTGTGGGACACTTTTTACAATCTCCTGTTTTGACAGCTGTGACATGATAAATCCTCCTTTTAACTATGAAGAATATAGTACCACTTATTAGGGGTGTCTGAAAATAATTTATTCTAAAATAAAATAAGTCTTATTATGGCGACTTTAATGACTCTTTCGTTAATTTGAATAGCTTGAATTGCCGTTCAAAGTTATTTTTACATAATAATGTCCGCAGAATTAACGCATTACCTCTGTGGACCCGAAAACTAACTAGTTGTAACACGCGTGAAACAAGGGTATCCCTATAAAAAGTGATTGAGATAAGGTATTATGAAATTAGCAGGATATAGAATGGAAGTGTTGGCATGAGTCAAATGATTATTGAAAATCTCACAAAAACGGTTGGCGAGAAAACATTATTTCGTGAAATCGATTTCACCATCACGTCGGGAGAAAAAACTGGCTTGCTTGGCATAAATGGAACAGGTAAGTCTACGCTACTTTCAATTATTGCAGGAATTGAAGATGCGGATACAATCTCCAAAGATCATCCGAACAACTATCGCATTGCGTATCTGTCGCAGGATCCAGTAATCGATCCAGCATTGACTGTAATGGAAGCAGTGTTTCAAAGTGACGCTCCCATCATTCGTTTAAATTTGAATTATGAGCATGCTCTGCAAGCACTAACTGAAAATCCGGATTCAGAAGAGAACCAATCCCGTTTTTCGACTTATCAAATTCAAATGGATGAACAGAACGCATGGGACGTCAATACGCAAGCGAGAATGATCCTTTCAAAGCTAGGAATAGAAACGTTTGAGAAGAAAATTGCTGAACTATCAGGTGGACAACGTAAACGAGTAATGCTCGCTAAAACGTTAATTGAACCCGCTGATTTGTTATTGCTCGATGAGCCGACGAACCATCTCGACGTCGCATCGATCACGTGGTTACAAGATTATATTAAGAACTTATCAGGTGCCGTACTATTTGTTACACACGATCGCTACTTCTTAGATGCACTTGCGACTTCTATTTATGAGCTTGCTGACAAACGCTTATATGCCCACAAAGGAAATTACGGAGATTATATTGAATCGAAAGCACTTAGAGAAGAAATGAATGCAGCAACTGAAGATAAGCTGAAAAACCGCTATCGCTCTGAACTGAAATGGATTCGACGTGGAGCGAAGGCTCGCTCGACCAAACAAAAAGCGCGTATCGGAAGATTTGAAGATCTCGAACAGCAAGTGAAGAGTGGCACGTCAAAAGAAGAAATGGATGCTGGGCTTAAAACTTCTCGTTTAGGGAAGAAAGTGCTAGAAGCAAAAGAAGTTTCCAAATCATTTAATGACAGAAATGTTATTGATAAGTTTTCGGCATTACTTCAGTCTGGAGATCGAATTGCGATTGTAGGTCCGAATGGTGCGGGCAAAACAACGTTAATGAACTTGTTTGACGGCGTATTGGAGCCTGATGAAGGAGTTATAGAACGTGGTACCACTGTGGAAATCGCTTATTTTAAACAGCATCTTCCAGAAATGAAAGAGAATCAGCGAATCATTGAATACATTCGTGATACTTCTAATGATATTGAAGACGGAGAAGGGAATCGTATTTCAGCTTCCCAAATGCTCGAACGCTTCCTATTTCCTACATCCGCACATGGCACACCAATCGGTAAATTGTCTGGCGGAGAACGTAAGCGTCTCTACTTATTAAAATTATTAATGGAACAACCAAACGTCTTACTACTGGACGAGCCTACCAATGACTTAGACCTAGAAACTCTTTCTGTTCTAGAAACGTTTATCGATTCATTCCCTGGTGTGGTTTTGACGATATCACACGATAGGTTCTTCTTAGACCGTACTTCTACCAAGCTATGGGTATTGGATGGCCAAGGATCGATTGAGACCGTATTTATGACCTATACGGACTATTTAGAAATGGCTCGATTTAAAGAAACTACTAAACCGGTAGCAGAGCCAATTAAAACTGAAGAAGTAACAGTTGAACCAGCAAAAGAAATCCCGAACAAGAGAAAACCATCTTATAAAGAAAAACAAGAATGGGAAACGATTGAACAGGATATCGAAAATGCTGAAACTGCAATAACTGCAACTGAAACAGAAATGAGTACTTGTGGCTCGGATTTCGACAAGTTAGGCGAGCTTACAAAAAAATTAGCCGAACTGAATGCAACTTATGAGCATTTAATTGAACGATGGACCATATTAGAAGAACTGATGGAAGTATAAAGGAGGTATTCTAGTTGAATATTGTATCGATAGAACCAACACCGAGCCCAAACTCTATGAAGATCGTGCTCGATATAGAGCTCCCAATGTTGGAATCTTATAATTATAAAAAAGAGGATGCGTCAACTGCACCTGAACTTATTGGACAATTATTATCGATTCAAGGAATAAAGGGCATTTATCACGTCATGAATTTCATGGCAGTAGAACGTAGCGGAAATGTCCAATGGGAGACGATTTTAGCTGAAGTACGCAATGCCTTTAATGCCGAAACCTCTGAAAAGCCAGAAGAGGCCCAGGAAGTGGCGGATCATTTCGGCGAAGTATACGTTCATGTTCAGACATATAAAGACATCCCTCTGCAAGTAAAAGTGTTCGATAGTGAAAGTGAGCAACGATTTGCTTTAAGTGCTCGTTTTGTTAGCGCGATGGAACAAGTGCACAGTGCTGAGGTTGAAAACTATATCCTGCTTCGCAAATGGGCAGATTATGGAATCCGTTATGGAAGTAAAGAAGAGATCGGCGAGGTAGTAGTGAACGAAGTGGAAGCGGCATATCCACAAGAGCGCTTGGATGCAGTCGTCCAAAACTCACTTCAAGGCAACTCTGAAAGTAGTGTCGAACGACATCCTGTGTCGCTTACAGAATTTGAAACAGACGAATGGGAAACACGTTTTAGACTACTAGACCAAATGGCTGATCCAACAACGAATGACTTACCGTTGTTAGATCGTGCATTATCGGATGAAAAAATGTCGATCCGCAGGTTAGCTGCTGTCTACCTGGGTATGATTGAATCACTTGATGTAGTACCTTATGTCGAAAAAGCATTGAAGGATAAAAGCTGGGCTGTTCGACGGACAGCTGGGGATTGTATGAGCGATTTAGGGTTCCCGGAATTTGAACAAGCAGCAAGTGAACTGCTTGCTGATAAAAACAAACTAGTCCGTTGGCGTGCAGCGATGTTCTTATATGAAACAGGTACTGAAAAGTCATTGCCAGCATTGCAGGAAGCAGCTGACGATTCGGAATTCGAAGTCAAGCTACAAATCAAAATGGCAATTGAACGTATTGAAGATGGTGAAGATGCAAAAGGCTCCATTTGGAAGCAGATGACTGAAATGAGAAGCACTCCAAAGTGAAGTCAAATCCCTTGTGAAAGTGGTTCAGTTTATTAGCCGACTAATACACATAAAAAGCGGACTCTCTGAACGTTCAGAGAGTCCGCTTTTCTTATGCATTCTTTGGGATTTCAGGGAATGTTACATACATTTTGTTTCCGTTTGAAACAATCTCAGCAACCGTTGTTTCAAAAAGATAGGGGCTGTCTGCCTCATCTTGTTTTTGTATCTTTTCATATTCGTTTTTCACTGCGAGTATCGGGAATGTAACAGGAACCGTACGTCCACGGACGGTAGTTTTGATCGTCCCCATCAAAAGCAGTTCCTTCTCTGATGCACCGAAGCAGAGAGTACCAACGACTCGACGATTTTTCCCTGTATGAATCGGAATCCCTTGAAGAAGGGAGATGAAGCAGAGTAACAAATCGCTAATTGCCCCAATTGATAATTTCTCGAGTCCGTTAACTGTGAAGTACTGGTTGACTCCATTACGGAATTCTCTAAAAGAATAAAGCAACTCAATTTTTTCTTTAGGTCCACCTGAACCAATGCGACTGATGATGCTGTGCGCTCGATTGAAATACGGTTTGACGGATGGAGATTCTGTATCACGCGTAATTACAAGTTCTCTTAATGAAAAAAGCACTTCAACCTGTGCATCGTTCCCTGCTAACGTTAAAAATCCGAGTACATCCTTCTCATCGAAATTCCGTAGAGCGAATCGCTCATAATAATACGTTATAAGTTGTCTGTTTTTACTATCCATACTAATTCTCCTTGCGTGTAAAGTCTTTATGTAGTGTATCACAGGATGACTCGACTCTGGTTTCAAAAGCCGTTCGTTTTCATTCATGTGGTTTCCATGTAGAATAAGAACGAGTGATAGAAGAACTTTATCCAGAGGATTACGAGAGGGGCTCATTTTAATGAATGCTTATGAAGAATACATGCAAGGTGTCGTACAGCCGATGCGAAACGAATTGGTCGCAACCGGTTTTAAAGAGTTGCTTACGGAAGAAGACGTGACTACTGCAATGGAAACACATAAAGGAACAGCTGTTGTCGTCATCAATTCTATTTGTGGATGTGCTGCTGGTTTAGCGAGACCCGCTGTACGCGAAGCTCTCAGTCAAGTAGACAAACAACCGGATGATCTGTTTACAGTATTTGCTGGACAAGAAAAAGAGGCAACGGCAAAAATGCGTAATTATTTCCCGGAAGTGCCACCAAGTTCTCCTTCCATTGCGATTGTAAAAGATGGAGAGCTCGCTTATTTTATTCCACGAGAACAAATTGAAGGCTTTGAAATGGAACAAGTGAGAGACCATTTAACTGGTGCATTGAACCAAGTCACAGCTTCGTGAACAAGGTCATCATTACAACTGCCGGTAGACCTGATTGCGTTACCGAGAGTCTTGCACGTAGTGCTCAGATAGCCCTAGGGTATGACTGGATTCCACGCAAAAAACGATCGGTGAAACAATTAATGGATAGTTATGCGTGTGATGTCTTAGTAGCAGGGAAGCAACGATATGAATTGTATCGCTATGGTGCGGTGGAGCCGTTCTTCTTTCATCCTGATACATCTGCGTTTCGCTTAAAGCGATTAATGAAAGGTGAGTCAGATCCACTCATAGAGGTGTGTCAGTTGGCCCAAGGAGATTCGTTTTTAGATTGTACGCTCGGCTTAGCGACAGATAGCATCGTCGCATCTTATGCTGTCGGCGCTACTGGTCACGTCCAAGGGGTCGAAGTGGATCGTGATGTAGCATTCATAACCGCAAAGGGATTACAACAGTTTGAACCGAAATTCGATGAATTAAAGGAATCTATGCGGGGAATCTCAGTCGTTCAGAATTCTGCTGCTAGCTTCTTATCAACATTGCCGGACAATTCATTTGACGTCGTATATGTAGATCCGATGTTCACTCAAGTTATAAAGGAATCTACAAGCTTTGCACCGTTACGAACTGCGGGTGTTAGTGGTGGACTAACTATAGAATGGGTGGAGGAAGCAAAACGGGTTGCTACAAATCGAGTTGTCGTAAAAGCACATTTTAGCGATTCTGTGTTTGAACAATTTGGATTCACTAGAATAATCCGACCCAATACAAAGTTCCATTTCGGATTCATACAAAAATAAAACGCCAATCGGTTTCTCGCGAAACCGATTGGCGTTTTGTGAATTAATGCGTGAAATTGAGTGAGCTTAAATATAGGACGAATACCAGCATGCCGATTCCGGCGATTAATTGAACATCCATCTGAGAAACCTCCTTAAAAAAACATACACGTGCTCTAAAGTTTATTGTACAATGAAATTAGAAAAGAGGGAACCTTTTCGGTTATTTTTCGTACTGTTCTGAAAGCGGTAATTCTAAAATACATAGATGTAGGTGATGAGATATGAAAAAATGGTTGCAGCAACTGATGATCATTTCAGTCGCATTTGTCACATTTGGTGTCATTTCTCCTTCTCATGAGATTTGGTCCACCCTTCATGATAAGGAAGATGTAAAAGAAACAGATCATCCTCAGCATACGTCACAATATGCTGTCCATTTCGACTCTCCTTATTTCGATCGACTCGAAGCGGATGACGATCGCCTAACGGAAGAAGATTTGGTAACAGGGGCTCATACGCTCGCTTTCACAAAGTTCGGCACAAAAATCGGTCCGATTATCGAAAACGAATTCGATGAAGTGATTTTCCCTCAAATCGAGAAAGTGATACGGGAAAAAATTGGCGAGCATGTGCAGATGAACCGGAAGTTAGCAATCTCCGAGCATCCTTCTGGCGGTACTGCTGAAAAGATTTTCAATATCAAGGATGTAGAGGCGGATAAAAACCTGCTGCTTTTCCACGTCCGTACTGAAAAGCGTCCGCAAGACGGATACTTCTTCAATTTCCATTACCATCTAGCGGAAGACGACTATCAGACACATTACGCACTCGGTGATGTCTATTGGTCCAAAAATACACCACCGAAGTGGCTGTCCTAACAGCTGACACGGTGGTTTTTTGTTTGACTTTTTTAATTTGCGGTAGCGAGGTGCTGCTTGTTATACTATAGGATAACTGGAGGGCTGTACCATGAAACAATATTTAGATCTTTGCCAGCACGTACTAGACACAGGAATTCAAAAAGGGGATCGCACAGGAACCGGCACATTGAGTGTATTCGGTTATCAGATGCGCTACGACCTTCAAAAAGGATTCCCTTTGATGACTACTAAAAAGACGGCGTTCCGCCTCATTGTATCTGAACTGCTTTGGTTCTTAAAAGGAGACACCAACGTTCGTACATTAGTCGAAGAAAACAATCCAATTTGGGACGAATGGGCATTTGAAAAATGGGTAAACAGTGAAGAGTATACTGGACCTGATATGACGGACTTCGGAAGACGTGCTCCTGTTGATGAAGAATTCCGTGCAAGCTATCAAGTGGAAATGATGAACTTTAAAAAACGAATTATAGCAGAGTCATCATTTGCAGAAACTTATGGCGATCTTGGGCCAGTTTACGGAAAACAGTGGCGGAGCTTTGGGACGGGTTCTACTGAAGCAGGACATCAGCCGATTGACCAGATTGCACAGCTGATTGAAGGATTGAAAACGAATCCAGATTCAAGAAGACACATTGTCACCGCGTGGAATCCAACTGAAATGGAAGATATGGCGTTGCCACCATGTCATGCACTCTTCCAATTCTACGTAGCGGATGGAAAATTATCTTGCCAACTCTATCAGCGGAGTGCAGATGTTTTCATCGGTGTTCCGTTCAATATCGCCTCCTACGCGTTATTGATTCATCTAATTGCACTCGAGACTGGCCTGATTCCCGGGGAATTCATCCACACACTAGGGGATGCCCATATATACTCGAACCATATAACACAAGTCAAAGAGCAATTGTCAAGGGAGCCACGTGAGCTACCTACTATAAGTGTAAACATGGAGGGTAAGTCGATTTTCGAATTGACCACTTCAGATATCGTACTGAATAATTATGATCCACATCCTAAAATAAAAGCACCAATCGCTGTTTAAAAAGGAGGGATACGATTGATATCACTATTAGCCGCACACGACGAAAATCGTGTCATTGGAGTAGACAACAAGATGCCTTGGCACATACCTGAGGAATTGAAGTATTTTAAAGAAAAGACGATGGGGAAAGGAATCATCATGGGAAGGAAAACGTTCGAATCGATCGGTAGACCGTTACCCGGACGCCTCAATATCATTCTGACCAGAGATGAAACCTATCAAGCTGAAGGTGTGGTCATTGTCCATACGTTTGAAGAAGCTCTAGCGCGCGCTGAAAGCTATGCAGAGGAAGTTATGGTTATAGGTGGCGCACAGATATTTGAGATGGCGATACCCTATGCCGACAGGCTCTATACGACGATCATCCGTCGCACATACGTCGGTGATACATTCTTCCCCCAGTATAGCGTTGGGTGGAAACTTATCTCTGAAACAAAAGACCATCATACAGATGATGGACTTGCTTATGCCTATCACATTTATGAACGGGAAACTGCAGCCTAACAAAATAAAAAGGCAGCCACGCTGTGGCTGCCTGCAAGTCTTTAAACAAATAGTAATACACTGAAGTACATGGAAGCGCTACCGGCCAAAACAAACAAATGCCATATTGCGTGGTTGTATGGTAGACTGCGCCATGCATACACTAAAGCACCAACTGTATATAACACACCACCGATTACGAGCAATGCAATACCTGTTCCTGTGAGTGTCGCGTATAATGGTTTTATGGCAATAACAATAAGCCATCCCATTACGATATATAAAATAAGAGAAACGACTTCAAACCTGTGGATGAAGAATACTTTGAAAACCGTGCCGAAAATCGCCAATCCCCAAACAATTCCGAAGAGTGTCCATCCGAATGTTCCCCCGATTGCGATTAAAACAAAAGGGGTATAGGTACCAGCAATCAAAAAGTAGATCGATGAATGATCGAATATCGAGAACAGCTTTTTGAACTTTTCGGGTAAGCTATGAAGAAGTGTACTCATCGAATAGAGTAAAATCATCGAAACCCCAAAAATGATGTAACTGACAAGCGCAAGTGTATTGTGCTGTTCCATTCCTTTTAAAATGAGGAAAACCAGCGCAGGGATACTTAACAGTACACCGATGCCATGTGTAATGGCATTCCACCGTTCTTCTTTACGGGTTTTATAGTCAAACGCGCTTTCCATGGGCGAAAAGCCTCCTTTACGTACATTATACTAAAATAGAAACGTAGTTTCCACTGACAGAGGAGAGAATGAAATGAGCAAAATTAAAATTGTGACAGATTCAACCGTCGACCTAACTGAAGAAGAAATTCGTACTTATGGAATACATATTGTCCCTTTAACAATCCATATTGATGGTGATGTTTTTGAGGATCGCATCACACTCGGGCCTGAAGAATTTTTGGATAAAATGGCGGCCGCAGCTGAATTGCCTAAGAGCTCGCAGCCCTCGTCAGGGATTTTTACAGAACTATATGACGAGCTTGGTAAAGATGGAAGTGAAGTACTTTCCATTCACATGACTGGTGGTATGAGTGGAACTGTTAAATCTGCAGAAGCAGCTTCGAAAATGACGGACACAGCTGTGACAGTAGTCGATTCTCGATATATTTCTCATGCGTTAACGTTCCAAGTAATTGAAGCCGCAAAGATGGCCGAAAAAGGCGAATCCATGGTAGAAATAGTGGACCATCTGAACGACGTACGTAAAAAGACAATGCTCTTCGTAGTTGTCGATAAATTGGATAACCTAGTTAAAGGTGGACGCATCGGTAAAGGTAAAGCGATTATTGGGTCATTGCTTAACATTAAGCCGATTGCATCGCTTCAAGACGGAGTGTATACACCAGTTGGTAAAGCCAGAAGCCATAAGCAAGTGGCTGCGCAACTCTTTGCCTCGTTTAAAGAAGATACAGCAGGGAAGATAGTCAAAGGCGTAGGCATTTCTCATGCACATGGTTTGGCGATGGCAGAACCATTAAAACGTTTAATTGAAGAAAGTGGCTTTACAGATGTTCGGTTTTCATTCACCTCTCCAGTAGTTAGCACCCACACTGGTGCAGGAGCAATTGGATTCATGTACTATACCGAATGAGAAACAAAAAATATGAATGAGCAGGACTAAAATAAATGAAATGGGGAAAATGAAAGAATGAGAAGAAGAGCCTGGATTGTTTTTCTAGCCTTCTCATTGCTATTGACGGGGTGTGATCAAATGTTTAGAAATAGCGCCGAACCCTTCACTGAACGACGGACCATTGAGTTTACCAGCTGGGATATCCCAACGAGCTTTGTGCCGAAGTCTATACATGTTGTAGGGTTAGGGGATTCAATAACCCAGGGTGTGGGTGATGAACTCAATAAAGGTGGTTATTTCGAACGAGTAGCTTCAGACCTGACTGAATGGGAAGGTGTTTCTTTTGTAGAAACAGAAAACTTGGCAAAACGGGGTCGTCGAAGTGATCAACTTGCCAAGCAGCTACAAGATAAGGATATTCAAGCATCTATTAAGGATGCTGATGTGATTTTCATGACAATTGGTGGAAATGACATTATGAAAGTCCTGAAAGCTAATTTGTTCAAGTTAAAGACTAAACCTTTCTACCAAGAACTGAAAGGATACGAACAGCGATTAGATGAAATTTTCGGGACGATTCGTGCTCTCAATCCTGATGCACCAATCATTATGTCCGGTCTATACAACCCAATGCTTCTAATCACAGACGAAGTGAAAGAATTTGACGCCATCATTGACGACTGGAACGAATCGATTGAAGCAAGGATTGAGTTGGACGGCAACAGTTGTTTTGTTCCTGTTGCAGATTTGTTTGAAGAAAATACAAATATTGTCTATCATACAGACTTCTTCCATCCTAATTCTCGAGGATATACATTAATGGAAGAACGTTATGTAAAATACCTGGAAAATTGGGGTTTGCAAGAACTATTCCAAAGGGAACTGGAAATGTAGGAGATGATAACATGAATCGATGGAAAATTGCTTTTTTCACTCTTTCAGGAATGGTAGCAGCAGGATTTGCAGGAGTCCTCTTCCTTTTAGGTTCCACGGGAAACTCCCAACCATTACCGCCTACTGAAGTGATCCAAGAGGGCGATGCCAACATCCTCACCGTCCGGATTGCTAAAAAAGATTTTGAAGGTATTGCAAATACGTATATTCGGGAAGCTATGAAAGGCGAAAAGATTCCTGTTCAGATGAAAGTAAAAGAGGATGTGATTTTGTATTCAGAGCTTACGGTATTCTCTTTCACAGTTCCAGTGGTCATGCATTTCGATCCGATTGTCCGCGAAGACGGAAACTTAATCTTAAAACAATCTTCTATGGAATTAGGCCAATTAAACATCCCGCCTTCAAGTGTATTGAAAGTATTACGGGATTCAGTGAAGTTGCCTTCATGGATGATAGTTCGTCCGAAAGAAGAAGAGCTCTTTATCGATCTTTCTAAAGTTCCGGTTGCAAAAAATGTCACTGTGAAAGCAAAAACATTCAATCTAGAAAAAGATGAAATTGTACTTGAAGTATCCATCCTCAAAAAATAAGGAGTGGTTTACAAATATGAAGCAACTTGCTACATTTGCGGGCGGATGTTTTTGGTGCATGGTAAAACCTTTCGATAAGTATGAAGGAGTTCACTCTGTAGTATCCGGTTACACGGGTGGAGATGTACCAAATCCGACCTATCAAATGGTCTGTTCGGAAACGACAGGTCACCGAGAAGCGGTTCAAATTGAATTTGATGACGAAATTATTTCTTATCAAGAATTGTTATCTGTATTTTGGCGTCAAATCGATCCGACAGATGGTGGCGGACAATTTTTCGACCGCGGAGAATCTTATCGAACAGCTATTTATTATCATTCACCTGAACAACAGGAACTGGCTGAACAATCAAAGCTAGATCTTGAACAATCCTCTAAATTTACTAAACCCATTGCTACTGATATTTTACCTGCGAAAGCATTTTATTTGGCAGAAGAGGGTCATCAAGACTATTATAAGAAAAATCCAGGGCATTATAATCGTTATTCTGTCGGGTCTGGTCGTGAAGGATTCAAATCAGAGAATTGGAGTGAGTGATCATGAAAGAAGAGCTGAAGAACAAATTAACTGAAATGCAATACCATGTCACGCAAGAAAAAGGTACTGAACCTCCATTCCGCAATGAATTCGATAGCCATTATGAAGAAGGCATCTATGTTGACATCGTGTCAGGAGAGCCACTATTCAGTTCAAAGGACAAGTATGATGCGGGGTGTGGATGGCCTAGCTTTACAAAACCTATTGTAAAAGAAGAAGTAACTGAGCATTTCGATACAGCTCATGGCATGAGAAGAACTGAAGTGCGTAGTAAGACCGCAGATTCGCATTTAGGACATGTCTTTCCAGACGGGCCAGGCGAAGCAGGAACGAGATATTGCATTAACTCTGCTGCATTACGATTTGTTCCTGTAGAGAAGTTCGAAGAAGAAGGTCTGAGCGAATACAAAGCTCAATTCTAATAAGATAGGGGGTCCGCAGATGGATCGCTCTTTTTACCAATTTGTTTGTTCATACAGAGGCGGAGAAAAGCACGATCCTTACTCTCTTTTTGCCGATAGTATGTTTAATGATCTAAGTTTCCCGAAGTATGAACGTTCTTTTGATACACTATCACGTTATATCGAAGAAAAAGCTGATCCTTCTATGCCTTCAGTTTTGTTTGACGAACTGTATCGGCATTTCGAAGATCGATTCCTTTAACCAGGCGGTTGTTTCATTGCAAAACCGCCTGGTTAATTGTATGATTAGAACAGAAAAATGAAAAAGAGGTGCATTGTAGAGATGAGTATACATATTAATGCGAAAATGGGCGATGTCGCCGATACGATTTTACTTCCTGGAGATCCACTCCGCGCGAAGTATATTGCAGAAACATTCCTTGAAGACGTAGTTCAGTACAACGAAGTTCGTAACATGTTCGGCTATACTGGAACGTACAAAGGAAAGCGTATTTCCGTTCAAGGGACTGGGATGGGCGTTCCATCGATCTCAATTTATACAACTGAGCTTATGCAAGAGTTCGGTGTAAAGAAATTGATCCGTGTTGGTACTTGTGGTGCGATTCAAAAAGACGTTAAAGTACGCGACGTTATCCTAGCACAAAGTGCAACAACAAACTCACCCATTAACCGCACATTCTTTAATGACGTGGACTATGCTCCAACTGCAAACTTCGATTTGCTCTTGAAAGCATATAACGCTGGTAAAGAAAAAGGCTTACACCTTCAAGTGGGAAATGTTTTCACAGAAGATTTCTTCTACAACGAGCATGCAGAACACGAAAAACTAGCTTCTTACGGTGTGTTAGCTGTTGAAATGGAAACAGCTGCATTGTATACACTTGCTGCGAAGCACGGTTGCCAGGCACTTTCAGTTCTTACAGTAAGTGACCACATCTTAACAGGTGAAGCAACAACTTCTGAAGAACGTCAAACTACATTCAATGAAATGATTGAAGTTGCATTAGAAGCTGCTATCCAGGAATAATACCAAAAGGGGCCGCCAGAGAGTTTGCGGCCCTTTTTCGACTATATTACGCATTACGAAGTAGAAAGTGGGATCGCGAATGGATGAAAACGAACAACAAGGGCAGAACCGTTCTCCTGAGCCTGAACATCAGCCTGCGCATAATCGGTATTTTAAGATCAAGCCGTTCTCATTCGTCATGTTGATTTTTACGCTAGTCATTTTGACTGCAGGAATTACGTTTTTCGCGCTAACTTTTGGCGAGGACAAAGTCGTAGAAGTGGTGAATCCACAGAAGACGGACCGTCAGGAATTCCAGAAGTTGTATGACGCATATGATGAAATCAAGAAAAATTATTATGAAGATATTGATACAAAAGTCGTGTTAGATGGTGCAATTAACGGAATGGTCGATTCATTGGATGATCCGTATTCCGATTATTTGAATACGGAAGAAACTGAACATCTAATGGAAAACATCTCTTCAAGCTTCCAAGGAATTGGTGCTGAAATCCAAGAAGCAGATAGCTATATTAAAATCGTCTCTCCAATTAAAAACTCACCAGCTGAAAAAGAAGGGTTGTTACCAAACGACCTGATTCAAGCAGTAGACGGTAAAAGTATTCAAGGTATGTCTTCTTCAGAAGCTGTCTTGCTTATCCGTGGTGAAAAGGGTACGACTGTCACGTTGACTATTAAACGTGGAGATAAGGGCGAGCCTTTCGAAGTGAAGATTAAGCGCGACGATATTCCAATAGAAACTGTTTATGCAGAAATGCTAGATGGTAACATTGCGCATATTCGTATGACTACATTCTCTGAACATACGTATGATGAGTTATTGACTGCATTAGACGATATGGAAGCTAAAGGAATGAAAGGTCTTGTCTTAGACGTACGACAAAATCCTGGTGGCGTTCTTGATGGCGCACTTAAGATTTCTGATCTCTTTGTAGAAAAAGGGAAGACAGTCCTACAAACGCAAGAAAAAGGGAAGAAGCCTGTGCTTTATCCAGCGTCAGGAGAACGGAAAATAGACGTTCCAGTGGCTCTTGTAATAGATGATGGTAGTGCTTCAGCTTCGGAAATTTTAGCGGGTGCGTTGAAAGAATCATCGGACATCCCACTTGTAGGTATTAAAACATTTGGTAAAGGTACAGTACAATCACCAATGGATATGAAAGACGGTTCCAATTTAAAAATCACAACTGCGAAGTGGCTAACACCTGACGGCAATTGGATTCATAAAAAAGGAATTGAACCAGATGTGAAAGTTGACTATCCTACCTATGCAATGCTTCCATTCCTGGACCCTTCTGAAAAAATGAAAGAGGGACAGGTTTCTACAAACACGGAAGCTGCAAAAGAAATGTTGAAAGCTGTAGGTTATGATCCTGGTGAAATTGGTGGCCTTTTCGATGCTGCTATGACAGATGCTGTGAAAAAACTTCAAACCGATCTAAAACTTGAAGCAGATGGTGTTTTAACAGGAGATACAACGATTGGTCTAATGAACAAACTTCGTGAAAAAATCGAAAAAGATGATCCGCAACTATTGAAAGCTAAAGAAGTTGTGCTCAAAAAAATCGGTAAATGAGCAAAAGACGCCCAATCCAACCGGATGGGGCGTCTTTTCTACGAGAAAGGAATGAGTGAAGATGATTGATGTGTATTTATATAGTGGGTTTTTAGGTAGCGGAAAAACGTCTTTATTGTTGCATTCCATTGCACAACTGAAAGCAGCAGGTAAGAAGCCTGCAGTTTTGATGAATGAATTTGGAGAAATGCCGATTGACTCCGATTCGGTAGCCGGTTCTGGAGAGGTACCTTTAAAAGAGTTATTGAGTGGCTGTATTTGTTGCACAGGATCTGAAAAGACAGAGGCGCAGTTACAAGCCCTCTTAGAAGACTATGATGATATTGATGTTATTTTGATTGAAACAACTGGCGCAGCGCACCCTGTAGAAGCGCTAGACGCTATCTATTCTCCATTGTTCGCAGGTCGACTTCGTGTGATGGGGATTGTCACCGTAGCGGACGCACCGCGATTCTTACACCGAGAGGAGTTATCTCCGAGGATTCATGCACTGATGCTCGAACAGATACGTCATGCTCATCTCATCGCTTTAAACAAATCCGACTTGGTTACAGAGTCTCAATTAGCTACGATATCCATGGAAATCGCTAACTTGAACGATTCTGCACCCATTGTACAAACGGTGCAAGGTAAATTGGATTTCTCGTTTATCGGAAAAACATTATCCGCGGAGAAACCAGTGCAAAAACCAATTATATCTGGTAAAAACTTACCGCTTTCATCGAAAGTTATTACATTTACTCACCCTGTTCAGAAAGAGGACGTCGAAAAGTGGACAGCTAGTCTACCTGATACCGTTTATCGAATGAAAGGGTACGTTCCAATAGAAGGCGTTAAAAATCCGATGCTTTTCCAATATGCTTATGGAATGGCGAACTGGATGCCTGAGTATGTTAAGATGCCAACTCGTCTAGTGATGATTGGTGAAGGAATTGAATCCATTGATTGGGAGCAATGAATAGGCGATTTTAAAAGGTCTGTCAATACTATTTGAAATCCAATAATGCATTGTAATTCCATTGTTACCCAAGTCAGATACACTTCATCTCTCTTTTAAAAGAGATAGGGATTAAGATGGGCGACTATCCATAGTGTTCCAGTTTTGCGCCATCCTCCTTCGTATATGATAGTTTCGAAGGGAGGCGTACAAGATGAAAAAATCGATTGCAGTCATCTTACTCGGTTCGGCACTCGTATTGCCGAACACTAGCCAGGCAGAAGCTTCAACTCTAGATTCTGTCCAAATGAAAACAGTAGTAAAAACAATTTCAGTGGAGGGGAAGGGAAATCTTCTTCCGTCACAACTTCATTACAACAGTGAGGACTTACAAGCCTCTTATAAAGAATTCTACAAATGGTTCACGAAAAACTATGTGAAACCACAGGGGAAACCGGTAGAAAAGCCACTTCCACCGGTTGAGCAACCGACTCCGACACCTGACGAGAAACCAGTGCCGGAAACAAAGCCCGACAAGCCTGTAGAGCAACCACAGAAGCCAGACGAAAAACCAACACCACCTGCTGTGGAAAAACCAGTACCAACGCCACAACCTGAGCAAAAGCCGGATGTGAAGCCAGTGCCAACACCACCAGCAAAACCGACTCCAGAAGAGAAACCGGAACAAAAACCTGAACAAGGTCAAACTTCTGCTAGTCAAATTGAACAAGCTGTCTTAACACTAACGAATGCAGAACGTCAAAAAGCAGGATTGAATCCTCTTCAGATGGATGAGAAGTTAATGAACACTGCTCGTGCAAAATCAGCGGACATGGCTTCTAAAAACTATTTTTCTCATACGAGCCCTACCTATGGGTCACCGTTTGACCAAATGAAAGCGAATGGAATCACATATCGTGCAGCAGCTGAAAACATCGCAATGGGTCAAAGAAGTGCAGAGGAAGTCGTAAAAGGATGGATGGAGTCTCCGGGACATCGTCAAAACATCTTGACGCCTGGCTTTACACACATTGGAATCGGCTATGATGCCAGAGGAAACTACTGGACACAGCAATTCATTCAAAAATAAAAAATGCCTACCAAGCTAAAGTGCTTGGTAGGCATTTTTTTATGGAGTTTGAAGTGCATGTTTTCTCTGCACAGCTCTCAATCTAAAACTCAGTGTGGTGGCACCCACTGTCAATCCAGCAATTAGTCCAACCCAGTAACCGAACGGACCTAAATCGGTGTAGGAGGCGACTACGTAGCCGACAGGAAGGCCAATCACCCAAAGGGATATGAACCCCATCAAGAAGGTGACATTAACATCCTTGTATCCTCTAAGCGCTCCTTGAATTGGTGCTTGGACGGCATCAGAGAGTTGGAAAAGGGCTGCAAATACAAAGAATTGAGCAGATAAAGTAATGATAGAACGATCCGTTGTGTATAGAGAAGCGATTTGTTCTCTGAAGATTAGTAGTATCGCAATCCCGACAAAACTGAATATTACCGCGAAACTAATCCCGAGTAAACTATAGCTTCTGGCATCATCATTTCTATTTGCACCAATCGATTGACCGACTAATATTGTCGCACCCATTGAAATACTAAGCGGAATCATATACAAAAGCGAAGTGAAATTGAGCGCAACTTGGTGCGCAGAAATGACTTCGGTTGAATAGGCGCTCATCATTAATGTAACTACAGAAAAAATACTTGTTTCGATGAAAATAGACATGCCGATCGGTACACCGATAAGTAAAATCTCTTTCCAATACGTCCACCGTGGCATTTGCCAATGTTTCAGTAACTCGAACTTTTGATAAGGTTTACCCGTCAAAGCAACTGCAGCTGCAATTGTGAATACAATCCAATACGTAATTCCAGATGCATAACCGGCTCCTGCACCCCCAAGTTCAGGGAATCCGAAATGTCCGTAGATTAACAAATAGTTGAGTACGATATTGATAGGTGCAGAGATTAAAATAATTACCATCGATACTCGAGTAGAGCCTAATGCATCAAAGAACGAACGCAAAACCGTATAGGCAAATAAAGGGGCAAGTCCTACACACATCCCTTTAAGATAATCGATTGCGATCGAGCCCACAGGTGCATCAAGTGACATCGTCCGAATGATCGGGAAGAATACGAATAAAATCAGTCCAAATACAACTATCGCGAGTGCGATGGCTACATAGATTCCTTGTTGAACGGACGGTCTTATCTCTTCATGTCTTCTTGCGCCGATCTGTTGAGCAATGATGGGGGTTAGCGCCATCAAAATCCCAGCAAGCCCGGTATAGACAGGAACCCAAAATGAAGATCCAATTGTGACGCCTGCTAAATGGTATGTATCGTAGCGACCTGTCATAAGGATATCAAAGAACGTTACTAAATAAAGTGCGATTTGGGTAATTAAAATAGGCATGACAATTTTGGCGAAACGGAATGATTTTCTTTCCAGAGGAAGAGAAGATTCCATCGAAATCCCTCCTTTTTTTGATTCACCCCTTATTGTATCATGCTTCTTTTGGTATACTATCAAAAGAAACAAATGAGATCGACTTTATTTTTTATCAAATAGAAGAGGTGAACGGCCCTAATGAAACGGCCAGTTATCGTATTGACAGGCGGAGGAACAGCAGGGCATGTCTCTGTAAACGAAGCCATAATTCCAGCTATATTAGAACGAGGATATGAGATTCATTACATAGGATCTCATGAAGGTATTGAACGTGATTTAATAGGAAAAGGTCATCCTGAGGTGACGTACCACGCTATTGATAGTGGAAAACTAAGACGTTATTTTTCTATGAAGAATTTCACGGATCCGTTCCGTGTCGGTGCAGGTGTGTTACAAGCTTTATCAATTTTAATGAAATTAAAACCTGAAATCATCTTCTCAAAAGGTGGTTTTGTATCGGTTCCAGTTGTACTTGCTGCAAAACTTGTACGCGTACCGGTCGTAGCTCACGAATCCGATGTATCTCCTGGACTCGCAAATAAGATTGCACTTCCTTTCGTTAAACATATTTTTACTGTTTTTGAAGAAACGCTTGCATACGTACCTGCAGAACGTTCTTCTTGCGCAGGTGCGATCATACGGCCTGAATTGTTTGAAGGAGATCGTAAGACGGGGTTACGGATGTCGGGATTATCTGAAGACAAGCCGGTTGTTATCGTAATGGGGGGCAGCCAAGGATCCGCTGTTTTGAATGATGCGTTACGAGGTAATCTTCCGAAATTGCTGGAACACTTTCAAATTATCCATTTGTGCGGAAAAGGGAATTCAGATGAATCTCTGGACCAGACAGAAGGATATGTTCAATTTGAATACGTCACCGAAGGATTGCCACATTTAATGGCGGCATCTAAATTTGCGTTATCACGAGCGGGTTCTAATGCAATCTTTGAGCTATTAGCAGTACGTATCCCAATGCTTCTCGTGCCTTTATCTGCAGAGAAAAGTCGTGGTGACCAAATCCTGAATGCACGTCATTTCAAAAAGTTGGGATTTGCACATATTCTTAACGAAGAAGACATAAACGAAGAGTCGTTGTTAACGGGTCTTCTTGAACTTGCTGAGGACTGTCCTGTAATCGTGGAAACGATGGAAAAAACGGACGCAACAAAAACACCGGAAGAAATGGTGAATCTTATTCTTTCTTGTCGAACGAACGTGTGAAAACACTATATCCACAAAATGGACACTTGCTTTTCATTAACTCTTGCATGATTAGTTCACAGGGTGTAAACTAGTCCGCGGATAATACATGCAATAACTAGAGTGAAACCCTTTCAGTTCAAGTGTTTGCATGGTAACATAGAATAGGATATTAAAAATTTGCGTAACATGCCAAAAGGCAAATGTGGAGGTAATAACTCATGTCGAACAGTGTTGGTTCCGAGCGTTCACCGTATGCAGCTTTTTCAGGCCCGAACCTTGGCTATGTAATGGAGATGTATGAGCTTTACAAAAATGCACCAGAATCCATCGATCCGGAACTTGCCGAATTTTTCAAGAAAAACGGAACACCTGAAACAGGAGGTGACGTCCTCTCAAGTCTATCAACCGTAAATGGAACAGAAGGAAATCCTGCTGATTTCCGTAAAGTCCTTTCCGCATATAAACTAATGGACTCAATTCGAGCATATGGACATTTAAATGCAGATATTTATCCGCTGAATGACCGTCCTAAAGACGCTTCACGAATTGAACTTTCAGCATATAATCTTTCGGAACGTGATCTCGAAGCAATGCCAGCGTCGTTATTCTTAACAGAAGTTCCTTCTCAAGTAGAAAACGCTCTGGATGCCGTGAATTATTTGAAGTCATTATACACAGGCAAAATTGCATATGAATTCGCACACTTGATCGAAAAAGAGGAAAAGCTATGGATTCAAAACAATATTGAGTCTGGAAAACTAGCAGTTTCTCTAAATGCGGATGACAAAAAAGAATTGTTAGAACGTTTAACTAGAATCGAAGGATTCGAGAAATTTATCCATCGTACATTTGTTGGAGCAAAACGATTCTCTATTGAGGGTCTGGATACACTAGTCGTCTTCCTTGATGAATTAGTTCGACGTTCAGAAGAGGCCAAGACGAAGAAAGTGTTAATTGGAATGGCACACCGAGGACGCTTAAACGTACTCACGCACATTTTGAACAAACCATATGAAATGATGTTTGCGGAATTCGCTGGAGTTCCTTCAGGACCATTTTTACCTGAAGATGGTTCTGTTGAAGTGACACGTGGTTGGTTTGGAGATGTGAAGTATCACCTTGGTGCTTTGTACAAAGGACAAACAGGAACAGATCGTTTCCTAGCTTATAACCCATCTCACTTGGAAGTCGTAAATGCGGTTGTCGCTGGACAAACACGTGCAGCACAAGAAAATACCGATCTCCCAGGTGTACCTGTTCAAGATACGAACGCTGCGTATGCGGTTATGGTACACGGTGATGCTGCATTCCCTGGTGAAGGGATCACGCAAGAGACGTTTAACTTCAGTCGCGTTCGTGGTTTCCAGACAGGCGGTTCAATTCACGTTATCGCAAATAACATGATCGGATTTACAACTGAGTACTTCGATTCTAGATCGACACACTATTCGTCAGATATGGCAAAAGGATTCGAAGTTCCAATTGTCCACGTCAATGCAGACAGCCCTGAAGATGTTATTGGGGCAGCCTTGTTTGCATTCAATTATCGTCAAAAATTCGGTAAGGACATTTTGATCGACTTGATCGGCTATCGCCGTTATGGACATAACGAAATGGACGAACCAATGGTTACGAACCCGGTTATGTACCAAGGAGTTCACAACCATCCGACAACACGACAGTTATATGGCGAGGTATTGGTGAATGAAGGAACTCTAACTGCTCAAGACGTTGATAAGTTAGATACTGATGTATTTGCAGAAATGCAGCTTGCATATGACAAAGTGAAAGAGTTTGCGTCAGATAACAGCAATAGCTCCAATGCGACTCCTGAGGCAGTCTTGGCAGGATATACACGAGATCTTCAAACAGGCGTTTCAGAAGAACGTCTTCGTCGAATGAATGAAGAATTACTCTCGTATCCTGAAAGCTTCCACGTTTTCGGGAAGTTGGATAAAATCCTTAAACGTCGTCAAGATCCATTCAACGGTAAAGGAAAGATTGACTGGGCGCATGCTGAACAGCTTGCATTTGGTTCAATCCTTCAAGATGGCAAGCCAATCCGGATGTCTGGCCAAGATATACAGCGTGGTACTTTCGCGCATCGACATCTCGTATTGCATGATGAAAAGACTGGAGAAGAATTTGTTCCGCTCCACCACATCAGTGATTCGAATGCATCGTTTGTTGCGTACAACAGTCCATTGACTGAAGCAGGCGTAGTTGGATATGAATTCGGTTATAATCTTGAAGAAGAAAAGACTGTTACAGTTTGGGAAGCACAATATGGTGACTTCTCAAATATGGCTCAAGTTATGTATGACCAGTTCATCTCTTCAAGTAACTCGAAGTGGGGCCAGCAATCTGGTCTAATTATGATGCTTCCACACGGTTATGAAGGTCAAGGTCCGGAACACTCAAGTAGTCGAATCGAACGATATTTACAGCTTTGTGCGGAAAACAACTGGACAGTTGCAAACATTTCAAGTGCAGCTAACTATTTCCACGTTCTTCGCAGACAAGCGGCAATTCTTGGAGACGAAGCAGAGCGTCCGCTTGTTATCGCAACTCCTAAATCACTTTTACGCCATCCTTTAGTAGGCGCAGATCTTGCAGATTTGACAGAAGGCCATTTCGAGACAGTCTTGGAAGAGCCAAATACGGGTAAAAATGTTGAGAGTGTAAAGAAAGTTATTATGACAAGTGGTAAAATGGCCATTGATCTAGCAGAAAAAGTGAAAGTTGGAGAAGGATTCGACCACTTGCACATTGCGCGAGTGGAACAACTATATCCATTCCCATCTGAAAAACTTGCTGCAATCATCAAACGTTATCCGAATGCTGAAGAAATTGTTTGGGTCCAAGAAGAGCCGAAGAACATGGGGTCATGGTCATTTGCGCTTCCTTATTTATATGAGATTTCAAATGGTCTTAAAGTGAATTACGTAGGCCGAATTCATCGTGCAAGCCCTTCTGAAGGGAACGGAACGATGCATAAAATCGAGCAACAGCGTATTATAGAAGAAGCACTCAAAAACTAATCCGAACGATTGTACGATATTAGAGGAGGAAATTATTGTGGCAGAGATCCGAGTACCTGAACTGGCAGAATCGATTACTGAAGGAACAATTGCAAAATGGTTGAAACAGCCAGGTGAAACAGTAGACAAAGGTGAATTCATAGTAGAACTTGAAACAGACAAAGTTAACGTTGAAGTCATTTCAGAAGAAGCTGGAACAGTTCAAGAGCTTATGGCAGCTGAAGGCGACACAGTTGAAGTCGGCCAAGTTATCGCAATCGTTGGCGCAGGGGCTGGAGCACCAGCACAACCGGCTGCTCCCGTTCAACCTGCACAAGAACAGTCTGCACCTGCAGCAACTGCACCAGTTGCATCTGAATCTGTAGCTGAAGAAGCGACTTCAGGAGACCGTCTCATTGCTAGTCCTGCTGCACGTAAACTAGCTCGTGAAAAAGGGATTAACTTAGCTGACATTTCACCAGTAGATCCAATGGGTCGCGTACGTGTTCAAGATGTTGAAGCACACAGTACTGCTCCGAAACAAACAGCAGCTTCTGCAGCAACAAAACAGGAAGCAAAAGTAGATGACGGTCGCGTTGAGCGCGTTAAGATGAGTCGTCGTCGTCAGACAATTGCCAAGCGTTTGCTCGAAGTAAAGCAAAACACTGCAATGCTAACTACGTTTAACGAAATCGATATGACAAACGTGATGGAACTTCGTTCACGTAAGAAAGACGAGTTCTTCGATAAGAACGACGTACGTCTAGGCTTCATGTCATTCTTTACTAAAGCTGTTGTTGCAGCACTTAAAAAATATCCTAAAGTCAACTCAGAGCTTGATGGCGACGAATTGATCATGAAAAACTACTTTGACATCGGTATTGCAGTTTCCACTGATGGTGGACTAGTTGTACCAAACGTAGTGGATGCAGATCGTAAAAACTTTGCTGAAATCGAAGCGACAATTGGCGAGCTTGCTAAAAAAGCACGCGACAACAAGTTAACTCTTGCTGATATGTCAGGCGGTTCATTTACAATCACGAACGGTGGAGTATTTGGTTCACTTCTATCTACTCCAATTCTTAACGGAACTCAAGTCGGTATTCTTGGAATGCACACGATTCAAAAACGTCCGATTGCAGTTGGGAACAATGTTGAAATCCGTCCAATGATGTACGTAGCCCTTTCTTACGATCACCGCGTAATTGATGGTAAAGATTCTGTTGGATTCTTGAAGATGATTAAAGAATTGATCGAGAACCCAGAAGACCTTCTTCTCGGATCTTAATGAAACGATAGAACCATCCGCTACTGCGGGCGGCTCTATTCAACTATTTTTATAGGAAAGGCGGGATCCTGTAATGTCCTCGTTTAAAGATTGGTTGGCTGCACCGGCAATCCGGCAAGTTGTCTGCAAACAAGCAGATGCAGAGAAATATTTAGTTACAAACGTCCTTACACCAGGTAGGACGTATGATGTGAAGAACGAAACAGAAGAGTTTCTGTTCGTCGTTGACAACACAGGAAAAGTCGGCGGCTATTACAAAACTTATTTTGAGTGACACGCAGTGAACTGCATGTAGCAAGAATTTATTAAAACGGCCTGATGCTATATGTGCATCAGGTCGTTTTATATAGTAAAGGAGATTTAACTTTATGAACTCACTAATCGAACGCACCCAAATAGAGCGCACGACACGAACGTATTCTTCAGAAGAGCAGCTGCTCATTCAAGAAGGTGGATATGTTAGTCCATCTGACTTTCTGCTTGAAGATATTCTTACTGCATTATCCTTGAGTAAGCCGGTCTTATTGAAAGGTCCTTCCGGCAGTGGGAAAACCAGACTAGCTCAAAGCATCTCCGCGTTGTTTCACCAACCGATGCAAAGCGTTAATTGCTCAGTCGATTTGGATGCAGAAGCCTTGCTTGGATTTAAAACAATCCTTACTCAGAATGGTCAAAGCGTAATTGAGTTTGTCGACGGACCTGTCGTGAAGGCGATGAAGCATGGCCACATTTTGTATATTGATGAAATTAATATGGCGAAGCCAGAAACGCTTCCGATTTTACACAGTATTCTTGACCATAGAAGAATGCTCACAAATCCTTTTACTGGAGAAGTAATCATTGCTCACAAGGACTTCTCTGTCATTTCAGCTATCAATGAAGGCTATATCGGAACTTCTCCGATGAATGAAGCGTTGAAAAATCGTTTCGTTTCCTTTTCCATTCCTTATTTGAAAATGGATCAGTTAAGAACTGTCTTAGAAACATCGGTCCCGCATGCTAAACCAGAAATCATTGATATTCTCATGAATTTGTCATCAGATTTAACGAAACAAGCCGAGAATGGATTACTAGCAGACGAAGCAGCTTCTGTGCGAAGTTTGCTTGATGCGTTGGAATTAGCTGTCCATATGCCTATAGAACGTGCAGTGATGTATGCGATTGCTGAATTACTAGAGGATAAAATGGAACGAGATTTAGTGAATGAATTGACTGCTACTTGGGTGAAATGAGGGAACATAATGGATACAGTCAATCGATTCATACAATTCAATGACGAATCCGTAGAGACTCGAAAACTTATTCTTTACGAAAAAATAGCCCAGTCGTTAGCTGATGCACCGTTCATTAAAATTACAGAACGACAGCTAATCGAATTTCAACCGAAAGAAGCTACATTAGCCATGAGTGTCTTTTGGCGTCATCGTTCTGAAGAAATTACGCACTTAGGGCGCCTCTCAGATATCTATCTACTTGCATCTGGATTTTTCCGTAGTTTTGACTTGAAGGCATGGAGAAGTTATTCATCAAAAATGAAGACATCTAAGCATCCGAAATTGGCGAGTCAAGTAATGATGCTAGTTGAGGAATTCCGAATGATGGAGTCCATTCAAAAAACTCGAGTCGGTACAAAGCGAGCTTTTAATGTACGCCGGGACGTCTATGCTGAATTCCACCGTGATCGGCTGCTATCGAACGCTCAGCGGGGATTTAAAGCAGATGCCCTTATTAATCAACTCTTCCTGGACATTCATATCGATATGACATCTTCTCCACATGACCTATTCGATGCTTTACCTATAGATAGAATCCGACAAATTTCACAAGGTGTTTACGAGTTGAGCTCAACAGAACAGAGCGCACAACTTTCGATTCGAATAATGGAATTGGTAGAAGAGCACGTTACTGGAGATAGCGTTCTGCCTCTCTATACGTTCGGGGAATCGTTTGAAGATGGTAAAACGATGCAAACTCCGTCAAAAGCACAGTCTAATTTAGAAGATGGGGAAGACCCAAAAGTAAAAGAAACGATCGAAGAAGAATTCAGAGCTTGGCATCGGGAGACAGAGGACGAAAAGGGAGTCCATCTAGAATTTGATATTCAGCAAGGAACGTCAGGCGCTTCAGATGGATCCAATGCAACACCAGGAGACGAAGAAGCTGACGCTCAGCAATTTGGTATGGGGAGTTCTGAAGGAAATGAAAGAGAAGGGCTACCTAATGATGAGGCGAATAAAAACGAAGAACGTACGGAGCAACTTCCACAAAGAGCAGGTTCTGAATATGGACCTGCACATACACATGTAACGTTCGAAGTGAAGAAAATGCAGGGCATTGAAACACCATTAATCCACGCTGCGTTAGCAGACATGCGGGCGGATCATATACCTATAGTTCGAGCACTCGTTACAGAAATGAAAAAACGTTTAGAGCGTAAGAAGCAGCAGAAGAGGGACCACTTATCAAAAGGACGTCTTTCATCTAAGTTAACGACCATGTTAACAGACGAACGCCCTAAACCATTCTATCGGAAGCAAGCGCCATCGCCAGAACTCGATGCAGTTTTTGGATTGCTAGTGGATGGTTCTGCTTCAATGATTGATAAGGTAGACGAGACCAAAGAAGCGGTCCTACTGTTCCATGACGTGTTACGTAAACTACATGTCTCCCATGAAATTGTATCGTATTATGAGGATGCATTTGAAGCAACCAAAGAACAGCAACCTAACTTTTTCGAAGTGATGCATACATTTAATGAAACTCAAGTTGATAGTGGACCGGCCATTATGAATTTCGAATCACACGAAGACAATCGAGACGGGTTTGCAATTCGTTGGATGGCTAAACAATTATCGAGTCGATCGGAGCAACATAAGTTCTTGTTAGTATTCTCTGATGGAGAACCCTCTGCGTTCGGTTACGACCGTAATGGGATTTTGGATACGGCAGAAGCGGTCTTTGAGACTGAAAAGAGAGGGATTTCTGTCGTTCATTTATTTCTCTCAGCACAACAACCGACTCAAGACCAGAAAGACTTATTTGCTACGATGTTTGGAAATAAAACAGCTGCCTCAGATTCGGTAGAAGAGTTTGCAAGCCAAACCATCCGCATTCTTAGAAAATTACTAGCAATTGCTGCCCAATAGAAAACGCAAAACCTCCCTTATAAAGGACGGTTTTGCGTTTTTTCGTGGATATTGAGAAGTCGTTGTTTGAGTTCTTCTTCCATCCGGCCAATTTCACGTTCTGCTTCTTTTCGTTTCACGCGACCGTCTGCTTGGATGAGAAGTGTTTCCTCTATTGTTTGAATCAGGTTTTCCTGAGTTTTCTTCAGTGTGTCAATTTCAATAATTCCGCGTTCGTTTTCTTTCGCAGTATCAATTGAATTTAACTTAAGCATTTCTGAATTACGAAGGAGCAAATCGTTTGTCGTCTTCGTCACTAGCCGTTGAGATTCCACAGCTTTCTTCTGACGATTTAACGTTAGCGCAATCGCAATCTGATTTTTCCATAAAGGAATGGAAGTCATAATCGAAGATTGGATTTTTTCAGCAAGTGTCTGGTTAGTTTGTTGAATCATCCGGATCTGCGGTGCACTTTGAATTGTGAGTTGTCGTGACAGTTGTAAATCATAAAGTCTCTTCTCTAGACGATCTAAAAATTGACTCATATCGTTAACTTCTTGTATTGCCATTTGGTCATTCGAATTTTGTGCATCTGCACGCATTTGAGGAATGGTAATTGTAGCTAACTCATCCCGTTTAATTTCTGCAGCGGCAATATAGACATTCAATGCTTGGAAATAAGTTTTGTTTTGCTCGTACAGGTTATCAAGCATATGAACATCTTCAATCAAACCGCGTTTCGAGTGCTCCAATTGCACCCCAATACGGTCGATCTGTGTACTTAGTTTTTGATATTTCGTCATCATTTCCTGAATAGACCGGGACGCTTTGTTGAAAATACGGCTCAATCCGGTTTTTTTCTTCTCGGATAAGTCATCTGGGTCGATTTCAGACAGCTTTCCCATCAAATCAGTAAGGACGTCACCAACTGGTCCTATGTCTTTACTTTGAACATGATCCAACATTTTATGAGAGAACTTCGAGAGTTCGTTCTGAGCAGTAGCCCCGTAAGTTAAAATAGCTTCATAATCTCCTACGGGAATCTGATCTGCCAAAGCTTTTGCTTTTTGTTGCTCTTCAGGAGATAACCGATCAATTAACGCAACAGAAGCATTACTGTCAGCTTGTTCGGTTTGCATCTCTTTAGGTAACATTGGTTCACTTCTATCAAACGGACTACTTAATAAATCATCAAAAGATTTAACATCATCATTCATTGGCTTGTTTTCGTTCATCTACAGGTTCCCCTTTCGGAATCGGCAACGATTTTTTACGTGCCATCGTAATGTCTACATAGTCGAGTTCCATTTGAAGAGCCGCTAAGTCAGTAGCGAGCGCATCCTGCAAATCATTTTCTAATTGTTGAGTCACATCTTTAATCGTTTCACGTGTATGTTGAAGGGCGATACGAACTTCTTTCTCCTTCAATTGCTGATTCGCAAGGAGTGCATATTTTGTAGTAAGTTCCACTGCGGAGTCAAGATGTGCATAGAAGAACTGCTCCGTCTGGTAAAACTTTCTAGGGTCGTTCCGGACAATCGTAAGAATTTTCTTCGAGAGGTTACTCAATTCATACACTTGACGAAACGTTTTAACAGAGCGGACCTGTCCGTACACACTATTTAATCGTTTAATTTTTTGCTTAGCTTCTTTGAGCTGTAAATTTATGTGCCGGAATTCGGAACGACTCATTCCTAAATTTTTAACAGTAGAGTTAAGTTGGTATTGTTTAATAGCGAACGTACCACCGAAATACATGGCAAGAACAATTCCTGTTGAAGCGAAAAAGCCTGTACCAGTTGCAATCAGTAATATAAGATACGTTCCAAAGCTGACGGGCGCCATGATGAAGTGCCTGATAAAGAATAGTTTTACCTGTTTCATCTTGGATCAGCCCTCCTTATCATTTAGGGTGTGTATCTTTAATACGTATACGTGGTAGTAAAAGTTTCATGTTGAAGACAATCTTCCTTAAGTATACCGCATCGGACACGTCGAGACGAACAATTGAAATGGGACATAGTACAGTTTGCTTGGAAAAACCTTTCTTGCTTTGTATAATTGTCGAGTGTAAAGGAAAAGAGGTTTTCACATGTATGAAGTGATTTATATGAAAGCGGATTATGAACCTTGGTGGATGTTTGAAGATTGGGAAGAGATGGTACGTAAGAGACAGTCATTTGAAGATTTAGATGAGGCGATTGAATTTGCTCATGTTATTATAGAAAAAATGAGAATCTCTTTTTCTCATGAGAAAACACGCAAAGATACATTTATGGCATTCTGGAATCCAGGAGAGCGCACCTATTGTGATGGTTGTGACGATGACTTGCAATTGTACCACGGAGTGTTTTTATTAAATGCAGGACAACCTATTCCATTTAATACGAAAAGTAATTAGAATATTTCATAAGATATATTTGACAATTACGTGGGTTATGCTATACTAGTAGTAAGGTTAATATCAAGTGCTCGCGACGAGAAACATATTCACCTATTACTAAAAGTGATCGGCGAGGTCGGTACTTTTCGTAATACGTGAATTTTCTTCTTTCCAGCAAGTTCATGTATTAGCAATTATTATTTGGAGGTTTTCATTTATGAAACAAGGTACAGTAAAGTGGTTCAACGCAGAAAAAGGTTTTGGCTTCATCGAGGTTGACGGAGAAGACGACGTATTCGTACACTTCTCAGCTATTCAAGGAGACGGGTTCAAGTCTTTGGACGAAGGCCAGCAGGTTGAGTTCGAAATCGTTGAAGGTAACCGCGGTCTACAAGCTGCAAACGTTACTAAACTCTAATAACTAACAAAAGAGGACTTTCTCAACTGAGAAAGTCCTCTTTTTCCATTTTACGGCTTTGTGACCGATTCCATTGAAGAGGTTACTAGTAGATCTTCTTGTCCTTCGACTGTCATCAATGCTTCTCGTTTTACTTCACCGAATCCTTCTACAAAGTATTTGCGATTGGTGTACGTATCTCCTTTTTCCTCAATAACAATGGCGTGTTCAAACTTTTTATAAGGAGTTTCTACAGTTGCATCCGTCTCAACAACCGTCCACTTTCCGAACGTTGCTCCTTTTTCAAAAGGTTTTTGCAAATAAACGCCAGTTACTTCCATCTTTTTTATCTCAGCGACTGGAGGGGCGTTCTCTTGCACGTCAACATGCTTTTCTTCCAGAGTTAAAATTCGATCTTTTTCTACTTTATACAATTTACGGATCATAGAACCACCGTTATTCTCATAAATCATCACAAATTCTTCATATGGATGATACACTTGAACGTCTAACTCTGCATACTCATTTCCTGTACCTTCATAATGAGCTTTCGAGCTGTCAGGAAGAAGGTAGTCGAGCATAGCGGGATCTTTGACTTTGCCATTTGGATCATCCAATTCCTCTACTCCATCATTGTCTGAGTCTTTATCCTTTATCTCGCCGCCAGCGTCCGTATCTGCCTTGTCAAGTGGACTTTGTTCGCCACTATTGCCAGAATTATCGGGTGCGGTCACATCTTGACCGTTCAGTTTTGAACATGCGGTGACGACAAGAAGACTGATGAGCAAGAAAAGCAGTAACGGAAATTTCTTCATGACCATTCACTCCTTTTCTAAATAGTATTACCGTTTTAGGGAAAAGTATGTGCAGTGAAAGAGGATATTTTTTAGTGTGACAACAAAAAAACAACTGCTACAAATAGCAGTTGTTTTGCATTGTTAAGTTATATGGATTGGGTAATCACTTTACAGAACGTTGTGCTTCTTTCCACTCCAAATACTCGTCATAATTCATCATCTTATCGAAAATTGTACCGTCGTCGTTAATTTCAATCACGCGATTTGCAATTGTCTGGATGAACTGATGGTCATGAGATGTGAAGAGCATAACGCCTTTATAAGCAATCAAACCATTATTCAGTGCTTGAATCGATTCGAGATCCAAGTGGTTCGTTGGCTCGTCCAATAATAAAACGTTTGAATGCGTTAGCATCATTTTCGAAAGCATACAACGTACTTTTTCTCCACCCGATAGGACAGATGGTTTTTTGTTTACTTCTTCACCTGAGAACAACATTCTACCGAGGAAGCCACGTAAAAACGTTTCTGTCTCATCTTCAGGAGAATAAGGACGTAACCACTCGACAAGTGATTTCTCATTACCGTTGAAGAATTTGTTGTTGTCGATAGGGAAGTAGGCGTGTGATGTCGTAACGCCCCATTTAACAGTTCCTGCATCTGCTTCTTGCTCTTCAGCTAAAACTTCAAGCAAAGCAGTTTTTGCTAATGGATTTCCGATCAAAATGACTTTATCTTCTTTGTTCAATGTGAAAGATGCATCTTTCAGTAGTTGAACGCCGTCTTGACTTTTAGACAAGTCGCGAACCATTAAAACATCATTTCCGATGTCGCGGCCCATTTGGAAGTTAACATAAGGATAACGACGTGATGACGGTTTGATATCGTCTATATCGATTTTATCCAATGTTTTCTTACGTGAAGTTGCTTGCTTCGATTTCGAAGCGTTGGCACTGAATCGCGCGATGAACGCCTGCAATTCTTTTACTTTTTCTTCTTTTTTCTTATTCTGTTCCTGAGAGAGTTTGAGCGCTAATTGGCTTGACTCGTACCAGAAATCATAGTTACCTGCGTAGATCTGGATTTTACTAAAGTCTAAATCCGCAATATGTGTACATACTTTGTTCAAGAAGTGACGGTCGTGGGATACGACGATTACAGTGTTCTCGAAGTTGATTAAGAATTCTTCTAACCATTGGATTGCTTTCAAGTCCAAGTGGTTCGTAGGCTCATCCAGTAACAGAACATCCGGCTTACCGAATAGCGCTTGCGCTAGGAGTACTTTTACTTTGTCGGAACCGTTAAGTTCAGACATTTTCATTGTATGCAAGCTGTCAGAAATGCCAAGACCTTGCAAGAGGATTGCAGCTTCTGATTCAGCTTCCCAACCATTAAGCTCTCCAAATTCACCTTCAAGTTCAGCTGCACGCATGCCGTCCTCATCAGAGAAATCTTCCTTCATATAAATTGCATTCTTTTCATTCATAATGTCATAGAGTCTCTTATGACCCATAATTACTGTTTCAAGAACTTCTACAGCTTCGAACTCAAAGTGATCCTGTTTCAATACAGCCAGGCGATCATCATTATTTAAGATGACGTTTCCTGTTTGTGGTTCTATTTCACCAGAAAGTATTTTAATGAATGTTGATTTACCTGCACCGTTCGCACCGATTAACCCGTAACAATTGCCAGGGTTAAACTGTATATTAACATCTTCAAAAAGTTTCCGGTCTCCAAAACGAAGACTTACATTACTTACTGCTAACATAATTGACCTCCTAAAATTCACACTTTGCCCATTATAGCACGGATTCGGGCTAGGGTGGGAGAAATTACAGTAGCAAAATCAGAATTTGAAGTTTAAACTATTACTTAGGAGATAGGATTTTAATTAATCATTAACTTTCTTTCATATGCAACGCTTTACGATTCTTATATGCGGGCAATGTACAAAGCTCTTTATTGATCAAATACTCCATTTGTACATAGTGCTTACGTTCAGGCAAGCAGTGAGGATCGAGACCTTTTATCGAGTTGACAAAATAATATCCATTGATTTGGCGGAATATAACGACGGAGTCAGAAAATAAGTCAAATACACCTTTTAATTGGTATCTTCGTGTATATGACCAATGAAGTAGTTTCATAACGTCATCCTTTCAAAGAAAGTATACGACCTTAGAAATGCAAACGCAAGTTCGATGAATCTGTTTGAGAGAGGAATGTTTATGGACGCTAACGCCTTAACAACTAAGAAAGCATATCTACTGATTGGAGCAATTTTTGCAGTATCGTTAAATATGAGACCTGCAGTGACCTCTATAGGTCCAATACTCGATGTGATACGCGAGCAATTGTCGCTATCAAATGCTCAAGTTAGCCTGTTAACATCACTTCCTATCATATGCATGGGTGTGTTTGCATCCCTTGCACCTGTTCTAAACCGAAAAATAGGATTAAATGCCACGATGATTCTCATGGTGGCGATTATTGGTGTGATGACTGCACTCCGGGAATTTGTACCGACTTATGCGATGCTCGTTGTTTCTTCCATTGGAGTAGGAATTGCGATTGCAATTGCGGGACCTTTACTATCAGCGATGATCAAACAAAACTTCCCCCACCGAGCAGGAGCTGTAATCGGAATCTATTCGTTCGGTCTCGGAGCAGGAGCAACACTTAGTACAGGGTTGTCCGCATATCTATATGAGAAGACAGGTTCTTATCCACTTGCGCTCAGTATATGGGCAGTACTTGCATTAGTAGGTATAGCAGCTTGGCTAGCATCAGCATCTGACCACTTGATAGTTAAGCATCACCCAAAGAGATCAGTACCACAAAAAGCGATGGCAATTCGCTCACCATGGAAAAATAAGAAAGCATGGCTATTTCTGTTATTTTTCGGGCTGCAGTCGGCGGCATTTTTCTCGTTAGTAATTTGGCTTGCCCCTATAGCGCTATCTAAGGGGATGACAATCATTCAGGCAGGGACACTTGTCAGCATGATGACTGCTGTTCAAATCGTTTTAAACTTAACAATTCCGCTTATGATGGAGCGTTATCCAGGTCGTAAAATGTGGTTACTGTTCATCCTACTTATTGGATTAGTTGCCGTTGCTTTGTTCTGGACTGGAAACTTACCTTTATTATGGGTAGGTGCTCTATTAATGGGGGTCCCGCTAGGTGGAATGTTCCCAATTGCATTAGTCTTACCGCTTGATGAAACCGAGAATGCACAGGAAACGAATTCATGGACGGCGATGATGCAAACGGGTGGATACATTATTGGAGGTATTCTGCCACTAGTTATCGGCGTCTTGTATGATGTGACACATAACCATCAATTTACAATTGGGGTATTTGCTATACTGTTTATAGGAATGATCGTGTTGGCAATGTTAATTGGAGACAAAAAGGAATGAGAGAATTGGAAAAGGGATGCCCGATTGGGGCATCCCTTTGTTTTTTTAACTAGCCGATTATTGAATATCATGAAGTAATTACTTCTTTATAATTCAGAATTTGTGTTTTCACTCACAACGATCATTGCCGCGGTCGTTGTTCAGCAGGTGTTTCCTAACATAAGCAACGCAAACCCTACCTACTTTTGCGTCCTTGCGACCCTATAGTCGCTCCAGTTTGAATACGTATTATGGGTAAACATTCAGCAGAATGCCAGTATTCAAGAATCAGCTAACTGGTTATAACTTAATAAGTATAACATTGATTTTCATCATTGTCAACTTTTCGATACGAATGATTACAAAACGAAAAGGGAGTTCTAAAAAGCAGTGCCATCTCTTACAGTATCTTATAGCAGTTTGAAAGGTGGAGATGGTTTGGAGATTGATGGCGTCTTTTCGGGTGGTGGATTAAAAGGTCTTGCGTTAGTAGGAGCCTGTAAAGTTTTCGAACAAAATGGATACACGTTTAAACGTACCGTTGGAACAAGTGCAGGTGCAATTGTTGCTGCAATGCTCGCGGCTGGCTATACGTCAATTGAAATGGAAGAAATTATGCGAGAACAAGATTTTCCGGCATTGCTTGACACCAGAAGGACTTTCATTCGACTACCTTTTATGAAATGGATTCAATTGTATTGGAAGATGGGTCTCTATCAAGGAGTAGCTCTTGAGAATTGGTTTAGTGACATTTTGGCTAACAAAGGCGTATATACATTTGCGGATTTACCTGAAGGATCACTCAAAATCATTGTCTCTGATTTAACGAACGGAAAACTTATTGTCTTACCCGATGATCTTGGTGAGTATGGATTGCAACCTGACTTTTTCCCAGTCGCACGAGCACTACGCATGAGCACAAGCATTCCATTTTTCTTTGAGCCAGTAACGTTACATTCACTTGCTGGAGACGCTGTAACGGTAGATGGTGGCGTTCTTAGTAATTTCCCATTGTGGATGTTTAACGATAGCGAAAACGAAGAGACTCGACCTGTGGTAGGAATGAAATTAAGTCATACGCCAGAAACTAAGAAAAAAACAACAATTCGAAATGGCTTAGGGCTATACGAAGCACTTTTTTCAACGATGAAAGATGCGCACGATGAAAAACATATCTCGAAAAGTTTAGAAAAAGATGTGATGTTCATACCGACAGAAGGAATTTCTGCCGTTCAATTCGATCTATCAGACTTGCAAAAAGAACAATTAGTTGTTAGTGGAGAACAAGCAGCCTCTGAATTTTTAACCCACTGGAGACGTTCGAAGATGCCCTATCTTCATAAAACTTTAAAAATTATTTGAAAAATCCATCATCCCGTTATGTTGTTAATCGTCGGAAATTGGTATAATAGTCATAAGAACTAGTAACCCTAGAGACAGAAGGCGGTGGTTGGCATGAAGATATCCATAAAACACTTGTTGCTTGCAATAGCATCTCTGTCAATCGTGCTAACGCTTGTAAGCAGTCTCTATGCGGGATACCGTGCAGATCAGCAAACACTCCAAAAAACTACGCTAGAAACAAATTCAGCATATGCACAGAAGTTAGCAAAAATGACCGAGGATTATTTACTTAGAACAGAACGCATTTTAGCTTATACTGCACAACGATTTTCTGGAATTCAAGCCATGAACGATGTTGATGGATTAAATCAGGAGGCAGAGCGTTTAGTCGTTCAAGCGGAATTGTTGAGTTCTGTTATCATAGCGGATAGACAAGGAACAATCCGGGGCACATCCCCGGCTATCCGTTCACTAATTGGACAACCCATAGCTCATGATGAGGGAAAGAAAACTTTATCTAGTGGGAAGTCTTCGATTAGCAAACCATTTTTAACAGATAACGGAAAATTAGTAGTATTCATCTCTAGTCCGATTTTGGACGCATCTGGTAAGACCCTTGGACTGGTTGGAGGAAGTATTTATCTGAAAGAAGAGAACGTATTGAATGATTTACTGGGACAACATTTCTACGAGGATGGCTCGTACGTTTATGTTGTGGATGAAGATGGAATGGTTCTTTATCACTTAAATCGAGAGCGTGTAGGAGATGTAGTTGAAGGGAATTCTGTAATCTCAGCTTTGAAAAAAGGGGAAAGTGGAAGCATGAGACTGTTAAATAGTAAAAAACAGGACATGTTAGCTGGATATGCCTATATTCCTCTATCCAAATGGGGAGTCGTTTCACAACGACCGACAGATATTGCATTAGCTTCCTCAAAAGATATGGTGAAGGAGATGATCCTAAAATCCTTACCATTCATCTTGCTGTCCGCTGTGCTCATATTATACTTTGCTTCATTTATTTCAAAGCCTTTAGAAAAATTAGCGAGTTATGCGTCAAACCAACTTCAAAGGGATGGATATGCACCTCTTGAAAGTGGAGCTTGGTACCACGAAGCCATTCAGCTCGATCTTGCTTTAACGGATAGTTTCAACCGCTTCCAAGACAAAGTGGACCACTTCATCCAAGAGTCTTCTACAGATTCTTTAACAGGGTTGCTAAATAGACGTGCGCTCAATGAAAGTGCACGAATCTACGTAGAACAGAAAGTTGCTTTTTCCCTTGTGATTTTAGACATCGATCGATTCAAGCGAGTGAACGATACGTATGGCCATAGCGCTGGCGACGATGTGCTGAAATTTTTATCGAAAAAAATGCAGTTGTTCGTACAGGACAAAGGGACATGTTACCGGTTTGGCGGGGAAGAATTCGTCATTTTATTACCACAAATTGAAATTGAAGAAGCAACAAAGATTACAGACGAAATGAGAATAGCTATTTCTTCAGAAATCAGTCCAATTGGAAAGTCGATTACTTTTTCTGCTGGTGTTGCTAACTTACCAGAGCACGCAGAACATTTTTTGAGAGTGCTTGAATTGGCAGATGAATGCTTGTATCGCGCAAAAGAAACTGGGCGAAACAAAGTGGTAAATGTCGTGGAACTGACTGTAGATGCATAAGCGAACTTCCATGTCATCGCAAAAAGTGATAAACTGAACAACAGTTTACAAAGAAGCGGGTGTTGAACATGATTGGAAGAAATGATCCGTGTCCATGTGGGAGCGGAAAGAAATACAAGAAGTGTTGCGAAAGTAAAGAACAACTGACAATGGAAGTTGTTCAAGCGGAAGAATTGGAACGCATATTACAGTCATTCTACGATGAGTATCCGAAACAGAAAGATTTCGATAGTTACCGTGCATTTGCATCGCAATGGAAACTTCCATTGTCTAAGTTTTACATGGAGGAAATGGTCGAAGCCATTGCATTGGACGAGTTCTTTTTCCAAGAACGGACCGATATTTGGGAAGGTTTCGTTCAGAAGCAATTGAAGAAACTAGTACGGCCATCTGTTATCAAAGTTCTGGAAAGTTGGTCAATACCACAAACCTTACTTGGACAAGTGGTTTCATCGGAATCCTCTTATTTAACCGTCTATGATCGATTGAATAACAAAACCATTCAGTTACGAAGAGAATCTGATAAGCCGGTTCCTGAAGGAGTCCATCTATGGTGCTTTACATTACCGGACGGTGCAGAAGGTAATTTAGCTGTTTCGACACTTATCTTTTTCCCAGTGGACCAAAGCTTAGTGTTTGAAGAATTTGTGTCTGAATTCGCAAACGTTGATCAGGATACGGAAACATATATGAAAACCCATTCCGTAGATCTGTGGATAAAACTCGCAGAAAATGGATATGAGGGGGAAGAGTTCACGAACTTTGAACAAGGTGTTCTTGAACGCATCGCTTCGTTTTTAGAAGCGAATGATCGTGAATCCGATACGTTAATGGAACTAGTGGAAGATTACTTAGTGGAAGAGCAGCCCAACGCTCGTAAAGACGTTGCAATCGCAGCAGGCGCAATCCGCTACGGGCAAGAGCTCGGATTGTTCGAGTCCTTGGAACTCACCGTTAAAGCAATCGCTGATGAATTCGAAGTATCGCCATCATCGCTAAACCGTTATTACAATGGAATTATAGAATACACAAAACTAAAGACCGTTTAACATGTTGAGCCCCCTTTGCTGAATTGGCAAAGGGGGCTTTTGGAATTTATGAGAGGTTGGGGGAGAATGACTTTGCGATAGCGCTCATAAATCACAGAAAGTGATCATAACTTTGAAAAAGCGCTCATACCCAGCCAAATTTCGCTCATAACCAACATCTCAAACACGCAAAAAAGCGAGTAGGCATCAGCATCACTGACATCTACCCGCTTATTACCATTCAATGTACTGCTTTTTCTCTAGATTTGAACTCTTCCCAGTTGCTGATTTCATATGTTGGGATGTTTCTTGATGTATTTTCTAATCCATTTGGGTTATACCAACATGTATCGATGCCGAAATTAATACCTCCACGAATATCTGATGTTAACGAATCACCCGTCATCAACACCCGTGATTTATCCGTCACTCCAAGTCGATCCATCGCTTCTTGGAAAATTTCAGGGCGTGGCTTTTGGAAGCCAGCCTCATCTGACGATACAATTGTTTCAAATCGATTGTTCAAAGTGGATATTGCGACGCGCGCTATTTGAGCTTTGATGAAACCATTGGTCACGATTGCAAGTCGAACATCCCCGAGACGATCCAACATTTTGATGACGCCATCAATCATATGGGCCTCTTTGCCGAGGAATGTTAAATATGTATCAGAAAATGCTACAGGATCTAAGTCAATGGAAAATTTATCGAACAATTGTTGGAAACGTCCAACGTTCAACTCTGCCATTGTAGTCGTTCCTTCTTCTAATTGTTGCCAAAGTACTTTACTAATTGCTTTATATTCTGCACGATAAGCGTCTAACCCTTCAGAGAGTCCTGCTTGAATGAATGCATTTCGGAATGCATTTTGCTCACCCGTGTCAAATTCCATCAGCGTGTCATCTAAATCGAAAAAGAAAACATCGTATTTCATCTAATCATCACCTGTCTGTTTAAGTAGTTGGTAAAAGTATATCACTCCCACAACATTGAAAACAAGCGTTGTAATTTGAGAACATCGTAGCAAATGAGAACACATATATTCACTTTTATGTACGTTTTTCCAGAATATTTTCCGTTTGAATTTCAAACCGGAGGGTATTCAACAAGTGAAGCAAATCATGAGGAGGTCGAAGCGATAATGTCATTAAGTGAAGAACTTCAGACTCTGAAAGATTACCATTGTGAAAACCGGTGTGTACTAAGTGTTTATTTGAGTACGAATCCAGCTGAACGGGATCAGCAGTTTGGTGCGTGGAGGATTCATTTGAAATCGGGTTTAAAGCGTCTAGAGGAATATTTGGATGTCTCAAGCGACCCTAAAGAAGTAGAAGCATTTAAAAAAGCCAAAGCCAGAGTAACGGAAGAAATCGAAAGGAATCGAAACGACTTGAAAAAAGGAGTCGTGATTTTTGCAGCGGACGACCCCGATTTATGGTCTGTCCATTATGTCCAAGTTGCAGTGAAAACAAGCTTTCATTGGGAGGATCATCCTGTAATCGATGAGCTGCACTATATGTTAAAGGCGTATCCGAATTCAGGAGTCATTATGCCAAGCGCTGGGAATGTCCGTATTTTAGACACTGCCATGGGCTATGTAGAGGATGATTTAGTCTTTTACTTCGACCAGGGTCTGGATGTCTGGCAAGAACAAAAGAGCAAGAATCCTTCAGACAATCGAACGGCCGGTGGCAGTCGCGTTGATGATTTGGACCAAGGGCTGAAAGAAAACTTGGAACGTTTCTATAAATCCATGGCATCTGATATCGATAAAATGAAAAAAGAACGCCATTGGGATGAAATTCACGTCATTGGTGAAGCTGAGTCTTCTCAGTCATTCGCCGCTGCGATGAATCAGAAACCTAAAAGTGTGCTGCATAAAAACTTAAATAACTCGACTCCAGATAAAGTGCTACATGAAGTCTTTGAAAAATGATTTTTTCAATTAAACGTCCCTTTATGAGGGGCGTTTTTTCGTCGCAATATAATGACAAATCGCATTCTGCTTAAAACTGTGGTAGGATTTATAACAAAACTAGATTAGGACGTGAACATTGATGATTAACATTACTATTCCTGAAATTGACGTAAAAATTGAACAGCGGCTACAAAAAGTATCCGTAAACATTGTGCCCATTAAGCCGATTTGTGGGTTCGTAGACCTACACGAAATTCCACGCGACAAAGGCGGAATCATTTTATTCTACAACAAGCAAGACGAGTTACTATTTGTTGGGAAAGCACGAAAGCTACGTCCACGTGTGAAAAAGCACTTGGAAGACAACGTATCACCATTGAAGCCACATCGTGAAGAAATTAATAAAATCGCAGTAATCAATGTAGACGATGCGATGGAACGTGAAATTTACGAAACTTACATCATCAACACAATGCAGGCAAAATACAATACCGATAAAGTCTTTTTCGAGTAATACCAAGGAGGCAAGCACTTTGGACAATCGAATTGAACATGTGTTGAATGAACTAAAAACTTCACTTGGTCTTAAGAAGTTTGTGCTTCACACATACTCACTTTCACAAGAGGTGTCTGCATTTGGCGGATTTGATATCCTGCTATCTGCAGACTGGCTTCCGCCTGCAGTCGAAATCCCTGAAGAGGACGACTTGTTACCAGACGGAACAGTTTCCGTAAGATATTCGTTGCGTTACCAACAACTGCTACTTGCTACAACTCAAGGTGAACGCTCATTTGCTGAAGCTTTAGCTACAAGCGAAGAGCAATTCATCCAATGGACTGAGCAGCAAACAGGTTTGGATTTTGAGGATGACTTCATACTGACCAATCGTTCCGAAACTGCAATTGAAGGTGCTGTTATTCATAATGGCATACCTGTGCAAACGGACGGTTTTTTAGAGCTCGAATGGGATGAATCCGGACGACTCCTTTTCTGTACGTTACCATTAGTTGTAACCAAACAGTTTGAAGAAGTACCATTTTCATTAACGCTTGAAGCAATTGAATCATTAGTTCGCGAGCAGCTTACACCGATCCGATTACCAATCGAGGATGAAGCTCGTTTTGCAGATTACTTTGCAATCGATGAAGTTTTCATCACGCAGGATAGAACGGTATTGCCTTACTTCACTGAAGAACAGTCTGCCGAATTTTCAAGCAACGTCTTACAATGGCAAACTTCAAGTAAATACGAGGTTAACCAACAAACTATTCATCCACTACTACGTGAACTTAGTCCGGATGAAGCCTATTCTGTACTCGCACATCCCGAGAATAGAATAACTGATGAAACTGTGCAACGATGTGTTCAATCAGCAACTGCATTTTTGTCTGCAAAGCTGCCAGAAGAATCAGGCGAATGGGAAGTCTATCGAATTTTGCAACAACCTAACAGTATAGAAGTTGTGTGCCGTAAAATCGATGAAACTGCTGGTCCGCTTCGTAGGAAGTTAGTTTTAATGCTTCACAAAGATACATATGAACTGTTGAATTTTTTAGATTCGATTGAAATGGCTCAACTTTTTGAAGGATTCACTCAAGCTCTTGTCCAAACAATTTCCCAAGAAGAAGCTTTTGAATTGATGGTCGACTACATTACTCTCGATCCGAGATATGTATACCACCAATCATCGGGCATCTATAAACTTTGCGGATTGCTGGATGCTGAGGAATGTGTGGATGCCGTGACAGGCGAACTGAAACAACTAAATGATTTGTAAACTTTCTGGTTTGCTTGAAACGGGGTTTGAGAATGAAAGAACGGGAACAGTGGACATCTAAAATTGGATTTATATTAGCAGCAGCCGGAAGCGCTATTGGTCTGGGTGCTATTTGGAAATTCCCTTATATGGCGGGGATGAATGGTGGAAGTGTGTTTGTTCTATTATTCATAGTGAGTACACTACTTATCGGACTACCGATCTTACTAGCGGAATTTGTAATTGGTCGAAGAGGGCAAGCAGATGCTGTCACTTCACTTGAAAAATTGTCGAAGAGTAAGAAATGGAACTGGGTCGGATGGATGGGGTTACTCGCTTCGTTCATCATCTTGTCATTCTATAGTGTCGTCGGAGGTTGGATTTTATCCTATCTCATTCGTTCGCTAACAGGAGGACTCTCAGGAGCCGATTATGGCGGTCTCTTTAATGATATTATTGCAGATCCGATGGAAGTACTGATTGCACAGGCTGCGTTCTTAGCGATCACTGTGTGGATTGTCCAAAGCGGAATACGTGGCGGAATTGAAAGAGCTAGCCGTTGGATGATGCCTTTGTTATTTGTATTCTTCATTTTACTCGCTGTTCGTTCACTGACACTAGACGGAGCTATGGAAGGAATTCGATTCCTATTCGTCCCAGACTGGAGCTATTTGACGGCGAAGACATTCCTTCTAGCACTTGGCCAAGCCTTCTTCTCCTTAAGTGTTGGGGTTACAGCAATGATGACATATGCGTCCTATTTGCAAAAAGAAGAACGTCTCGGTCAGTCTGCAGTGAATGTATCGATTTTGAACATCATCATTTCACTGTTAGCAGGGATCGTGATCTTCCCAGCAGTCTTTGCTCTAGGCCAGTCACCAACTGAAGGTCCAGGACTCATTTTCGTCGTCTTACCTGCTATTTTTAACGAAATACCGTTTGGCGGATTCTTCCTAATCGTCTTCTTCATTCTTATGCTATTTGCTACATTGACGTCAGCTATAGCGATGCTCGAGATAGTCGTATCTACAGGCATTCGCAAGAAACACGATCGACGGAGACGGGCAGCTTGGATGTTCGGTGGACTGATTTTCTTAGTAGGTATTCCAAGTGCACTGTCATTCGGTCTCCTCGGAGATGTAAAGATTGCCGGTGGTACTATATTTGACTTTGCTGATCTGCTCACAAGTCGTATCGCTATGCCACTTGGTGCATTAGCAGTTTCAATCTTTGCAGGATATGTATTAAGTCAAAAAGACACTGCAGAAGAGTTGGATATGAATCCAGTCATTCATATGATTTGGAAAACACTTTTACGTTATATAGTTCCGGCTGCCATTATCATTATTTTTGTGACATGGGTAGTTAGTTTATAATCAAAAGCCCTGTGCCCTCGTGCGCAGGGCTTTTACTATACAACAAAACCATGGATGTAAAATTCAGTAACTTATTGACAATCCTGTTTCCAATTGAGAAAATAAGGAAGAAGTAATTCAAGAAAGTGTACCGTTCTGCTTTTTTATGGAAAAATGTGTGAAAATTGAAACTTTAAATGGAGTAATCCGTACAAATTAGTAAGAAACAAACTAAAACAAAAAACTTTGAAACGAGAGAGAGGAATGGCCATGAGTGTTCAATCGATAATGAAGAAGTTTGGTTTGCTTGCTGCAGCTGTACTAGCGTGTGTTGTAGTAACGGGATGCTCACAAAAGGGGGAAGCTGTAGAGAAAGTGGAGGCACCATCAGAGAAGGAACTGGCAATTGAAAAAGTAGAAGCAGTACTTAAACAAATGACGAATGCTCCAGACAACGAATATCAGAAGTTATTAAGAGAAGCGATGGATGGGGGAGTGCACGAATTTGGAAGTGCTGAACACCTTGAAGCGGAAGCAGCATTGGAAAACTATATTAAGGATTTGTATCAATCCTACTTTACTGAAGATGGGCTATCAGAATTCCGAGCAACTGCTATGGACTCTCAATTTCAGATGTATGATGACGTAGATTATAAACTTGAACTGCTAGAATCAGGAGTGAAGCAAAGTGATGTTGATACAGCAAGTAATCAATTCCACATTACAGCAGTTGTTGAGTTGACTGTACCAAACAAAGAACCAACTAAACACAAGTTTGTGGGTCTAGCGATTATAAATAAAAAAGAAGGCAAAATAGGGCGCTTCAGTATTGGGCAAAAAGACCCTACTCTTAATCATGTATTTAATGAACTGATTAATAGCCAATAATTGTAACGAAAACAGATGATCTTTTTAAAATCATCTGTTTTTGTTATTACTGATGATTATTTCCTGTCAGACTATCAAAGCACACTTTGAAAAGGAGAGGAAGATTAAAAAATCATGGGATTTCTTGTTCGAAATCGACAGTTCAACAATAAAAAGATATATCCTTAAACTGAAACAACTCAATTATATACTGGATGCTTGTAGTGATAATTTATGAATCCAACATCAAATATAAGAAACACTAGGTTTACTATCAGATACAATCATATTCTACAGATAATCTTCAGCGAATTCCAAGAAATCACAAGTTCGGTTCTTCTGTCTTAATCAATTCGGAAAGTATTAAATAGCGCAGAATTTGTGGGCAATTATATAGTAGAAAGTTAAATTAGGGGGAAGATACATGAAAACGCACCAAATTAACGAACAAGTTAGAAACTTCACGAAACAACACCAGTTATTCGAGGATGATGAAATTCAACAAATTCAACTGCAACATAGACTCAATCTCGTCGCAGCTTTTAATATTCACGAAGGTAGCAGCGTCTTAGAAATTGGATGTGGTCAAGGGGATACAACAATGGCAATTGCCCACGCAATAGGCAAAACGGGGAAGGTAGTGGCAATCGATAAAGCGAGTCGCGAATACGGATCACCATTTACGTTAGGCCAAGCAACTGATCATATTTTGCAGTCAGACCTAGGAGAACGAATTACGTTTCATCTGGAAACGGATTTTAATAGCTTTCAAGTTGAAACTGAATTTGATGTAGCTATATTCTCAAACTGCTCCTGGTACTTTAAAGATCCAAATGAGTTACTCAGTTTCCTCAAAAGACTACGTCTACTAACTAAGCGAATTTGTTTTGCGGAATGGGATCTTCAATTTACTGAGATGAACCAACGTGCTCATTTTTGCGCAGTTTCAATACTTGCTCTTTATTCACAATTTGTAGAAAATGAATGCAACGTTCAAACTTTATTTACCAAATCTCAAATCCAGCAATTATTACAACAAGCCGCATTTCAAGTTGATCAGCATAGCAGTGTAGATGCGACATTCTTACCCGATGCTAAATGGGAGAAAGCGTATGCGAATACTATCCGTACAACGTTCATACAAGCTGTTCCACAAATGGAACCACTTCTAACTAGTTATTATGATGTGATGAATGAAAAGGAAGATGACGAACTAGCTTTAAATAGTTTTGTGATATCTGCGACATAACGTGCTCTTAATAAAATCATAACGGATTGATTTCAAGCGGGTGACGGTAAATGGGAAGTGAATAACAAAAATGGAGGGAGTATAAATGCCTGTCAAAATCAAACGAATCTATTATGAAGCAGAAAAGTCCGATGGTATGTGAACTTAGTAGACCGAGTCTGGCCACGTGGCGTCAGTAAAAAGGATGCAATACTGGATGAGTGGGTGAAAGAAGTCGGACCTAGCAAAGACCTTCGGCAATGGTTTGACCATGACACAGCTAAGTATGGTGAGTTTAAAGAAAAGTATAAAGAAGAATTGAATTCCAACAACGAGCAAAAATAAGCAATGGATCAGTTAAAGAGTTGGACCAAAGAGCATGATAAAAAGTTAATGCTTCTATTCGGAGCAAAAGACGAAAAACATAACCAAGCAGATGTGCTAAAAGAAATATTGGATCATCAATAATTCAACTGGTCCAAAGGTGATTAGACTCCACGAAAACCTTACAAAAAAAAGCCGTCACTCAGGACGGCTTTTTTCACATTTCCTTATGCGTAAACGGACATTTTCCTTCAATCGGTTCACTGTCATCTCCTATGAAAAACTGTTTCCATTCATGATGGGTCGGATCTCCAAAGTGACTAATATCGGGGTGTTTCGGTAACTGATCCCATGCTTCTACACGTTCCCGTACTTTATCCCGTGACATGATTCCGCCTTTTTCTATACCTTTTAAGCCTTCGAAAATTTTGCGGGGTTGAAATCCAATCACCATTGCATTTCCTAAATCACGCGTTTTGCGTTGCTTATAGGCGGGGGTGTTACCAAACGCAAAGATCGCTTCACCATGAAATCTGAAATCCCATAAGTGGTGCTCTGGATTCCGAGGGCTTTCTTCTGGCCAGTTGATTTCATCAACCTCATGTAAATACTGAAGAATGCTCCAAAACTGTTTACGATATTCTTCCAGTGTTCCTTCTGTTTTAAATGGCTCAACGAAAACGAACAACCCATGTCGTTTATACTTGGGGTCATCAAAGAGAGCTAAGAAATCGATGAGTGCCAGCGGGAGATTACTCCAATCCTTTTGCGTGATATAGGCATAACGTAATTCACCTTTTAGTTGACCATTAATACCAAAATAGCACGGAAACGTTTTATCAGTTACCGTATTCTTGAACGTTTCGTATTCAGAAACCAACCACTCTGGTAAATCATTACGTGTTTCAAAATCCTCTTTTGTCAATAAAGCACTTTTTGTATGAATCAATTCATGCATTCCTTTCCGCACATTTCTCACTTCTAACAATACGTTTCAGAATATGTTCCTATGACTATGTATAAATCATAGAAGCATATCATATACTACTAATCACAGAGGCGCGGCACCACTCTGTCCCGCGATTGGGGCACTTTCGGCGGAAAGTGGAAAAGAATACGCAGCCTATTCCGACTGGGGATTGCCTAGTAGTGCCGCAACATACATACGTTAATTATGCACGAAATTACCGTGAAAAAATAACCCGTTATTCTCGATTTAAATCGAGGGATAACGGGCTTTTTCAACATTATTCTAAGCCGCAAGATTTTGGAATTTAATCGTGTTTACATTTGAACTGCAGCGCTAAAAGATCTGACTTACATTATTAAAGAAACAATCGAGTATAGATTAAATTCCTTTGCAGATAATAAACTAACGTTCAAATATGCAGGGGGGGAGAAAATCATGAAACGTGCTGCGATTTTGGCTCTAATAGCATCTACTTTATTCATTATATTTTTTAACTTTAATGTCTTCGCTACGGATAAAGGCCGGCCGTATTATGAGGAAAAGGGACTTGTGCTATGGGATGTTAAAACCGAAAATAAGGTAGTCGCGATTACGTTCGATGATGGGCCACATCCTAAATATACTAAAGAAATCTTAGATGTTTTGGAAAAGCATCAAGCAAAAGCAACATTTTTCGCGCTAGGTCAACACGCGGAGAAGTACCCAGATCTTGTGCTGCGAGAATTTAATGATGGCCACGAGGTTGCAAATCATACGTACTCACACTCCAAATTTAAAACAACTAAACAATTTAAACAGGAATTAATTGATACGAATGAGGTCATATATGGAATCACAGGTACTTATCCTAAACTTTTTAGACCTGTGGAAGGGAATTATAATGATCGACTCATCAATATTGCTGTAGAGCAAAACTTTAAAGTTGTCATGTGGTCGTGGCATCAAGACACTGAGGATTGGAAGGAGCCAGGTGTTACTAAAATAGTGGAGAAAATTTTGACAGGAACTAAGCCAGGAGATGTAATTTTGTTTCATGATGGAGGTGGGAAACGATCTCAAACGGTTCAAGCACTTGATGAAGTTTTGCCAGAACTTCGAAAACAAGGATATGAATTTGTAACAGTAACTGAACTCATGAACAACTCTAATGCAGAAATCTCCCGCTGACCTAATCTAGAAGAAGTGAATGAGCATAGAAAAGCGGCGATTCTTATATAGGCGCCGCTCACTTTGATTAAGTGGTATAAACCGAAACTTGAGATAAAATGATTCGCAGCTTAATCTTTAGATGAATAATGCGTTCTTAGAATTCTAATAGGATGAACTAGAAAATACATCATACAGAATCTTTTCTATTCCATTTGGTTTGATAGGTTGGACAATTCTTGAAATCGTAGTTGATAATAAAACCACTGTTACATTATATTCCCTTCATACTCTTCCTAACTATCCTGTATACTGATAAATAGAATAAGCAGGATGGACAGAGGGTAATCGAATGAAAAAGATTAGGTTTAATTGGAAGAAAGTCTTGTTACTAGTTGTCATCGTCTTTTTCGGGATTCAAGTGATTGGTGGTATATTTTTCTATGACCTAGCCATAAAGAGAGGTCCAAAAGACTTTCTTCAAAACAATGCAGACTTAGAAGTAGCAGATGATACCATGGATCTCTATATTAATGGGGATTGGACAAAATGGGTCGATGACCAGGATTTCGAAACGCTTTCGCTGACTTCACGTGACGGATTGAAGTTATCGGGATATTATTTACAAGCTGAAAAACCAACGAACAAACTCGTCATTTTAACACATGGCTATCTTGGCCACGCGAAGCAAATGGGGTTGTTCGGGATATTTTACTATCAAGAATTAGGCTATAACATTTTCATGCCGGACGCACGCGGACACGGAAAGAGTGAAGGGAATTATTATGGGTTTGGATGGCCAGATCGCCTCGATTTGATTGACTGGACGGACTTATTAGTAGATAAATTAGGAACAGACACTGAAGTTGTTTATCATGGATTATCCATGGGGGCAGCTACTGTCCTTATGGCAAGCGGGGAAGCCGAGCTGCCACCTGAGGTAAAAGCAATCGTTGCAGATAGTCCTTACGGATCTGTCTATCAACTATTCGCCTATCAAATGAAGCGTATGTTCCATCTTCCTGCTTTTCCTTTGCTCGATAGTACAAGTATCGTTACAAAGGCTAGGGCGGGATACTTATTTAGAGAGGCGAGTGCATTGAAACAAGTACAACGTACGGATGTTCCAATTCTCTATATCCACGGAAAAGCGGACACATTCGTGCCCGTTAAAAATGCGATAGAGTTGTATGATAAAACTTCAAGCAGCACTGAGCTTTTCTTAGTAGATGGAGCGAACCATGGTGAGTCCTTCGCGAAAGAACCTGAAGCTTACAAGGAAAAAGTAAAACAATTTCTTCAACACACTTTGAAATGAAACAAGAGTCTGCGTATTAGGGAATTCAAATTCCTTAGTAGCAGACATTCTTTTATATCATACAGACATCCCATGGAACAGTTGAGTAATCACTCACTTTTTGTTGTTTATAACTTAATTTGAGAATACAATAGAAGAAATTGAGCGAGGATTTTAAATGGATCATACAGTATGCCTTCGAGGGGTTCGGAAAAGCTTTGGTAAACAAGTTATTCTTAAAGATATTGATTTTACAAGTAATGCAGGGCAGATTTATGGACTGATTGGCCCTTCTGGTGCAGGGAAAATGACAGTTGTCAAGATGATCGTCGGGATGGATGCAGCAGACGAGGGGACTGTATATCTGTTAAATAAGAAAATGCTTAACTTGGAAATTCTTCGAAACATCGGGTATATGGCTCAATCAGATGCCTTGTATACAGCACTTACTGGTAAAGAAAATCTTCAGTTTTTTGCATCGCTCTATAAACTGAGTAAAACAGAACGCGCTGAAAGAATTGCTTATACTGCCAACTTAGTAAACTTGACCTAAGAACTTAATAAGAAAGTATCCGGGTATTCTGGTGGCATGAAGCGCCGATTATCGCTAGCAATCGCTTTAATTCAAAATCCTAAAGTCCGCATTTTAGTTGACCCTCAGTAGGCATCGATCCTCAACTGAGAGTGAATATCTGGAACGAATTACATAGATTAAAGAATGAAGAAAGCAAAACAATTATTGTCACGACTCATGTTAGGGATGAGGCAGAAAAATGCGATTCGATTTCAATGGTTCGAAAAAGATTGATAATTGCGCACGGTAGACCTAGTCAACTAAAGCAACACTATTCGGTGGATACGCTTGACGATGTGTTCTTGCATGCAGGCGGTAACATACGATGAGAATCCCCGCACTTATAAAAAGAATCCTATTGCAAATCGTCCGAGACAAACGAACACTTGCACTGCTTTTCGTGGCTCCCTTATTAGTCTTAACACTTATGAACTTAGTCTTTAATGGGAATGCGGTTAATCCGGTATTAGGGATTGAAAATGAAAGCGAACAAACGATTGACGGACTAATAGATGAAGGTATTCAAGTGAAGGTATATGAGCAAGTTTCCGATGTAAAAAATGAAATCAATCGAAATGATCTAGATGGATTTTACAAGTACAATACATTAACCTTGCTAAATTACGACCCAGCTGTTGCAAAAGGCTTGGAGGTGAAAGTGAAGCAAGTCCTTAACAAAGAAGTTCAGTTACAAATGATGGGCGAAAACAACACGATTTTTGGGAAAGCGGATCCACAGGACGCTGTAGCAACCGACTATGTGTATGGAAGTAGAGACACAGAGTTTTTTGACACGTTCAGTCCTATATTAGTCGGATTTTTTGTCTTCTTCTTCGTTTTCTTAATTTCCGGTATTGGGCTTTTAAATGAAAAAACGACTGGTACTCTAGAACGATTACTAGCTACTCCCATTAAAAGAGGAGAAATTGTTGCAGCATATCTCCTAGGGTACGGTCTGCTCGCTATCGTGCAAACCATAATAGTCGTGGTTTACGCACTCAATGTATTGGACTTGACGATAGTGGGGTCCGTTTGGAATGTAATTCTCATAAATGTGGTCGTAGCGCTTGTTGCATTATCACTTGGGATGTTGTTGTCAACGTTCGCCAGTTCGGAATTTCAAATGATCCAATTCATTCCACTTGTCATTGTGCCGCAAATCCTTTTCTCTGGAATCTTCTCTATTGAAGGAATGGCGGGGTGGCTGCAAATGTTCGCAAAACTAATGCCATTCTATTATGCAGCGAATGCGCTAAAAGGTGTTATGCACATGGGATTCAACTTAACTGATATTAGCAGAGACTTGTATATTTTGTTAGCTTTCGCAGTGGTGTTCATTATACTAAATTGGTTTGCACTGAAAAAATATCGTAGACTATAAGCATAAGATGCATTAAGAATAATAAAAGCTGGTGACCTGGCATGGTAAATAAAAACGTTTTAAATGCTATGGCGGAAACGATAAAACCGTTGGGTAAGAAAACGGTAAAACAAGAACAGATTTTAGATGCAGCCATTACACTTTTTGCGGAAAAAGGCTATTCCAATACATCCACAGCTGAAATAGCTGAAGTGGCAGAGGGGACGATATTCAAGCAGTATGGAACGAAGGAAAACTTATTATTATCCCTATTGGTTCCGTTTATCAAAGATTTTCTACCTGTAATGGCAGATGAATTAGTCAAAGAACTTATGAACGATGATATTTCCTTTGAAGAATTCTTAAGGAGTTTATTCAAGAACCGTACTGCATTTTTCTTAGAGAACCGAGAAGTTTTTCAAATCTTCATAAAGGAATTAATTTATAGAGAAGATCTGAAAAATGAGCTGCTTCCTTATATAATTGAGAATGCATCCTCAGGTTTTATAAAAGTAATCGAGATTTTTCAAAAACGAGGAGAACTCGTTGATAAAGAGCCAGAGTTCATCTTGAAAACACTAAGTACAGTCATTTCCGGCTTCTTCATATCCCGTTTTGTCTTGTTAAACAGGCATTCCATCAGTGATGAGGAAATTGATGGGATAACTTTTTCAATACTAAATGGCATTGGCAAAGTAGATAGTATAACAACGTAGGTTTTAAAGAAATAAGTTACTTTGTTGGGAGACTAGAAGACGGGTAAGTCTTTTAGTTTCTATATCCGCTAATCTCACTGGGATAGGCAAACGACTTTCTCTATTAATTAAGTTTATTGTGAATTCTGTAGCTGTTGATAAATCAATATAGTTTCCACAAGAAACAAATATGGGTTTTACATTTTTGTGGGTTCTCAGTGCCCTTCCATACACTTCGTTTTCGAAGATTATATCTTCGTAAGAATTGTTTACATTAATTGGAGGGATGAAACGGACATCTTCTATTTTATAGTAGCTTTTTGCGATGCCAATTGTTGGTTTGTTTAAGAAGAACGAAGCGTGTGTGGCTATTCCCATCCGCCTTGGATGCAATATTCCATTTCCGTCAAACATAAATAGATCAGGTGTACAGGTCAGTTTTTTAGCCGCTTCAATAATCAATGGCAGTTCTCTAAACGCTAAATATCCTGGTATGTATGGCACGGTTACTTTGCCTGCACTAATCGCTTTTTCGATGACGTTCATGGTTTCCACATTGATAACCATAATACAACATATCCCATATTCACTGCTTTTTAAATTGCAATATGCAACATCTACCCCGGCGATAAGCTTTATGTTCTTGCTAGTAAAGGTATCTCTTAATACAACCCGCTCAGAAAGAACGGATTGGATGCTAGTGAACTTTTCTAAATCAATATCAAATGGATGAATATCAAAGATTTGCATGATTATCTCCTACTCTTAATATGCATTCGTTTTGGTGTATCTGTAATCTCATGAACCGTTTTTATAGTGGTAGTATACCCATAGGAAACTTAATCAACATCTTATTTTGCCGATTTGCAAGAATTGATTATTTCGCAAAAAATCTATATGAACTGTTTGAACTATAATTGGGAGTATAACGATTCCTGAGATTAAACACTTGAAGGAGGTGCTTATAGTTGGATAATGTACTGCGATTGTCTGATACGAACTGCACTCATGCAAAGCCGATAATTAGAAAGGCGATACTTTGTATGGGGCGAAAAATTTATTGAATCGCTAACTAGCTTCTTCTGATCAATTGGCTTTGCTCCCTTATTCGAATTTAAAATGAGGAGCGAGTGAAATTGACATACGTAAACGCACAGAATGTTTTACCTGAAGAACTGATTGTAGAAATCCAAAAGTATGTACAAGGTGAAACGCTGTATATCCCAAAGCACGAAGATACATTCAAAAAATGGGGAGTAGCTAGTGGGAGCAGAAAGAGATTAGATCGACGTAATTCTAAAATACGTGAACGTTTTACCAATGGTTCGACCATTGATGAACTAGCGGAGTCCAACTATCTCTCTGTTGAAACCATTAAAAAGATTGTCTACTCTCATAACTAGAATAGTGTAAGAACCCCTATGCGTGATGGTATTCGCATAGGGGTTCTTATGTATAGAATGACTCTAACTGATTCTCTCTCTAGTAGATTGGATCTTTTTCATTTAGAATAAATATATTGAATTGGTAGCTGTTAATTAGGAGTGATGCGTTATGACCGAAAGATTTATTAAAAATGAACAATTTAACTTCATCTGTAAGCAAGTAGCATTCATAAAAGATAGTATTAGACAACATATCCCTCCCCAAGTTCTAGCTTCTGTTTATGAATTATCGAATGAAAGAATTATGAATTGCATTCCCAACATGACGGCATTCCAAAGAGATATTTTGGACTGTACAAATTTAAAGACAACAGATGAATACGACCAGACTATAGTCGATATAGATGCCTATCGCCTGCCATTCCCTACGATTACCGATTTACAACTTAAGAAACTGTTTCCAAAAACGAAAAAGTTAAAGCTGCCGGATTTATCGAACATTGACTTAAAGCAGATTACATACTTAAGTTGGAATGATAGCAGATCCAATCGCAAGTACATATTATACGATCTGGATGGCACACTCGTAGGGATTGAATGTTCGTTTTCACCCTCTACTACGAATAATACGTGTTCAATTTGCCATGGCAAGGGAGCTGTCACTTTTTTTACGACGATTACTAAAGAGAAAAAGCAAAATAATCCCGATTATTTCAGAACGATAGGCAATCTGATTTGTGCAGACAGTCATGAATGCAACCAAAAAATTACTGACGTTACTTACTTAGAAAAATTGTTACGAGAATCTTTGCGAAAGTGATTCGTTTTTTTGCTGCTGACGCGAGATTATAGAACTTTTCAAGAAAAAATAGGTCTGTTTTGCAAAAATAGAACGTACCATAAAACCGATACATTCGTTGTTTTAATTAAGCGAGTTATCTGTATTATTAAGAGTAGCCATCCCGCTAGATTTTATGTGTAGCGGAGGTAGCTGCTCTTTTGCGTTAGGGATTATCAGGTATGATCATTCTCGTGTTCTCGATACGGATTTTCGGAAAATAAATTTTTTAAAACTTTTTCCCTACATCAGTGTCTAATGTACAAAAAGCGGGGTGAGTGTGTGGGGGATTACGAACTTGCAAAACAAGCGAGTCAAGGTAATGAAGATGCTTTTCTAGCACTAATGCATGTTCATAAGGTGGCCTTATATCGAACCGCTTTATCCTATTTAAAGAATAATCCAGATGCCATTCAAGCCGTACAGGAAGTGACGGTTCGCGCTTTTCAAACTATACATACACTACGTAAACCAGAATATGCAAAAACGTGGATGATCCGGATTATGATGAACTATTGCAACGATGTGTTGAAGATGAGAAGGCGTATAACTCTGGATGAAGAAGTTTTAGGTCGAACTGCAATTAGTGATGATTACACGTTTCTCGAAGTCGATGAAGCTTTAGATCGTTTATCAGAAGAAGAGCGGGACTTAATCCATCTCAAGTATTTACATGACATTAAGCTGAAAGACATTGCAGCAATGACTTCTACGCCTGAAGGTACAGTTAAAACAAGATTGTATAAAACTGTAAAAAAGTTGAGGAAGCTTATTGAAGTGAAAGGAGGCAGACACAATGAATGACAAGGATGATGAGTTAAAGAGGTGGAGGGAAACTCTGGAGAATCACGAAATACCAGAATTCGACTTGGACAAAGCAATTCATCTAGGAGTCAACCAAGTAAGGCAGCAAAATCCTTTGAAAAAGAAGAAGCGTTTTAAACGCCCGCTCATTGCCGGGCTTGCCGTTGCTGTAATGTGTCTCCTATTCGTCACCACCATTCGAAGCTCACCGGCTTTTGCAGATGCAATCTCAGCTTTTCCAGGAATGAAAAAAATCGTTGCACTCATTCAAGACGACCAAGGATTAAAGTCAGCCATCCAGAATAAGCATTTCCAAAAGATCGGTGTATCTGATGAGACGTCAGGAGTTCAAATTACATTAGATGGTGTCATACCAAGCGCACAAAACCTTGTATTGTTCTATACGATCTCCTATAAAAAAAATCATCGCAGTGATTTTTTGCAAAACGTTTGGATTCGGGGGGCAAACGGAGAAGATTTGGATCTTGCATCGGTGTGGCACAATCCTTCAGAAGATTACGAGACAGCGAATACTTCCACGAATGCGATTTCCGTTGATTTTATTAAACCAATATCTAAGAAGGATGTCGTAGTAGAATTTGATTTCATCGGTGGCTATGGAGAGAAGGAAACCATTCAGTTACCCTTTACGATTGATAGTGACGATGTGCCGAGCTACACGTATGCGGTTAATCAAAAAGTGATCATTGATGAACAATCTTTGGTCGTTCAACAAGTCACGATCAATCCAGTCATTACGTCCGTAGAAATCGAGTATGACCCGAATAATACGAAAGAGATCTTTGGGATTGACGATTTATCAATTAAAGGGAAGTGGGGAAGCAAGTGGACTCCGTTAAAAAACGGCGTTACTTCAAGCACAACAGATGATTTCCCGAATCGAGTGACTTATTATCTGCAAAGCAGCTACTTTACAAATAATAAAAAGCTTAGCCTTCAAATCGGAGAAGTAATGGCACTCGACAAACAAGAAATAGAGTTAGTCATTGATACTGCATCTGAAGAGATCGTGAAGCAGCCAAAAGATAATCGATTCAGCAATGTAAGAGTTAGCGGCGGAGAACTTCTAATCGACTTTGAAGGTGAAACAGACTTCTATGATTACCCAGTTAGTATTGATTTTAAGGATGCACAAAAAGAAGTACATCAATTCGAGTATTGGAGTGGACATCCGAACGGCGAGGAGAAGACCATATTGATGATGAAACTGCCAGAGTCTCCTATAGAAAATCCGATTACTTTAAAAATCAATGGATATCCAAGTTATTTAGAGCAAGACAGTCCATCCACAATAGTGCTTAAGTAAGCATGAAAAAACCAACCTGTTGCGTGCGGCACAGGTTGGTTTTTAGTCTTAAGCTTTTTTCGCAATAAACCCTATTGGTAGCCGCTTTACTAAATAGTAACCAAAAACAGCCAATGTGATGAGAAATGGTCCTAGTAAATGTCCGCTTAGGCTTTCAACGGATGCAGCAGTAATCCAAGATAGTGCATAGCTAATAGCAAAAAACAAAGCGAGAATTCGGATATGGTTTACCACAAAAGAATATAACGTATTTGCATTCTTTGTGAAAACGATTAATGCATAGAGACCTACTAATGCAATTAAAGCTGTTTCGATAAGAACCGAATAACTGAGTAGCGTATCCAGTTTTAGGAACTCTGCTTTCGTGATTTCCCCGGTAGTAAGAAATGGCTGACTGACTTTAGATTTGTACATCTCAATAGCGATATATGCAACATTGATAGCTGCCAGGATGAAGATGTATAGTTGGAAAAGCCGGCTGGTTGTATTACGGGTTACTTTATTCTCGGATACAGTCTTCATGTGATCACCATTCCATTCAATTAGTAAATTCTAAAGTAAAAACAGTAATCATTAAACCACTATAAGGTATAATGTGTATGAATAGTCTAATTATACGGAGAATTTTTTGAGATTTCAAGATATTTTTGTTTGAGGTAGTCGTTACTTCGAATGGTTAACGAACGAATCATTGGAATGAGGAATTATATGGGGATTATCGTAATTACATTACTAGTACTGTATAGTATGATCCTTTTCAGAAATGGGATTCAAATGCATGATGTCATGCTTGAGTACACAGTACTATTTTTAATTAGCACTTTTTTAATTTTACTTCTCTGGAAAGCATGGGGAACACTGTCCAAATCCTTTAAATTGTTAATTACCACGTTGCTTGTCATGCAAGTTTCTTTCATTAGTTATGAAGCTTATGTTAGTGAACCTAAGTATCTATCAAATGAACAAAATAGCTTACTATTACTATTAGCAGGCTCACCTGATTATCTGCAACTAAAATTGACGTCTGAGGATCTGAAAACTGTTCAAGTTATTGGAGATCCGAAACAAGGGAGTTTTGACCACCCTTACGATTATATCGTAGAAATTACAACAACCAAAAATAAAGAAGTATATCAATTTATTTGCAAAGGAAACGGACCAACCTGTGAAGAGTTGGGATTTAGGGAGCAAGTACTCCAACAAAGATGAAAAAACGAATATAAAAAGAAGAAGAGAACCCAACATGTGATTGGTGTTTTCTTCTTCTTTTTAGTGCATGAAGTTAAGGATTTTTTAGAATTTCCTCTTCAGGTTGAATCGGTACTTTTGTTTTTTCTCCTTGGGTGATTAAAAAAAGTGAATCAAGATTACCGGAGAACTCTTTTTGGACTGCAATCACAAAATTTCTCGGACTCAAATCAGCAGTACATACTTCAGCTAAAGGAGAAAAATTGACTGTTATCTCTTTTGACACAGCCTCTACATTCATCGTACCAATTTCATATGGACAGCTGCTGGATTCGAACATCCCGATAAATAAAAGATCATTTTCCTTTAAATCGACTTCAGGAATCCCTCCTTCGAGGTGAAATTGCTGCCACATTGCTTCATAATTTTGCTGATTAGTGACGCGAACTGCAACATAGTTTTTGGGATCTTGTATTCCAGCGATACGTTCAAATCCACTCGGCAACGTCTTTTCAGAAGCAACCAAATGGGCGCTTTCAGGTGATTGCTGTTCTTTTTCCTTTGAAGTACAACCTGCAACAATTATCGCTAAGCACGTAATAATGAGAATTAGTGATTTTTTCATGCAGTTCCTCCTTTTGACTATAGACATACAATCGAACGGAAACGTTACACGGAAAGTTGGATTCAGGTTTCCAGAATGACTCCGGTTCTGTTGGCTCTATTTTGTTAGCTTTTGTATTCACAGACGTTAAATAAACTTCCTATATACCCTCGGCTTTCCATACTCGTTCAATAATCACTTGGTCATCATCGATTTGGATTAGAAAAATATCAGGGTTGCTGAGACTTCTCCAATCCTTAAATCCAAATTCTCCATAATAATGCTTCAACGCGAGTGACAAAAGATTGCCATGCGTCACAATGACTGAGGTCTCCACATCACTTTCTTCAAGAACTTCAATAATTCGGTCCTTTGCCTCTAAGCTGGATTCACCACTAGCATATCGTAATTCCATATCCTCGAAGCTAGCCTCTAATTTCTCTAACCAATCCGAGAGATTTTCATTACTTAACACGCGTTCTGCAATCGTTCATCTGTTTCAAGCGGGATGCCGGCTTTTATTGTAAAAGGGAATATGGATTGTAGCGCACGCTTGAAGGGGCTCGAAATAATCCGGTCAACATGCCTAGTTGAGAAGAAATCAGCTATGAGTTCAGCTTGCTTCATACCGTTCTGAGTTAAAGGTGCATCAGCAGCTTGTCCTTCTGCTTCACAATGTCTAATAAGGTATAATCTTTTCAACCTAATCACACCTATCCAATTTCAATTATAAATTCATCGTTTTTTCGATGTTCAGGAACACCACTTCCTTTTCATCCTTATACTCATCCAAATAGAACGGTTGAATATTGATATTGTCATGAAATTTGATGAAATATGCTTTTTTCTTCGTATCCATGATGGATGTATAAAGCGTTTCATCGCGATGTCGTTCAATAGGATTGATAACTGCACCTGTAGGAATGTCCGCTTGAGACAGAATCCGGAATCCTTGCAGGATTGCCTCATTCCGTTCCAAATCTTTGGGAGTTGCCGATACAAACGAAGCAGCTCGAATGAATCGAGAAGGTGGGGTGAAGTCACCGGGCAGACCGACCATTCCGCTTCCTTCTCCGAATTTTGAAAGAGAAACGCCATTCATGATATTCTGTTGCACGTTTTCAGGATGCAAGTGAATGTAATTGCGTAAATTGGTCACGTGCCAAGGAAATTCAGGTGCATTCGTTAGTACGCCATAGGGGTTGTCATGAATAAGCAACTGTCCATCGTTCGGTTGCAGAACGATACCATTGCCTTCCGCATCCATGAAGAAGAAGTGTTGCTCAGTAGAAACGTCATCCTTCGATTTTCCTTCTGCTAGGATGTTCATTTTTTTTGATTCTACTCTAATTTCTTCTACGTTTTTGCATCTGCTAAGTAAATAATTGAATGCAGGCGCAATGGTTAAGTTAATTTTATCCTCCACAGGACGCGTTGCAAACGATGCATACCCTGGATACAAATTATTCGAGCCCATTAAACCCATTTCGTTAATACCATCACCAAACGACGGCTGATTAAAAAAACCAGTTCCCAAAACGGCATATTTTGAAGAGAAATCCGTCTCTACTGTCTGAATAAATCCTTCAAGGTTCTTTGGGACAAAAAGAATATGGTTATCCAATGGCATACCTACTTCTAACGTCCTACCAAATACAATCCCTTCCTTATAAGAAAACCCAATAGTTGTACACATAACAATCTCTCCTCGAATTCGTTTAAGTAATACTTCTACTAAAGATTCTAATACCCTTGTGATCATGTCCCAATCATTATCAATGAATACTTCTTTAAACCTACCATCGCGAAATAAGTCCCAATAGAAATAGAAAAACACCCTCGTCTATTGTTGAGATAGACAAGGATGTCGTTTGGTCATTAAGCAAAGAAGGAAATGAGCAAGATGAGTACTATAGGTACGAATAGGACGAGATATCCGATTGGATTTCCGAAGTTGATGCTCCAACCAACTCCAAATCGTTTTTCTACGAAGATAGATGGATCTTGTTTATTGACATAAAACACACCAAGTTTCCAATGGGCATCCATATCATCGTCTGTATCACCAGTAGTTTCATCTTCTTCAATAGATACTGCAATACGTGAACCGCCTTGGCCAACTTTAAATGCATAGACTGCTGAGCCTGCCAGCGTAAGAACTAGAAAGCCAAGAGGCAAAGCCATCATCAACGTATCGTTTTGTAACACGCCATGAATTGTAGTAAGTTGCAGGAATCCAAGTAAAATGGTTAATAGGATCGTTGTTAACAACAAAAACCAGCTGGAATATTTACGGAATGCCAGTTGTTGCAGTTGAGAAGACTTCTTTTTGTTGGAGTTCAATTTAATTCCTGACAGTTTTGTCCCTGCATTGATTCCAATCATCATCACCTGAATAACCAAAAGAATCAGCAATAAAGCAATCGATGAGAAAGGTGTTTTTTGACTGAATGCATCAGGTTGACCACTAGATCCCCAATGAGTCGGAATCTTATCAGGCAGCAAACTATACTGGCTCGCTGTGTAAACGAGAAGCCCGAACGTCACGAACATTGGAAGTACATACATAAAATTAGGAAGCATTGAATCTTTAGCATGACTTTGCAGATCGGCAATCCGAATTTGTTTTAACCCATGACCCCATTTATTCACTTGTTTCAATTTCGTTGTTTTTGCGTGGAAATAAAGATAAAGGGCCATGCTTACTAAAAGAAGACCAGATTGGATCGCTAATCCTGTTAAAACGAGTTGGTTCTCGGAAGCGGAAGTGTTGGTTGACCATAGCAATAAAGCAATCAATGAGATGGAACCTATAATGAAAACTGAGGCAGAGTATCTGCGTTTAAACGAAGCAAGAGATGAATCTATTGCATACTCTTCAGGAATAGTAACCCCAAAGACAATCGTGCGTTTTAACAGAAATGGAATAGCGGATTGCAGGACAATTAAGAAAGCAAGTGTGACTAAAAAAATCGCTAATGACATCTGGTTATTCCCCCTTTAAAGCTATAAGAATAAATGAAGCTTGCTTTTGAATCTCTTCAGGACTCATGCCTAGCACAATAGCCTCAGCGATAATAGGCTTAAGTTGCTCGATGATTCTGCGACTGTTTTCATCCGTTATACCTTCTTGAACTATAGGATTAATGATAGCCCCGGATTTTGGCACAATCCGTATGATCCCCTTATGTTCAAGTTCATGATAGGACTTGTTTACGGTATGCATATTCACACTGAGATCTGAAGCGAGTGCCCTCACAGACGGCAAGGTGTCGCCACCTTTCAATTGACCGCGTACAATCAATTCAATAACTTGATTGGCTACTTGTGTATAAATCGGTATATCGGATGTTGGTTCAATTTGGATGAACAACTGGTCACCTCCTAACTGTTCTAATATTAGTATAGCAGAACTGTTCTAATATGTGTATAACAAAAGTTGCAATCCTTAATTGAGGTTGACGGGACACCATTTAGTGTCCTATAATAAATAGGACACTAAATGGTGTCTTTTGAACAGTGCAAAGTATAACGAAGCATATTATAGGGGAAATTAGTAGAAGAGGAGGTAGATCTTGGACGAAGAGAAGTCAGTGGCAGACGTTTATGACGCAGTTGCTGATCCAACAAGGCGAAGATTAATTCAACTGTTGTCTGAAGTTGAAGAATTGCCTCTCCATGAGATAACAGTTCAGTTTCAAATGGGGCGCACTGCCATCTCTAAACATTTGACTATTTTAAAAGATGCTGGGCTGGTAACTGCACGAAAAGTGGGGAGAGAAACGAGATATCGCTTGAATGCTGAACCGTTAAAAGAAATTCAAGATTGGGTCTCATTCTACGAAGGATTCTGGAAAGACCGGTTAACGAAACTAAACAAGTTATTGGAGGAAGAATTATGAAACCAGATGTATCTTTAGATTTTCAATATAAAAGTTCGGTTGATAAAGTTTGGAATGCGCTAACTGATTCAGAAAAGCTTGCAAAATGGATATGGGATAATGACTTTAAACCACTCGTTGGACATAAATTTCAATTCCGCGCAGAGCCAAACGAATGGTGGAATGGGATTGTAGATAGTGAGGTATTGGTAGTAGATGAGCCTAATACACTTTCGTACACGTGGGTTAGTGCTGGTGAAGCAACAACTGTCACTTGGACGTTGAAAGAAAGTACGGATGGAGGAACGGATCTTCATTTTGAACAAACCGGATTTAGTGAAGAAACAAAAGCTCGCCAAGGTGCTATCGAAGGTGCTCAATATTCATGGACAAAAATGGGCGAAGAGCTCGGACAAGTATTGGCAGCATTATAAAGATAACTTTTCATTTGCATCAAACAATACCCCAACCTAGGATTCCTGAGAAGGTCCTAGGGAAGATACTCTGAGATAAAAAAAGTAACGCCCATGCTTCCTGTAAAGCGAAGCATGGGCGTTACTTTTTTAGTGTAGCAAACATATAGAGATCTTTGGAACTTATCGTTCACACGCAAAGTCATCTTTATCTCTGTCCATTTTAGCCTGATAGGCTGGATGACCTTTTGGAACACCGTTCGGATATTTCTTTCGTAACTCCGTACAGTTCTGGAAAAACTCAGTTCCTCCAGATGCTGGTGCAGAATTTGTTGCTGGCGGGGGAGTGGTGTTACTCGATCCACCTGATCCACTACTACCGCTGTTCGATGATCCACTTGAAGGTGTCGTTGACTTCCCACCATTGAATCCGGAATGTGTTGCATAATTTTCAACCGACCAAATTCCAATCTTCTTCGCTTTTGCTCGCACTTGAGCCTTTTCATAAGGATCTAGATGACGAGTGTTTGGGGGATAGACATACGCTACACGAGCCAAGCCTTCTTCCACAAGTGTTTCGTTTACACTTTTCCCGTCGACATAAACATACGCAAGAAGTCTTCCGTATTTGTCCGTTCGCTGACCAATGTCAAACTCGATTTCGAGCTTGCCACCGTTCACTAATGCACGATTTCGCTCTTTTGCTTCTTCTCCAAATGGTTGTTTTCCGATACGTGGGTGATTGGTTTCCGGAGTATCTATTAACAGGTACCGAACATTTTGTTCCTTACCTTCAAATACAATCTTGATTGTATCGCCATCGATAGTTTTTACTAACTGGACAGGGGTGAGCCCGATTGCACCTAAGGAAGAGGCAGTACCAGCCTTTTTGAGTCTATCTGTTTTATCTTTCTCACCTTTTGCTTTTTCGGCGGTAACTTTCTCTTCAGCGGCTTTCTTTTCAGCTAGAAGTCGTTGTTCTTCAGCTTTTTTTTTCGCGAGTTCTTCTTCGGCAGCTTTCTTTTCTGCAGCAACTTTCTCTTTAGCCACTCGCTGTTCTTCAGCAGCTTTTTCTTCTTCTTCTTTTTTCTTTGTAACTTCTTTAGCCTCTTGCTCCTCAGCTTTTTTAGCTTCTTGTTGCGAATCTTGTTTAAGTGCAGTTGCAGGGGCGTTAGATTGTTCAGTTTCATCGACAGGAGTCATACTAATTCCAGCTACAAATAATACAAAACTAACTCCAGTAATCATTCCTGCTTTTTTCTTTGGAACTTTTCTAATAGCTGCGATAAGAAGAAGGATAACTCCGACAATTAATCCGATAAAACCGATTGCAAATAATAATAAATCCATCCACAAAACCTCTTTTAACTATATTCTGTTTTCGCATCCGTGATCATTAACTGATTGGTATACAATTTCATGCGAAACTACGTCACAACCGGATTAAATCTTTACGAAGTGTAAAAACGATTGATTCATCACTAATCACTAATAAAGAATTCTTTTAATTTATTCATGAAATAGCTAACATGCATCAGTAGAACTTTATCAAACTTCGATATGAAAGTATAGAGTCTTTTAATCTAAAACTTTAAAATATACATGTGCAGGAAACAAACGTGTTTGTTTAAGCATTCATGTTGTTATCGCACACAAGTATCTTTCTGGTTAAGAGGTATCGAACGAAGTCTATTGCGTAGTTTTTTTACCAATCAGATGTGATATGCTACGTTAAAGGTCTAAGAAAGATAAATATCGACCATAAATACGAACGTTATAATAGATGTAATTAAAATAGTTCGTTTTGGTTGACGTCAGATAAATCAATTGTTAAGATGATTACGAACTTACTAATATCTCTCATATATACTCGGGAATATGGCCCGGACGTTTCTACCCAATAACCGTAAATTATTGGACTATGAGAGAAAGTGCATCCTTAACGTAGGATAAGTATGCCCTTTTTTCCCAAAAGGCTACTCATTCCGGACAGGAAACTTTCTCTTTCACGAGAACGTTTTCTGTCCTTTTTTATTTCTACTTAATAGCTATCTATGAAAATTTGGGAGGGAAGACAGTGAACGCACGAGTTGGAGTGATAATGGGGAGTGTTTCCGATTGGGAGACGATGAAACATGCCTGTGAAGCATTAGATCAGGTGAAAATCGCGTATGAAAAACAAGTAGTTTCCGCACACCGTACGCCAGATTTGTTATTCGATTATGCAGAAAGTGCACGGGGTCGAGGAATAAAAGTCATTATCGCTGGGGCTGGAGGTGCCGCTCATCTACCAGGAATGACCGCTGCAAAAACAACATTGCCTGTCATTGGGGTCCCTGTTCAGACGAAAGCGTTAAATGGGATGGACTCATTACTATCTATAGTCCAAATGCCTGGTGGAGTACCTGTAGCAACTGTTGCAATTGGAAAAGCTGGGGCAACCAATGCAGGATTGTTGGCAGCCCAAATTATCGGAAGCAATGATGCTGAAGTTGCAGATCGATTGGAAATTTTTCGAAATGAAATGAAAGTTAAGGTGTTAAACAGCAATGACCAACTTAACTAAAGTGATATTACCCGGACAAACGATTGGCATCATCGGGGGAGGCCAGTTGGGGCGCATGATGGCCTTATCTGCAAAAACAATGGGATTTCGTATAGCAGTTTTAGATCCGACAGAACAGTGTCCATGTGGACAGGTAGCAGATATTGAAATTACTGGTGCATATGACGACCTACATGCAATTCAACGACTTGCTGATGTGAGTGATATCATCACGTATGAATTTGAGAATGTGAGTTTTGAAGCACTAGCATGGCTTAGTGAGAATAGTTACTTGCCGCAAGGAGCTGAACTGTTAAAAATCACACAAGATCGCATCACAGAAAAAGAAGCAATTATAAAAGTGGGTGTACCCGTAGCACCGTACTTCAGCGTAACCGAGGTATCCAATATTCATGAAAGCATCCGTACTCTAGGGTATCCATGTGTCATGAAAAGAACACGCGGTGGTTACGATGGCAAGGGACAGCTGGTGATCCACTCCGAATCTGACATCCCTGCCGCTTCCGATCTTCTGAATGGTGGTCCGTGTGTTATTGAAAAGTGGATTCCTTTTGAAAAGGAAATTTCCGTAATCGTCACTAGGAAAACAACTGGTGACATGAAGTGTTTTCCGGTTGCGGAGAATATCCATGAAGAAAACATCTTGCACAAAAGTATTGTTCCTGCGCGAATCGGTGAGCAAACTTCACGTAACGCTTTGAAACTTGCGGAACAACTAGGCGAACGTCTTAACCTGGTTGGCACGTTAGGTGTTGAAATGTTCGTCACCGAAAGCGAAGAAATCATTGTGAATGAATTGGCACCTCGTCCTCATAATTCGGGTCATTACACGATGGAAGCATGTCAGACTTCACAGTTTGAACAGCACATACGAGCAATCTGTAATTGGCCGTTAGGGCGTACGGATTTAATGAGCCCTGTCGTTATGGTCAATATACTTGGTGACCATAACGACAACCTACTTACAGCTATTCCGAAATTAGATGATTGGAAAGTTCATCTATATGGAAAGAAAGATTCGATTTCGAAACGAAAAATGGGGCATGTCAATTTGTTACGCAGTACGGTAGAGCAAGCTTTTGCCGAGATTGAGCAAAGTGGTATCTGGAACTAGTAATACTTGGTGTTCGCTATGAGAAATTACACTATTGGTACTGTGGAGGTTGTTCAAATGGAAAAGCGTGAATGGCTATATGAAGGCAAGGCAAAGCGAATTTATGCGACAGATGATCCAGGCGTTGCTTGGGTGGAGTACAAAGATTCTGCAACAGCTTACAATGGGGACAAGAAAGAAGAAATTACGGGCAAAGGTGCAGTAACAAATGCAATTACTAGTCTTCTATTCTCTAAACTTCATGAGGCTGGAATTCCAACTCATTTTATCAAGCAGCTATCCGACACAGAGCAACTCGTAAAGAAAGTCTCCATCATTCCTATTGAAGTCGTGACACGAAACATTGTGGCTGGAAGCCTGTCTAAGCGTTTAGGAATTGAAGAAGGGCACACTTTAACTCAACCACTCGTTGAATTTTATTACAAAGACGACGCGCTTGGTGATCCCTTGTTAACAGAGGATCACATAAAAGAATTGAAGCTCGCAACTGAAGAGGAAGTTCAGCTTTTGAAACAAAAAGCGCTAGAAGTGAATACAATTTTATCAAGACTTTTTGCTGAAATAGGAGTTCGTTTAATCGATTTTAAGTTGGAATTCGGAAAACTTGCAGACGATGAAATTTTATTAGCAGATGAAATTTCTCCGGATACGTGCCGATTATGGGACGCGGAGACAGGAGAAAAGCTCGATAAGGATGTATTCCGTCGTGATTTAGGCAATGTCGTGGAAGCATATGAAAGAATTCACTCAAAACTAGGGGGATGTCAGCATGTATAAAGTTAAGGTATATATCACGTTAAGAGAGAACGTTTTAGATCCTCAAGGAGCAGCCGTGAAATCCTCCTTACACAGCATGGCGTATGAAGGTGTTTCAGAAGTACGGATCGGGAAATACATGGAATTGACAATCGACAAAAGCGAGCAATCAATTGAGGAAACTGTTGCAGAGATGTGTGAGCGTCTTTTAGCAAATACGGTTATTGAGGATTACCGATACGAAATTGAGGAGGTTGTCACGCTGTGAAATTCGCCGTGATTGTATTCCCAGGTTCCAACTGTGATATCGACATGTTTCATGCTATTAAAGATGAATTAGGTGAAGAAGTAGAATACGTTCCACATACGGCAAGCAGCTTAGAGGGATTTGATGGAATTCTTTTGCCTGGCGGGTTTTCATATGGAGATTATCTACGGACAGGGGCAATTGCTCGATTCTCGAATGTGATGGCGGAAGTTGTCAAGGCAGCGGAAACAGGCGTTCCGATTTTAGGTGTCTGTAACGGGTTTCAAATCTTACTAGAAGCCGGATTATTGCCTGGTGCAATGAGGAAAAACCGCGATCTTGCATTCATTTGTAAATCTACTCAGTTAAGAGTAGAGAACACCCATACGCAATTTACGAGCTGTTACGAGAAAGGTGAAACAATTATCCTTCCTTTAGCACATGGTGAAGGTAATTACTATTGTGATGAAGAAACGCTGGCAGTGCTTCAGAAGAACAATCAAATCGCGTTTACCTATTATGGAGAAAATCCAAATGGAAGTCTCGGAAATATAGCGGGAATTGTAAATGAAAAAGGGAATGTGTTAGGAATGATGCCTCACCCCGAGCGTGCTGTTGATGAATTACTTGGAAGTAAAGACGGATTAAAGCTATTTCAATCAATCGTAAGAAATTGGAGGGAAAGTCATGTCGTTAATGCTTGAGCCAAGTCCAGAGATGATTAAAAAAGAGCGTGAGTATGCAGCAATGGGGCTTACGGATGAAGAATTTGAAATGGTAGAAAACATGCTTGGACGATCTCCTAACTATACTGAAACTGGTTTGTTTTCAGTTATGTGGTCAGAGCATTGTTCCTATAAAAACTCAAAACCTATCTTAAGCAAGTTCCCTACTTCTGGTGATAAGGTGCTTCAAGGACCTGGTGAAGGTGCGGGTATTGTCGACATTGGTGACGGTCAAGCAGTTGTTTTCAAAATTGAGAGTCACAATCACCCCTCTGCAATTGAGCCTTATCAAGGGGCAGCAACTGGTATTGGTGGTATTATCCGAGATGTATTTTCTATGGGTGCACGTCCAATTGCACTGTTGAATTCACTCCGTTTTGGTGAATTGGAATCTGCACGTGTCAAGTATCTATTTAAAGAAGTCGTTGCGGGTATTGGCGGATATGGAAATTGTATTGGTATTCCGACCGTCGGGGGCGAAATTCAATTCGATTCTTCCTATGAGGGAAATCCCCTTGTAAATGCGATGTGCGTAGGTTTGATCAATCATGAAGATATTCAAAAAGGACAAGCCCACGGAGTCGGTAATACAGTCATGCACGTCGGTGCGAAAACTGGACGCGATGGCATTCACGGAGCTACCTTTGCATCGGAAGAATTGACAGATTCTTCTGAAGGAAAACGTCCCGCAGTTCAAGTCGGAGATCCGTTCATGGAAAAACTGCTCCTTGAAGCTTGCCTTGAACTCATTCAACATGATGCACTCGTTGGCATTCAGGACATGGGTGCTGCTGGACTTGCAAGTTCTTCAGCAGAGATGGCTTCTAAAGCAGGCATGGGAATTGAGATGAATCTCGACCTAGTCCCACAGCGTGAACCTGGTATGACTGCTTATGAAATGATGCTTTCAGAATCTCAAGAGCGTATGCTCATCGTTGTGAAAAAAGGAAGAGAACAGGAAATTGTTGAGTTATTTGCGAAGTATGATCTAGAAGCGGCCGCTGTCGGTTTTGTGACAGAAGAGAAAATGTTGAAGCTGCATCATAAAGGTACGGTTGTCGCTAACGTTCCAGTGGATGCATTGGTTAAAGAAGCTCCTGTTTACCATAAGCCATCTAGTGAACCGCAATACTACCGAGACTTCCAAGCAATGACGAATGATATCCCCCTTGTAATTAACTATAAAGAAACGCTCGTTAGTTTGCTTTCGCAGCCTACGATTGCTAGTAAAGAATGGGTCTACAACCAGTTCGATTCTATGGTACGTACGAGCACAGTCGTGCCACCAGGATCCGATGCAGCCGTAGTGCGAATTCGCGATACGAAAAAGGCGCTTGCGATGACGACGGATTGTAACTCTCGTTACATTTACTTGGACCCTAAAATGGGAGGTAAAATTGCTGTAGCTGAGGCGGCTCGCAATATTGTTTGTTCAGGTGCAGAGCCGTTGGCTGTTACGGACAACTTAAACTTCGGAAATCCTGAGAAGCCGGAGATTTTCTGGCAAATGGAGAAAGCCGCAGATGGAATTAGTGAGGCATGTAGAATATTGAGTACGCCTGTTATTGGAGGCAACGTATCCCTTTACAACGAGACAAATGGCGATGCGATTTATCCAACACCTGTCATCGGAATGGTGGGTCTTATAAAAGATCTCACCCAAATCACAACGCAGCAGTTCAAAAAATCAGGAGACCTGATTTATGTGATTGGGGATGCAAAAACAGAATTTGGTGGCAGTGAGTTGCAAAAAATGACAGAGGGAAAAATCTTTGGAAAGTGTCCTTCTATAAACTTGGAGCTAGAGCAGCTAAGGCAGAAACAGCTATTACGAGCCATTCAAAATGGATGTGTTGCTTCGGCACACGATCTCTCTGAAGGCGGTCTTGCAGTTGCCGTTTCAGAATCGCTCTTCGGAACAGAATTAGGAGCACGAATTATTGTTCATATGGAAGCCGTTACGGAATTATTTAGTGAAACTCAATCTAGATTTGTTGTATCTGTCTCCCCTGAAAAGCGGGTAGCTTTTGAAAGAATTGTTCAAGATGCAAGATGTATAGGTACAGTCACGGATACTAAACTTTTGACCATCTCCCATGAGCAAGATGGACTGCTAATCGATACAAGTGTTCAATCATTAGAGCAAGCTTGGAAAGGGGCAATCCCATGCTTGCTGAACTAAAAGGATTGAATGAAGAGTGTGGCTTGTTCGGTATCTGGGGTCACCCGGATGCTGCACAAGTTACGTATTATGGTTTGCATAGCCTTCAGCACCGTGGTCAAGAAGGTACAGGAATGGTTCTCGCGAAGGACGGACAGCTGATTTGTGAAAAAGGCGAGGGCTTAGTTACAGAAGTACTAACTGCTGAAAAGATGCAGAATTTGTCTGGAACTGCAGCATTAGGACATGTTCGTTATACAACAGCAGGCGGTGGTGGTTATCAAAACGTTCAGCCACTTCTATTTAACTTCCAAAACGAATCGATGTCCATGGCGCATAATGGAAATATAGTGAATGCAGATCAATTGAAAGCCCAGCTTGAAGCTCAAGGGAGCATCTTCCACAGCTCCTCTGATACTGAAATATTAGCGCACTTGATTCGTAAAGGTGGCTTCTCTGATTTGAAAAGTCGCATCACAAATGCATTAAGTTCGTTAAAAGGTGCGTATGCATACGTAATAATGACAGATACAGAAATGTTTGTTGCACTTGACCCGAATGGACTCCGACCGTTATCACTTGGTTTGCTAGGCGACGCTTATGTCGTTGCTTCTGAAACATGTGCGCTTGATATCGTAGGAGCGGAGTTCATCCGAGATATTGAACCGGGAGAACTACTCGTCATCAATGATGATGGAATCACAAGTGAACGATTCGCCACGTGCTCACAACGTTCTATGTGTACGATGGAATATATCTATTTTTCTCGTCCAGATAGTAACATTGATGGCATTAATGTTCATACAGCGCGGAAAAACCTCGGTAAGCAACTCGCGATAGAAAAATTAATTGATGCAGATGTGGTCACAGGGGTTCCTGATTCGGGTAATTCTGCTGCGATAGGATATGCAGAAGCAAGTGGAATTCCTTATGAAATGGGCTTACTTAAAAACAGGTATGTTGGCCGGACGTTTATACAACCTTCCCAATCCTTACGAGAACAAGGGGTGAAAATGAAATTATCCCCAGTTCGTGGTGTTGTAGAAGGAAAACGAGTCGTCATGATCGACGATTCCATTGTACGAGGTACGACGAGTAAACGGATTGTCACGATGTTAAAAGAAGCTGGTGCGAAGGAAGTACACGTACTGATTAGCTCCCCACCGATCAAAAATCCATGTTTTTATGGGATCGATACATCCAGTCGTGATGAATTGATTGCCTCGAAATACTCAGTTGAGGACATTCGTGAGATCATCGGGGCGGATTCTCTGACCTTTTTAAGTGTTGAGGGAATGGTAGAAGCAATAGGTAGACCGTTTGAAGGAGAAAGTCGAGGTCAATGTTTGGCTTGCTTCACGGGTAACTACCCTACCGAGATCTATACCGATATGGAATCCGTATCCATTACATGATGAGTTAAGGAGGAGTCTATCCATGTCAAATGCATACAAATCTGCAGGGGTCGATATTGAAGCCGGTTATGAAGCGGTCACACGCATGAAAAAGCATGTACAGAAAACGATGCGCCCTGGCGTATTAAGTGGACTTGGCGGTTTTGGAGGCATATTTGATTTATCGAAACTGAATTTACGGGAGCCTGTACTTGTCTCGGGAACAGATGGGGTAGGAACCAAACTATTGCTAGCGATGATGATGGATCAGCATGAGAGTATTGGAATTGACTGTGTGGCAATGTGCGTTAATGACATTATTGTACAAGGTGCACAACCACTCTATTTTTTAGATTATATTGCTTGTGGTAAAGCGGAACCCGACAAAATCGAGAGTATTGTTAAAGGAATTGCCGATGGTTGCGCACAGGCAGGGTGTGCGTTGATTGGCGGTGAGACCGCTGAAATGCCAGGTCTTTACAGTGAGGAAGAGTATGACCTTGCAGGCTTCACAGTTGGGGCGTGTGAAAAGAAGGATCTCATAACGGGTGAAAACATAAAACCTGGAGATTGTATTATCGGATTGGCCTCTAGTGGCATTCATAGCAACGGTTATTCACTCGTACGCAAAATCTTATTAGAAGAAGCAGATATGGATCTATCAGAATTCATTCCTAGCCTGGGGTGTGAACTCGGAGTTGAACTATTAAAGCCTACTAAAATTTATGTGAAATCCATTTTAGCTGCGCTGAAAAGCTACGATATTAAAGGGATGGCGCATATAACAGGTGGGGGATTCATGGAAAACTTCCCTAGAATTTTTTCTGGAGATTTAGGAGTGGAAATTATCTCGGGTACTTGGGAAATCCATCCGATATTCTCACTCATAGAGGAAAAAGGAAGCATTACACGCGAAGATATGTACAATATCTTTAATATGGGAATTGGAATGGCACTAGTGGTGGATGAAGACAACGTCGATGAACTCCTAGCATTTTTCAAATCGTACGGTGAACAAGCCTATCGAATTGGTTCAGTTGTCAATCGATCGGGTGTAGCAATTATCGGTGAGCCATGAAAAAGATCGCCGTATTTGCTTCAGGAAACGGAAGCAACTTCCAAGCGTTGGTGGATGCTGTTAAGGTAGGCACACTGCAGGCGGAGATAGGGTTGTTGGTAAGCGACCGATCTTCCGGAGCTGTTTTAGATAGAGCACAAAAAGAAACAATCGATTACTTTTGCATTTCTCCTAGAGATTTCGCTGACAAAACAGAGTTTGAGATGGAAATTGTACAGCAGCTTAAATCACGGGCTATTGAATTCATTGTATTGGCAGGATATATGCGTTTAATAGGATCCACGATTCTGCAGGAATATCCCGAGTCGATTGTTAACATTCATCCATCCTTATTACCAGCATTCCCAGGGAAAGATGCAATTGGTCAAGCAATCGATGCTGGTGTTCAAGTCAGTGGGCTAACGATTCATTATGTCGATGCAGGAATGGATACAGGACCAATCATTGCCCAAAAAGAAATTGAGATTCTACCAGATGATACGAAAGAAGAGTTACAAAAGAAAATTCAGCAGGCAGAGCACGTCATGTACCCAGAAGTACTTCAGGAGCTATTTAGCTAAAGAGAGTTTCATATACTAATGCAGAAATAGGGAGGAATAAAGGATGAAGCGTGCTTTAATTAGTGTTTCAGATAAAACGGGTATTGTGCAGTTTGCGCTTGGTTTGAAAGAAGCGGGATTTGAAATTATCTCCACGGGAGGTACGAAGAAAACACTTGCTGAAAATGGAGTAGCAGTTATCGCAATTGAAGAGGTAACTGCATTTCCAGAAATTCTCGATGGCAGAGTGAAAACACTTCATCCAAACGTACATGCAGGATTGTTAGCAAGAACGAATAACGATGACCATCTAGCTCAATTAGAAGAACATCATATTCAACCTATCGATCTCGTATGTGTCAATTTATATCCTTTCCAAGAAACAATTGCAAAACCTGACGTAACTCCCGAAGAAGCGATTGAAAATATCGATATCGGCGGTCCGACGATACTTCGTTCTGCTGCAAAAAACCACGAATTTGTAACGGTTGTTGTAGATCCGGCAGATTATGACGCTATTCTTACTCAACTTAACGAGAACGGTGAAGTCGGAATGGAGAAGAAGCGCCAACTTGCTGCGAAAGTTTTCCGTCATACAGCTGCTTATGATGCGGTGATTTCGGAGTATATGACACAGCTTGCAAAGGAATCGAACCCTGAAAGCTTAACGCTTACATATAACTTAAAACAATCCCTTCGATACGGAGAAAATCCCCATCAACACGCTACATTTTATCAAAAACCATTAGGCTCTCAGTTTTCTGTCGCCTACGGCAATCAATTGCACGGTAAAGAGCTTTCTTACAACAATATCAATGATGCTGATGCAGCATTACTAATCGTTCGTGATTTTGAGGAACCTGCTGCAGTTGCAGTCAAACACATGAATCCATGTGGAGTAGGTGTAGGTGAAACACTCGCAGAAGCCTTTAATAAAGCTTACGAGGCAGATTCAACGTCTATTTTTGGCGGAATCATTGCTTTGAATCGTGAGGTAGATCACGAAACTGCAATGATGCTTCGCGAAATCTTCCTTGAAATCATCATTGCTCCTCAATTTTCTGAAGAAGCGTTAGAAATTTTAACGGCGAAAAAGAATATCCGTCTATTGACTGTCGATTTTGATGGGGAAAGTAAAATTGAGCGGAAAACTACGTCCATCCAAGGTGGATTACTCGTTCAAGACTTAGATACGTACGAGCTAGATCAGGCAACGATTACAATTCCTACAAAACGAGAGCCTTCTGATGAAGAATATGCAGCATTAAAGTTAGGTTGGAAAGTCGTGAAACATGTAAAATCTAATGCAATCGTCGTAAGCGGGGAACAGATGACGTATGGAATTGGCGCAGGCCAAATGAATCGCGTCGGTGCTGCAAACATCGCTTTGGAGCAAGCAGGAGTGAAGGCTAAAGGCGCTGCGCTAGCATCGGATGCATTTTTCCCGATGGATGACACAGTTGAAGCGGCAGCTAAAGCTGGTATTACTGCAATCATTCAGCCAGGTGGCTCAGTTCGTGATGAAGATTCGATTAAAAAAGCTGATGAATATGGTATTGCAATGGTGTTTACAGGAGTTCGCCATTTTAAGCACTAAATTCATCGAAGTAAATTGTAACCAAGCCATGTCCATAAATTCATTAAAATTAGAGGTGAATCCATGAATATTTTAGTGATTGGTAGAGGAGGTCGTGAGCACGCGCTCGCGAAAAAACTATCTATGAGTGAACGTGTACGTACTGTATTTGTAGCTCCAGGCAATCAAGGAATGGAAGACGTGGCAGAGCTTGTGCCAATTCCTGAAGAGAATCATATGGAACTCATTGAGTTTGCTAAAGAACAGAACGTTACGTTGACAATCATAGGACCCGAAACACCGTTGGTTAATGGAATTGTCGATGAGTTTAAAACTGCAGGTCTGCAAGTATTCGGACCCGATAAACGGGCTGCCGTTATTGAGGGGAGTAAAACATTTGCAAAAGATCTCATGAAGAACTATAAGATTCCTACCGCAGACTATGAAACCTTTACAGATATTAGCTCCGCAATGAACTATTTAGATGAAATTGGTGTTCCGATTGTCATTAAAGCAGATGGACTTGCTGCTGGTAAAGGTGTCGTCGTTGCCCACACTAAAGAAGTAGCGGTTAAAGCACTTCAAGAAATGCTCGTACAAGAGAAGTTTGGTCAAGCTTCCACGTCGGTTGTCATGGAAGAGTTTCTTGAAGGAGAAGAGTTTTCATTGATGGCTTTTGTAAACGGAGAGCATGTATACCCAATGGTGATCGCTCAAGATCATAAGCGAGCATTTGATGGAGACCAGGGTCCGAATACAGGGGGGATGGGTGCCTATTCTCCGGTCCCGCAAATTTCTGACTGTATGATTTCTAACGCCATCCAACAAATCATAATACCCGCTGCACACGCTATGGTAGCAGAAGGTCGCTCTTTTACAGGTGTTCTTTACGCAGGTGTAATCGCCACTACAGAAGGACCGAAAGTAATTGAATTCAATGCGCGGTTCGGTGATCCCGAAACACAGGTCGTATTGCCACGATTAAAAAATGATTTAGTTGAAACTTTGTTAGCTGTTCTCGACGGGCAGCCTTACGAACTTGAATGGGACGATTCATTTGTTATAGGCGTTGTCATCGCGGCTAAAGGCTATCCAGGGGAATATGTTAAAGGAACTTCGATAGTTGGTTTGGATACGATTAGTGGAGATGTAGATATTTATCACGCTGGTACTTCTAAGAATGAAAACGGGGAGTATGTGACGAATGGCGGCCGAGTGTTGCTTGCTACTGCGAAGGGGAAGGATCTTCTAGAAGCGCAGGCATTGGTTTACAACGAGATAGAGATGATTGATAAAGAGGGAGTATTTTGGCGAAGTGATATTGGACATCGTGCGATTCAGTATGATTTTTAGCGTGAATTTCAGGTATAACTGAAATTATCGAAATATTGCGGATAAGGAGTAAGGTGGACTTTCACATCTTTGCTTTCGTAAATCAATATCATGATAACCCACGCCTAGTAGATCTAATTACTAGTTGTGGGTTTTTCGTCATCGCTATTTGGAAGGGGAATTTGTTTCCCCAACAAGTCCCTTCACTTTAAGTATTCGGAAAAGATATAAAACTGCATTTGAAAAATGGTCATGTTGTAAAACTAAGAAATGATTGGGTTACATATGATGACTTCTCAAAATTAAAAAGGGAGTTGGCGTTGCATTCGATAACTATAAGATATAGTTGTCCAATGCATTATGCACTCTTTCTGAAACTAATTTCTGTGATGCCGCATTCTGGCACATATTTGAAACAAGATGTACTTGAACTCCTACGTTATTCTGGTTAAGAAAACGCGGCCAGGGAAATCCTAGTCGCGTTTTGTATTTATAGATGTCTGAATAAAGCTGGTGTCCTACTTTTTATTCAAATCATTGTGAACTCAAAACCAACGCTTTACTTTCACTCTCAAATATACCTGTCAAATGTTCAAGCACCGTCAAATAAACGAGCCCGTTACCTTCAATTTTTTGTGAGAAACCTAGTGGAACGGTCCTTTTTATTAGTTGGGCATAGAGCTCTGGCTCTGTAAGTTCTCGACCGAAACTGTTGTTGACCAATCCTTTTATGAGGGCGAGTGCTCCAGAGACATGAGGGGCAGCCATTGAAGTTCCGCTTAATGTTGCAAATTCCCCGTTTAAATACGTGGAAAGGATCTCTTCACCCGGAGCAACTAGATCGATTTCATTATGAGAGTTGGTAAAATTGGAAGGACTCCGTTCAAGATTTATAGCACCTACACAAATGACTTCGTTATAGCGGCCTGGAAAGGCGAATTCATCGGTTGAATCATCGCTGTCGCCTTCATTTCCAGCTGCACAAACTACTAGTATATTATTAGTGACCGCTTTTTTAATTGCTTCATGAAGTTCGGGTAAATCAGTTGGACCGCCCAACGACATGGAGATAATATCCACTTTTTGTTCAATGGCATAATTGATACCATTGATAATCCACTCATATTGCCCAGAGCCTTTTTTATTCAATACCTTTATAATAAGAAGACTTGATTCAGGGGCTACTCCGACTACGCCCTTATCGTTCTTCTGTGCAGCAATCGTTCCAGCAACGTGAGTGCCATGACCATTGTAATCGAGGGAAATATTGGGATTACCTCCATCATCGTCCGTAAAGTTCCGACCGCCTATAATCTGTTTTTGTAAATCGGGGTGTGTACTATCGCATCCTGTATCCAGGATAGCAACCGTAATACCATTTCCTTTTGTTTCCTTCCAAATTGCGGGTGCCTGAATTAATTCCACACCTGGTGGAACTTCATTGGCCTCTGTCATTTGAATAATCATTTCGAATGGAATTACATGAGCAAAATTCTTCACTTTATCCCTCCTCATTGTATTATCAGAAGTATTATTAAAAAGAAACTCTTCGGCATATAGTAACTGTTATAGGGGAATTACTAATTTAGTTTTTTCTATTAATAGTGTTTAATACAAACTATAACTGAACACCACCAATATATTGAATTGAAGTAAATCTTATATACACAAGTTTACTCTTGAATCAATGACTAAGAATATAGAAGTCTAGATTGACCAATGCATACCGCAAAATATATTGCACTTTCTTCGGCAATTCATCATAATATAAAAAATAAGACATAGAATAAAAGAGGACTGGGCGGTTAAACACCTAGTCCACACTACTAAACTGTAAAACAAAAGCATGACAAATCTCTAAGCACTGTACAACGATGTAAATGGTTGGGAAAAAAGCATTTGGCCGAGAAGAAAGAAGTAATTGTCCACACTTCTGCCGATGGGGGGGCGGTTACTCCTTTCGTGATAAGAAAAAGATAGCGGACAACGACACCGACATAAAAGCAATCCATCCACCAGATACTGATAGAAGTAAGCTTAGTATTTCGTATGTTGTCATTGGTTTTCACCTCCCTCATTTTGGAAGTGCCAACAAGCGGTCTTGCATTTTCGTAAACGGACTGAAATCTAGATGCAGTTTCTGTAGGGGAGGAAGTTAAATAGTTAGCCCTACTATTATGTATATGTACAATCAGTATGTATATGCCTAATATTTATAGAAAATTCCGGTAAAATTCTGGGGACCAGCCTTCATACTCTGTTTAGGGAAGGTAAATCTTGTTTTTTGATTGTCTTCTAAATTTCAGTTATATTATTTGAGCGACATAAAGACAACCTTCACTATATATTCAATACCTTTACAATAATTAAACTTGCTTCAGGAACTATGCTAATTACGCCCTTATCGTTCTGTTGCGCATCGACGGTTACGGAAGCAGGTGTTCTATATCCACTATAAACCAAGGATAATATTGGAATATCCTCATGTAAATCATATCACAGTCTGATTATTCAGTCTAATAAATAGTGAGTATATTGAATAATTGATTCGGGAGCCTTATTGAAAAGGATTTTTCACTAGCGCATAATAACTAGTTTTGTTGGGATGATAATATAAATTTTTCTATTAGTAGTACATGTTACATATCAGGAGTGAAAGTTGCTTAACTATTGAGTCGTTGCAAGTCCTGAAAACGTTAGCTACTGAAAAATAAATAAGTCAAGTTTAATCTCTAATCAATGTCTAAGTGTGAAGATATCTAGGTCACCAAGTGCATGTGGGCGTGAGTTTTTGCACTCCTTCTGGTAAATCATCATATATATAAACGAGACTTTCAAATAAAAATAAATAAATGTTTGAACAATCAGTCCTGAAATGGTAGAATATAAGATGTAATAGTGGTCAATATTGCTTATCAACCAACTGTGTAAATAGTTGGATAAAAATGCATTTGGCCAAAAAGAAAAAGTAATTGTCCACTTGTCTGCCGATGGGGGGGCGGTTACTTTTTTCTTGTTAAGAAAAGATGGATGACAGCGACTCCGTCATTAAAGCAATCCATCCAACGGATAGTGATAGAAATAAGCTTCGTATTTCGTATTTCGTATATTGTCATTGCTTTTCACCTCTCTTCATTTGGAAGTGCTTAACAGCCTTTCATATCTTCTCCTTAACTAAACCTAAATCAAGATGCATTTTTCAATAAACTGAAAAACTATAGAAGACCTATTTTCACAAATTATGAAGGGAAGATCCATCTCATATAGGAAAGCAAAATGAAAAATGTTTGGACATAAAAGTGTCCGAACGTTTTTTTTGTTGAATTTCTTAAACCAATCTTCTTAAATTGAATACCCCTCTTAATCACTCACAAGGTCCAGATAAAAGTAATGGAAACAGGTTTCGAATTGATAAAGTAAAATAATGGATTATTATTGGTTCAAAAAACTTTTGATATACACTGAAAAAGTAACTTTCAAACGAAAGATATAGATGTTAGAATAGTTGAAATAATTGTAATACGTGTAATTGGGTAATAAGAATATTGTATAGATTTAGAGTAGGCGCCTTACTAAGGGAAGCCAAAATAGATTCAAGGTAAATCTTCACTTCAACTTTTATTGCTTGAATTAATAGTTTAGGGAGGGTAAACATGTCTATTAAACGGCTGGATAAGTTCCAAGGTCTTAATATGAATCTTGTAGATTTGCAACGACAACAAGCATTAGAGCGTTACATCACGCGGTCTAGTGAACGTGAACGAATTGCTAGTGAACTGCAAACAAAAAGTCCTTTGGAAGTAGATACTCCTGAACGAGTCGCACTTCGTAAAGCGATAATTGATCCGCATGATGGACTTGCAATTGAGCGTATTATTGGCCAAGATGATCTATTTCCTATTTCTTATCTTGAAGCTGGTCTAAGAGCTGGCAAATCAGTTTGTAGAATAGAAATCCGTGATAGTATAGGCAGAGTCCTCGGACACGCTACAGGGTTTCTTGTTTCAACTTCTTTATTACTTACAAATAATCATGTTTTGGAGAACTACGATAGGGCTCAGTACAGTGTCGCACAATTCAACTATGAAGTTGGTCTTGACTTCAAGGAACGTCCTATGAAAACCTTCCGTTTAACACCCAAACGTTTATTTATTACGGATCAGAAGCTTGATTTCACATTAGTCTCAATAGAGGAAGTGTCTGCTGATGGTACAAACGTAAGTGATTTTGGGTTCTTGCCTCTCATCTCACAAACGGGCAAAGGGTTGGTTGGTGAATGTGTATCAATTATTCAACATCCATCAGGGGCACCTAAAGCTGTAGCGATTAGAGAGAATCAAATTATGGATGTATTTGACGACTATATTCACTACTCAACAGATACCATGCCTGGATCCTCCGGTTCACCTGTCTATAATGACGAATGGATCGTAATCTCTCTCCACCATTCAGGTGTTCCAAATCCAAAGAACCGAGCTGAATTCATAGCCAATGAAGGTACCCGCATAAGTAGTATTATCCAGTTTGTCGTGGAACAAGGCGCCAATTTTAGTGATGATCAAAAAATGTTACTGAATGAAATTGTGAAAGATTGGGAAGTCCACAATCCTACTCCTAAAGAGATGGTAGTTGAGGAGTTAAGCGATTCATGGTATGAGAGTTCGGCCGGTTATGACGCTCAATTTCTTGGTGATGATTTTGAAGTTTCTCTTCCGGTATTCCGGACGGAACTTGAACAGGATATTGCCCAGTTGAAAGACGGAAGCAGGGTGCTCCATTATACGCATTTTTCAATTGTCATGAGCAAGTCACGCTGTTTAGCCTATTATACGGTGGTGAATATTGACGGCAATCAAATGATGAAGATTGGCCGTAATAACAATTGGTATCTCGATTCCCGCATTGAAGTAGAGTACCAGTGCGGTCCTGAATTATATAAAAATAATTCGCTTGATAGGGGGCATCTTGTCCGTCGGCGAGATCCTGTTTGGGGAGATTCAGCGGAAAAGGCGAATGAGGATACGTTCCATTTTACAAATTGTGCGCCACAGCACAGTAAGTTTAATCAAAAAAGCTGGCTGGATCTGGAGAATTATATTTTATACAATGCCGAAAACTCGAATCTTAAAGTGACAGTATTTACGGGACCAGTTTTTCGGATAGACGACATTATTTACAGAGGAGTTCAGATACCGGCAGAGTTTTGGAAAATAGCTGTCATTGTTAAGAAAGATGGGAACCTATCTGCAACTGCTTATTTGCAGACTCAAAAAAGTCTTATTGAGGATTTGGAATTTGCTTACGGTGAATATAAAACTTATCAAGTACCAATTTTAAAAATTGAAGCAATTACAGGTCTCAATTTTGAAGATCTACGTAATTTCGACCCAATCAATCAATTAGAATCGACAATTGGATATGTGATTAATGCATCTCATGATATCAAACTCTGAAGTTTGAACATGCTAATTATAAATATTTATCCATTGTTCCTCAAGTAGTAGCGATGCTGTCACTGGGACTAATGTAATTCCTGTTTTTGGTAGATAATAGGGATTAGAGGAGTGGTTATAAATGGAGAACAGCAAATTTAGTGGAATAAACGAAATGTCTTATGTGCAAGCAAAGAATATTATAAAGACAGGAGATATTCTTTTTTGTAGCGGTCGTTATTTAGTTAGTGAGATGATAAAAAAACTTTCAAACTCACTATTTAGCCATGTAGCTTTGTTAATCTATTGGAATGAACATGTACTTGTATTAGAGAGTGTGGAAGACGATGGTATCAGGGTGGTCCCACTATCTCATTACCTTTACAATTATGAGAATAGTAAGGGAAAGTATAATGGAGAACTGTATGTAGCCAGGCATGAAGTTGTTGGTAGCCCAGGTTTCAATAAAGAAAAAATAAAGACGATGTGTGGGAATGCGATTGATTTGCTAAATCGGAATTATGACAAAGACGAGATAGCCAAGATTGTTGCTCGTATTACTTTAGGTATCGGGAGACATAAAGATGATTATGAGTATATGTGTTCAGAGTTTGTTGACGAGTGCTTCAAACAAATGGAAATAGAACTATCACGTGATCCTATGGGGTTTATTTTCCCTGAACATATTGCCGCGGATCCAAATGTCATACCATTGTTCGAAATTTCTCCATGAAACTATTTCGAATTAGAGAAATCATTAAGATCTAGTTAAAGTACACGTATAACTATAAAAATTCTTTAAGCAGAAGTATGAGGTACTATGGTTTGGGAATAGCTGCCTTTGCGAAATACAAATCACAAATTATAAGGAAATTGCGTTAAGTCCACTTCGTGCACAGGCAGCTGATTTTAAACGGGAAGGGAAAACGGCTGTGCTCCGTTGGGACCGGATGAAAAGGTATCTGGTAGTAAGCTTAGTATGCTGAAATTAGGAGGTAACCCCTTTCTTTTGTCGAATATTGGTTTATGTAAAGAAAGGGGTAATTGAGATGGCGAAGGATAGATTTAATTTAACTAACATGTTCAATATTTATAAACAAGCTGAAGAAGAGACAAAAACTATTATCTTTGAATCTCATATTGGGAGCGGAAGATTCCTAGTTATGAGTTTCTTTACAGATGATGACGAAAGTACGAAAGATATTATTTTTTTATATCTTCGTAATACCAATGTTTTTGTGAAAACTAAGCTGTATGGTAATCATGCAAAAGGTGATTTTTATATTTATCCAAATGAAGATACCAAAAGCAAGTTAATTGCGGAATTACAACTTCGAGAAGGTAGCGGAGGTTTTAGTTTTACGACTTTTATGGAGCAATTTAACAAGAGTATACCAGAAAGTATATCTTCTGACTTAAAAGTGAATCTTATTAAAAATAATAATGATATTATTAATCAAACAGGAGCAATTGATGAAGCAGATAAAATATACTTACTCACCATTAAAAGATTGAATAGTGGAGTGCCTCAAGACAAAACTCTAAGAAAACTATATATGTATACTGAAAATAAATCGGTAGATATAGATTCATTAATAAAGATACTTAAAAAGGTAAATTATACAGCTGTTTGGGGAAGAACAAAACCACAAAATGATTTCAATATTCAAAGTTGGATCAATACATTACCCTAGAATCTAAAATCAAATGCTACTAGAGCTGACAATTATTACATTGGTTTTCTTTAGCATCGGAACGATACTATAAAATAACTAACACATTTCCTAATTGTGCGTTATTATGTAGATAAATTTAATAGTAGGTGATATGTATGGAAAGAAAAGTGCCAGTTTAACAAAATGAAAGAAAAATTCCTGTCAATATCTACAAAGGTGAAGAATTGCTTGCAGAGTGCTCTACTATCCAAGAAACGGCTAAGTTTTTTAAAAACTATACCAATGACAAAGTCTATAGATGAACAAAAATCGTGAATAGTTTATGGTATGACGAGCCTTATTCTATAAATAGAAGTACTTATTATTTCACCACAGATTTAGAGATTAAAGAGAAGAAGTTACAGGAAATTAGAAGAAATCATGAGTAAGTCGATAGGAAACACTAAACTATTCGAAATCGTGGTTGATTTGTTTCCTGCTTAGATAGCTGAATCAAACATCATAGTAGGAATACATATTTTTCAATGTGTAGAAATCGTTTGAATGTGGTAAGATAAACATATACTAAAAAGGACCGGGTGCGTCAACACCCAGTCAATGTAGCTGACATCCGCTTGAAGAGCGGTTGGCCAGTGTAATAAGAGTGTTAAGAGTAACCATCTCATCTACTTTGCCAGGTAGCGGAGGGTGGTTACTTTTTTTGTTTGGTGTATAGAGCAATCATCGCAACGACAGCTGTTGTCATTGTTGCGAGGAACAATCCAAATTGGAATAACATGTTCATTGCTTCGTAAGTCACCATGTAAACACCCCCTTTCAAAAGGGAGTGCCAACCGCCCATCCGCTATATGTTTCTACCTTATAATTATACCATGAATTTGCTATAAAAAGAAACGCATGTTCGTTTTTTAGCTACTAAGCTTTATAATGCTGATCTGACAAAGTTAATCTAATCTATAGAAGCTTGGCTTTTCCTCTCTACTTCTCGTACTACTCCTATACTGTCCTTCTTACTATTCAAAACAGCGATAAACGCATTAATCTCACTCTCCGATAAGTCATCCAAGCGATCCAGTTGCGTTTTTAAATAAGCAGTCGTTGGATCATCGCTTTCTGTTTCTTTAATGAAATAGGTGGCAATCGATCCTGTGATCATTCCTAGTAAACCAATTCCGAAAATCATTAGGACGATTGCAATGATTCTTCCTAATCCTGTTTCGACAGAAATGTCGCCATAACCTACAGTGGTTGCGGTTACGACACTCCACCATAGAGCATCCTCATAACTCGTGATGGAAGGCTCTATAAATCGTATCGGGATCGCCGCTGCGAATATGAGAATCACGGTAAACGTCAAAATTCGTTGCAATCCGTTAATCTCTAAAATGGCGAGGGCTGGCTTTGCATATCTTTTGACGATGGTAAAAGCCCTTACGACACGAATCAATCGAGCTAATCTTGCCAACTGGAACACGGAGTCAAATGGAATAATGGCAATTAAATCAAATGGATTCTTTTTGATGAATTCTAACTTATTCTTGCTAATGAAAAATCGTGTAGAGACATCTACTAGGAATATGAACCAAACAATCTTATCTATATATTGTAGGGAATCCTTTTGAATCCAGACAAAAGATACAGAAAGAATGGCAAGGGAAAACATGATTACTTCGTAAATAAGTTTCAAACGATGTTTTGTCACGTGAATCGACACTCCTTACTACTAAAAATGACCATAAAAAAGCTAGATCACAGGGAACTTTATGTCTGTGATCTAGCTTTTTTCAATACGTCCCAGGCAGGAATCGAACCTGCGACCCACAGCTTAGGAGGCTGTTGCTCTATCCCCTGAGCTACTGAGACCTTTTGGAATTAACTATATCAGTATACGGCAAACTATCCATATGGGCAACTACTCGATTACGATTTCTTGATACAATCCAATTGTTTTAACCCCAAAGCATTATAGCGTATACTAGTTGGTGAAGATAACAAATCTAACTAGTGGAGGCGATTTTGTTGAATCGATTAGAAAACAAAGTAGCAGTCGTAACAGGTGCAGGATCTGGGCTTGGTCGTGAAATTGCAGAATTGTACGCTCGTGAAGGTGCAAAGATTGTCATTGCGGACATGAATATGGAAGGTGCAGAAGAAACCGTTCAAGCGATTAAAGCAACTGGCGGGGAAGCACTAGCTGTAAAAACGAATGTCACTGTTGAAGAAGACGTACAGCGCATGATTGATACAGCTGTCGAAAAGTTTAGCACTCTCGATATCTTGGTGAACAATGCTGGAATTATGGATAACATGTATTCCGCTGCAACGATTACGGACGATGTTTGGGACAAAGTATTGGCGATTAATACAACTGGCGTCATGCGTGCAACACGGAAAGCGCTTTCCATCTTTGAACAAAAGCAATCGGGTGTCATCGTCAATATGGCATCGATGCGATCGCACCAGCACAAGTACCTACGAATATTACGAACAATTTAGTACAACCTGATAAGCATGGTATGGAGCAAGCTTTGAAAGGCGTTAGCCAATTGAGCCGTCCAGGTACGAAAGAAGAAATCGCGAACATCGCGTTGTTCTTAGCATCTGACGAATCCTCTTATGTAAATGGCGTTATCATGCAAGCGGATAACGGTTGGTCCGCTTACTAATACTTGAACCCATAGAAACGACTTCCTGTTTACTCGGAGGTCGTTTCTTTTTTTGTGAGTTGCAAATCTCCATCGTTTACAAATGAAAATTCAAAGCGTATACTAAAGTAGTTAGGTAGGGTAACTAATCATTAACTTGCAAAGTGAGGCGAGACAATGCAATTAGAACATCAATTTTTCAGAAGTTATGTCAAACTGTATCGTCCTATGGTGAATCAACTCAATCGATTGCTGTTGCATTATGACTTATACAACGCACAATGGACCATCTTAAGTTTGCTGTCGAGAGAAGGCGAGATGACTTCTGCAGAAATTGCTGAAGAACAGATGATTGAAAAACCGTCCGTCACAAAAGTAGTAAAGAGACTTCACGAAATTGGGTATCTTGATGTGACTCAAGGGCAAGATAAGCGTGAGAAGTTGTTGAAGCTCTCTAGTGAAGGTGAGCGGATCACAGTTGAGATTCAAGCTGAACTACTTCCGCTATATGAAAAATTCTTAACAGACATTCCTAAGGAAGACATTCAGGCTGCGAAACAATTGCTCGATCAGGCATACAAAAATCTTATCAACTAATGGAGAGGGTCAGTATATGGAAGTCAAACAAAACTTATGGACCAAGGACTTTATTTTTATTTCTATCATTAACTTTTTCTTAATGATCGTCATGTACATGCTGATGGTAACAATTGCTCCATTTGCCGTTGAAGAATATGGCGCTTCAGCCAGCATGGCAGGTCTTGTATCTGGGATATTCATCATCGGAACGTTGTCTGCACGAATCGGAACAGGGCGTGTGATTGAAAGTATAGGCAGCCGTCGGATCTTGCTGTTCGGTATGATTATTTCTGTCATCGCTGTTGCATTATATTTCATTGCGCATTCACTTCCAATTCTTCTAATCGTTCGTTTCATCCACGGAATTGGACTTGGTATTGCATCAACAGCAACAGGTACGATGATTGCACAAATCATACCGGCTTCACGCCGTGGTGAAGGGATTGGCTACTTTAGTTTGAGTACAGTACTTGCGACAGCAATCGGGCCATTCTTTGGTATTTACCTAAGTCAACATGTCGAATTCACTTGGATATTTATCTTTAGTTTAGCACTTGGACTTGTTGGTCTTGCTATGTTCTTCTTTGTCGATAAACGTCCAGAAGAAGCACCACAAGAAATTGTCGAAGTAAAAGATACGCCAAAAGGACTTGCGAATTACATCGAAAAATCTGCATTGCCAATTGCTGCAGTAATATTACTTGCGGGAATCGGATATTCAGGTGTGTTGTCGTTTCTGTCATTTTACGCAAAAGAAGCGAACCTTGTCGATGCAGCAAGTTTCTTCTTCCTAATCTATGCTGTAGCCATTCTGATTTCCCGTCCATTCTCAGGGAAGTTATTAGACCGTAAAGGCGGCACATTTGTCGTTGTTCCTTCATTAGTATTGTTTGCGGGTGGTTTATTACTACTTAGTCAAACACATACTGGTTTCATCTTGCTCATTGCGGGTGCGATTATCGGACTTGGATTCGGGAATTTCCAATCCTGTGCGCAAGCGATTGCTCTCATTGGTGTTCCTATTAAACGGATCGGGATCGCAACATCTACATTCTATATCTTCCTGGACTTCGGGTTCGGATTCGGTCCGTACTTCTTAGGAAATGTAGCAACGGCTTATGGATACCGTGATTTGTATATGATCCTTGCCGGATTAGTGGTCGTAGCGCTCGTTCTGTACTTGCTGATTTCCCGTAAAAAGCAACCTGCGATTCAATAAAAAAAAACGGTTCTCCAATAGATGGAGAGCCGTTTTTTTAAGAAGGGACCCGTTCAAATCCAAGATAACGAGTGCCTTGAAAATTTAATTTCCCAATATCACCCTCAGCGAGCATTCCGTATTGCTCACCTGTGGTCTGGAACTCTTGACGATCGCCACTTTCATATTCAAACGTTACATAATAGGAAGTGGTTGCTGACATATCGCCGGAACCTCCAGATGTATTTGTACGTTTCGTTTTCACATGAGCTGCAACTGTGATTTTAGGGGAATTGTTGTTTTTACCCCAATCTGCTGCTCCTTTAATAAAGACGAAGAGAATGATTCCACCTACAATACAAAAGAAAATCACGAAAATAATAGGGAATACATCAAAGAAAGAATCGTCATAAGGATTCATACTCATCCCGCCTTTCTGTTTCTTTTAGTATATACGAAGTCCATTGCAAACGGTTTCAAAAAAAGAAACAGTTTTTTCATAGTAATTGCTTTGCATTCTATAAAATGTGTGCTATTCTATTATTACTTTAACAGACTAAAGCGATGAAGTGGAGGAAAATCATATGAAGATGAAAAAGATGAAAGTAGCGTTAGCAGGTCTTGGAGTCATTGCACTTTTAGCAGGATGTGGGAATTCTAAAGAAGCAGCAAGAGGTGAAAAGGAGTTAGTCATCGGGGTTGATGATAAATTCGCTCCATTAGGATTCCGTGACGAAGCGAATGAGCTTACAGGGTTTGACATCGACTATGCAAAAGCTGCAGCTGAGCACATGGGCATGAAAGCGAAATTCCAGCCAATCGATTGGAAAGCGAAAGAAACAGAATTGGCTAGTGGACGCATTGATCTTATCTGGAACGGGTATACGATTACAGAAGATCGTAAAAAGAAAGTACTTTTCACAAAACCTTACTTAAGCAATGCACAAGTAGTTGCAGTACTTGAAGGTTCGGATATTAAATCACTAGGAGATCTTGAAGGTAAAGAAGTTGGCCTACAAGCATTATCTTCAGCAGCAGATGCACTTGAAGCAAATCCGATTGCGGATAAAGTTAAAAACAAAACGGAATTTGCGGATAACGTTTTAGCTCTTTCAGATTTGAAGAGTAAACGTGTAGAAGCAGTCATTATTGATGAAGTCGTCATTGACTATTACATGTCGAAAGAAGAGGGCACGTTTAAAGTACTCGATGAAACACTTGCTCCTGAGGAATACGGTGTAGGCGTGAAAAAAGGGAACGAGGATTTATTGAAAAAACTACAAGATGCATTAGATACGATGAATGAAGATGGGACAGCAGCACAAATTTCCGAAACGTGGTTTGGTGAAAACAAAGTATTGAAGTAAGTCACGGTTTCTAGTCAAGTTGGAGGGGTTACAATGTCGCCAGATTATTTAATATCAATTATAGTACCAATGCTTGAAGGGGCGAAAGCAACAATTCTATTGTTCCTCATCGCAATCGTTGCTTCGATTCCACTCGGATTCCTGCTGACACTCGCGGTGAATAGCACGTTCAAACCGTTGTCATGGTTAGCAAATACGTACATCTACCTCATGCGCGGTACGCCGCTCTTACTGCAATTATTGTTCTTTGTATTCGGGTTGCCCCTAATCCCGGTCATCGGCGAGTTCTTGGTCATGGACCGATTCGCAGCCGCAGCGCTTGCATTCATCTTGAACTATGCAGCGTATTTTGCGGAAATCTTCCGTGGTGGCTTGTTATCGATTGATAAAGGACAATATGAAGCGGCTCAAGTACTAGGATTGAACAAATGGCAAACAACAACACGAATTGTCATTCCACAAATGATTCGTATTGCGCTTCCAGCCCTTGCGAACGAATCCGTAACTCTTGTGAAAGATACGGCGTTATTGTATGCTGTGGCGGTTCCGGAGCTGCTTCACTTTGCGCAAACGGCAGTTAACCGCGACTTTACAATTGTTCCGTTTGTTGTGGCAGGTGTGATCTATTTGATGATTACTGCGGTATTGACGCTTGTTTTCAAGTGGTTGGAACGACGATTCCATTATGTATGAGGAAGGTGAAAAGCAATGGCATTGATTGACGTAGTCGATATGAAAAAATCATTTGGTGATATTGAAGTTCTAAAACAGATTACATTCCAGGTAGAGAAAAACGAAGTTGTGGCGGTCATTGGTCCGTCCGGATCAGGTAAGAGTACGATGCTCCGAAGCCTTGCACATCTTGAAGAGATTGAAGGAGGAACCGTCCGAATCGGCGGAGAAGCACTTGTAGAAGACGGTGTCTATGCAAGTACGCCAGAAATCCGTAAAATCGGAAGACGGATCGGCATGGTGTTTCAGCACTTTAACTTGTTCCCTCACTTAACCGTGAAACAGAACTTGGCTCTCGCGCCGAAACTTGTAAAAGGTGAACCGAAAGAGAAACTTGCAGGTCGAATTACAGAGCTGCTAACAAAAGTCGGTCTAGCAGATAAAGTCGATGCGTATCCTGCGAATTTGTCAGGCGGTCAAAAGCAACGTGTTGCAATTGCTCGTGCGCTTATGATGGATCCTGAAATTCTATTGTTCGATGAACCAACTTCCGCTCTCGATCCAGAATTAACAGGGGAAGTCCTTGCAGTGATGAAGAAACTAGCAGAAGAGAACATGACGATGATTGTCGTCACGCACGAAATGTCGTTTGCGAAAGATGTCGCAACGAAAGCGTTGTTTATGGCGGATGGACAAATTGTCGAAGAAGGTATTCCAGCAGAGATGTTAACAAATCCGACACATGATCGTACAAAAGCGTTTTTAGCGCGCACGTTAGGCTAAAGTGAACTGGCTCGGCCTTTCCACATATGGTAAACTGGAAAGGTAAGACAATTTGCTAGCAATGGAGTGGTAACGTTGAAAAACGCGTCTTCTACAATTGAAACGCCTATAAAGAAGCGGAATTACAAGCCGTTCATTATCATTGTATCCGTCATTCTAATCGGTGCAATCGGGATTCTTTCAGGGATTCCTGGAGCGGAAAACTTTGACGCATTTGATATTACGATTCTTCCGATGCTCAATGCAATCTTCAACACGTTTACGTTCCTGTTTCTAGTTGGAGCTTTAATCGCCATAAAAAAACGGAACATCGCGGTACATAAGCGATTCATTTACGCAGCATTCGTGACGACATTCTTCTTCCTGATCACGTATGTCATGTATCACTTCTTGGCAGAATCGACACCGTTCGGCGGTAGCGGGTTCATGGCAGGATTCTACTATTTCATCCTAATTACTCATATCTTACTAGCGGCGGCAATCGTACCACTCGCTTTAACGAGTGTCGCACGTGCATGGAACGGTGAAGTCGAACGTCACCGTAAAATCGTCCGCTTCACGATGCCTATCTGGCTATACGTCAGTTTCACAGGCGTCCTCGTCTATGTATTAATCTCACCGTACTATTAAGAACTTGTTAAAGGTATAGGCTAGACTTTATCTTCATTCAAAAAGCACGGACACCCCGTAATGGGATGTCCGTGCTTTTTCGTCTTACAGCTCCTGATAAGGTTTCATGAACCGACCACTATCTTTAACTTCCGCGTGGTATAACGCTTTCAATGCGAAAGGCCGCTCCAATTCATGCTCTTTCATAATCTGAGTCAACCGTGACGAGAGCTCAGGCTCTCTTTTCACTAGCTGTGCCATCTTTTGTTGGTTATATTGCATATTCTATTCCGCCTCCGTTCTTAACATGCCGTTGCTTTAGTATAGCACGCCTGACGCTGTTTTTCGATGTCGACACAAAAACCCCCTCTTTCCGATAAAAAAGAAAGAGGGGAGGCAGTCACTTCATTATAAGATAGTTCGGTTGTATTCATCCAAGTCATGCCCCGTTCTACGTGGATAATCCCCGTCAACAAGCACAAGAATTTTCCCTTCGTCGAAATGCGTATTGTATCGGTTTGCTTCTTCTTCAGGAATGCCCATACCAATGAGTGCGCCAGCTAATCCGCCAACACCCGCACCTGCGGCGGCTCCTGTAATCCCAGCAATAATCGGACCTGCAGCAATGATTGGTCCAATACCTGGAATCGCTAACGCACCAATACCTGCAAGAACTCCACCAAGTCCGCCTAATACGACGCCAGCTGCAGCTCCTGTTGCTGCACCATCCGTTGCATGTGTTCCAGTTTCTTCTACAACCGTATCGACTTGTTCGCGTTCTTTACTAATTACTGAAATTTCATCTGATGAATAGCCTTGTCGTTTTAAATCTTCAATTGCTAGAATTGCATCATTTTCACTGTCATAGTAACCTACTACTTGTCGTTTTACCATGTTGAATCGCCTCCTGGAATTTTTACTGCTAGATTTCGTTGCTAGTCTGAAGAATACCCGTGGTATTTTTTCTGAAACCTTTTCGTGGTTTCAGCTAGAACTCTTTTGACGTTCTTAAGATGAAGACTTTTCGCAAATATTTTTTAATACCACAATAGGTTTTAGTTTCGTCAGGTAGGGAATAAATACAAGAACGATTTTATAGGGGGAACTTACATATGGATCAAACAGATGCGCATCAGAAGCGCAGGAAGTTAACAAAAACGCTGAAGCCTTCGTGGGTGTTCGCGATTGCGTTAGGATCATCCGTAGGGTGGGGAGCTTTTATCCTACCGGGAGATTGGATTGGTGAGTCAGGACCACTTGGGGCCACAATCGGCTTATTAATTGGAGCGCTTGTAATGATGATTATTGCATCAAGCTACGGTGTTATGATAAAGAAATTCCCAGTTTCAGGGGGAGGCTTTACCTATGCTTTTATAGGAGCAGGTAAGATTTGGGCCTTCATCTGTGGATGGTTCCTATCACTTGGATACATATCGATTGTTGCTTTAAATGCTTCTGCATTTTCATTACTTTTGAAATTCTTAGCACCTGGATTCATGAAGCAATTCTATCTCTATAGTGTTGCAGGCTGGGATGTCTATTTACCAGAAGTCATTATTTCATCAGTCATCATTTTATTGTTTGCTCTCATTAACTCAACAGGAACAAGCATTTCTGGACGAATTCAATTTTACTTCAGTATTCTATTAGTTGCAGGAGTCGTTATACTCGGGGCTTTCACTTTTGGAATTACAGAAGCACCGTTTGAAAACATGAAACCATTATTCAACGGCAATCAATCTGTTTTGACATCGATTCTTGTCATATTGGCAATTGCTCCTTGGGCGTATGTCGGATTCGACAATGTTCCTCAAGCAGCAGAGGAGTTCAATTTCTCTCCACGTAAAGCGACTATGCTTATCGTAGCTTCGTTATTTGCTTCATTTTTAATCTATGCAGTAATGATTGGGCTTACAGCATGGACTTTCCCGACAGGATCTTCTGTTGGCGACGGCAGCCTTTGGTTAACAGGTGAAGTGGTCAACTCAGCACTTGGATATGGCGGATTGGTCGTAATGGCGGTTGCAATCATGATGGGAATCTTTACAGGGTTAAACGGTTTCTATATGTCCTCGAGTCGTCTTCTATTCTCTATGGCACGCGCACGCGCATTGCCGGATATGTTTAGAACAATCTCGAAGAAAAGCCAAACACCTATATGGGGTATCTGGTTTGTGACACTTATTACACTCCCAACTCCATGGTTCGGCCGACAAGCCCTATCCTGGATTGTAGATATGTCTTCAACAGGCGTCTCGGTCGCGTACTTATTCACATGTATCGCCGCCTATAAAGTATTAGCATGGGGGAAAGAAGAAGCTCACCGTGAAATTGCACCAGTTAAAAAAGGACTTGCGTTAGCAGGCATTATTGCGAGTATAGCATTCTTGCTCTTGCTTCTTCTTCCAATGTCTCCAGCTTCATTGACTACTCCTTCTTACGTGCTTTTAATTGCATGGGCAATTCTTGGAGGTATCTTCTATAGTGTGATCCAAAAGCGCTATAATAGTCTCACTCAAGAAGAAACTGAGTACTATATGCTAGGTAAGACAATTGAATCAGAAGTGGATACGACAATTGAAGTAAATACGGATCGTCCTAATTCTACAAACACCGATACGACGGGAACAGGACTCCCTACGTAACGAATAGGTACTATCGATTTGACAGCATTCGACCTATGGTTCCATAGGTCATGCTGTTATTTTATTTTTTAGATAGGCATTTCGTATATAAACACTTGCTTTATATAGGAGTAATCGATTACAATAAATTATAAATCACTAGTATTCTATACTCAAGTTAGGATGGAGGCTCAGAAATGGGTTGCAGAGCAGCATGTATTGTTACTGACTTACTATTTGAAGTAAAGATTGAAGACGAAGCGTCCCGTGGAATGCTTGTCAAATACATAGAACGTCTTGAAGCGCAGACATCAAATTTGAGGGACGACGATATGATGATCACGATGTCGGAAGTTGGGCTTCGTGAATTAGCGGATTTCACGAAAGATTATTTGGATGAAACTCTACTGCACTTCCGAGTAGTGGGAGAACTTGTATGGCGACCTTTTTCACAAGTGAATGAAGTGTTTGCTTCCCAGTGGATTGATGAACTTATTCAAAATGAACGTGTCATCTCATATTATCAGCCTATTGTTGATACAGAGTGCACAATATTTGGCTATGAGTTGTTAGCCCGTTTTCATTCACCTGAAGGAGAAATGATCTATCCAGATGAAGCGTTTGCAGCAGCACGAGCTCGAGGTCGTCTTTATGCACTCGATCGTCTATGCCGAATCACCGCGGTTCGTCATGCAGCACCACTTATTAACGTAAAAGCTTTCATAAACTTTGTGCCTACATCGATTTATTCTCCTGAGTTCTGTCTGCAATCAACGGTTGCTGTTGCGAACCAATTCAATATCGATCCGTACCAATTAGTTTTTGAAGTAGTTGAAACAGATAAAGTAGAAGACGTGGAACACTTGAAAACGATTTTAAGATATTATCGTGAGAAAGGTTTCCATTATGCACTTGACGATGTCGGTGAAGGGTTTAGCACGGTTGAACTATTGGCAGAGTTACAGCCAAATTATATGAAGCTCGATCGCTCTTACGTGGATGGCGTCTCAAGTGATACGAAAAAACAAGCTAACGCAGAACTGTTCCTAACAAAAGCCAAAGAAAGTGGATCTGTTCCACTTGCTGAAGGTATTGAAACAAAAGAAGATTTTGAGTGGTTGAAGAGTAAGGGATATGAGTTGTTCCAAGGGTACTTCTTTGGAAAACCGGCACCATCCCCGTTATAATAGGAACAAACTAGGGACCGCCATCTGTGCGGTCCTTTTTTAGGAGGGATCTTTTGAAAACAATCGTCTGGTTCAGGAACGACTTACGTCTACATGACCATCCCGCTCTACACGAAGCCGCTACATGTGGTCAAGTCGTGCCTATATACATAGTACCTGAAACGAAGACTCCTACTGCTTCGGATTGGTGGATTTCAGAATCACTCGAACACTTAAAAGAACAGCTTGAAAAGTTAGGCGCTCCATTAGTCATTCTCCAAGGAGAACCTGCATTAGTACTCACTGAATTCGCTTTTAGACATGGCGCAGACTCGCTATTCTTCAATGGACAAGTAGATCCGATATCGAGAAGGGAAGAGACGTCCTTACTTGAAGCGGAAGGGTTATCGGGTATCGATATTCGACGCTTCGAGCCAAACATGTTGCTCGATCCGTCAATTTTAAAAACGGGAGCCGGTCATCCCTATAAAGTGTTCGGCGCATTTTGGAAATCCTTACAGCAACAAACAATCCCTTGGCCGCTACCTGTACCAACTTCTCTAACTAGTTGGATTGATAGCGATGCAACGTCAATTTTATTAGAAGAAACCGACTTACGCTCCTCTATAAAATGGGATACGTCTTTACAAGAAGCATGGACTCCAGGTGAATTCGCTTCTTTTAATCAATGGGTTCACTTTAAGGATAACGGTATTAATTCGTATGTTCGACGACGTGATTTTCCTGCGATAGACGGCACTTCAAGACTATCCGGCTATTTAGCCTCCGGCAATATGAGCATACGAGCATTATGGCATGCGGTTCGTCGGGCACAATCTGAAGGGGAAGTCCCTCAACCTGAACCTTTTCTAAGACAACTTGCATGGCGAGAGTTCGCTTATTATCAGCTTATGCACTTCCCAGATATTACAGAGCGACCGTTACGATCCGAGTTTCTACAGTTTGCTTGGCGCGAAGATCCTGAAGGACTACTTGCGTGGAAGGAAGGTCGTACAGGATTTCCATTGGTCGATGCCGGCATGCGTGAATTGTGGTCGACAGGTACGATTCATAATCGTGTGAGAATGGTCGTCGCTTCTTTTCTAATTAAGCACTTGCTCATCGACTGGCGTATCGGTGCAGAATGGTTCCGAGAAACGCTAGTCGATTATGATGTTGCGAACAATACTCTTGGCTGGCAGTGGGTAGCAGGTTCCGGATTTGATGCCGCCCCTTATTTCCGTATATTCAATCCAACAGCACAAAGTAAAAAGTTCGATGCCGACGGTACCTATATTCGAAAGTGGGTGCCTGAACTCGCTACACTTCCAAAACCATTTATCCATGAACCGCATCTTGCACCGGAAGACGTATTAACAGAGGCTGGGGTATTGATTGATAAAACGTACCCATCCCCAATTGTCGATCATTCGACCGCTCGTACCCGAGCGTTGGATGCATATGCATTCATAAAAGGGAAGAAAGAGGGTTCGTCATGAACAAGCATGTTCAAGGAGTCAGTTTAGCTGCTGCCTACGGGCTAATTAGCGGGTTGATCCTGACGTGCTTATTTAAATGGCTTGAATCTGTGACAGGTGAGAAGATCTACACATTCTTACTGAATGTCGATTACATTCCTGTGATTGGTGACATCTCATTTCCAGAATGGATTGAAGTGGTGTTCCATCTAATCGTTTCAATCGTTGTTACTATTGGATTCTATCTCATGTTTCAGCTGCGTACCACATGGAAGAGACAGTCTTTATTAATTTGTACAGGCGTCAGTATCGTTATAGGAATCGCACTATTTCCAACAACGGCATTATCAGATCATACACCCGAAATCACAGATGGACTTTCACTCCTGTACTGGCTACTCGGTCACGCCGTGTTCGGTGCAGTCTTAGGTTTATTCTACCGGTTGGGAAAATAATAAGTGTTCATACCTAAAAAGCACTTCAGCTGTCGGATTGACAGAGCTGAAGTGCTTTTTGTTATTAATGGAAGATCCCTGCTTCTTTTGATTTTTTCAATAGTTGGTTCGTACCTTTATTAATATGCTCTTTTAGCAATGCACCAAATAGGATGAAGGCAATCGAACAGCAGGCGAGGAAGGATAGATCTTTTGCCACGCGCTCCCAAACGATTCCACCTACTGCTTCACGCATAACATCAATCGCATAAGTGAAGGGTAGGAAAGGGTTAATCATACCGAAGAAGTCGGGAAGTAATACAACTGGGTACGTTCCTCCAGATCCAGCGATTTGCAAGACCAGCATGACAATCGCCATTGCTTTTCCTACATCTCCAAATACCGAAACCAGTGTGTACACGATTGACATGAATACGATGCTAATGAACACACCGAACACGACAAACCAAACCGGTTCACGAATATGGACATCGAGTATGAAAAGGTCTCCACCTAGGACGATAAGTGATTGCAATAAACCGATGCCTCCGAACGTCAATAATCTACCAAAATAGACATGACGAGCTGAGAATTCGTCTCCATGTAAATCAGTGGATAGAAGCGAAATCAGTAATAGACAGCCGACCCACAGAGAGAGCACGGTATAAAATGGAGTCATGCCTGTACCGTAATTTTCAATTGAGTATAATCGGTTTTCCTTTAGTTGAATGGGTTCTTCAAAGAAACTTTTTTCAGCATTTGGATCGTTCTGCAACAATGTAATGATTTCATTAATATCCGTTTCACCTTGAATGCTTCGGATTTTATCCGCTAACTGATTCACTTTTTCTGAAATGTAAGGATACTCCGCAACCGCTTTTTTAATAGTTCCTTTTCCTTCGGCTAATTCACGGTCTGAGTTCCCTAAGATCGTTTGCACTTTTGGAAATGTTGACTGAATTTCTGTAAGAAGTCCTTTTGCTTGTCCAAGAGTTCCTTTAGCTGTCGCAATTTCATTCTTTATCGTCGGTTCGATTGTATTTACATATTCTTTCATGAAACGATCGAGTTCAACGGAAGTATTCCCCGCGATTTTTTGTAAATCATCTACTGCTTGATCGAGTTCTTGTGCTTTGCCTTTCACGACACTATTTACAGTACGTGCATTCGTCTGCGCTTCCTGTAAGACGTTTTTCAAATCGTCTGTTTTAGTGATCGCACTCCCTAGCTTTCCTGACAAATCGGACGTTGAAAGACAAGGGGTTGGAGTAGCACCTGGTTCATCAACAGGTTCTTCGTCTGAACCAGGGGACGGTTTTTCACTAGGTTTCGGTAGCCCTTGCACGATTTCTTGTAATCGCAAGAGATCCTGCTTCACGCCATCTACCCGTTCAATACTTGTTGTCATTCGAGCATCAAGTGATTTCTTGGCATTGTCGAGTTCGGTGAAATCAAGTTGAACACCGTGTAGCTGTTTCAAGAAACTATTGGCCTCATTCGAAATTTCGGTAACTTTTTTCAAGTCCGCTTTGATTTTCGGTGACATTTCATCTAACTTCTGTTCAGCTTCGTTTAGGTAAGCAACGGTCCGGTTGATTTGAGCGAGACCGTCTTCTGTAACTTGTGTTGCCTTTGGCAGTTTTCCTTGTGCTTCGTGAATGATGGCTTGTGCATCGGTTGCATCGCCTAATCCACGATTCAGGAGATTATAGATTTCAGGTAAGCTTTTTTCCGCTTCAAAGATATAGTTCTCGAACCTTTTTACATCAGGTAGATCAGCTTCTAATTCGAGTCCGAGTGTGTTAAGCATATCAAAAATAACACCATTGACCGTTGAAACGAATTGACTACTCACTTTATCGACAATGACCGTTGCTCCTTTTTCTGTAATCTTAGGGGCAATCGAATTCAATTTTTCATTGACGAAATAATCAACTTCAGCTTTTTCCGGGTTACCGGATACGACGGAGGCTAGTTGTTCAGACAACGTCTCAGGCAATACCATCACAGCGTAATAATCTCCGTATTCAACTCCATCCATAGCTTCTTTTTTAGAGACAAAGTGCCATTCCATCGAAGGGTTTTTCTTCAATGTCGAGACGATTTCTGCTCCAGTATCAATATGCTTGTTTTGAACATCGGCACCCTTATCTTCGTTGACGACAGCAACCGGCAATTTATCGGTTCTGCCATATGGATCTGACGAGGCATAGATATTTAACCATGCATATAATGACGGTAAGAAAATTAATCCACCAATTAACACAGCAGCGACCCAGTTCGTTGAGATGTTGCGTACATCTCGTTTGAAAATCGTGAAGATATTGCGCATTCGTCTGCCTCCTTTCATTAAACAAGTTGTGTTCATCCTACTGGATTTAGGAAGGATGAAACCTAATAGGCTTATCTTACTATACTACCCAAAAACCCCTTATCCTGAACGTCAGGATAAGGGGTTTTTAGGTGTTAATCGATCAAGCCATCTCTCATTGTGACAATTCGGTCCGCGTAGGGCAACATTTCTTCGTCATGCGTGACCATTAGTGTAGTGATTTTTAGCGTTTTTGTTAGATTACGAATGATTTCCATCACTTCTTTGGAACGTTTGGAATCGAGACTTGCTGTCGGTTCATCCGCAAAAAGCATTTTCGGTTGATGAATGATGGCGCGCGCAATCGCGACACGTTGTTTTTCCCCGCCTGAAAGGGATGATGGATAAGCTTCCTTCCTATGCGACATCCCAACAAGTTCGAGTACTTTTGACACTTCCTGCTTTTGCTGTTTTTTATTCAACTTCGTCTCCGCTACATCCAGCATGAGCAACAACTGATCTTCTACAGTCAAAAAGGGGACGAGGTGAGAAGATTGGAACACAAACCCGAACTCACTGGAACGGATTTTCCGGATTTCTTCTTGGCTCATTTGCGTCATATCTTTACCTTCAAAAAGTACTTGCCCACCAGATGCTCTTTGTAATCCGGCAGCTATTGTTAAAATCGTTGACTTACCTGAACCCGAAGGACCGACAAGTGCAGTAATTTCGCCTTCGTTTAAGTCAAGATCGACACCTTTTAAGATTTTTTCACTGACATCACCAGTTTTGAACGTTTTTTCGACATCGTCAATTGTGAAAATGGACATCTTACATCTCTCCTTGTTGGATTGCCTGTAACGGCTCCACTTTTTTAATTTGGAATCCGGAAATTGTTGCTCCGATGAATCCAATCACTAAGAAAACAACAGAAAGTATAAGCGTAGTATTGAGCGGCAAGCTAAATGGCATGCCAGCAGGAGCTACCATACTAAACAACTGACTGAGTCCACCCGATAGTACGAGCGAAACGACTGTAATGAGCAACATTTGGTACCACATCATACTAAACAACGAGCTCGTTTTCACACCGATCGCTTTCAAAATGCCATATAAGCCGATTTTCTGGACGTTCATCATATAGAAGAAAATCGCAAACAGCATACCGCTAATGACCACAAGGAACCAAATAATCATATTGAGTGACATTTGTTCTGCGCCATAACTCGGAATCGTATTTAAGAACTCTTTATTACTAAAAGCTTCGAGACCACTAATAGCATCTGGACTATCTGATCCTGGGATGAAAACTGTCTGCATTTCCATCACACGGTAGATTTCCTGGTAATTTGTCATGCTGATAAACGCAACAGGTGCGTGACTATACGTTTGTTTCTCTGAGAATCCAGTAACTTTGAACTCTCCACTGAATTGGTTGTTCGTCAAGATGTCGCCGACTTTGATGCCTTCATTTTTTAACGAAGCATCTAGCACCACTTCGTTTTCTTTGACGTTCGGGAACAGCTCACTGTCAGTTGATGTTACAAAAGCGACACTATGCTGTTTGTCTTCAGCGTCATTGACAAAGCCCATTTGAATGGACATCGCTGTAGCACCTTCATAGTCTGCGAGTAACTTGTCTTGCTGATCGACATCGATCTTAGAGAGGTTATACGTTTGTTTAGCGTCATCATTTAAATAAAACTGACCATTTGGTACGTTTTTAATGAGAGCTGCGTTGTCTTCAGATAACCCGTTGGCAAGTCCTGAAATAATGAATGTAAGGAAACTGACCAAAAAGATAATCGAACCTAGTATCAGGAATTTCATTTTACTTTTTTTAACTTCTTTCCACGCCATTTGCATGGTGAACACCTCCGTTAGTAATTACCTTCAGTTTACGCTGCCAATATGAACGCCACATAAACACAGCATTACAAATGCATCTACTTTATCACTTGAATAGAAACGAAAATGTATTCAAATATTTCAAACCTTCAAATTTTAATATGGTATAATTATCCTTACTAGGAAGAGGTAGCATGTAGAAATAGATCTCACACTTTATGCATATAACAAAGTGTTGACATGATCATTCAATGAGGAAGGAGGAACTCCTTTGGAAACTAGTATGATGATTTCGATACTCCCTATTCTTTCTATACTTTTTTATCTAGTACCATTTGGTTTTATCGTTTGGTTTACAGTCACCTTCATTAAATTACAAAAAGAAAAAAATCAAATCTTGCGAACTATCGCAGATAAGATGGACAAATTGTAAGTAGAGGAGTACATAAGATGAAACGATTACAACAAGGAGATACAATTGGTATTTTTTCTCCATCATCACCTGCAACGGTAAATGCAGAACCTCGCTATAAGCGGGCAAAAGCGTTTATAGAGTTAAAAGGCTTCATTGTGAAAGAGGGCAATTTAACAGGGAAATCTGATGGGTACCGTTCTGGCACGCCGAAAGAACGAGCTGAGGAACTGAATGAGTTGCTGAGGGATCCGGATGTCAAGATGATCATGTCTACAATTGGAGGTACAAACTCAAATAGTTTGTTGCCTTATCTTGATTACGAGGCATTTAAACAGAACCCTAAACTAGTAGTAGGGTATTCGGATGCAACAGCTATACTACTTGCGCTGTATGCAAAAACAGGAATCCCCACCTATTATGGACCTGCGTTAGTTCCATCATTTGGGGAGTTCGAGCCGCTTGTCGATGTTACGTATCATTATTTTAAACAGTATTTTATGCAAGAAAGTGTTATTCCTTATGAAGTGCCTATGTCTGACTATTGGTCCGATGAACCGGTCAACTGGTTGCAGAAAACCACAGAAAAGAAGTTGTATCCAAACGAGTGGGTTACGGGGAATGGGGGAGTCGCAGAAGGACGGCTGATCGGAGGGAATTTGAATACGATGTACGGATTTATCGGATCATCGTATTTTCCGGAAGTTAAGGAAGGCGATATCTTATTGATCGAGGATTGTATTAAAACAGCATCTGTTGTTGAGAAGAATTTTGCGATGCTCAAAGTGCATGGCGTCTTCGAAAAAGTAGCTGGAATCATTTTAGGCAAACATGAATTATATGATGATTCAGGGACTGGGAAACTGCCTTTAGATTTATTGCTGGAACAACTGGATGGTCTGCACGTTCCAATTCTAGCTGAATTTGACGCTTGCCACACCCATCCAATGCATCCATTGGCAATCGGTAAAAAGGTCAAGATGGATGCGGATAAGAAAACAGTGATTTGTACAGAACACTGGATCGATAATGGGAAATGAAGTTTCTTGAGGGAGATTCGTGGTCATTTGTTATTGCAAAGAAGGAGGATAAGTATGCAGGAGTCTAATTTATCCCGTAGTTTTATTACATTCGCAAACATGGAGTGCAAGGGGTCTAGTAAACTTTATGAATTTCTATCAATAAACATAGCTAAAGATGCTGAACTACTCGATTTGTGCCTGGCAGTTCCAAAAGGTCAACCCGTGCCTAATCTATTATTCGGAGCTGTCCATTATCTACTATTTAAAGGAAATGAACATCAATTAAGAGACTATTATCGAAGTATTACAATCCAACCGAAACAAATAGGCAACGAAACCTTTGGCTATTTCAAAGATTTTTGCATCAGATATCGTGATGAAATCATTCCAATCCTAAAGAGCAAGTTGGTTCAAACAAACGAAGTGAGAAGATGTGGTTATCTCTATCCTACTTTCTCATGGATTTACAATAAGACTCAACAGCCTTTATCGATCATTGAAATTGGAACGAGTGCGGGTCTTCAGCTTTTATGGGATACATATAGCTATTCATACGGCACTAAAGAAACAGTTGGAAATAAAAACGCTCGAGTTCATATTACTTCAGAAGTAAAAGGCGATCACTTTCCGATAGTGCTTTCAGAGAGTCCTCCGATAGTCTCTAAAATAGGGCTTGACCTCAATATAAACGATTTATCCGATCCTGAAGATTATTTGTGGTTAAAAGCACTCATTTGGCCAGAACATCAGGAAAGATTAGAGCTATTCGTACAGGCTGCTGCGAATTTGAAAGAAAACCCGATACAACTGGTTGAAGGCGATGGCGTCCTTTTACTTTCAGAAGTGGTAGAAACACTTCCAGCAGACTCAACAATCTGCATCTTCCATACTCATGTGGCAAACCAAATCCCAACTGAGTCCAAGCATGAACTAGTAGAAAGGATTGCGTCGCTAGGGAGGAAAAGAGACGTTTTTCACATTTACAACAACATGTGGGATCGACAGCTCCACCTCGATTATTATGTGAACGGCAAGGAATTCAAGAATACGATTGGTGATACAGATGGTCATGGTAGATGGTTTGAATGGAATTTGGAACGCAGCTGATTGTACCTTGCAAGGATAGACTAATACAAAGTCTATCTACAAAACTGATATGAAAAATCTCTCATAAAACGCACACTATCAAGAAGAAACGGATAATGAAGCTATAAAGAGAATAGTATGTGCTGCAGATGCAGCAATAAAAAGTGTTTGGGGGCGTTACGATGAGTGACTATTACGGAAAACTTTGCACTCAGATTTATGAAGTCGATAAATCTATTGCCGATGGAAAAGAGCTTGATTTTTATCTATCCTATGCACAAAATAAAAACTTGAAAGTTTTAGAACCTATGTGTGGAAATGGTAGAATGCTTATTCCTTTTATGGAGAAAGGGATTGATATTGAAGGCTTTGATGTTTCAGAAGAAATGCTTCGTCTATGTAGTGTAAAAGCTAAAAAGTTAAACCTAGACCCTAAAATTTCTTGCATTAAAATAGAAGAGTTTGTCAGTCGCGGGAGTTATGATTTAATCATCATACCGTTTGGTTCTTTTTCACTTTTGCCAGATGAATTAGTGAAAGATAGTCTTTCTAACATGAGAACTTCATTAAAGGAAGGCGGTAAGATACTTTTAACCGTTATGACAAGCAAGGAGCCAGTTGAAGAGATTCTTGAATATATTGAAACGAATAGACAATTTTTGGATAACGGTGAAATTGTTGAATATAAAAAAGTCCATTATGACCAAATAACTAGTGTGCAAAATATTAAGTTGAACTATCAATTCATTAAAAATGGTCATATCGATAAATCAGAAACAATGTACTTCCCAATCCGTCTTTATGAGCCAGGCGAATTCGAAAATATTTTGATATCTAACAGATTTGATAATTTTGTACTGCATGAAGTTATTGATGGCTATGGTGTAGGAAATTCATTTCAAGTATTCGAATGTGCAAAATAGATTCGGATGTATGGATTTTATAACTAATGAGCCTTTTGCCCACTGAATAAAATGTACTTGTGAAATGAGCCAGATACTTAACTAGGTGGTAGTGGAATGGATAGAGAAAACAACATCATGCATCTTATAAAAATTAGGAATATTAGTGTGGAAGATTATTACAACATCTTGAATTGGAGTAAAGATGACACTTTTTGTGAAGCGAATGGTTGGGAGATTAATAGAAGTGCAGAAGAACTATATAGTTGGTGGCTCCGTTGTGTCGATAATAAATCTAAAGATTTCATTCGTAAAGCAATCCTCCTTGAAGACAAATTAGTTGGATATGCGGATTTAGTTTTTGTTGCAGATAACAAAGCTGAATTAGGCATTGCAATCGGTGATAGTAAATTATGGGGTAATGGAATCGGCACTAATTCCATTCTGTGTATGATGAAGTATGCTTCTGAAAAATTTGGAATGACCAGCTTTTACGCAGAAATACATGAAGGGAATACTCGATCAAGAAAAATGTTTGAAAAGATTGGATTCTTAGAGATAAGTAGAATTAGCAATGAGGAATACTTAGGTATCGATAACCAATTAATACAGTATCGTTTTCAATAATTGAGCATTATTTAGTATTGAACGAACACGGATTAAAAAAAATTACAGAAAAAAAGATAGAATAACTAGCTATTTCCCCATATGGTCGCTTTCTTGAAGTGACGTAAACGGACTATTGAAAGATAAATTGATATACACAGAGGTGAGTGATTTGGGGTTATATTATCAAGAGAGTGGAGATAAGAATGCCCCCTTAATGGTGTTTTTACATGGTGGTGGCGTTAGTAGTTGGATGTGGGAAAAGCAAATTCAATATTTCACTAACTATCATTGCTTAACAATAGATTTACCAGAACAAGGAAAGAGTAGTCGGATTGATCACTTTACGATTCGAGATAGTGCAGAAAAGATCATTGTGTTAACAGAAAAAATGTCGAACGGTAAAAAAATAGTTGTGATTGGATTCTCATTGGGTGCACAAGTAGCCATTCAAATGATTAGCATGAAGCCGGATTTAATTAGTAGTGCAGTCATTAACAGTGCTTTAGTAAGACCCAATGCGTTTTTCAGAAAGATGATTAGACCGTCTGTAAAATTCACATTCCCTTTAATTAGTATTAAGTATTTTGCTAGACTTCAATCAAAAATACTTTATGTTAGTGAAGAACATTTTGAAGCTTATTATGAGGAAACCTCTCAAATGAAGGCTGATAGTCTAATTCGAATATTAAAAGAAAATATGTCGTTCGAAATACCTAATGATTTTAATAAAGCAAGGTGCAAGATATTAGTTACTGTTGGGGAGAAAGAAAAAGGAATAATGAAAAAATCAGCTATAGATATAGTTTCGAGCAATTCAAATTGTCTAGGAATAATTATACCTAGCGTTGGCCACGGAGTATCGTTACAGAAGCCTAATTTTTTTAATCAAATGGTTGAAAAATGGCTACTGGAATGTGTTTTACCGATAAATGCGATACCGATAAAGTGAGATTTTCACTCGCAATGATACTCGAGTTTATAAAATATACTCGATTGAGATAGGGAGAGGTTATGTGTGTTAACAGTGTCATTAGCTCCACACAATATAATCTATGCACGAGAGTTGTCAGCATTATCGGCCGCAGCCCCAGTAAAAGATGCCCTAGGACTTACCAGTGAACAAACCTCACTTAAAGGATCTATTGAATTCATAGAGTTTACTTTGGAACAAGAAAGAATAGGAAAGCAATATTCAAGAGTGATTCTTGATGAATCCAAAACCTTAATTGGGGTAATCACACTTAAAGACATAGATAATACTAGCAAGACTTGTCATATCGGCACTTGGATTGGCCATCCCTATTGGGGCAAAGGTTATAACGCATTAGCTAAATCGGAAATTCTCTATACCGCTTTCACGGATTTGGAATTAGAATATGTATTTGCAGGTGCAAAGTTATCAAATATTCGTTCTCAAAAGGCACAGGAAAATCTTCCTTATATTAGAATTGGGGTTCATTCAGAGTTTCCTAAGGAACATCTCCAATTAGAAGCACAAGTCAATTCACCTTGTATTTTGAATGTAATAGAGAGAGAACTGTTTTTGAAATGGTATTCAAACCATACTATTTAGTGTCATTTAAATCTTAGTCATTTCACTCTTTTGCTTACTGTGGTTTTAGAAGAGGAGGCTATCGATATGAAAAAGTTTTTCTTTGTCATTCTATTCGTCATAGTAGGAGCTCTAGCAGCATGTTCTATAGGCGAAGAAGATAAAGGACAAGAATACTCTGGAGTCATTGGCATGGGTTCAGCCATGGGCTATCAGTATATCGTAGTTAAGGAAAAGAATACGACATTTTGGGAAGTTAGTTATAAAGGAAATCCATTACTTATCGAAGAAAGTTCAGATAACATAGATGATCTTGAAGAATTCATGATTCATGTTAACGAAAGCCAAACAAAATTAGTAACAGTCATACTTTGGCTCTCTTACTTTTTGATCGTTGCTCTAACCGCTCTTGTACTATACATAATGAAGAAAGAGATGCTTAAAGGTAACGGAATAATAATCATACTGATTGCAAGTGCAGTTGCAGTATATTTTGCACTTCAATCTGCGATTGACTTAAACAGTTTATTACAAGAAGTTAAATACTTATATTTGAGATTAATCAGTTAAACAATCGGATCAGATTTTGATGCGTGATTTTAAACTTTAATAGTACCTTTTCACGGATTATTTGAATAAGGAAATAACTTAAACAGTACCCTGCTAAGTAGACTGCTGGGTCATCCTCTGAATCGCCTACAATTAGCTAATACATCTTCTGCTAATGAAGTTATTCATTGGAATGAATAACGGGGAATTGTTTGTCATTTATCTGAAGGTGCTTGGCAAGTGTTTTGGAGAAGTCGGGCTTCTCATCAAACTCATGAAGAATTCAGGATATAGATTATACATCTAGTTCAATTGATGAAGGGGGTCTGAAACACAGTGAGTAATCACAATAATAATGTTGTTAAGACGTTCATTTGTTTTCTACTCTTCTTGATCTTATTTGGATATAATCCTCAATCTACGTTTGCTGTAAATGAACATACAGTTTTAGACAATAAATTAGACAAGCCAATCTTTTAAAAGATTGTGTAACAATCAGTCGCAGTTGCGGAAGAAGCAATGTGCCTAAAACGGGCCATTTAATTTGTTAAGGCAAGGAGGAGATATGTCACTTGAAATACGCAATTATTTTTATTTTAACTATATCAATAGTCGTTTTGTATAATTTTTACGAAATAAATGAAAATGATACAATTCATTTAAATGTTAAACAAGAAGTTCAACAGAATAAGTATGTTGATTTCAGCAAAATGGTAGATGGCGATTGGGACAATATAATTCTGGTTACTCCGTACACGGACAAAGCCGAAATAAAGAATAAATTCGGAATTGCTGTAAATCGAATCAGCGACTTTTCAATAGCACATCGAGATGACCGTGTGCTTATTGTTTTTTGTAAAGGTGAAAGTATTCAAAACTATATTAATTGGATTGGTACTTTTTCAACAAGTGAAGATGAAAAACTATATGATTCTATTCAGATTAAAAGAGAATATGCCAAATTTAAAACAGATAATACTCCCAATAACAGTACGCCCTTAAATTTAATCCATGTAAAGGAATAATTGTAATGATAAACATTCGGAGATTGTAATGGTTTTCAACAAATGGGGGAATATTGCTTTATAAGCGATGTAATCTTTATCGCAATCGGGCAAATTAAACGGAATAAAAGGAGGAAAACATGAGATCAGAAGTTATGATTGTAGGAGTATATCATTTAGGAGAAACTCTAGATTTAACAAAAGTTGAACCAAAAAGCTTGAAGGAATTGAAGTTAGAGTCAAAAGAAGTGGTTCAAGCACTTAGTAAATTTAATCCGACGAAATTAGCTGTTGAAGTAGTGCGTGAGGAACAAACGGAATTAAGCGAAAATTATCAAGACTATCAATTAGACGATTTGAATCAGAAAAAGAACGAGATAGAATTGATAGGATTTCCTTTAGCTAAAAAAATGGGGATTCGTGAAATCTCTTGTGTTGATTGGATGGAAGATGAAAATGAATATCCAGAACTAGGTGATATCCTTCAATATGCCAAAGAGCATGAAAATGAACGTTATAATCATATAATGAAAAAATACGTAGAACCGATGCAACGTGAGAATAAGGCGTTATCAGACATCTCGATTTTAGAAGGATATGCGCATTTGAATAACACAGAAGTAGTTAAAGAAAGGCACGAGGTATACATGGAACTTGCTATGATTGGAGAAAAGAAGGAGTACTATGGAATAGACTGGTTAACATGGTGGTACAAACGAAACTTAATTTTATACACTAATTTGCTAAGATTGATTACAGGTCCGCAGGATCGAGTTATGTTGTTAATCGGAAGTGGTCACGTTCATCTTATTAAACAATTTTTAGAGGAATCGGGAGTTTGTAAGGTTGTTGATGCAAATGAGTATTTAAATTAAATGGAGATTAACATTTTTTTGGACACGAATCAATGTCCATTAACGGGGGCCGTTGTTTGACAACAGCTGCCCCATTAAACCGGCCATTTCGTAGCTTAGAACATCGCATATTATTCTTTTAGAAAAAATGAAACCAAAGGTACTTGTACTAGGCACACATCATATGGAATTCCAACAAGACATGTCCCAAGAGACCGATGCCAGAATTACATTACTTCCTGAACGTGAGAAAGAAATAATGATGTTATTAGAGAAAATAAAAGTCTTTCAGCCTACAAAAGTTGCTGTAGAGACGGAAGTGAAACTCCAGGAGCATATCAATCAGCAATATGAAGAATATCTAAATAGTGGATGGACACTTCCGATTAATGAAATATATCAAATTGGTTTTCAATTAGCTCACGCCATGAATCATAAGCAAGTGCATGCCATTGACTGGATGGATACACTTCCTGAACAGAAAGAAATTGGCGATGTCCTTGAATGGGCTGAAAAAAACCAGACCGAATTACATCGTGTAATTACAGAGAAGTAGGTGCCATTAAACGAATTATTCAATAAATCCACATTGTTAGATATGTACCGGCACATGAATGATCCTTCTTTTATTCTAGCAAATCATGAAGTGTATATGCATGTTGCTCGCATTGGTGGCTGGGACAACTATATCGGTTTGGATTGGTTACGTTGGTGGTATCAGCGTAATTTAATTATTTATGCCAACTTAACAAAGCTCATTGACACAAATAATGATAGGATTTTTCTTATCATCGGATGTGATCATGTCTACACCGTTAAGCAATTCTTAAAAGAGTCGGGATTGTTTGAAGTAGAGGATGCAAATACATATATAAATTAGAATAATAAAGAGATTATAAGTGATTTAATTATTAAAGGGGATTTCAATCAACGCATCCTACTGTAATCGGGTGCGATTATGAGATAACCATCGTGCAACGTTCTGTTAAATGGCAAGATTGAACAAGAATAAAAAATAAAAATTAAGGGTGGAGTAAATGGGATTTCCTGAATTAGAAACTAACCGATTGATATTAATCCAATTGAAAGAGGAACATACCCAAAGGTTTTTTAAAATTATGTCAAAAGATGAAGTAAAAAAGTATTATGGATGGATAGCCTAAAAAGTTTAAAAGAGGCTTCAAAAATAATAGAGTCTTTCCAAAACACATATGAGAGTAAAAGAGGTATAAGGTGGGGCATAGTGTTAAAAGAATCAAGAGATTTGGTTGGTACGGTGGGGTTAAATAACCTAAATACTCATGGAAAGAAAGCCGAAATTGGTTTCGAGTTACATCCTTTGTTTTGGAACCAAGGAATTACAACTGAGGCAGTAAAAGAAGTAGTACGATATTCATTTGAGGTTTTGCAACTTTTTAGAATTGGTGCGGTAACATATCCGCAAAATGAGCCATCTAAACAATTATTAAAACGGTTATCTTTTAGTGAAGAAGGATTACTAAGGGGATACCTATTTTAAAATAATCAATCTCACGATGCACTGATTTTTTCAGTGTTAAGAACTGAATGGACTTAGGTATATTAAGTAAATGGGTGCGATTGTTGGTGCGACACGTTCCTGGCTCAAATGAGATGTGGTTAACGCAATCTCGATAAAGGTCAGGCAATTTATAATTTTAATTGAAGGATATTATCGAGAAGTCGAATGAAGAGGTAACGCTCTGAAAGGCTTCCCCTGCGTCGAATAGCACGCTGTTCAGTAAGGAAAAGCGTGTTATAAGCTCGGCTAATAGGCGTGAGAATTTACCGTAACAGCTCGGCTGACGAAAGCCTACCCGATGGGGTGGTGTAAATCATGGTGCTTGGGTTGAACGGATATGGTGAGAATGGCAATGTAAATACAAAAGATACTGTATTGCTGACGAACTTTCGAATGTACGGGTCTAGACGCGCGTTATATAGAAATGTATTTACTACCAAATGTAGGGTTAGCTGTGGATGAGTAAGAATCAACAATATAAAAATCCATCTTGTGTTACAGGCACATGCAATGCTAACAGGCTCAAAGGAAGCACCTAAGTCTTTTCCATAATAGATAATATTCAACGTGGTAAGCTGATGACGTGGAGGGCTTACTCCCTACGAAGCGTTGAAAAGGAAAATAGTCGTGAGATTAGCGGTTATATAACTTTTCTTCATATCAGTGAAAGTGGTGGCACAGTACCGTCGAAGCGTGTAATGAACGCAGAGGGATAGCCACTAGACTAATAAAAGATTCATTCACCATGCAAGACAGTTCTTAAACGATTAATAAGGTTCTTGTAAGACTAATAGAGGTTCAGCTCCTAAAGGAGCCACCGACTTGTTAAAACGAAAGAAACTGAGACACAACGAGTATTATAATATGCAGATTCATTTTGATTCTCTATATGCTCAAAGTGCTAATGGTCAAAATTTTTATGGTTTACTCGATATAATGCAATCCAATGAAAATATTCGATTAGCTTATCGTAATATCAAGCGAAATACTGGCAGTAAAACAGCCGGATATGACGAAAAAACGATCGATGATATAAAACGACTGCCTGTTTCAGAGGTTGTATCTACGATACAACAAATGTTTGAGCACTATACTCCCAAAGCTGTTCGGCGGGTATTCATTCCAAAGGCAAATGGAAAGACGCGTCCCTTGGGTATTCCAACAATTTGGGATAGATTGTTCCAACAATGTATCCTCCAAGTGCTAGAGCCAATATGTGAAGCGAAGTTTTATAAACACAGTTATAAATCGCAATACGCATCATGCCAAGGCTAGGTTGGAAACACTTATTAACCGCGCATGCTTATATCACTGTGTAGATGTCGATATAAAAGGTTTCTTTGATAATGTAGATCACGCCAAATTAATAAAACAAATGTGGTCATTTGGCATTCGCGATAAAGCACTGCTTTCCATCATTTCTCGTCTTTTAAAAGCTGAGATTATTGGAGAGGGCTTCCCAAAGAAAGGTACCCCGCAAGGGGGTATACTATCTCCCCTTTTATCTAACATTGTATTGAATGAATTAGATTGGTGGGTTAGTAACCAATGGGAAAGTTTTGAAACAGATAAGACGTACAAGTCAAAATTAGGCAGATATAATGCACTTAAACAATCGAACCTAAAACATTGCTATATCGTACGATATGCAGATGATTTTAAGATTCTATGTCGCACTCGTAATCAAGCGATTAAGATGTTCTATGCTGTAAAGGATTTCCTTCAAACGAGACTACATCTTCAAATTAGCGATGAAAAATCAAAAGTAGTTAATTTAAAGAAAAACCGCTCTGAATTTCTAGGCTTTCGATTTAAGGCTTTTCTGAAAAAGACAAATAAGAGAACTCTTTATGTCGCTCACACATGACAAAGAAGGCACTGGAAAATGCTCACACAAAGATAAAACAGGCAATCAAGACGATTCAAAAACGTCAATCAAGAGAGAACGTTTGGCGCTTCAATGCAGTTATAATGGGAATACAGAATTACTATTCTGCTGCTTCACACATCACACATGATTTAAAAGAGCTGAACCATCGTCTCCACAAATCGTTATATAATCGTTTAAAGGAAATAAAACAGGAAGCGACGTTTCAGGACTTCACGAATTCCTTACGAAAAAGGTATAAGGGATATGAATGTAAGCTGTATAAAATAAAAGGCATGGTTCTTGTACCGATTCATGCCCAACGCTGTAAGGTCAATCTGAACTTCTCCCAAACAATCTGTAACTACACGACCGTAGGTCGGGATAAAATCCATCAAAACTTGCGGGCGATTGATAAGCAACTACTCGCTTATGTGATGAAACAATTCATCCCGACCCGTTCTATTGAATATAACGATAACCGGATTAGCCGGTTTATCGCACAATATGGGAAATGTGCTGTTACGGGAGTTGAACTAGGTTTGGATGATTGGCACTGTCACCACTTGAAACCGTACCATCTTACACAAGATGATTCATACGGAAATTTAATGATATTGCATAAGTTTATACATCGCCTTATTCATCTCAAAGACCCAGAGAAGATACAGATGTCCTTAAACATGCTGAGGTTAAATGAAAAACAACTTACAGAAGTGAATAAATTGCGCGAGCAATGTCTGAACGTAGCCATCTGAATTTACATTTTCATCTTGCATAATACATAAAAATACAGAATGAATTGGATTAGTTGGAACGCCGTATGCGGTGAAAGTCGCACGTACGGTGTGAAGTGGGGGAAAAGCTGGCGATAACTTCAAAAGTTTACCTATCACTATTAAAGTGAATTCAGCTTTTCTTAAACAATCGGGCCAGATTTTAGAAGAACACTTAGAAGAATTACTTTTGTTTTAGGAGAGATCAAATGAGTCCAAGTGAACTGATCTACTTTTTTATAATTGGAGTTGCAGTAGTAATTGCGATAACAATTCTGTGGTTTATTTTTAGAAAGAAAAGAAGAGTAGCAATCGTGTTAACTAGTATTTTAGTCTTAGGATTTATCGGATACGTTCTCTATTTTCCTACGTTGAAAACGAATAAACATTCTGAGGCGTATGAAATCGTAAGTGATTATCTAGATAAAAACTACCCCAATAGGGTATTCACGGTTGCACCGGAACATTATGAAGCTGGATTTACGGTTGGTAATTTTGATGTCAATGATATAGAGACGCCAACAATCGGTGTGACCTTGCAAGTCGATAAAGATGAAGTAACAGAAATAGGAACTTGGTCAAATCTCGAACATCAGACACAGCAAGAAATTTGGCGTGAACTTCAATCGTATTATAAAAGTCCTTATTCGTTAAACAAAGACCTTGCGGAAATAACTAAAATAGATGAATGGATTGATGGTGAGCTGACAGCCTTTGCATTAGCTATTGATGATAAGCCTGCCATTGCTCTATTTAATTACTCAAGAGCAGGTTATAGCTTATTGGAATTACAGGAAGGAGAGCGTGAAGGTTACGTTATTATTGAAAAAGAGGGTTATGTATTTATCTATGCAGATGAACGCTATCAAGGAAAAACAGTTTCAGCAAATTTGGTAAATAGTAAAGAATTCACTTTCAATGTCGAGCAGCAAAAAGGACAATTAATCATCGAGAAACAAAAGTAATCATTATCTAGCTAGTTCGCAAACGGGGGCAATTGTGGTATTGGATAAGGACTTGTGTGTATGAGTAAGTCGCATATATACATGTCCTTTTTCTTATGTTCTCAGACGTCCACTATCAACTCTATAACATCTGTAAGAAGAACCTCTTGGATCTATTGTTTCGGAGCTAACAGCTGCTACAGTTTCAGCAAACGCTACTAAAAGGTTGTTACGATTATATTGTAAGCAGACTGAAGATTGAAATGGTTTAAATCTCAACAAATCACTTGAAAGTATCAGAAAAACGAAACGATACACTTTTCTATATTTGTATAAATTGGAATATGTTACACCAAAATAAACAGCTGACTATTCAGTTGCTCAAAAAAATAGCCATTTAATCAAATAAGGAAGAAGGAAAGTTTGAATGAAAGTAGCAGTAACTACCGAAAAAGCCCAAGTCCGTTTAAAGTCTTACTTACTCTTTGTGGGATTGGGATTGGGATTGGGATTGACAGCGGGTATAATAACTAGATTATCGGATTTATTCCCATATGATGACGTTTGGAGTTTTAGCTCAATTGCAACTTTATTTGGTTTTTGGATGCTAATGGTAACATTAGTTATATACTTTAGTACATCAAATATAAATGCTGCTACTAATGTGTTCTTGTACCTGTTAAGTATGAACTTCGCTTTTTATTTTTTGAAATATGTACTTGGTTTCTTTATTCCTATTTTTGCGAACGATGGAATATTCCAATGGAATCTTTTCATGTTGTACAATATTTTCGCCTTAGTATGCAGTGCTACTAGTTATGTTCTTTACTATTGGAACAAGGAAAATAAACTAAGTAGCTTTTTGTATGCATTACCAGTAAGTGGTTTAGCTGCGGAAACAATTGGTGTGGGTATTTATTTATATTACAACCATAATTATCTGTTTCAATTTATTTTTGATTTATTTAGTTTGATAATATTAGGGTACTGGTTTTATCAAAAAGCAAGTAATAAGTTACTGTATTTAGTAACTATTATTGTAATATCTTTAATAGGCTATTTTCTATTTTACCACCCTTTTCTCTAAGCAACTCATGTGTAGAGATGAAAAAATACTGCCATCGGGGGGAATTAACGGCAGAAGGTTAGTTCCTCAATCGGGCCAAATAGATTGGTACTTAATTAAGTTAGTAGGTGATTTACGGTGGAAAAGTTTTTATTGAAAACAGGAATATATTCATTTACTATTTCTTTCTTATTGCTTTTTGTAGTTATATCTAGAGAAAAATACACAACGGATTTAAATGGAATGAGTTCAATTGAGGGAACCTCATATCCAGACTTTTTCTTTAATCTCGCACGTTATTCCATAATAATTTCAATCATTGCTGTTGTAGTAATTTATTTTGTTAAGTTTAAAAATAAAAAGTGACATAATTTTACTCCCTAAAACAATCGGGGGCAATTCTTAAACAGTGATCTGTTCTCTTTCAACAAAAGAACCATTTTGAATAGTCGTTCCTATAGTCTTCATATTAACCCTTCAAGAAAAACCATATAAGAAAAAAACAAGAAACTTAAGGCGAACGTTAACTTTAGAAAGGAGATACCAATGAGCATACAAGATGAGTTTAATACTTTGTGGGGAATGACTATTTCTGATACAGAAATAAGTCTTCAAAAGGATACTTTAACATTCAATTTACAGTCATTTTCACAAGGGCATATGAATGAAAGAAAATTAAAATTCATTGACGTTTCTGCATTTTATTATGTTAAAGATAACCTGTCACATCGATTTGACTTCTATGATCGAGAAAAAACAAATTATTTAGAACTGACGACTCTTTATTTTCAAGGAGATAATGCAGCATCGCTATCTATCTTGCTTCCGAAAGAAGAAGAATGGTGAGTTTAGATAAACCGGTTATTAATTTAAAGTAATCGAGAAGTATGACATTGCAAATACTTCAAAAACCGATACTTCTTATGTATTTTTAGTAGACTTTCAAAAATCGGGGGCGTTTGTGACTCAACTAAATTGGGAAAAGGGTGTACAGTTTCAAAGATAGTACTGAAGAACCGTTCCGGCAAAATATCATCCAGAACGGTTTTTGGTTTATAATTTCAACACTTCGCTAATGGATTGTAGCAGAAGAAATTCAAGGCAATTAATGAACCCCCATGAAAGAACACTAATTTCTAAAGTCATTGAACCGAAATCGCGAACGCATAGTTCGCCTGGTCTTTCACTTCCTGATCCCACGTATAGGTCGCCAGGTAGAAATACAGCCCCGGCACATCCAGGCTGTGTCCGATGTTTTCATAAAGCGTTTCGACCCTATTAACTCTTGTTTAAATGGAATAAATAGCTTTAGTAGGCGGATTCAATGAACATAAGAAAAGCTACTTTATCCGATGCAAAGGGTATTGCGAAAGTCCACGTTGATAGTTGGAAATCTACTTATAAAAACATTATTCCAAATGAATTTTTAGAGAAACTATCATATGACCAACGAACTGACTTGTGGAATCGCAATATCTCTAAAGAGGGAAATTACATCTTTGTCGCAGAAAATAATAAGAGAGAAATCGTAGGATTTGCAGATTGCGGAAAAAGAGATGGTAATAATTTCGATAACTCTGGTGACTTAATATCTATTTATCTCCTTGAAGAATATCATGGAACAGGAGTCGGGAAACAATTATTGAAACAACTTTTTCTTCAATTTGAAGAACTTGATTTCAATAGAGTTTTTGTGGAAGTATTAGAGGACAATAAAACCCGTTATTTCTATGAGTATTATGGTGCTAGTTTACTTAAATCCGAAAAGACAATAATTGGAGGTGCTGAATTGAATCTCCTTATATACGAATGGAATAACCTTAACGAAGTATTATCTAAACTCTGACTCACCCTTGGTTCAACCAACGGATGCTTTAGTTAAATAAGAGCAGGACTTGTGTTTATGAATGATTTTCATATACACAAGTCCTTTTGTTATGCTCTTAACGCTTACAGGCCCGACAAACACCTCTAAGAGTCAATTGCCGTTGCCCCTCCCCCCCTAATTTGCTAACTCAGAGGTGCAATGGTTTAGATTTTATTGAAACACTTGGAAGTAACAGTAAACGATACACTTCCAAACTTCTATATACCAGTGTTTGGAAATATGTTAGGCTAGAACGGGCGGCTGACTATTCAGTCATTAAAAAAATGTAACAAAATGATGTATAAAGAAAACCGTTTGTGTAGTTAATATCCTTGAAAGAAGGAAGGGATATATTGGATGACTACCATAGGTTTAATTAGACACGGGATAACTGATTGGAATGATTTTGGTAAAGCACAAGGTACATCGGATATTCCTCTAAACAAATTAGGTAGAAAGCAAGCTATTACCGTTGGCGATAGGCTTTTACAAGAAGATAAATGGGATATGATTATATCCAGTGACTTATCAATGGCAATTGAAACAGCAGAAATCATTGGAAGTAAAATAAACTTAACAATTAGCTGTTTTGACGAAAGGATTAGAGAATTAGATTGTGGAGAAATTGAAGGAACTACAGAAGAAGTACGGGTGGAAATATGGGGTAGTAATTGGCGTGAAAAAAACTTAGGAATGGAAAGCTTTGAAGATGTAGGTAAAAGGGGAATAGAATTCATTGAAGAACTAGTCCGTACATATAACGGCAAGCGAATATTGATAGTGAGTCACGGAGCCTTAATCGGTTTGACCTTACAACGTTTACTCCCTGCAATGTTCCAATCAACTAATATAGATAATACCTCGCTAACAGTATTGAATAATACAAATGGAAAATGGGATTGTAGACTATACAATTGTACGAAGCATTTGATATAAGTGTAATTACCGATATCAGTTGCGAGTTGTGGAAAGCAGCCGCCGTTGTAACGGGACATTTCACAATAATGTTTTGGAAAATTTCATATTAGGGGGACTTATGAACTTAAGGGAAAAGCTTAATAACAAAGTATTGGAGTACATATTAAATAAACTAGCAGCGCTGGGTTTATTAGTATTTACTATGTGTGTGTGTACCATTTTTGGGACGGGATTTGATTTATACGACTTTACAGAATCTTTATCAAATATAATGTTTTGGAGCTTAATTTGTGGATATGCACTAATGACGTCAGTGTTAATCGATTTAGTAAGTTATAAATGGAGAGAGTTCACATTCAAGACGAGTATCCTATTGCACTGCATTGCAGGATATATTGTGTTTATTCCATTTATGGGTATTAACTTTTATTCATTGATTGCTGGCAGTGTTGGTGCATTATGTGCGTTTATCTACGCCTTTAGCTACTACTTTTTAGTGAGAAAAAAGCGACTAGCATGGATCTTTCTTTTAGTAATCCCTCTTCTGTTATGTATAAGAATAATCGATTTTACTGCAAAAGAAGGTTGGACCGAAGAAAAAACAAAATCATCATTTTTAGCGGAATTTGAGCGTTTCAATGGAAAAAACGAAATTCCAATATCTTTAAAAAAAGGAGATAGAGTAACAACTTATATATCCTTTAATGAAAAGAATGGAGGGGGATATGGGTATCATTTCTTAGATAATAATGGGGAGTTAGTAGCAATGAAACAGTTAGAAGAGGCGTACGGAGACTATGATACGAGTGCAATCCAGTTTAAAGCAAAAAAAACAGGTATATATAGATTAGTTCTTACAGGAGATAATTTGAAAGGAGAGATGGATGTGAAATGGGAAATAGATTAATGCAAAAGAATATCAGTACTTCAAACATATTATTTGTACAACATTTTCATTCTTATGACCATCAATTATAGAGTTACTGATTTGGATTTATGGATAATAAATGATTCAGCTCTTGGGTTCAATAAACGAATAAGGGAGCTCCGCTTCAATCGGACCATATAACTTTTGTGCAGCTTACAAACGAAACTATTGCTTTGCGCTACCGACGGTTGGCTTCACGAGGGGCGTGGCTTAACCCTCCTCGGGAAGCGAAAAGCTTGCAATCTGCGGAATCTCAAGAAGCACGATAATCCCTTCGGAGTCGGCATCCTTTAGCTCCAAGAAATTGAGTGTATTGTATGATATGGATTCATCAACAATCGGGCCAGATTATTAAATATGCAAGAATAGAGCGAAGGAGTTATTTGTAATAATGTCCATTTAGTTTTTATATTGTTCCTTTTCAAATACCTCTTCTAGCTCTCCTGTTACTGCGTTGAACATTGAATAGATCATATTTTTCTTGGCTCGATCCCAACCGATAATCATCACAAGTGGAAAGTTTTTTTCCGGGTCTTTAGTGAAACCAAAATTATAGCCCTTAGCAAATGTGTCTCCTGGATATATTTCAGTAATTTTTTGTGCCTTTTTTAGTAATTCAGGTGTATCATACTTAAATTCTTCAACTCTAGAAATAAAGTGACTTTTAGTCATAGGCTTCAGTTCATTAGGCAGATGCACTTTATCTAATACTTTACCGTCCCGGATAGTTACTAGATAATAGTCTGTTTTATCCGGTAAACCAAATTCGATGTTCCAGTGTTTTCTTTTGCCTTCCATTCCTTTTGGCGTTTTATCTTTGTCAACACTAGTTCCGCTATATAGCATTGCTTTTTTATTCCACTTGAGAGCCTCTTTGTGAGCAATTTCAAGCGCTTCTTTTAATGTTAAGCCCATTTCGGTGTCAGGAGAAAAAGTAACTTTTGATACTACGGTCGAATCCGCCGTAATGTTTTGGTCTGCACTTTGTTGACAACCAACTAAAAATACACAAATGAAGAGAAGTAAAAGGTTTTTTTTCATTGCTTCACCTCGAGTTTTAAGATTTATAATTCCCTAAATATCGGTTTTTATGTAGTGAACAAACGGGTGCGATTGTTATAGAGTGAATTCAGCTTTTCTTAAACAATTGGGCGAGTTACAGGAAAACATTGAGGGGGAATATATTTTGCAATTAGGACTAAAAAATGATGAAATCAAATTAGAAAGCTATACACCCGAATGGAAAGATGAATTTATTAAAATTAAAAAAGAATTAATGAAGTACACAAAGCTTGAGGATTATCGCATTGAGCATATCGGAAGTACAGCGATCAAAGGTATGTCTGCAAAACCATTAATAGATATCGTAGTGGGTGTTGATGATCTACAAAAGGTGGATAAACCGTTATTGAAGAGCTTTAGTAAAGTAGGTTTCTTAAGATTGAAAGTCGAAAGACCAGGGGGAATTGTGCTAGCAAAGTTTACCGATGACACCTACAAAGAAAAGACGCATTTTATCCACTTAGTCGAATATCAGAATGAACTTTGGAACAATCTTATCTTTTTTAGAGACCATCTAAATTCAAATGAAGACGCAAGTAAGCAGTATTTGGAAATAAAACTAGAGTACTTAAAAGCTTCTTCAACAGGAGTAAGCGAATATACAGACTTCAAAGAGGTATTTGTTAAAGAAATCTTTGCAAAAAGAACCGATTAAGTAATCTGCTTTTCGCAATCGTAGGCAGTTGTTAAAGAACAGCCATCCTTTAAACTGGGCTTTTTATGGAATCATTACTTAAACTAACGGGCGGTTACATAGTTAAATAAGAAAATGTTAAAATAGTGATAAAAAGGGTGATGTAAAAATGACTGTATTTCCAGAAGAAAACGACTTTCTTTCGTTATTTGAATGTGAACCAACGTTATTAGATAGCACTTCGAAAGACTTGCCATTTTATTATAATGAAGCAACATATCGATTTTCTAATGAGGAAGAAGACTTTATTGTTACCCTTTCTCCCTCATATGGTGAAGTGAAAATACAAGTAACTCATCGTTCTTCAAACAGACTTTTATCACTTTTGGACCTGAAACGAGTGGGCAAATTTGAAATTACAGTAGATAAGAAAGACCATTCAAGCGTGTTATTATCAGTTGTTAATGAGGACTCTCAACAAATGATTGAAGTTGATTTTAAGCCTTACTTTAAACAGATTTTTAAAGAACATTTTACTCGGTAAGTACTAATCTTATTAAGCTAATGGGCCAATTAAATGAATAAGGGGCGGGCTATAATCGGGCAAAGTAATGGGTTGAACTAAAACAACCGTTATACATAACTCTTTAATCTCAAGGAGGTAAAAAGTGGATTACATTTCATCGAGTGAAACGATGCTAAAGACGAAATTACGAAAGAAAAATACCATAGCGGCAGGTCATCGTCATACTGTCGGACTTAAATCAGATGGTACGGTGACGGCTACGGGTGATAATAAATGTGGGCAATGCGATGTAAGTAATTTGTATGAGATTGTGGATGTAGCAGCTGGTAATGTTCATAAGGCGACCAATACAGGCAATGCTCACACAGTGGGACTTAAATCTGATGGCACAGCAATGGCTGTAGGTTGGAATAAGCAAGGTCAATGCAATGTAAATGACTGGTGCAATATTGTAATGGTTGAGGCGGGGTGGCGCCGTACGATTGGACTGAAGTCGAATGGAAATGTGGTTGCTGCGGGTCGAAATAATGAAGGGCAATGTAACGTAAACGATTGGCATAATATTGTAGCGATTACGGCAGGAGATTGGCATACCGTTGGTCTTAAGCAAGACAAAACTGTTATAGCCGTAGGGAATAATCGGTATAATCAATGTGATGTAAGTAATTGGAATGACGTTATTACAGTCGCGGCAGGTTATCTTCATACAATCGGGCTTAAATCTGATGGTACCGTTGCAGCCGTGGGCTTGAATAAACATAACCAATGCGATGTAAGCGACTGGCACGATATTAAGGCGATAGCGGTGGGTAGTAACCATACAATTGGCCTTAATTCCGACGGTACTGTGATGGCTGTGGGTTCGAATGTGTATGGCGAATGTAATGTAAGTGATTGGCGTGATGTTGTAGCGATAGCAGCAGGTTGTTCACATACTGTCGGTCTTATATCTGACGGCATGGTGGTTGCTGTGGGTGATAATGAATTTGGGCAATGTGATATAAGTGGCTGGCGTGGCATCCAACTGCCAGCAATTAGTTAACAAGTCAAAGAATAACGAAACAAGTTAATGAACATTACTTCAGAAACATCGTTATTCAGTAAATGGGGGCGATAACTGCAAACGTTTCGCCCATCATCAGGGCCATATTATGAAAACGTTACCAATAATTCGTATTTAATGGGTGGTTAATATGCAAATTATTATAAAGGAATACGATAAGAGAGACCAAGAACAAATAAAAGACCTATTTGATTTATCCTTTGAGAAAGAAGGGTTATTAAGTATAGTAAAAAGTTCCAGTTTCAAATTTGCATACTCGGCCATTGCTGAAGATAAATTAGTAGGTGTAGTTTTTGGATGGAGCAGTAGTTTCCACCCATATTGTACTTACTTTAAAATTTTAAGTAATCCATTATATGCCCTGAGTGGTGTAGTGGAAAAATTACTATCCAAGGTTGAAAGCTTGGAAACAATCGACTCTCCACTGCAAACATCTATTTGGGAAACTTCGATACATTTAAAAAATGTTTATGAGAAAAGTGAATTCAAGGAAATTAGAAGAACATATATGCCGATTCTTCAGGTAGCTGACTTTAAAGAGGAACTAGTGCCATTCAGTGAAAAAGATCATATGCTCAAAACTTTATCGGAGATTTCTTCAAGTAACGAACTGATGGAAAAATTAGTTCTTCTTGTTAAAAGAAACTACGAAGAAACACATAAAGCGAATCCCGTAGTAGTGACAGGACTTGAAGAATGGAAGAATCTAGTGCTAGCAAATGATGTAATTGTAAAAGGAAGTTTTGTTTTTTTAGATACTTGTGGAAATGACATATTGGCCTATTCTTTTCTTCACGAATCAGAAGATGAACATTCGTATGAATTAGGATGGTGCGGTAGTTCGAGTAGTTAGTACAGGAGAATAATTCCACAATTAATACATCAGCATATTAAGTATTCCAGTAATCATGACGTGAAGGCTATTGTAGGTGAATTCGATACAACGGATAGCAGTGCAATGGAAGTACTAAAAACTATTCCTTTTGCTCCTTCTCCTACTTGGATTACTTATCAAAAGCAGTAAAGTGCTAGAAAAAACGATTCCTCAATTGGGGGCGATTCCTACACAAAGAATCTGCGCCTATTAAATAATAGTGCCATTTTGGATTATCTCTTAATTAACCGGAGGAGATATAATGAAGACTCGAAAAGGTCGATTCTTTTTTTTTAGTGTCCAACTTTCAATGTTCAGTATATTGGTTGCGTTGTATTTCTTTAATAGTTACTCCGAACCTGAACTTGATTTAGATACGATAAAATTAGTAATCTACGTATTCATTATTTTTATAATCATTTTTGGGGGAGAATGGTTTAGGGCCTTTGAAGAAGATAGCACCCGTTATAAGAAATACTTTTTTTATAGTTTGATGGTTATCTGGGTTTTGTTTTTACCAATATTCTTTAAAGATATGATTTTGGGGTGGTTCCTTTAATTATTGGGGGCGTTAACGCCAAAATGTTATGTCAGAAACGGGCCAAATTGAGAGTATCGTGTTGGTGACAAGAAAATAGAATGAGTAACGCAGAAATTTAATGTTATTTACACTTTGCTACGGGGGTACTCATGAAAACTCACTATTATTTAGGTTGGTTTAGCAACTTTTTTCCAGAGAATTTGAGCAGAGTGTTACAGGAGGATATAACTGATAGAAAATCGCTAGCTATGATTAGCTCGAATCCATTTTTTTATGAAGATGATGGTGCTACTGAACGCTCGTGGCTTGACCGGGCTGGTATTATGTTTGATGAATATCATTTAATTAATTATCGAGTACAGGAGGAAGATGCCCAAACGATAATTCAAAATGCTTCAGTCATTTTCTTGTTGGGTGGAAATACTCTTAAACAAAATGGTTTTTTAATGGAATATGAATTGTCGGATTTGATTAAAAAAAGCAGTGCCGTTGTGATGAGAGCAAGCGCTGGTGCGATCAACATGTCCGCTAAATGGTTATGCTCGAAAAACTTTGGATATAAAGGTGAAATAAGCTCTGTTTACGATGGAATCGGCCTTGACGATTTTTCCGTCCTGTCTCATTTTGATCTTGAAAATAACATTGCGCTGGTTCAAGGCGAACTTTCTCCCTTATCAGAAGAAATAAATATTTATGCGTCGAACAAGGAGTGCGCTGTACGTATAAAGGGAGACAAAACCGATATTTTGGGCAATGTATATTTAATTTCCCACTCAAAGATTCAAAAATTGGATGAGACGCTCTAGTTGTGGTGAATGGCTATGGCTTAATTGAATTAATTTCTTTATGCATAGCTTCTATTTTAAATTTAGTGAAGGAGAACTACGCAAAATAGAATTGCTTCTTCATTATCCAGAAAGCATAGGTGTGCAGAACTGTTTTCAGTAATCGGGGGCAGATAACTGCATACTTACTGCACTTCAATCGGACCATTCAGATCAGGAAAAGATCACAGCGTATGATTTATAAATCGTCTGTAACACGAGGAGTATGGATACTAGAGTTTTGTATTATAAGAAGTTTGAAAGTAAAGTATTGGATACTGATTATATAAAAAAAATTGCTCTAACTTCCTTAAATATGGTTATTGTACAGGAATCACAGCAGCAATTAAGAAACAAATTCCTTTAAGCTAACTGGCCAATTGGTTGAATACGAAGTGGAGAGCGGAAATTGGTCTTGAAATGTGGGCTCTACTTTTAACTTTTTTCGCGAGAATGTAGTATTAAAAATCCTGATAGCGATATTAATTTGCAAAGCTATTTTAGAAAATGTATACTACATGTAATATAAAGGGGAAGGGGCTGACGGGTGGACGATGATTAACTAATCTTGTAATTCCGAGAATGTAATAATTTTATTCAAACGGAAAACAGGATTAGTCCGTCCATTTTGATTGTCCCATCCCTAATGAACGTTTAATAGATCACAACAGGTCTTTTTTGGTACCTCACAATAATTCGGCAAATGTATTACCCTTGCTGAGTGAATGGATACCTTTGTGGATTTTCTTCAGGGGATAATTGGATAGCGATGGACTGATCCTTCCGTATCAACGGGGGGATTTTTTGCGCCCTCTTTTAGGGGAGGAATTTATATGTTACTAGGTAACATCAAGCAATTGACATATTCATTAGGGGACGCAGTCATTTTGGATAAATTATCCGCAGAACTTCCTGAAGGAGCCTGTATCGCGGTTGTCGGTGCAAATGGTGCTGGTAAGTCGACATTGCTATCACTGTTGGCTGATGAATTATTAACGACTTCCGGTTCCATCCATTGGATAGGAAATAAACCGACAGTCACTTATTTCAAACAGGAGCAGATGGAAAAAGGGAATATCCACTGGGATCGAACGGAAACAGCGATATACCGATCGAAATGGCATGTCCCTGAGCAAGTCGAATATGCTACTGCAAGTGGCGGAGAACGGATGAAAATACGGCTCGCGACTGCATTATCCGAAGCCAGTGAGTTGGTTTTGCTTGACGAACCTACAAATCATTTGGACAGAGAAAGTCTTGATGAATTGGTGAAGGTCATCAATGACAGCACCTCGACTTATATAATTGTGTCGCATGACAGGGATTTCATAGATCGTACTGCGGATTTCATATTTGAAATTGAGCATGGAAAATTGACGGTGTATACGGGGAATTATTCGATCTATCGTGAAAAGAAGGAGATGGATCGAGAAATTCAGGCTGAGCATTATTTGCAACAACAACGCAAAATTGCGCGGGTTGAGGGACAACTTGCTCAGCTTGGAGAATGGTCTGAGAAAGCCCATGCGAATTCAACGAAAAAAGAAGGCGCAAAGGAATACTGGCGTATGAAGGCGAAGAAAAGAGATGTGCAAATTCGTTCCAAACGGACTCGTTTGGAGGCAGATCTAGAGAAAGAGCGGATTGACAAACCGAAAGACGAAATCGGTGTTGCGTTCGATTTAAAAGGAAAACGGAAAAAAGGACATCGTGTGTTGGAACTGAAGGATATCCAAAAGGCGTTTAATGGGAATGAATTGTTCAGAAACGTGTCATTCACTGTCCAATCGGGTGAGCGTATTGCTCTAATTGGACCGAACGGGAGCGGCAAATCCACACTGTTCAAGATGATGATGGGTGAGGAACATTATGATGGAGATCTATGGCTGACGAACGGGATGACAATTGGATATATGAGTCAGACTGTGCTTGATCTGCCGGAAGACGTGATTTTGGCTAATTATTTCCATGCGGAAACGTTTGAAGAGCAAGGCATAATCCGCATCCAATTGACGAATCTAGGCTTCGGTGAAAAGCATTGGAAATTGTCGCTCGGTGAACTAAGCCAAGGCGAGCGTGTGAAAGTGAAACTGATGCAATTCATCCTAGAAAGGACAGATGTGTTGCTATTGGATGAGCCAACGAATCACCTAGATTTGCCTTCAAGGGAAGAAATGGAGAAGACGTTGGCGACTTTCCCAGGCACATTACTGTTCGCTTCCCATGACCGATATTTTACGGAGCGAATGGCATCAAGCCTACTCGTTTTCGAAGAACGGGGCATAAGCAAAGTTCTAACGACATTGAAGGAATGGGAAGACCGTGAAACTGCTCCCGCTAAATCCACTTCAACTATAGCTGAAAAACGAATGCGTATTGAAATCGAATTGCAGGCTATTTTAGGCAAGTTGAGCATGCTCAAAATCGGAGATCCGGTATATGCAAAGTTGAACAGGGAATTTTATGAACTTAGCAAGGTCCTGAGAGAATTAACATGATTAACGGCACGAGCGGCCTATTGTGGAAACATTTTAACCTTTTCCACTAATCTCACACATATTGGTAACATGAAGCTGTACTTCTTCTACCATCCGGGGCAAATTCTTGAAGAAGAATTTGCTCCCTTTTAAGTGCAAGGCCAAATAATCGGACAAATAGTGCTATGACTATTTCATAATAAGATAGGATGTGTCGAGTTAATATGACTAAACGAGATGCTCTGATGGAAACATTTAAAGGTTTATCAGATGAGAAGTTTTTAGAGTTTGCTCTATTTCTTCAAGAACAATTTAACTGTGCTTTAGAAGATGTTGAAAGTGCTGAGTGGCGTGTATCCTTCTTCACTAAGGCATTTGAGTCTTGTGAAACAGGTGAAGAGTTTACATTCAAACGCCACCATACTGGAAAACCGTTTACGTTTGATCCGAATGGCGAAGATATAGAAGGAATAACTCATATGCTAGTAGAAGCCGAAGGTGACTTAATTGAAGGGCAGAAGTTACTCAACCTCTTGTCTGCTTTTAAAACTACTTTTGATAATGGAAATAACTAATTTGAAAAATTCTATTACAATCTCAATAGTATTAGTAGTTCACTAACAATTGGGTGCTCTTCAAGTATCACACTTCAATGAGGAAGTAGTGCCATTCAGTGAAAACAATCAGATACACAAAGTAAATCCCGTAGTAAGGATAGGACTTGAAGCAAGGAAGAATGTAGTTCTAGCAAATTATCTAATTCCAAAAGGGAGTTATATTTTTTAGATACTGAAGAGAAAAACATATTAGCATATTCTTTTCTTAGCGAATCAAGTGATGAAAATTCGTTCGAATTAGGATGGTGCGGATGTTCGAGTGGTCGATACAAGGATTGATACACAGCATATAAAATACTCCTGCGATCTTAACGTGAAGGCTATTATAGGTGAATTCGATACAACGGGTAGTAATGCAATGGAAGTATTAAAAACTCTTCCTCTTGCACCTTCACCCAATTGGATTCCTTAACAGAAGAAGTAGAATAACATGAAAAGAATCCCCCTCAAAAGATCACGTTTCTTAATAAGTGCTGCGCTTCAATCGGACCATTCTAAGGATTAATTGAAACAATAAATAGTCATGTGGGAGTTGTGTGAGTATTGATTGAAACCATAATTGGATACGTGGTTGCTCTGTTTATATTTCAGCCTTTAAATGTTTTCATACACGAAAACGGGCATGCATTTTTTGTTAAGGTGTTTGGTGGGGTAGTATTTAAAATAGAGATAGGAATTGGAGAACCTCTTTTTAATATAGGATTCATTCAGGTGAATAAACAGTTTTTCATGTTTGGTATATGCAAATGTGAATATAATCCAACTGATCCAACCTCGATAAATGAAAGAGTGAAGCTATCTCTTATTGCTTTAGGAGGAGTGATTTTTAATTTGATTACTATTTTAATTTTAATTGCAGTTAAAATGTACTCAGCACATCATCATTTTCTTGATGGCTATTTCTTCAGCTTTACAGGAATATTAGTCTTATCAGCATTAATCCCTGTAACGTACTTTACTGGATATAAAAGCGATGGCCTAGTACTTATTAATATATGGAAAAAGGAAAGAGAAAAAATGTATTAATAAGTGAAATAGTTGATTTTGTGAAAATGTGCTTACCAAGATATTACAAGTACAACATTCAAATATATTTCAGTGAATCCATACACTCTGAAATGCCCTCTACTATCGGGCGATGTTCTCGAGTGAGAGTTACTCTCCAATCTCGCCATATTGTAATTATGAAATCTACTCAGTTAACAAATCTTTCTAAATTCATTGATAACGTTTAGAATAGATATATAAGGAGAGTGGCTTAGATTGAAATATAATAATACTTGGGATTTAGAGAGTGTATTTAAAGGTGGAACAAATTCAAAAGAAGTACAAACTAAAATTACATCTGTAAAAGAAGATATTGTATTTTATGCAAATCAGTTAAAGGCATGGGACAGCGATCCCGATAACGATGCTTCTACTTTGCAGGAAATATTAAAGCAACAGGAAGTCATTGGTAAAGGCTTGGGTCAAGTTGGTACATTCATCAATATGTGGCATGACGCCTTTACGGACGATGAATATGCAAGCGTTGTTAAAGGCCAGGTGATGGAACTAGGGAGTGAAATTCAGCAACTGTCAACGATCTTCACCAAAAAACTTGTAGCGATCTCAGATGACAATTGGAATAAACTCCTGCAAAATGACGTCTTAAAAGAAATTAGTTTCTCATTGGATGAGATCCGTGAACAAGGCAAACGTCTATTGTCTGAAGATGAAGAGAAACTTATTGCTAAATTAAATAAAGACGGTATCGCAGCATGGAGCAATTTATATAGTACAGTAGTCTCAACTATGACGGTTCCTTTTACAGATAAAGATGGCAAAACAACTGATTTATCTGTTGGTCAGGCAATGAACAAAATGTATGCTGATCCTGAGGCAGAAGTGCGTACAGAGCTTTTTGAAAACTGGGAAAAAACATGGTCTACGAATGGACCTATCTTTGCGGAAGTCCTTAACCATTTAGCCGGTTATCGCTTAACTCTGCAAGATGCTCACGGTAGAGAAGGCCATTTAGAGGAGCCGCTTGAATATAACCGAATGACTGAAGAGACGCTTACAGCGATGTGGTCAGCGGTTGACGCAAAGAAACAAACGTTTATTAATTATTTAGAACAAAAAGCAGATTTGTTTGGTATGGATCAGTTGGGCTGGCAAGATGTTGATGCTCCAGTTGCAGTAGGTGCAACAAAACCAACACGATTCACATATGATGAAGCATGTGATTTTGTAATTGATCATTTCGCTTCATTCGGTCCAAAACTAACGGACTTTACAAAACACGCGCTTGAAAACCGCTGGGTTGAAGCGGAAGATCGTTCAAATAAACGTCCAGGTGGTTATTGTACAAGCTTACCTGAATTTAAAGAATCACGTATTTTCATGACTTTCACAGGTTCACCAAGTGATACGAGCACATTAGCACATGAATTAGGACATGCTTTTCATAGTCACGTAATGAAAGATTTACCGAGACTGAACCGTGGTTATGCCATGAACGTAGCGGAAACAGCTAGTACGTTTGCTGAAACAATTATTGCTGATGCAACTGTGAAAAATGCTACATCTGATGAAGAAAAAATATCCCTTTTAGCTAATAAATTAGAAGGTGCAACAGCGATGTTTTTAAATATTCGTGCTCGCTTCTTATTTGAGGATAGCTTTTACACTGAACGTGCAAAAGGAATTGTATCAGAAAAGCGCTTGAATGAATTAATGGTAGATGCTCAACAAGAAGCATTTGGTAATAGTCTATCTTCTTATCATCCACATTTCTGGGCAGCCAAGTTACACTTCTTTATTGATAGAGTACCGTTCTATAATTTCCCATATACATTTGGGTATTTGTTTAGCCTCGGGATCTACGCGGAATACTTGAAACACCCTGAAGGATTTGAAGAGAAGTATATTGCCTTACTAAGAGATACAGGATCTATGAAAGTAGAAAACCTAGCGAAGAAACATCTTAATGTTGATGTAACTAAGGAAGATTTCTGGGCAGCTGGGATTGAGCTCGTCGGAAAAGATGTAGAAGAATTTGTTGAATTGACGAATAAATTACAGAAGTGAAAATTAAAAAGGTATTTATCTCATTTCGTGAAATGGGATAAGTACCTTTTATAATGATAGATTAGAAAGCAAAGAGCGTTGAAACAAGGACTGACATCCAAACAGTTGCCATAAGGCACAAGCCGAAATGCATACAGCTTGTGAAGATAGGAGCATGATTGTTGAACCTTCTTTAACGAAGTGAAGGAACTGCCTTAAGCCCAGCATGAACGATTATTTTCCAAGCGTTCATCGCACGGATTGGGTAGGAGCGTGGAGATTTCCACAGTGCAAGCTCTTAGAAGAAAGACAAAACCTCTTCTTGTCTGAGGTTAACGAGGAACTTATAGTCTAGTACATAAAGTTAGATGAAGCCTGGAGTGCAGAGAACCTGCTCGTTCCGTGGGGGGGCAGCGGAATAGCCGTTGATTACTACAAACGCTTTCTTATAACTTTTGGTTGATGAATAAGTATTGGGCCTGGGTGGGACCAAAATGTTGTATTAAAAACATTTAAGAATGGGAGAGTAAAAATGACATTAGACATTTATAAGGAGAATTTAGAAAAGTATGCTGATCCACTAAAATACGATGAGTTATATAATAATTATCGAGAAGACTTAGATTTTATTCAGAAATGTGTTGATATGACAACTCAACCGATTATTGAATTGGCTTGTGGTACAGGGAGATTAACAATTCCAATGGCTGAAAAAGGTTATACAATGTATGGAGTTGATATCCATCAAGGAATGCTTAATTTAGCTATTCAAAAGGCAAAGGCCTCTGGTGTTCATATTCACTTTTCTAAACAGGATTGCACTCAGTTAGATCTACCGATCAAATCTCCATTAATCTTTATGGTAGGCAACTCCTTCCAACACTTCTTAACAAATCAAAGTCAAAGTGCTTTATTAGAATCAGTCGGATCCCACTTATTGCCTGACGGTGAATTTATTTTTGATACTAGAAACCCAATATTAAAGGAATTAGCTGTAATTGATGAGGTTGAAGAAACTCACATCAATCGTCTGGATCAAGTAGTCACTGAAAAACATCGCGAAGTTTATAACCACGAAACTCAAATCTTGGAGTGCACTACTGTTCAAGAAACTAATGTTACTAATGTTATTTCTACTCACAAAGATTCTATTTCCTTACGCTATACATATCCAATGGAGATAAAAAGGCTATTATCAGAACATAATTTTGAGTTAGTGGCCATATATGGTTCTTGGAAAAAGACTTCTTTTACAAAAGACAGCGAATCTATGATTATTCATTGTCGTCTTATTTAGTGGCGTTATTGTATAGTCATCCTTATTCCGCAATCGTTGCGCATTTCAGATGAAGCAGTGCGTCTGAAATGGTCGGAATTTTCCGATGCCTCTTGTGATATAATTGAATATTTTAATCTTTGCATTTCGATTTATCGGGAAAACATGTTAAGGGGGCGTTCATTATGGAAAACAAAGAATTATCTTTCGTTATGTACTACTTAAAGGGGATAACGTCATATTAACGATGTTTAATTAGCGTTCCCCCTAAATTTGAAAGGGGCAAATGTATGCGAGCAGATAATGTGGAAATTGAAGAATTGAACGAAGAGAACTGGTATGACTGTTGTGAATTAGAAGTAGCAGAGAACCAAGTTGGATATCTAGAATCGAACGCTGTTTCAATAGCACATTCAAAGTTTGAGCTATCTTTAAAACCCTTTGCAATTTATTATGATGGAAAAGTAGTTGGTTTTCTAATGTATAATACTCTAAAAGAGGAACTTAATGGTTACTGGATATTTAGAATAATGGTTGATAAGAACTTCCAGGGGCAGGGCATAGGAAAAGCTGCAACTCAGTTAATGATTTCAGAGATGAGTAAGCTACCAGATGCAGAAAAGATTGTTGTGGGTTACCACCCACAGAATAAGGAAGCTCACCGATTATATTCTAGTTTAGGATTTGTTGATAATGGAGATCGGTTTGGAAAAGAAATGGCTGTAATCAAATATATAAACGAGTAAATTTAAATAAGGGGGAGCCTATTTTAGGTTCTCCCTTTTTGTAAAAAAAGGTAATACCCTCGTTTGTTGAGTCATTATCCGCAACACAAATTCAATCAAAACCCTATTCCGAAATTGGGTACGATAATGCGAATAGAAGTGTTCTCTTTCTTGAACAATAGAGGCCCAATTTATAGATTAGGATTATTTGTTATTAAATTGAAAGTAGGTTTATTTAGTGGATCTCCAATCGTTATTTGAAGAGTCTATTGTAGAATTCCAAGAGTTAAATCCTGGATATGACGATCACGCAAGTGATGTGTGGTTAGTGAAAACAGACAAGCAAGAAGTAGTAGTACGTACATCTCGAATGATCGAAGAGCCAAGCGATGATTTTTGGTGGGGATGTAAGAGTCTATTTGGTATTGACCCAAGAAACGTGTTTGGCTTAGAACAAGTAAATAACGAGCTTTATGATATTTCCTCCATTCCAATTCCAAGAATATTAAAAAAGGGAACTATTTCTTCAAGGCAATTTGTGGTGGTAGAGAGATTAAATGGAGCAGTAGTTCAATCATTTAAAAATCAACCTCCATCACTATTACAAGACCTTGGAGAAGGATTGGCTAAAATTCACCAATACCAAGTAAATTATGTTGGTAGTCCCTCTGGAGATTTTAAAATCCCACTTAAGAGCTTTAACAAGCATTTGATTGAAACCATGACGAATTTAGTCTATAAATTTTACAAAGACCAGGATGAAATTAGGATTAAGCTCCCTAAAATGATTAAATTGGCTGGAGAAATACCTATCCCACAATTCGCATCTTTCGTTTTAGTTGATATGGACCCAACACAATTCCTATCAAATAATAAAGAACTAACGGGTCTTGTCGATACTGAAGCATACGTTATGGCTCCCAGAGAGCTAGATTTTGTTGGACTTGAGTATATTTTAGACAAGAATTCTATTAAAGATTTTATTATTGGCTATGAAAGAATTATGGAAATTCCTGATTTGAAAAGTAGTAGAATACCTTATCGTTATTTATACCGTTTATTATCTGTTCAGGGTAGCGTGGATATTGATGTATGGTTAAATCACGATGAATTATTCTAATATTAAATACATAATTTGAACCTTTCTTTCGGTGGCAGGGCTATTGTGCAACAAATAATATTAACGAACTGCATTAATAGTACGGGGAGGAGTTCATGATTACCAAGAACAATGGATTTAAATTTCTCGATTTCCTAGTTGTAAAAGAAGCTAAAATGTTGAATATCATCGTTTGGCTGACTTCTATGCAGTAATAAAATCAAACGCCTAAAGAATGTGCAATTAGAGAACTTTACGAAGAAACAGGTCAAAGGATTTCTAATTTAGACTTCAAGGGTTTGTTAAAATCGAAAGACTTAACTAATGACGAAATTTAATATAATCCCGTTTATTTTACTACTCTTTTGGAACTGCAACCGTTTATGATAAACAGTGGACATCCAAAATTCAAGTAAGGGTTTTGAAGAAGGATATCAGATATATAGACGAAGTGGACATCTAATTATTTGATTATATAAATTATCTTCAGTTAGGTTATTCCAAAATAGGGAGCGAATAGTTTAACAAGATTTTCAGGCTAAATGGTAAAATGTGTTTATAAAAGGGGGAGTTAAATGAGTAACTTTTTCTTAATCCTTATGGGCTTTTTTATTATTGTTGCAAATATTATTGGATTTATATCTTACAAAGAAAAGAAAAGTCTATACTTTGCAGCTTTTACAATATTATTATTAGCAGTTTTGTTTGGGGCAATCGGTGGTGTATTAGCACTTTTTGTTATTCGTGATGCTTTTGCAATATTCTACGGCATGCAGCTAGGATACTATTTAATAATAAATAGCGCCATCGTTTTTTTAATTGCAATTTTAGCAACTGTAATAAAAAAATTTAACAACAGAAAAATGTAATTCATGATTATATTCAAGTAATGGGGGCAATTCTTTCACAAGGATCTGCACCCTTTTTAGTAGCTGGCCAAATAGTACTAAAAACAATTTGTATACTAGGGGGAAAGCATTGATACCTTCAATCCATGTCAAACAGAACAGTTCTTTAATAGATACATCATTGGAAATCCTTATCACCAATCTTCAACCACTTGAGCTTGTAATTCTCAAAGCCGAAATGTGTGACAACGGTGGTACGAATTGGGAAGCGTATGCTGAGTTTATGTCTGACAGCAAGGGTGAAATAGATTTAGCAACTGCACGACCTATTTCGGGAACTTATTTTGTTCCCGATGTAACGGGACTTTTTTGGTCAATGATTCCTGTATCGAGTGAAAATCGAAAAACACCCTTAAAACCATTGGAAACAAAACTTGTTCTAAAAAGGGAGCAAGAAATATTGTCAGCCGTTTCTGTCATTCGTAATGTAGTTTCCCCTAAAGTAGATAGATTTCCTATACGCGAACAAGGTTTGGTGGGAACATTCTTTTGCCATTCCAAGAGTGGACCACTCCCCACCCTCATAATACTAGGGGGATCCGAAGGCGGATTGAGAGAGAGTGATGCAGCGTTATTGGCTTCATATGGATTTAATACGTAATCTTTGGCGTATTTTGGTATAGAAGATTTACCAAAAGAGCTAGTAAATATCCCTTTAGATTATATTGAAAAAGCAATAGGTTGGTTAAGTGATAATCCAAATGTGGATTTTGAGAGAATAGGAATATTTGGAACCTCTAAAGGTGGCGAACTGGCACTTTTAAGTGCTTCAATGTTTCCGTCAATCAAGGCAGTTGTAGGTTATGTGCCTAGTGGATTTGTTTACCCGGGAATTGGTCGACTAGAACTCGGAGTATCTTCATGGAAATTTAAAGGGGAGTCGTTACCGTTTGCCTATGGTGAGGTACCAAAAGAGGTTGCAGAGGAACTGAATCTGACAAAGAATAAGGAGGAACCAATCTCTTGGCGAGAAACCTACCACCATTGGGCAGAAGGTGAAAAACTAGCGGAGATTGCAGTCGAAGAGATAAATGGTCCTATTCTTTTGATTACTGGGGGCGATGACCAGTTATGGCCGTCTGATTGGTTGTCTGAAAAAGTGATAACCCGATTGAAAGAACATAACCATCCTTATTACTATGAACATATCAATTTCCCGAGAGCAGGCCACTCTTTTGGTGTTCCTGGACTACCTACAACACAATCTGTCGTGTCTCCCTTTGGGAAAGGAATGAAATTATTACTTGGAGGAAATACAAAAGATAACTCAAAAGCACAATTTGAAGCATGGCAAAAAGTGAAAGGTTTTTTTAATAAATATCTAACCTCGAACTTAGATTAATCCATCTGAGTTCAACAAATGAGGGCAGTTAATGCATAGTGGCTAGGCTATAATCGGGCCAATTCCGGAAGCGTGTGTTTGTCGTATCTAATAGGAGGTTAATATGAGTTTTTATTTATCATATTTAAAAGTTAGAAATGGAGAACAGAAATTTACGGGGTTCTAAAATGATATTACCTTTTTTATACGACTGGCCATTATCATTTTTTTCGTTACTTTCCACTAAACTAAAGGGAATATGAAAAACAGACTAGAAATTGGGTAATCATGTTGTTATCGGTTTTGACTTTCCCGTTAACCCTGTCTCTGTTGTTCGAAACTAAAGTTATTTACCATTTAGAAGGGACAGGTTCTTTAATTGTTTTTCACCTTCTTATATTGTTAGGTGGAGTTATCACAATTATCCTAAGGATTTTCACTAAAACGAAATCAATTAGAAGTAATGAATAAAACTTCGATTCAACTAATGGGCGCAGTTACTTCATAAGTGCTGCGCTTCAATCGTGGTGCAGATTAGAGTTTGCAGAAGCAGATTTGTAGTATATAGCATTAAACCTGATTGGAGGATAGGATTCATGAATATAATAATTGAGAAGTTAAAAGACACAGATACTGAAAGCTTATATCAATTTGAAATTGAAAACAGAACATTTTTCGAGGATATGGTACCGTCTCGAGGAGATGACTATTACAAGTATGAGGGATTTAAAGTAAGGCATGAATCTCTGCTTGATGAACAAGTCAAAGGACTTTCCATTTTTTATTTAATAAAAGATGAAAATGATTCTATTCTTGGAAGAATAAATCTCGTTGATATTGATGAATCCGAAAAGATAGGATTTCTCGGCTATAGAGTGGGACAAATCCACACTGGAAAGGGTGTTGCTAAAAAAGCATTGAATTTATTACTCAAAAAAGTAGTTGAGTTAGATTTAAAAGTAGTTAAGGCAAAAACAACCACCAATAATATAGCATCTCAAAAAGTTTTAGAGCAAAACGGTTTTAAGCATAAGGAAACTAGTGATAAAGAATTTGAAATGAATGGTCAGATGTTAGAATTTGTTAATTATACATGGATGAATAAACAATCATTTTGTGAGGACGGCTTGGAAGGTAAATCTATTCTTTAAGCGAATGGAGTGTGAAAAATGAGGGCTATCTTAGAACTACTTCGCGTATTTATCATTCTGGCACTGATTGGTGGATTAGGATGGGGAGTTGTAAGACATATTTATACAAGCAATAAAGTACCTACTGACTATATGTGGCTTGGTTTAATTTCTGTTTTTTTATTCGTATTTGTTCTATATAGGAACAAGTTGCAGTTTTCAGGATGGTATAAAGGTAAAGAAAGACTTCCTAGATCCGTGTCATTCATACTGATTTCCGTTTCATTTATATTATTCATTGCACCATTTATTTTGTATTCTTATTTACATTAAGTGCGCAATTATGAAATGAATTTCTACGCTGCATGTGAGCTCTATGTTGATGCATCCAACCTTGGACATGATTAAATTAACCTTTTGTAAAGCGGGGTGTCGGGCGGATGAAAAATGTGAGTACTAAAATGTTTGCATTATTATTACTAGTTTTAGGGATTAATATGTTGAGGTATGGAACCTATCTTCTAGAAGATTCTACTAACGTATATAATAGGATATTATTTGGTTTGAATTCAGCACTTTTTGTATGGGTTGTTGTTTTGAAAACCAAAGAAATTCCAATTACATAAATTAAAATTGGAGCTTTTGTTACTCAGCACTTGAAGAATTAATCGAAATGAGTTCTTTACCCTACTATTTAGGAGGAGACGTCCATGATTTTGGGATTGCATCACGCACAAATCACTATTCCAACAGGTTCAGAAGAACAAAGTAAGAACTTTTATTGTCATGTATTAGGGTTGGCAGAAGTAGACAAACCGGATTCACTTAAAGGACGCGGTGGTTTTTGGTTAAAAGTTGGAAACAGAGAAGTTCACGTAGGGACAGAAGATGACTTTGACAGGTTCACAACAAAAGCTCACTTAGCTTATTTAGTAACTGATTGTTCATATTGGAGGCGTGTACTGGAGCAAAATGATATTCAAGTGATCGAAGGGGTTCTGATACCAGGGTATGATCGATTTGAATTCAGAGACCCTTTTGGAAATAGAGTAGAAATGATTCAAAAATTATAAAATACAATTCAGCTTTGGGCATAGCTATTGCATAATTAGATTATTAATGGTAACGTCGACTTTTAAGAATTTGATAGAAAGAGAGAAAATTCTAAATGACAATAAGCTATAAAGAGACATTTGACCGTTTTTCTCTTTACTTTTTAGCGATTTTGATTTCTCCAGTACTTTTTGGAGTTTTCATGGCCTTGTATTCAAGTATATTTTCACAAGATTCTTGGGGATTTGGCCCAACTGTCTTTGTAGTAACTCTATATTCATTTCCATTCTTTGCATTGGCGGCATTTCCTATTTCCTTGTACATCGATTTTTCAGCTAGAATCAAAAGCTCCCCAAATTGGATTAAGGCACTCTTATATGCGGGTTTCGGCAGTATAGCAGGTCTTATTGGAAGCATTATTCTATATGATCTTTTTTCAATTCTCTTCATGTTCATATTTGGCATGATTGGTGGATGTATTCACTTTTTCATAGTGGCACTCACTAAAAAGCTTCTGAAATTGCAATTTTAATAGTAGTTTATCGCGACACATATATCCCTTGAATTCGGATGTGCATCTATACCAGAATGGAGCCAACTAGTAATACTTCAAGAGGGAGAGTATTGGTTTAGGGAATTCTGTATGTATCCTACTCGTATGAACAGAAGAAAAAGATTAAAGTAAGGAATTTTCAAATATGATCTATTAGCTATTATTTTGTTTGCATACCAACAAAATAATGGCTTTTTCTATTTGTGTAAGTGTAATGAAAATGGACCACTGATTACTACTATTTCTCATGAATTGCGCAATTAACAAACGAAATATTGTGATAAAATAGATTTAGAGGTGATCAACGTGCTTGATAACGAAGCAAATAATTGGGGACGGCTCATAAAGTATCATCGGCAGCGACAAGGATTAAGGCAAGATGATGTCGCGGTGGGGATTTGTACACCTTCTTACTTGAGTCGTATTGAAAATGGTGTTGTCCTAGCTGAACAGACTGTATATGAAATGCTATTTAATCGAGTCGGGATTGACCTTAATCATGAAAAAGAAAATGATGAGATTAATCGTTCTCTTCTTGAAACAATGTACGCTAAGTTATTATCCAATGAAAGCCTGACGGAAAATGAATTAACAAGATTAGAATCTCTTCAGAATGAGTCTTTTCATCAAGAAATTGATTTACAAGCCGCCCTAGTTTATAGCCGCTACTTATGTTCAATCGATGTTCTCAACGAAGCTCGAGTGCTACTTGAAAAAATCGGGCCTTTGATCAACTGGCATCAGGACCGAGTTACACAAATGTTTATTGGTATCACGACAAATGTGCATTTATCCTTCTTAGAATTCCAACAGATTATCTTAAGAGAAGAAAAACACAATGTAAGTAATTACATAAATTCTGCCCATCGCTTCGAGCAAGCAAATTACTTTTATCATCTAGCTTTTGCACATCATCGTAATTATTCATTCCAGCAAGCACTAGATTATATCGATAGGGCGACACAAGTATTTTCTCACCAATATAAACCGTTATTCCAGTTAAAGCTCTATTCAATGAAGGGGGTTATTCTGAACGATCTACATAGATACCAAGATGCATTAGTGGAGTTTGAAGCTGGACAAGATTTACTGGAAAATGTACCTACTATACAAACACCTAGGCAATGGAGCTCTCTTTATAACAATATAGCTTACTGCTACGAGTGTCAGGGCTCATTCAGCAAAGCTATGTCCTATTATGAACAAGCAAATAGTTTTGAAGAAGATATGCATTTGGTTATTAATTGGATTCGGGCTAGCTATCAACAACGGGATAAAGAAACGTTAACTAAGTTGTTCCTTACCTATCCTAAAGAACGTTTTGAAGTGCCTCATCATCGATATCAGTTCCTTTTGTTGAAATGTGCAAGCGAGGAAGAAATTACGATTGCTCAGCTAAAAGATGTTGAAGAACTCGTCTTCCCGTATTTCAAGAAACAAGAATATTACTCGTTAACATTATACTATGCACCGTTATGGGCCAGACTTTATGAAGAATTACGCGCTTATAAGCAAGCAAATATCTGTTTAACGTATGCATTTACCGCAAGCGAACAAGTCCGTCTACGTATGAGTAGTTAATAGTACTAGATTCTGAGTTATCCCTAAGCTCTTGTTAACATTTTGATGGGAAAGGAATGTGAAGAGTATGAAAGAGCGTGACTTTCAAGAACCTTACAATGATTTGATGGGTGATATCATTAAAAAGCATGCAGAAGAAGGTGGGATGGATAATTTATCTGGAAGAGGGAAACCGTTGAGCCAAGACTATTTCTCAGGAGATACTTTACAACATTTTCAACGGATTGCTAACGAGGCTGGATATAAACCCCATTGGCTGAATTTACAACAGGCGATTCGAGAGGAGGTTCTTCTTCTTGCTGATTTTTATGAGGCCTCTGTAACAGTAGATCTTAAAGAGCGATTAGATAGAATTAATGAAAAGGTTACCAAATATAATCGATTATGTCCTCGTCCAATGCAAAAAGGGCCGGTTTCCTTAGAAACGATAAAAAGCGTGTTAGATAAGAGAAAATAATATCCTTTTTAAACAAAGTGAGCAGGTTCTGTGCGAAGGAGGCGTTTTACGTTGGGGAAATTAAAGGAATGGAAAGACCCTGGAATCTTATTAACGTCAATAGCCATTGCCAATATTGGAGACTTTATCTATCTTATAGCGATTAATATCATTGTATTTCAACTAACCGGTTCTGCAGCGGCTGTTGCGGCACTTTGGATAATTAGTCCACTCACGAATATCGTTACTAAATTTTGGACAGGAAGCTTTATAGATTATAGAAGTAAGAGAAAAGTTATGATAACTACTTATGTGATACGAGCTGTATTCATTAGCCTCATTCCATTTGCACCAAATATGATAGTCGTATATGGGATCTTGATTGTGCTAAGTATATCGAATTCTTTCTTTCATCCAGCATCTATGACGTACGTAACGATTATGGTGCCAATTGAAAAAAGAAAGCGTTTTAACTCAATTCGTTCTTTTGCAAGCTCAGGCGCTTTCATTATTGGTCCAGCTGTAGGAGGCGCCTTGCTCTTTATGTATTCCTATGAACTTACATTATGGATCAATGCTGTATTATTTGGTGTAGCCGCACTGTTGTTGCTGGTACTTCCGGAGAAAGAGTCTATCGATAAAAACAAGATTCCTGCATTGACGATTTCGCAAGTAGTGAGTGATTTCACAGTTGTTAAGGTGTTTCTCGTTGAGAATCGCTATGTATCTGCTATTTATCTTGGATTCACCTTGATTATGATTTTCTCTTTTGCAATGGATACTCAAGAAGTTGTCTTCACTCAACGTGTGATTGGTCTTTCTGAAATCGACTATAGCTTGCTTGTCAGTATTACGGGAATAGGCTCTGTCGTTAGCGCTATTTTGCTAGTTGTTTTCTCAACTAAATTTTCTCTAAGGGTTATGATTTCAATTGGGCTCATTATGATGACGATTGGCTATGTGATATACGCGTTCTCCTGGTCATTTTTATCAATCGTGGTCGGTTTCTTAATTTTAGGGTTCTTTAGCGTGTTTTTAAATGCAGGGATTATGACTTTTTATCAAAATAATGTACCCGCTCATATCATGGGTAGAGTAACCAGTATCTTTCAGCTCATTCAAAGTTTAGCTCAGGTTTTATGTATACTAGGCATAGGCATCTTAGGTGATGTTTTGTCTTTACGACTCGTCATTGTTTCATTAGCACTTGTGATGCTCATTACTTCTATTATCTATGCTTGTTTAGTTCTGAAATCGAATAAAAAGCAGTTTTACGTGGAGAGTAGTACTAGCAAAATACTTGAGTGAGTGGGCTGCTATTTCGCTTACCTTGTAAACGTAGATTAGATTTAACTATAGAAACATAACTTATGGGTATCTGTTCATTTTCTGCGGTCTATAGTTAGATGTTATACTGATGTAAATAGGTGACAGTGGTGAGAGTATGTTATCTGTACAGACGAAACAGCAGCTTATAACAAACGAGTAAATCCGGCGTTTATTATGCTGTTCGGTTCATATGCTAAAGGAACTGTAAGGGAAGACAGTGATATCGATTTAGCCTATTACGCAGTTGATGTACTATCTCCTTATGAATGTTTTTCACTATCAGGTGAGCTTGCTCAAATTGCTAACGGAGATGTCGATGTTGTCAATATCAGAGAAATTGATACCGTTTTTGCCGTACAAATTTTTCCGACGGGAAAGTTACTCGCATGCCATGATGAGAACGAGTATATAAAACAGCGTATGAAAGCCTATAGTATATACGCTGGACTCAATGAACAGCGGGCCGAAGTATTGCAACGCATTCAAGATAGAGGAAGTGTATGCGGCGATGAATGAAGTGATTTTAAATAAAGTGACGACTAGTGAACGCTGTATTAATCGTGTCCATGTAGTATATGCAGAAAACCCGGACAATTTATAGGTTTTTACGAAGTAGGATAGTATTGTCTTAATTATTCAGCGTGAGTGTGAAGCGAGTATTGATTTAGCTATGCATATCGTCAGTGAAAAAAGGTTGGGAGTACCGAAAACAAGTCTCGATGCATTTAAGTTTCTACAAGAAGCAACTAATATAGATGAATTATTAGTAAAAGTATTAATGAATATGGTAGGTTTTCGCAATATTGCAATACATGATTACCAAGCAATTCAATTTGAAATTTAAAAAATGATTTCAGAAAAACATATCGGTGACTTCAAAAAGTTCACTAAGATTATTTTACTTAATCTTTTAGAGTAATACTCGAATCCTTACTATTCCTAAGATCATGTTTGTGTAGTTAAGTTGTTACTCTTGTCTCTTTCACTACAGCCAATACACAGTTATTTTGCGTTAATCAACGGAAAGAAGGAATTCATATGATTTTTAGTTCTGTACTATTTTCAATTATTACTTGGGCGATCGGCCTATACATCCTATATTTCATCATCACAGCTGCCGTTAAGAACGGTATCAATCAGTCTGTCATTGGACGATCTTTTGAAGACAAGAGTGAACCTGTTCCAGAGAAAAAGTCTTTCCTTGATAGTGACTTGGATAATGATAAATAAGTAGATTTGGTAATGAATTCAAAACAAACGCAAACACAAAGAGACAAATTGACAACTTAAAAGTCTAGAAGAGACAAGGTAAGTTTATTCACCGTGCGTAATCATATATTTAGTTACTAAAAAATAGAAAGCGTGCCTAGGAGAGTGTTAAATGGATATCATCTCTATTCTTCTTATCATCCACATTATAGTAGGTATCATTTGTTTACTTACTGGCACTCTAGCATTGTTCGTAAAGAAGAAGAAAGGCAGTCATACGATAATTGGCGAAGTATATCATGGTGGATATGTTGTGATTTTCATCACTTCTCTTGCAATGGCGATTATGAACTGGTCAGAAAGTTCTTATCTGTTCTATATCGCACTCTTTTCATATGGCTTAGCTCTTTTCGGATATTTAGCACGAAAATTACGATGGAGAAACTGGTTGAACAAACATATTGCCGGAATGATCGGGTCCTACATCGGTATTATAACGGCGACATTGGTCGTGAATGGTTCGAAGATTCCTCTAGTTAATGAAATCCCTGTACTTTTGTTATGGTTTATTCCTACACTTATCGGTACTCCAATTATTATAATCGTGAGTAGAAGATATAGTAATCCTGTTTCATCCAGAAGAAAGACCGCTAATCCATTGTGAATTAGCGGTCTTTTCATATTCTATATTCACTTACGATACATCGTCTTTTCAAGTAGTTGCTCGTTTCTTTTCTGAACTATCCACGACAGCGGCACCTACAATATCTCCTACAACGTTTGAAGCAGTTCCACCCATACCGATGATTGCATCGACACCTGCGATGAGGGCGACGATTTCAAGGGGAAGGCCAAACATTGTCAATACCGCTGCAAGTGTCACAAGTCCTGCCGCAGGAACGCCTGCAGTCCCAATCGATAAGAGTGTCCCGATGATCACTATTATGAAAAAGTGAGATATGGATAGCTCGAGATTCGTAATGTTCGCTGCAAAGACAATCGACACACCCATACGGAGTGCACCGCCATCTGAGTTGAACACCGCTCCTAGAGGAAGGGCGAAGTTGGCCGTGCGCTCAGACACACCTGCTTTTTGCGCTGCTTTAATGGCAATCGGCAAGGACGCGATACTGCTTGAAGTGAAGAACGCGGTCGTATACGCTTCTTTCGTTGACTTGAAGAAATCGATGACAGAATTCCCAGACAACCGAAGGAATCCTGAATAAACGAATACCCATAACAAAATGACACCTAAGTAGAACACTGCGGTGAACGTAAGAAGGGATTTGAATGTTTCCCATCCTTGGCTTCCGAAGGCAGTTGCACTAATTGCGAACACTCCGATTGGTGCATAAAGCAAGACGCCAGTGAGGAGTTTAGAAAACATCTCTTTTAGTGCAATGATAATTCTGTCCAACAGCTGACCATTCTTTTGCATCTCTTTGTCCGTTGAAAACTTCATTGCTGAAATGGCAAGACCAATAATGACAGCCATGAAAATAATACCCATTACATTACCACCGGAAAAGGCTTCAAACATATTGGATGGAACCATTTGCAATAAGACATCTGAGAAGTTTGGTGCTGCAGGTGTATCGACTTTCGTATTAGGAAGTGTTAAATACTGACCCGGTTGGAACAACAGGGCGAGTCCAACACCAATTCCTACTGCAGCAGCGGTTGTCGCTGCGTAATAAAGGATCAGTTTCCAGCCCATACGACCAAGTTGTTTCATGCTCATCTGATCGACAGCAAGTACAACAGTTAAAAAAATCACAGGAATGGCAACGAGACTAAGTAGATTTATTAATAATGTACCAAGTGGTTGAAATACAGCCATTTTTTGTCCGAATACTAGACCACTTGCAATACCTGCAAGAAATCCGATGGACATTTTAAGTACAAATGAACTATCACGATAACCACGCCATATTTTCGATAACATTGATTCTCTCCCATTCATATGTATTGATTGTGTATTGAGCGAAGTGTACCGTAAGTTGGAAGTTTGGGTCAATATCTATGCTCGGATTTTGTCGGAAATTGAAAACACCGCTTCCTTTAAGAGGAAACGGCATTTCGGGCAGGTGACCGTTTTTTTATTGCAAACATAGTCACCACAGTGAGTAATAATACGAGCTGTCCAGCAATTGTCTCCCATGTCGGATAAAATCCGATGGCAGATAGAACAGGAAGTCCTTTTACAATTGAAGTAGGGAAGACGTCCGTCAATTGAAGCGTATGGATGCTGACTCCGATAATTTTGAAAGCAAGTGCATAGATGAATACCGTTGCAACAGCGAACAACCGATGAATCGGTATGCGACTTCCTGCTTTCAATAGCAATACAGCGACTGCCACTAATATGACAAGTGCTACAGCGATTCCGAGGAGAAATTGCGACAGTTCCATATTAGGCGCAATCCCTACATAGAATACGACGGTTTCTGCACCTTCACGGAATACTGTCAAGAAACTGAGCAATCCAATAGCCCAAGCACTTTTGCTAGAGATGGCAGTACCCATTTGACGTGCGATATAGTCGTTCCAAGCAGTAACATTTGATTTACGATGAAGCCATGCTCCAATTCCAATCATCATAGCAGCTGCTGCAAGTCCAATAGCGCCCTCCATGATTTCACGGCTACTACCGATTGTCACTGAGTTGAGGATGGTTGTCATGAGTATGGCTGCAACGATACTTGCAACAACACCTACTGCTGAACCTGTGTAGATCCATTTCGCAAGTTGAGGTTGTTTCGCTTTCTTCAAAAATGCAACCAACCCGATAATGATGAGGAGTGCTTCTAAACCTTCACGTAGTAGAATGAGTGCTGAATCCCAAAACGTATAAGATGTACTTTCTTTAACAAGTTCAATTTGCTGTTGCAAACTGGCGATTTCTCCGGATATTTTACTAATATCCGAACTTTTACTTTTCAGCTTACCCGCAAGTAACGGCAATTGACTTTCAATTTTCGTATAGAGAGCTGCATCTTTCGTACGAATTTGACCTTCGACGTTCGGCCAGCTTGTGATGAACTCCCGTAATTTTGCAACCGCGGTATCTGTGTCATCTTCAGCAAGTGCTGCACGACTGTCCGCTAAAAGGGAAGTGAGCGTGTCTAACGATTCTTCAGTTATAGGAGCAGACCCTGCCGTCATTTCGCCTGCTGAGAACGTGACAATTGCTTGTTCAAGAGCGGTGTATGTCTGTTCGAGATCCGTTTGACTTGGGGCATCTTCTGCTAGGGCAATACGTAAAAATGCCATTTGGGTTTCGATAGCACCGTATGCCGCGATACTTTGTTCACGGACTGGGCGTTCGTTACGTGTCCAAGTAGATAGAAACTTCTTCACAGAAGTTCGGATTGCTTCGATATCCCCTGCCTGAATTGCCT